>NZ_JBEXQX010000009.1:0-396008 GCF_040612795.1 Streptomyces sp. NPDC006335
GCCGGCCACGGCCCCTTCACCTGGGGCACCAGCGCCCGCAAGTCCCTGGAACACGCGATCATCTGCGAAGCCGTCGCCGACATCGCCCTGCACACCATGTCCCTGAACCCGACGGCACCGCCGCCCGCCCACCTCCTGGAACGCCACTACACCCGCAAACACGGCCCCGACGCCTACTACGGCAACCCGGGCCCCCGGTCAGGGGCTACTGGTCGAAGTAGCTGAGATCGCCCACGGTCCATGCGCTGACGTCCTTGATCGCGACCCTGTACATGCCTCCCGTCTCCGGGATCCCCAGGCTCCCCTGCAGGATCCGGGCGAGGTGGAAGTGCAGGTGGGTGGGCGCCTCTGCACGGCCGGGACGCTCCCCTCGCGGGGCACGGGCGAAGACGTCGGAGAACGGTCCGAGGCGGTCCGAGTCCTTCAGGACCTCCGCCACCCGCTCCCTCCACACGGCCTCAGGAGCCAGCCGGCCGGTGATGACGGCACCGCCGACGACCACGGTCAACGACATCTGATTGCTTCGCTCGGACTCCACCGCGGCGGAGAGGGCGACAAGCAGCTCGTCAGGGTTCGACATGAGAGCAGATCCTATGCAGTCCCGGCAGCGGGCGGGGATCGGGTCCCGGCAGCGGTGACGGCACTCGGCGCGCGACCGTCGCGCCGAGTGCCCGCCGACTCGGGGAACCGGGCGTGTTGAGCGGGTGAAGCTTGGGCCCGGGTTCGTGCCGCGGGGCATGCATGAACGTCTCCGCCGTACCGCGACGAGTCGGCGGACACGACGCGCTGGAGGCGAGTGATGAACCAGAGAACTGCCCAGGCCGACCCCACGACCCACCGGGTCCCGGTCCTCATCGTCGGCGGTTCCCTCGTCGGCCTGTCGACCTCCGTGTTCCTGGGCCGACTGGGCGTACGGCACACGCTGGTGGAGCGGCACGCCGGCACCTCCATCCACCCCCGCGGCCGCGGCAACAACGTGCGCACCATGGAGCTGTTCCGGACGGCCGGCGTCGAGCCGATGATCCGTCAGGCCGCCGCCACGCTGGCCGGCAACCACGGCATCCTGCAGACCCCCACCCTGGTCGGTGACGCGGGCGAGTGGCTGTTCAAGGAGATCGACGCGGGCGGCGCACTGGCCCGCTTCAGCCCCAGCTCATGGTGCCTGTGCAGCCAGAACGACCTGGAGCCGGTGCTGCTCGACCACGCCGCACGGCTCGGCGGCGACCTGCGGTACGGCACCGAACTGCTGTCGTTCGAGAGCGAGCCCTCGGGCGTCACCGCGATCCTCAAGAGCAGGGAGACCGGCGAGCACACCACCGTCCTCGCGGACTACCTCGTCGCCGCCGACGGCCCCCGCAGCCCGGTCCGCGAGCAGCTCGGCATCGGCCAGAGCGGTCCGGGCGACCTGTTCAGCAACGTCAGCATCACCTTCCGCTCCCGCCGCCTCGCCGACGTCGTGGGCGAGCGCCGGTTCATCGTCTGCTACCTGACCGACCCGGCGGCCGACGGCGCCCTGCTGCCCGTGGACAACCGGGAGAACTGGGTGTTCCACGCGCCCTGGCACCCCGAACGCGGCGAGACGCTGGAGGAGTTCACCGACGAGCGGTGCGTCGAGCACATCCGCCGCGCGGTCGGCGTCGCCGATCTCGACGTGGAGATCACCGGCCGGGCTCCCTGGCACGCGGCCCAGCGCGTCGCCCGCGCCTACCGGTCGGGGCGCGTCTTCCTGGCCGGCGACTCGGCCCACGAGATGTCCCCGACGGGGGCGTTCGGCTCCAACACCGGTATCCAGGACGCGCACAACCTCGCCTGGAAGCTCGCCGCGGTCCTCGGCGGCTGGGCCGGGGAGTCGCTGCTGGACTCCTACGACGCCGAGCGCCGCCCGGTCGCGGAGGCGACCAGCGCCCGCGCCGCCGCCCGGTCGGCCGAGCACAGCCACCCCGGCTACGCCCCGGCGCCCGGCACCGGCGGCGGCCCCCAGCGCGGCATCCTCAACGTGGCCCTCGGCTACCGCTATCCGCGGGGTGCCGTCGTGGGCGCCGACCCCGCGACCCCGGTCGTCCCGGACCGCCTCGACCTGTCCGGCGAACCCGGCAGCAGGGCCCCGCACCTGGCGGTACGGCACCGGGGTGAACAGATCTCCACGCTGGACCTCTACGAAACGTCGTTCGTCCTGCTCAGCGACGCCGGGGCGGCGAGCGGCTGGCACGAGGCCGCCGTCCGCCTCGCCGAGCGGACGTCCGTCCCGCTGACCTCGTACCGGGTGGGCGAGGGCCCGGACGCCGAGCTGGCCCCCGAGGGCGACACCAACTGGTCGGCCGCCCACGGGACGACGCCCGAAGGCGCCGTACTCGTCCGGCCCGACGGGTTCGTGGCCTGGCGGTCGGCGGGGTCGGTCCCGGACGCCGAGTCGGCGCTGCGTCAGGTCCTGAGCACCCTGCTGGGGTCCGTCTGACGCCCCCCGGACCGGGGCCGGTTCACCCGGCTGACCGCCTTGAGTGGTGGCCGACGCCCGGCTGACTGACGGTGGATCACGTCGGGGGTGGGCCACCCAAGCTGACGAAGCACCAGCTGCCCGGCCGCCGACGGAAGGAACGACACATGCGCTCTGCTCGCATCCTCCTGACCACGGCGGCGGCCTCGGCCGTCCTCGTTCTCGGCGCACCCGGCGCGTACGCGGCCGGGGACGATTGGGACTCGTCGGACTCCTCCTACAGCAAGGAGCACACCAACCCCAAGTACGACCCGGAGACCTACAAGGACAAGGACAGCGAGCACGGCCGGGACTCCGGTGGCGGCAAGCACGAGGGCGGCTGGAGCGGCGGCCACGAGAAGCCCAGCGGCGGAATGCACACCGGTGGCGGCGGGCTGGCCTCCCCGACGGTGACCACGGGCGGGCTCGCCATGCTGGTGGTCGCCGGAACCGGCCTGTACGCGGCACGCCGTAAGAGGGTCGCCGGAAGCCTGGCCTGACCCATGCCGGACGCGATAGCCGCCGTGGCCGCCACGCGTGCCGCGTGGCGGCCCGGCCGGCCCGCCCCCTGCCCCGTCCGCCTGATTCCTGCCGCGCCCTGGTGAGGTGGTCCCCGATGGCAGTCAGTCCTTCTCCTCCCGCAGACAGCCCCGGCGGTCCCGGTCCCGGCGGTCCCGGCAGTCCCGGCAGTCCCGGCCAGGACGAATCCGCCCCCACCGGGGACGGGTCCCACACCAAGGTGATGGTGGGCGCCGCGGCGATCCTGGTACTGGCCGTGAGCCTGTTCGGCGGAAACGACGGGTCGTCACCCGCGGCCGCCCCGCCGCCCCGGGCCGTACCCGCCTCCGTGCCGGCGGCGTCGGCCCCGCCGCCCGGACAGGCGGCCGGGCAGCCGGCCGGCCGGCAGCTTCCGCGATCGAAACCCGTCCGTCTGCTCATTCCGAAGATCTCGGTCGACGCGCCCTTCACGGACCTCGCCATCGGTCCCTCGGGCCGTCTCGAACCTCCTCCCGCCCACGACACCAACCTCGTCGGCTGGCACGCCAAGGGCGTCTCCCCCGGGGAGCCGGGCACCGCGATCATCGCCGGGCACGTCGACACCGCGACCTCGGCGGCCGTGTTCGTGAACCTCGGCGAACTGGAGGAGGGGGACATCTTCCACGTCGACCGGGCCGACGGGCGCAGGGCGTCCTTCGTGGTCGACAGCGTGGAGACGTTCGAGAAGGACGACTTCCCCAGCCGGCGGGTGTACGACGACACGGCCCGTCCCGAGGTCCGGCTCATCACGTGTGCGGGTGACTACGACCGCTCGGCCAGGGACTACACCGACAACCTGGTCGTCTTCGCCCACCTCCTCTGATCCCGCCCCGCCCCCCTTCCCGGCCCACCGGTCACCCCCACGGTGCATACGAGTCGCGCGCTTCCCGGGGCGGCCTGACGATCGAGGAACGCCGACGTCGAACCCCGTGACCGACGTTCGTCCGCCTTACCCCCGAAGGAGATGTGCGCAGGATGACCACCACGTCCGACCGTGTTTCGAAAGCGCCTACGCAACAGGCGTCACAGCGGGTCTCCCAGTCCGTGTTCGACGGCTCCAGGCTCCGTGTCGTCCTGCTGGTGGACGTCTACGACGGGGCCCAACAGCAGTTCCTGGAGGCGTACGAGAGCCTGTGCAGCCAGGTCGCCTCCGTCCCCGGACACGTCAGCGACCAGCTCTGCCAGTCCA
This sequence comes from Streptomyces sp. NPDC006335, assembly GCF_040612795.1. Lineage (NCBI taxonomy): Bacteria > Bacillati > Actinomycetota > Actinomycetes > Kitasatosporales > Streptomycetaceae > Streptomyces > Streptomyces sp. NPDC006335. The sequence continues at coordinate 4,200 of NZ_JBEXQX010000009.1, forward strand.
TCGAGAACCCCTCCCAATGGCTCATCACCAGTGAGTGGGAGAGCGCGCCGCCCTTCCTCACCTGGGTCAACAGCGAGGAACACGTGCGGATGGTGCAGCCGCTGCACAGCTGCGTCCGGGACACCCGCTCGCTGCGCTTCCACATCGTCCGCGAGACGGGCGGCCCGGCGGTGCCGACCGGCCCCGAGGAGCGCCGGCTCCAGGCGGCGCCCAGGATCGGCGACGGGCTGATCCGGCACGCGCTCACCTTCACCGTCAAGCCGGGCAGCGAGGCCACGGTCGCCAAGATCCTCGCCGGCTACACCTCGCCGGAGCCGCGGGTCGACGACACCACCCGGCTGTGCCGCACCTCCCTGTTCATGCACGGCAACCGGGTGGTCCGGGCCATCGAGGTGCGCGGCGACCTGCTCGCCGCGCTGCGCCACGTCGCCCGGCAGCCCGAGGTGCGGGCCGTCGAGGAGGCCATCAACCCCTATCTGGAGCAGGACCGGGACCTGGACGACCCCGAGTCCGCCCGGGTCTTCTTCACCCGCGCGGCGCTGCCCGCCGTCCACCACGTGACGTCCGGTCAGGAGAGCCCGGAGGCGGTGCGGCACGCGCTGTACTACCCGGCCCGCGAGGGATGCGGCATGCGGCTGGCCGAACTGCTCGCCCGGCAGGACGAGGCGGCGGCGGACGACCCGCGCGGACCCGTGCTGCGCAGCACGATCTTCCAGCGCGACGACGTCGTGATGCGGCTGGTCGACGTACGCGGCCCCCTAGACAGCGACCCCGGCCCGGTGCTCGGTCTCACGGACCACAGCCGGGCGGCCGAGCTGACGGCACTCCTCGACGGCGCGGCCCTCGGGGTGGACGGTCCGGCACTGCGGGACAGCACGCCCGCCCACCTCCTCGCGGTCTCCCGCATGGACCTCGTCACCGACCGCCGCGCGCCCGAGGCCTGATCCACGGCTCGGGCCGTGACCGGCCACGCCCTCATGTCGATGCAGCACATGTTCGGAGGAACGTCGTGATCAAACGTCATCCCGGAGTAGTGGATCTCAGCGAGGTCGAGCCCAACACCCGGCGCGGGGGCGACCTGCGCGCCATGCTCACCCCCGCCACGGTCGGCTCCACCAGCGGTTTCATGGGCGTGGCCATCGTGCAGCCCGGCGACCGCATCGCCGAGCACTACCACCCGTACTCCGAGGAGTTCATCTACGTGGTGTGCGGGCAGCTCGAGGTAGACCTGGACGGCGAGCCCCATGAACTGCGGCCCGAGCAGGGGCTCCTGATCCCGTCCCACATGCGGCACCGCTTCCGCAACGTCGGCAACGTGGAGGCCCGGATGGTCTTCCACCTCGGCCCGCTGGCCCCGAGCCCGCCGCTCGGGCACGTCGACACCGAGGACGCCGACGGGGTGCCGATCCCGGAGGCGGTCCACGCCGGCGGGGCGGCCGAGCCAACCAGGTTGCGCTCATGAGGAGGCGCGTGGCGGTCACCGGCATAGGAATCGTCGCCCCGGGCGGCATCGGTGTCCCGGCGTTCTGGGATCTGCTGACCAGCGGTCGTACGGCGACCCGCGGCATCACGTTCTTCGATCCGTCCGGGCTGCGTTCCCAGATCGCCGCCGAGTGCGACTTCGACCCGGCGGCCCACGGCCTGGACCCGGAGCAGATCGCCCGGAGCGACCGCTACCTCCAGTTCGCCCTGGTCGCCGGGGAGGAGGCGGTACGGGACTCCGGCCTCGACCTCGCCGCGGAGAACCCGTGGCGGGTCGGGGTCTCCCTGGGCACCGCGGTCGGCGGAACCACCCGCCTTGAGCACGACTACGTCCTGGTCAGCCACGGTGGGCAGCGCTGGGACGTGGACCCCCGGGAGGCCGGTCCGCATCTGCACCGGGCGTTCTCGCCCAGCACCCTCGCCTCGGCGGTCGCGGAACGGTTCGAGGCCCGCGGGCCGGTGCAGACCGTCTCCACGGGCTGCACCTCCGGGCTCGACGCCGTCGGGTACGCCTTCCACACAATCGAGGAGGGCCGGGCCGACGTGTGCATCGCCGGCGCCTCGGACTCGCCGATCTCCCCGATCACCATGGCCTGCTTCGACGCGATCAAGGCCACCTCCCCCAGCAACGACGACCCCGCCCACGCCTCCCGCCCCTTCGACGCCCGGCGCAACGGGTTCGTCATGGGCGAGGGCGGCGCGGTGCTCGTCCTGGAGGAGCTGGAACACGCCCGGGCCCGCGGCGCGCACGTGTACTGCGAGATAGGCGGTTACGCCACGTTCGGCAACGCCTACCACATGACCGGTCTGACCGGTGAGGGCCTGGAGATGGCCCGCGCCATCGAGGACGCCCTCGGCCAGGCCCGGCTCGACGCCACGGCGATCGACTACGTCAACGCGCACGGTTCGGGCACCGTCCAGAACGACCGGCACGAGACGGCCGCGGTCAAGCGGGCGCTGGGCGCGCACGCCTACGACACGCCCATGAGCTCCATCAAGTCCATGGTGGGCCACTCCCTCGGCGCGATCGGGGCGATCGAGGTCGTCGCCTGCACGCTGGCCCTGGCCCACCAGGTGGTCCCGCCCACCGCGAACTACGAGACCCCGGACCCCGAGTGCGACCTGGACTACGTGCCGCGTGTCGCCCGTGAGCGCAGGCTGCGCAGCGTGCTCTCCGTGGGCAGCGGGTTCGGCGGCTTCCAGTCCGCGGTGATCATGAACCTGCCGAGGGAGAAGACCGAATGAGCGCAGCGCATCCCCGGCGCGCGGCCGTCACCGGAATCGGTGTGATCGCGCCCAACGGAACCAGCACCGAGGCCTTCTGGAAGGCCACCATGGAGGGTGTCGCCGTCCTGGACCGGATCACCCGTGACGGGTGCGAGCACCTGCCGCTGCGGGTGGCCGGCCAGATCCGGGACTTCGATCCGCCGTCGGCGGTCGAGGAGCGCTACCTCGTCCAGACCGACCGGTTCACGCACTTCGCGATGGCCGCCGCCGACCTGGCACTGGACGACGCCGGTCTCGGCCGGTCCGACACCGACGCCGCCCCCTTCTCCGTGGGCGTGGTCACCGCGGCCGGTTCCGGCGGCGGCGAGTTCGGCCAGCGCGAGCTCCAGCAACTGTGGGGCAAGGGCAGCCGGTTCGTCGGCCCGTACCAGTCCATCGCCTGGTTCTACGCCGCGAGCACCGGCCAGATCTCCATCCGGCGCGGCCTCAAGGGCCCCTGCGGGGTGGTCGCCTCCGACGAGGCCGGCGGTCTGGACGCCCTGGCGCACGCGGCGCGGGCCGTGCGGCGCGGCACCGACGTGATGGTGGCCGGTGCGACCGAGGCGCCGCTGGCCCCCTACTCGATGGTCTGCCAGCTCGGTTACGAGGAGCTGAGCACGGTCGAGGAACCGGACCGCGCCTACCGCCCGTTCACCACCGCGGCCTGCGGATTCGTACCGGCCGAGGGCGGCGCCATGCTCGTCGTGGAGGCCGAGGACGCGGCCCGGGAACGGGGCGTGCCGGTGCGGGCCACGCTGGCGGGGCACGCGGCGACGTTCACCGGCGCCTCCCGCTGGCAGGAGTCCCGCCAGGGGCTGGCCCAGGCGATCCGGGGCGCCCTGGACGAGGCCGGGTGCGCGCCGGAGGAGATCGACGTGGTCTTCGCCGACGCCCTCGGGGTCCCGGAGGCCGACCGCGCCGAAGCGCTGGCGATCGCGGACGCCCTCGGCCCGCACGGCACCCGCGTGCCCGTCACGGCGCCGAAGACCGCCGTCGGCCGGGCCTACGGCGCGGCGCCCGTGCTGGACGTGGCCGCCGCGGTGCTCGCGATGGAGCACGGTCTGATCCCGCCCACCCCCAACGTCTTCGACATCTGCCACGACCTCGACCTCGTCACCGTCCGCGCGCGAGCCGCCGAGGTGCGCACGGCGCTGGTCCTCAGCCGAGGGCTCATGGGGTCGAACGCGGCGCTGGTGCTACGGCGCGGTGCCGCCGGCGCCTCGTAGCGAGGCCTCGCGACCACCCATCACGACACGACATCACGACACGACATCACGACCCAAGGAGAGGAACCCCATGAGTGACCGCATCACCGTGGAAGAGCTGGCCGAGCTCATGAAGAAGGCCGCCGGAGTCACCGTCGCCCCCGACGAGCTGCGCCGGCGCGACGACTCCGGCTTCGACACCTTCGGCCTCGACTCGCTCGGGCTGCTCGGCATCGTGGGCGAGCTGGAGAACCGGTACGGCACGCCGATGCCGCCCGACGCCGAGAAGAGCAAGAGCCCCCGGCAGTTCCTCGAACTCGTCAACAGCGCACTGCTGGCAGGAGCCTGACATGACCGGACACACGCAGAACGAGGTCACCATCGAGGCCCCGCTGGACCTGGTCTGGGACATGACCAACGATGTCGCGAGCTGGCCGGAGCTGTTCAGCGAGTACGCCTCCGCCGAGATCCTGTCCCGCGAGGGGAACCGGACCACGTTCCGGCTCACCATGCACCCCGACAAGGACGGCAAGGTGTGGAGCTGGGTCTCGGAGCGGGAGCCGGACCGCGACACCCTCACCGTGCGGGCGCGCCGGGTCGAGACCGGGCCCTTCGCCTACATGAACATCGTGTGGCAGTACGAAAAGGTGCCCGAGGGCACCCGCATGGTGTGGACGCAGGACTTCGCGATGCGGCCGGACGCACCGGTCGACGACGCCTGGATGACGGACAACATCAACCGGAACTCCAAGGTCCAGATGGCGCTGATCCGTGAGCGCATCGAGAAGGCCGCCGCAGAACGCCGGCCCGTGCAGATGCTGTCCGACTGAGCGGGACGGAGAACATGACGATGCACCAGTCCCTGATCGTCGCCCGTATGGCCCCGGAGTCGGCCCTGGACATCGCCAAGGTGTTCGAGGAGTCGGACCGCGGCGAACTGCCGCACCTCGTCGGGGTCGCCCGGCGCAGCCTCTTCCAGTTCGAGGACGTGTACCTGCACCTCATCGAGTCCGAGCAGGACCCCGGGCCCGCCATCGCGAAGGTGGCCGGGCACCCCGAGTTCCGGGACATCAGCGAACGCCTCGCGGCGTACGTCAGCGCGTACGACCCGGCGACCTGGCGCTCCCCGAAGGACGCCATGGCGCGGTGCTTCTACCGCTGGGAGCGGGACGCCGGCGCCTGAACCGCCGTTCGCCGGGCACGCACTGTTCGCGTGCCCGGCGAGGGTCGGTCAGGCGGGGACCGTGCAGTCGAACGCGTGCAGATAGGGGTTGACCGGGCGGACGTCGTCGATGACCAGGCCCGCCCCCGTCAGCCTGCCGGTCAGGCTCTCGGTGGTGTGCTTGGCCCCTCCGACGTTGAGGAGCAGCAGCAGGTCCATGGCGGTGCTGAACCGCATCGACGGCGAGTCGTCGACGAGGTTCTCGATGACCACGACCCGCGCTCCGGGGCCGCCCGCCTCGATGACGTTGCGCAGCGTGCGGGTCGTGCTGTCGTCGTCCCACTCCAGGATGTTCTTGATGATGTACACGTCGGCCCGGACCGGGACGGCCTCGCGGCAGTCACCGGGCACCAGGCGGGCCCGGTCCGCGAGCGCGCCGCCCGGGCGCAGCCGCGGGTCGACGTTGTCCACCACGCGCGGCAGGTCCAGCAGGGTGCCGTGGAGTGTCGGGTACTTCTCCAGCAGGCTCGCCACGACATGCCCCTGGCCGCCGCCGATGTCGGCGACCGACGCGCTGCCCGACAGGTCGAGGAACTGCGCGACGTCCCGCGCGGACTGCACGCTGGAGGTCGTCATGGCGCGGTTGAAGACGTCCGCCGACTCCGGGGCGTCCTCGTTGAGGTACTGGAAGAACTCCTTGCCGTAGAGGTCCTCCACGACGTTGCGGCCGGAGCGCACCGCCTCGTCCAGCATCGGCCAGGCGGCCCAGGTCCACGGCTCGGTGCACCACAGGGCGATGGCGCGCAGGCTGTTCGGGTCGTCCTCGCGCAGCAGTCGGGACATGTCGGTGTGCGCGAACGTCCCGTCCGGCCGCTCGGTGAAGACGCCGTAGCAGGACAGGGCGCGCATCAGCCGTCGCAGTGTCCTCGGCTCGGTCTTCACCGCGGCCGCGATGTCCTCCACGGCCAGGGGGCGGTCGTCGAGGGCGTCGGCGACACCCAGTCGGGCGGCCGCGCGCAGGGCGGCCGCACAGGCCGCGCCGAACGCGAGTTCCCGGAGCCGCATGGAGGGCGGCGGTGCGGTCTGAGCGGTCGTCATGGTCCGTCTTCCTTCGTCGAGTTCATGGGTGACCACGGCCGGTCAGCACAGTCCGGCGGGCTTGGAGGCCCGGCACGCGTTGTGTTCGAAGGTGTTGTCCTTGCCGGCGTCCGTGTTGACGAGGTCCGCCGGGGCGTTGCCCTCCAGCGTGTTGTCGGTGATCCGGTTCCGTTCGCTGGCGGTGCCCACGAAACTCTTGAACAGGACGATGCCGCCCGACAGCGGGGAGGTGCCGGTGTTGCCGATGACGCGGTTGTGCGTCACGAGGGTGTCCTCGGTGCCGGTCAGCACGATGCCGGAGCCCTGGAGCGCGTCCAGCCGCGCGGTCTTCGGGCAGGACTTGTTGTTCTTCACGATGGTGTTGCCGCGCACGGTCAGCGCGCCGGCCCGCGGCTTGTTCTCGTCGCCTACGACGAAGACGCCCGCGCAGTTGCCGGTGAGGTGGTTGTCCGCGACGGTGAGGTTCCTCAGGCGCCGGACGGTGATGCCGATCCGGTTGCCCTCCAGGCGGTTGTGCGCGACCACGGTCCCCTGGGTGTCCGCGGCGCCCGCCTCCTCCTTGATCGTGTTCGCGAGGAACAGGCCGGCGTCGCCGTTGTCCCGGGCGGTGTTCTTGCGGAACACCCCGCGCACCGAACGCTCCTGGGCGATCCCCCACACCCCGTTCCTCACCGCGGTCACGTTCCGCACGGTCAGCCCGTCGGTGGCCATGGCGAACACCCCGGACCCGGTGAAGCCGGTCACGGTGAGGGAGGCGATGGTGACGCCCTCGACGTCGTGGTCCTTCGTCCCGATCACGCAGATGCCGTTGCCGGCCTCGGCGCAGGGGTTGCCGGCCTTCTTCGTGGCCGGCTCGACGACGGTCTCGCGGCCCGTGCCGCTCAGGGTGATCCCGGGCGTGCTCACCAAGACGCTCTCGCGATAGGTGCCGGGGGTCAGCAGGACGGTGTCACCCGGCTCGGCGGCGTCCACCGCCTGCTGGATCGACTGTCCGGGGAAGACCACGTGGGTCATCCGGGGGGCGGCGGCGACGGGCGGGGCGGCCCCGAACACCGCCCCGATGATCGCCACGGTGCATGCCAGGCGGGAGATATGAAATCTCATCATATTCGGTACGGTATGGCCCAGTAGGTCGCAAATGGGCGGGATAGACCGTCCGGGGGCGTGTCACGGGTGCGACCCGAGGTGAACCTACGGCCGTGTCGCGCCCCGGCCTTCGGCGGCGGCCCCGAGATCGCTCAGCCACGCCTCGAGACCCGCTCGGGGTGCGGCCTCAGTTCCCGGACCGTCGAGGTGATTGTTGAGGGTGGTGGCCGGGGTCGCGCGGGTGGCGGGCGCGGGGGTCGTCCACCGGAACCGCGAGCCCTTCGCGAGCCGGCCGGAATCGAGCCGCTCGGCCGTGATGACCGCGAGCTGCCGGGCCGGCCGGCGTTCGACGTCGGTCTGGAGCTTCCAGACGGTGCTCAGCGGCGCCTTGATCACGACGTCGGACGCGTATCGGATGCGGGCGTCCGCGTCGACGCCGCGCCCGCCGCAGCGGGACGGTTCGCCGCGGGCCGCCGCCTGCGCGACCGGGACGGCGCTCGTCAGGACGTCGGCGACGGCGAGCGAGAGCGCGAGCACGCGGGGCCTTGTGATCATGCTGCGCCTCTCCTAGTACCGGCCGGTTCTGGTACGCGGCTGCTCGCTCACGGGTTGAGGACGATCTTTCCGGCGACGGTGCCGGACTCGGCCGGCCGCAGGGCCTCGGCGGCGATGGAAGGCGGCGAAGCTCTGGGTGAGGTCGGTGCGCAGACGGGCGCGGAAGCGGTTCCTGGCCCGGCGACACCGCTCGACGCCCACCTCGAAGAGCACCGGGACCGGGCGGGCGACCCACCCCGCCCCTTCCGCGGTCTTCCGCCGGGCCCTGGCCTTCTGGACCGGGCTGCACGGCGCCCTGTCCCTGGAGCTCCGGGCGGCGACGCGATGTGACGTTCATCGTGATCGCGGATCTCCGGGGCGTTTTCCGCCGTGCCCTCCACCGACACCGGTGACGGCGGCGAATCAGCCGTCACCGGAGGTCACAGCGGTGCGGGCGGACCCGCACGGGAGGTAGGACATGCCCGGGAAACCGCAATATCTGTGCCCGCAAAATGAGATACAGGACCAGGGCGCGGCGAGTATTCCCCGAACGCGGGCCAGGTCGAAAATCACGGCCCCCACAGGGCCGATCGCACCGTGCTACTGTCGATCTCAGTTGCAGGTGTGGTTGCCAGAAGGTTATTTCCGACGGGCGAATCAGCACGGCGACACGGAATTCACGCACGGTGAATTCTGAAACCGCCTCCGAAGGAGATATGACATGGCTACTGGCACCGTGAAGTGGTTCAACGCGGAAAAGGGCTTCGGCTTCATCGAGCAGGACGGCGGCGGCGCCGACGTCTTCGCCCACTACTCCAACATCGCCGCCCAGGGCTTCCGTGAGCTGCTGGAAGGCCAGAAGGTGTCGTTCGACATCGCGCAGGGCCAGAAGGGCCCGACGGCCGAGAACATCGTTCCCGCCTGACACCCGGCCCTGCCGCGCATATTTCGTAGCTGGGGCCCGCACCTAGGGGTGCGGGCCCCAGCTCGCGCATTTCCAGGCGCATCACACATCGCCTTCGGCTCGTTCTCGCGATTCTCTGCGCCGCTCATCGGCTGCGGGACTTCCTTGATACGTGCCGCATCAAGGAAGGTTTCACATGAATCGCACACGCTCGAATCCCCCCCGCGGCCGCTCCGGCGGTTCGCACCGTGGTTCCAGGACCTACGGAAACCGGCAGACCGTGCAGGGCGAGTTCGCCCCGCCCAGGACGCTCACGCCCGCGCTGCCCGCGGTCGAGACGTTCGCGGAACTCGCCATGCCCGCACAGCTGTTGGCCACGCTGGGCCATGAAGGCGTGACCGTGCCGTTCCCGATCCAGGCGGCGACCCTGCCGAACTCCCTGGCCGGCCGTGACGTCCTCGGCCGTGGCCGCACCGGCTCGGGCAAGACCCTCGCCTTCGGCCTCGCCGCACTGGCCCGTACGGCGGGACGCCGGGCCGAGCCGCGACAGCCGCTCGCCCTGGTCCTCGTACCGACCCGCGAGCTCGCCCAGCAGGTCACCGACGCGCTCACCCCCTACGCCCGCTCCGTGAACCTGCGACTGACCACCGTCGTGGGCGGTATGTCCATCGGCAGGCAGGCCGGCGCGCTGCGCTCCGGGGCCGAGATGGTCGTGGCGACACCCGGCCGGCTCAAGGACCTCATCGACCGGGGTGACTGCCGGCTGGACGAGGTGGCCATCACCGTCCTCGACGAGGCCGACCAGATGGCGGACATGGGCTTCATGCCCCAGGTCACCGCCCTGCTCGACCAGGTACGCCCCGGCGGGCAGCGGATGCTGTTCTCGGCCACCCTGGACCGCAACGTCGACAAGTTGGTGCGGAACTACCTGCACGACCCCGTCGTCCACTCGGTCGACCCCTCCGCGGGCGCGGTCACCACGATGGAGCACCACGTCCTCCACGTGCACGACGCGGACAAGCACCGGACGACCACCGAGATCGCGGCCCGCGACGGCCGGGTGATCATGTTCCTGGACACCAAGCACGCGGTGGACCGGCTGACCAAGCACCTGCTGAGCAGCGGCGTCCGTGCCGCGGCCCTGCACGGCGGCAAGTCCCAGCCGCAGCGCACGCGGACGCTGGCCCAGTTCAAGACCGGACACGTGACCGTGCTGGTGGCGACCAACGTGGCGGCCCGCGGGATCCACGTCGACAACCTCGACCTGGTCGTCAACGTCGACCCGCCCACCGACCACAAGGACTACCTGCACCGCGGCGGCCGTACCGCCCGGGCCGGCGAGTCCGGCAGCGTCGTCACCCTGGTGACCCCCGACCAGCGTCGCGGCATGAGCCGGCTGATGACCTCGGCGGGCATCACGCCCCGGATCGCCCAGGTGCGTTCGGGCGAGGCGGAGCTGAGCCGGATCACCGGGGCCCAGGCCCCTTCCGGTGTCCCGGTCGTCATCACCGCACCGCAGGCGGAACGCCCGCGCCGAGCGTCCTCCTCCTCGTCCCCGTCCCGGGGTCGTCGGGGGCGCCGGGGCCAGGCGTCGGGCCAGGGTCGCCCCGCGGGCGAAGCGTCACGCCGCGCGCCGCGCCGGACCGGCTTCGGCTCCGCCGCCTGAGCGGCGTGAGCGGCTTCGGCTCCGCCGAGGCGACGCTGCCGACGGCCCACGCACCCCACCCCCCTTTCCAGCAGGAGGCACCCATGACGCCGACCATGACGCAGCACGTGGTCCTCGACAGGCCGGGGTCCGGCCCCCGGGTCTGTGACGACATGACGGTCGAGGTGGCCCTGTCCCTCATGGCCGGCGCCCGTGTCGATCACCTCGTCCTCTGCGACCGGGACGAGCAGCGCACGGGCCTGGTCACGCTGGCCGGACTCGCCGTGCTGCGGGACAGTGCCGCCTACACGGACCGGTTGCAGCTGCGGGACGTCGTGAGCCTCGCCCGCTGATTGCGTCCCACCCCGGATCCACCCGCACAGCCCGAAGGGGCCCTGCCGACGCGCGTCGGCAGGGCCCCTTCGTCGTATGACCCGCCCGCCGAAGTATCTCTGAGTCCCTCGAACACCAAAATCTCCTCTTGTCAGAGTAGACATTGGCTTCCGGCAGGGTTACTGTTTTTCTCGTAGACGAAGTCAGGGAGACCCGCCAGACACGAACTGGCGGGTAGCAGTACCCGCAGTACCCCGCAGTACCCGTTCACAGGTAAGTGGTTCAGAGGAAAGAAACGGAGGAGCAGACGCCATCAGGATCGCCCGGCCCGACGCGTTCGGCCCGGGTACCGCAAGACCCCGGATTGGATGGTGGTCCCCGGTCACGCAGCCGCGATCCCCGCACCCCTCCCGTCAGCGGGACGGGTAGCGGAAACAGAAGGTCGGCGCAGCATGAGGGCCGACAGATGGTGTTGAATTCCCTTCGGGGCCCTGGTGCCGTACGGCATCGGGGCCCCTCGACGCGTTGCACAACGAGGTGACATGGCAGCAGATAACCCACTCGGCGATCGCCTGGACGACGACGACTACCCCGCGTACACGATGGGCCGTGCCGCGGAGATGCTCGGTACCACCCCGGGCTTCCTCCGAGCCATCGGCGAGGCCCGGCTGATCACGCCCCTGCGCTCGGAGGGCGGACACCGCCGGTACTCCCGCTACCAACTGCGGGTCGCCGCCCGTGCCCGCGAACTCGTCGACCGCGGAACCCCGATCGAGGCCGCCTGCCGCATCGTCATCCTCGAGGACCAGCTGGAGGAAGCACAGCGCATCAACGCCGAGTACCGGCGTGCCGCGAACGCGGCGGCCGACAACTCGTCTTCCCGCGCCGGCTGACCGCGGGAAGACGGGCACGGGTCACCAGCTCACGGCGTCGTCCATCGACTGCTGCCAGTAGGTGACCTTGAGCGAGTCGTCGACGTAGACGCCCTTCGCGGGCAGCGGCGGGCGGGCGCCGGTGCCCACACTGCCGCTGCCGGAGCGGCCCTGGAAGTACACGGTCAGGGACGTGGCGGTGTGGCCGTTCGCGCCGCTGCCGTCGGTGGCGGCCAGGTTCACGGAGGCGTAGCCCGACTCGCCCGGGGCGAGCGTGACGACCGCCTGCGGCTGCGAGGCCTCGATGACCGGCGGCACCGACTGGGCCCCGCCGAACCGGACGGCCGGGTAGCCGTACAGGTAGCAGCTCTTGCTGCCGGTGTTGGTGACCGTGAGCAGCAGGTGGTTCACGGGACGGGTCAGCGGTGCGGCGACCGTCCTGGTGACGGAGCCCTCGCAGGTGACCGGCTTCCCGGCGGCGGGCGCCTTCGACACCGCAGTACGCGCGGTGGACGTCGCGGTGCCGCCCGTGGACCCGGCGCCGGAGGACCCCGTGGCGGCCGAGGAGCCCGTGGTGCCCGACTGGTCCGTGGCGGCCGAGGGGGCCGGGGAGTTGGACGCCCTGGCCGGAGAAGACGCCGTGGAGGAAGGGCTCGTGCCGGCCGCGCCGCCCTCGTCCTGGGTGCCTGTCCCGTTGTTGCACGCGGTCAGCGAGAGCGCCGCGAGAACGGTGGTCGCGGCGGCGGCGACGAGACGGGCGCGGGAGGTGCTGGACATGTCGATGTGCCCCTTCGAGCTCGGGTGGCGGTGGTGATTGGATGACCGAAGCTTGTGAGGTGATCCGTCCCGTTCGCCACGCCCAGCGGGCAGTTGGGGACGCTGGAACGCGGAAATGGGCTCTGACCAGGGGGAACGCGCTGACCCTGGAATGCGGGACTGGGATGCGCGGGGTTGAGGGGAACGGGTGTCAGGGGCAACGGGGACCGAGCGGACGGAGGCGTTCGCGCAGCGGCTGCGGGAGCTCAAGGACCGGTCGGGGCTGAGTTACGGGACGCTCGCCAAGCGTCTGCACATGAGTACGTCGACGCTGCACCGCTACTGCAACGGCACCGCCGTGCCCGTGGAGTACGCCCCGGTGGAGCGCCTAGCGCGGGTCTGCCGGGCCACCCCGCAGGAGCTGGTGGAGCTGCACCGGCACTGGATCCTCGCGGACGCGGAACGGGGGCGCAGGACGGACCCGGCCGCGGCGAAGGGCGCGGATCAGGAGACCGCTTCCAAGGGTTCCAAGGGGCCGGACAGCACGGAGGTCTTGGACAGTACGGAGGGCCCGGGCAGTACAGAGAGTCCGGCCAGTACGGAGGGGCTGGGCGGTTCGGGTCGGAGGTCCTCATGGCTCCGGCGTCGCCGTACCGCCCTGATCGCCTCCGTCGCCGTGGTCGCCGCGCTGGGCGCCGTCACCTATGCCCTGCGCCCGACGTTCGTCCGGGCCGGGGACACCACCGCGCCGGCGTCCACCAGCCCCCTGGACGTCGGAACCGCGGGTCAGCCCTCCACCACCCCGTCCGCCGACCGGAGCGGCGAGCCGTCCGCGTCGGCCGGCAGTTCGCCGACAAAGATCGCCCCATCCGCGACCGGCACCTCGAAGGGCAAGGCTCGGCAGAGCGCGGGCACCGGGGGTGGTGCCACCGACGCCGTCCCGCTCGCCGTCGGCGTCCGCCCCTACGTCTACGACGATCCGTGCAGCCAGCACTTCCTCGTCGACAGCGAGCCCGAGCAGGTCGGCCCGCCGGCCGGCGAGCAGGACGCGCGGCGCTGGGCCGACGCGTACGGGGCGGTCTCCTCGGGCGAGCAGCGGATCGCGCTCACCGTCCAGGGCACCGGCGAGGAGACCGTCGTCCTGAACGCCCTGCACGTCCGCTTCCTCACCAAGGACGCGCCGCTCGCCTGGAACGACTACTCGATGGGCGTCGGCTGCGGAGGCGGGGTCGGCACCAAGTCGTTCGACATCGACCTGGACAACGGCAGCCCCACGGTCACCGTGAAGAACGGCCAGCGCCCCTTCCCGTACAAGGTGAGCGAGTCCGACCCGGAGGTCTTCTACGTCACCGCCCGCACCAAGGCGCACGACGTCCGCTGGGACCTCAGCCTGGACTGGTCCAGCGGCGGCCGCAGCGGCACCGTCCACATCGACGACGCCGGCAAGCCGTTCCGGACCAGCGCCGACGTGGGCCGCCCGGGCTACGACTATCCGCTGGGCGGCGGCGAGTGGATCGAGCGGATCGGCGGCTGATCCGGGCGCCCACCGCCCTTCACAGCAGTTCGGGCTGCGGCTGCCGCGCTCGCGCCGGACCGGTCGCCGGTTCCCACCGGGCGACGGTCCGCGTGTAGCCGTAGATCACCGAGACCATCGCCAGCAGGAGCAGCGGTCCGGCCAGCCAGGGGTACTCGGCCATCTGCGTCGGCAGGAAGCGGTACGACACCAGGAGCGCGACGAAGACCGTCGTGCCGTAGGCGGTCAGCCGGAGTCCGGTCCGGTCCCAGGCGCGGTCGAACGAGCGCAGTCCCGCCTCGATGGTGAGGGTGAACACCACACCGGCGACGAGGTCCACGCCGTAGTGGTAGCCGAAGCCCAGCGTGGCGCAGAGGGTGGCGATCAGCCAGAAGGCGCCCCCGTACCGCAGGAGCCTGGGGCCCTTGCGGGAGTGGATGAAGATCGCGGTGGCCCACGCCGTGTGCAGGCTCGGCATGCAGTTGCGGGGGGTGACCTCGTCGAACGGTATGGAGTGGGGGGCGGCCATCGGTGGCGGTGTCTGCGGCCACAGGTTCGCCACCGCCCAGTGCCCGTCGCTCGGTATCTGCGGGGACCACAGGGCGATCGACGCCCAGTGGTCGGTCCCGGTGCCGTAGGCGAAGACCGGACCGACCACCGGGAAGATCATGTAGATGCCCGGTCCGAGGAGGCCGATCAGCAGGAAGGTGCGCACCAGGTGGTGGCGCGGGAAGCGGCGCTCGGCCGCCACGTTGCGCAGTTGGTACAGCGCGACGACCACCGCGGCCACCGCGAGCTGGCCGTAGATGGTGTCGAGGAAGTTGAAGCCGAACGCGCCGGTGGCGGTGATGACGCGGCCCATGACCCATGACGGGTTGCCCAGCGCGTGGTCGGCGAGTGCCAGGTACGGGTCGAGGACCAGGTGCCGTGACTTCGAGGTGATGAGGAGCCAGGTGTCCCCGGTCTTGCGGCCGGCCACCAGCAGCAGGCCCAGCCCGACGCCCTTCAGCAGCAGGACACGTTCCGGGCCGGTGCGGCGGGTGAGGGCGATGACCGCGCAGGCCACGATCACCCACAGCGCGCCGTTGCCGAAGGGGTGGCCGTGGGTCACCTTGATGTCGAGCACCCACCGGACCACCGCGATGACGAGATCCACGCCGACCGCGGTGCCGAGCGCGAGGAACCGCTGCCGCCAGGTCAGCACCACCATCATCAGGGCCAGGCCGGCGTACAGCAGGGGGCCCGACTTCGGCGGGTACACGAACTCCCGCGCCTGGGTGGTGAGCGGTCCGGGCAGATCGTAGTGGCGCGCGACGCACTCCATCGCGATGAAGAACCCGACGGCCACGACGGCCGCCACGGCCCAGAGTCTCGCCCGCGAACGAATCTGCGGTGGCATATCCATCAATTCCAGCCAGTTTCACTAGATGCTCGTCAGAGAACCGCCCGCCCGACTGAGAAAGAGGGAAGGATCTCGGTCCGGGTTCCTGTGTCCCCCCTGCGAAGCCCGGCCCACCGAAGATGCAGGGTATGACATCGCGGTGCTAATCGAACACCGGGCTGCGGCGGTCCGCCCGGCGTCGGTGCGGGTGCCTGCCGGCGGGCGGCGGAGGGACGGGGGCCGTGTCAGGAGACGGCTCCCGTCCCACCGCGGGCCGGGCGGCGGAGCTCCTCGACGGCATGGGCCGTCACCGCGTCCGCGGGCGGCGCGGGCGAATACGCCATATCCGATGTGAGGGGGTGGCGGGGGTGGGCGTCGCTGGGCGTGGGCGGACGGGGTGTACCTCCTGCTTGATATGAGCGGGGGTGTAGGTCTTGCTCGGCGGGAGCGGGGACGGGGGGTGTACGTCCTGCTCGGCGGGAGCGGGGGCCGGGGAAGGGCCGGATGCCTGGATCGGCTGAAAGTCAACGATCGGTGAGGCCGGGGGCCGGTGAGGCCGGGGGCCGAGGGCCGGGGGCCGAGGGCCCAAGGGCCGGGGGCCGGGGGCCGGGGGCCGGTGAGGTCGGTGGCCGGGGCCGGTGAGGCGGGGCCGGTAAGCCCGGGGGCCGGGAGGCGGGAGCCGGCCAGACCGAGAGCCGGGGGCCCGGGGGCCGGTCGCGGCCGAGAGCTGGGAGCCGGCGAGGCCGAGGGCCGGTCGGGGCCGGGGGTCGGGGCCGTTGAGTGCCGAGGGCCCGGAGGGGAGCGCTAGGGCCGGGGGAGCGCTAGGGGGCGGCTGGGCGTCAAGGGTGGGAACTTCGCAGCGACGGCGACGGGGTCCCCGGTCCCTTTACCTCGCGCCTGCTGTTCTCCTGAGCGTCGGGGGGCGCACGTGTGGCGGATCACTGTGGGCGTCGGAGGGATTTGTCGGGGTCTTCCGCCGGGCACAAAAGTCTGGTGTCGTGGCGCCACATTTAGGTGGGTCTCGACGTTAGAGTTGGGACCATCCCGGTGCCGCATCCCGCCGGCACGACCGGAACGAAGGTGCCATGCCCGCCGAGACCTCCCCCGCCGGCAACCTCGACGACGACGACTACCCCGCCTACACGATGGGGCGGGCCGCCGAGATCCTCGGCATCACGCCCGCCTTCCTCCGTGCCGTCGGGGAGGCGAAGCTGATCACGCCGCTGCGTTCGGAGGGCGGTCACCGCCGGTACTCCAGGGGCCAGTTGCGCATCGCCGCCCGGGCGCGCGAGCTCGTCGACCAGGGCACCCCCGTGGAGGCGGCCTGCCGCATCGTCGTCCTGGAGGACCGGCTCGCCGAGGCCCTCCGGCGGATCGAGGAGATGCGGCGGCCTCCGGGCGAATAACTGTCACGGCCGCGACAGAATCACGTGCAGGGCGCGGCGAAGTTTTCGGCCCGGTCGCCACCAGAATTCAGGGCGCCGTAGATCCGCCCACCTACCGTGTGTTACCGTGATAAAAGTTGCAGTTTTGGTTTCCGGAGAATTCACATGAGTTCTCCGGCGTCTTTCCGGGTCTTCCGGAGGGGAGTCCATCGCGGCGACTCGGGGTCCGTACAGTGCGGGTCCCGGCACTGCCCCCTAGGGAGATTCAATATGGCATCTGGCACCGTGAAGTGGTTCAACGCGGAAAAGGGCTTCGGCTTCATCGAGCAGGACGGCGGCGGCGCCGACGTGTTCGCGCACTACTCGAACATCGCCACCTCCGGCTTCCGCGAGCTTCAGGAAGGCCAGAAGGTTACCTTCGACGTCACGCAGGGCCAGAAGGGCCCGCAGGCCGAGAACATCGTTCCCGCCTGACGCTGACGCGTATCTTCACGGCTGGGGCCCGCACTCTTCGGGTGCGGGCCCTGTCCCATTGCCGTGAAAGAATCTGATTGTCCCGAAGAATCTGATTTTCTTCGTTTTTCCTCGGCTCTTTCTTGCGAATTCTCGCGCGGTTGCGCCGCGCCTCGGAGGAATTCCTCGACACGTGCCGCACGCATCGAGGAAGGGTTCCCCTCCCATGGACCGCACCCGCCGAACCGGGAACACCGGGAACAACACGTCCCGGCACCGCTCCCGCGGCGCGAGCCACCCGCGCTCCCGCCCCACCGCCGCACCCCGCGGCGAGTTCACCCTCCCCACCACCGTCACCGAGGCCCTGCCCGCGGTGGAGGCGTTCGCCGACCTCGACCTGCCCGAACGTCTGCAGGCCGCGCTCCGCGCCGAGGGTGTGACCACGCCCTTCCCCATCCAGGCGGCGACCCTGCCGAACTCCCTGGCCGGCCGTGACGTCCTCGGCCGTGGCCGCACCGGTTCCGGCAAGACCCTCGCCTTCGGCCTGCCGCTGCTGGCCCGCCTGGACGGACAGCGCGCCGAGCCCCGGCAGCCGCTCGCCCTGGTCCTCGTACCGACCCGCGAGCTCGCCCAGCAGGTCACCGACGCGCTCACCCCTTACGCGCGGGCGCTGCGCCTGCGCGCGGCCACCGTCGTCGGCGGCATGTCGATCGGCAGGCAGGCGTCCGCGCTGCGGGCCGGCGCCGAGGTCCTCGTGGCGACGCCCGGCCGGCTCAAGGACCTCATCGAGCGCGGCGACTGCAACCTGAGCCAGGTCACCATGACCGTGCTGGACGAGGCCGACCAGATGACCGACATGGGCTTCATGCCCCAGGTCACCGCCCTGCTCGACCAGGTGCGCCCCGACGGCCAGCGGATGCTGTTCTCGGCCACGCTCGACCGCAACATCGACCGGCTGGTGCGGAACTACCTGCACGACCCCGTCGTCCACTCGGTCGACCCCTCCGCGGGCACCGTCACCACCATGGACCACCACCTCCTGCACGTCCGGGACGACGACAAGCACGCCACCGCCACCGAGATCGCCGCCCGCGACGGCCGCGTGATCATGTTCCTGGACACCAAGCACGCGGCGGAGCGCCTCGCCAAGCACCTGCTGTCGGTGGGTGTGCGGGCCTCGGCGCTGCACGGCGGCAAGTCCCAGCCCCAGCGCACCCGGACCCTCGGCCAGTTCAAGGACGGCCAGGTGACCGTGCTGGTGGCCACCAACGTCGCGGCCCGCGGCATCCACGTCGACGACGTCGACCTCGTCGTCAACTTCGACCCGCCGGCCGACCACAAGGACTACCTGCACCGGGGCGGCCGTACCGCACGCGCCGGCGAGTCCGGGACCGTCGTCACGCTGGTCCTGCCGCACCAGCGCCGCTCGGTGGACCGTCTGATGTCCGACGCCGGTGTCACCGCGCGGACCACCCGGGTCCGCCCGGGCGAGGCCGAGCTGAACCGCATCACCGGCGCCCGCACCCCCTCCGGCGTGCCCGTCGTCCTCCCCGCTCCCGCGCCCGCCGAGGCCCCGAAGCGCTCCGGGTCCGCGGGACGCAACCGCAGCGGCCGCTCCTCGCGGGGCCGCCGCCGCTCCACCCCCACCAGCCGATAGCCGTACACCCACTGACGGGCCGGTGGCCGCTCCACCGGCGTTCCCGTCGCGAAGGAGACGAACAGGGCCGCACCCTGGCCGTTCTCACCGTCACGTCCCTACCGCTCCCCGTGGAGGCACCATGCGCATCGTCATCGCACGTTTTCCCTTCGACCTGACCATGAGCGAGGTCGAGAGGTCGATGGACGGCGTCCAGCCCGAACCCGCCACCGGCCTGTGTGTGACCGTCGGCCCCCACGTCTACCCGGTCAAGCAGGTCGGTCAGGTCATCACCCGCCAGGACCGCCGCGACTTCACCGCCAGCGAGGTGGGCCGCGCCCTGACCCGGCTCGGCTTCACCTGCCACGAGGTCCAGCCGCCCCGCCAGGAAGCGTTCAACGACCCGGCCGCGTCCCTCCCCTGGGCCGACACCCCGCTGGGCTGACGCCACCGATCGACACGGCCGGAGCACGGGAACGACCTGGCCCGTGGCCGCGAATCCCGGCCCTCGTCCGGCTCGCGGCCACGCGTCCGGCCGACGACCGTGTCGTACCGGAGCCGGGCCCGTGTCCGCCCGCCCCGCAGCCGCCTCGGAAGCAAGGCGCTCACCGGACAGCTGCGGTCGGTGCCGATCGACGACCGCGCCCGGCCCTCGCCCTCGCCGTGGCCACCGCCGCACCGCGCCGCTGCCCCTCCCGTACCGTGACTGCGGTCCTCGGTGCATCGCCGCCGCACCAGGCCAAGCCGCGCCTCCAGGGGTACGGCCCCGCAACCGGTGAAAGGCCTGGACCAGCACCGATTCCGGGTCCCGAGATCACCGTTTTCCGTTCCGCACCCCCCTCACCCCGTGCAAGACTGCGGCTCCTCACGGCAGAGCCGCCGTGTTCCCCCTGTCATCGCTTGAGCGGGGAGCTGCGCGGCGGGACGCTGGGAGCATGGACAGCAGGGGCGGCACATCCGGAGGCACCGTGGAGGGACGCGCACCCGAGGGCCTGGCGGTCGTCGTCGACGCGGGCGGGACGATCACGGTGTGGAGCGCCGGGGCGCGGGAGCTGCTCGGATACGAGGCCGAGGAAGTCGTAGGACAGCCGGCTGCCGGACTGCTCGCCGCCGACCTGCCCGAGTCCGCGCGCCGTCACGTCGCCGTGGGCCGGACCTGGGCCACCGAGGTCGCGCTGCGGCACCGGGGCGGCGACCGGGTGGTCGTACGGCTGAAGGCGACACCGCTCGCGGACGGCGACGGCGCGCGGCCGTGGCTGGTGACCGCCGCCGTCCCCGAGCACATGGCCGGGCCCGTCGAACCCGGCGCGAAGACCCTGTGGGACCTCACACTCGCCCAGTTG
The DNA here is from genome assembly GCF_040612795.1 of Streptomyces sp. NPDC006335. Taxonomy (NCBI): domain Bacteria; kingdom Bacillati; phylum Actinomycetota; class Actinomycetes; order Kitasatosporales; family Streptomycetaceae; genus Streptomyces; species Streptomyces sp. NPDC006335. The sequence continues at coordinate 24,254 of NZ_JBEXQX010000009.1, forward strand.
CCCGTGCCGGTGGCGATCTACGACACCGAGGCGCGGCTGGTGTCGGCCAACGAGGCCATGACCCGGGTGATGGGCCGCAGCGTGGCCGCGATGCGCGGTCTGACCCTGTGGGAGATCGAGCCGAACCCGCCCTTCGACACGTACGACCGCCTCCAGCGGCAGGTGCTGCGCACCGGTGAGCCGGTCTTCCACGAGAACTACGGGCAGGCGCCCGGCGAGGTCCGGGGCCACGCCTGGTCGATGTTCCTGTCCCCGCTGAAGGACGAGAGCGGGGCGGTGCGGGGCATGTCCGCGGCCGTCTTCGACACCACCGAGCAGTACTGGGCCCGCCGCCGCCTCGCCGTTCTCAACGACGCCAGCCTCCGCATCGGCAGCACCCTGGACGTGGCCCGGACCGCCGAGGAACTGGCCGAGGTGGCCGTGACCGGCTTCGCGGACTTCGTCACCGTGGACCTGCTGGAGTCGGTGGCCCTCGGCGAGGAACCGGAACCGGTGCCGCCGGACCGGCCGGTCACGGTACGCCGTACCGCGCAGCTGTCGGTCCTCGACGGCTGCCCGGAGTCGGTGGTGCCGACCGGCGGCACGACGTTCTACCCGGTGGGCACACCCCCGATGCGGGCCCTGATCGCCGGCCGCGGCACCCGGCCGAAGGCCTGGGACCCCGGGATGCGGGAGTGGGTCGACTCCTCCCCGGCCCGCGCCGAGACCGTGGCCAAGTTCATGATCCACTCGGCGATGATGGTGCCGCTGCGCGCCCGAGGGGTCACCCTGGGCCTGGTGCACTTCCTGCGGCACCGGACGGCCGAACCCTTCAGCGAGGACGACCTGCTGCTCGCGGAGGAGATCGTCGCGAGGGCCGCGGTGAGCGTGGACAACGCCCGCCGCTACACCCACGAGCGCCGCACCGCGCTCACCCTCCAGCGCAGCCTCCTGCCCGAGCGGCCGCCGCACCTCGTGGCCATGGACGTGGCCTACCGCTATCTCCCGGCGGGGGCCGGCGCGGACGTGGGCGGGGACTGGTTCGACGTCATCCCGTTGTCCGGCGCCCGGGTCGCCCTGGTCGTGGGCGACGTGGTGGGCCACGGCATCCACGCCTCGGCGACGATGGGCCGCCTGCGCACGGCCGTGCGCACCCTCGCGGACGTGGACCTCGCCCCCGACGAACTCCTCACCCAGCTCGACGACCTGGTCGTCAGGCTCGACCGGGAGGAGGGGCCGGACACCCGCGACGGGGGTGCGGAGGCCTCGACACCCGGTGAGGTGGGGGCCACCTGCCTCTACGCCGTCTACGACCCGGTCTCCCGCCGCTGCACGATGGCCCGCGCCGGCCACCCGCCACCGGCCGTGGTCACCCCGGACGGCGAGGTCCGCTTCCTGAACCTCCCGACCGGCCCGCCCCTCGGCCTCGGCGGCCTGCCCTTCGAGTCCGTCGAGGTGGAACTGGAGGAGGGCAGCCTGCTCGCCCTCTACACCGACGGCCTCGTCGAGGCCGCCGACCGTGACATCGAGGTCGGGCTGAACCTGCTGCGCGGTGCCCTCGCCGACAGGGCGGGCCCGCTGGAGGAGACCTGCGACGAGGTCCTGCGGACGGTCCTTCCGGCCCGCCCCGCCGACGACATCGTCCTGATGCTGGCCCGCACCTCCGCCCTGGACGCCGCGAAGGTCCGCACCTGGCAGCTCGAACGCGACCCGGCGGCGGTGGCGCGGGCGCGGAAGGCGGCGAGCGAACAGGTGACGGCGTGGGGCCTGGGCGAGGCGTCCTTCGCGACGGAACTGATCGTCAGCGAGCTCGTCACGAACGCCGTCCGCTACGGCGACGACCCCGTCGTCCTCCGGCTGATCCGTGACTCGGCCCTGATCTGCGAGGTCTCGGACGGCAGCAGTACGGCTCCGCACCTGCGCCGGGCGCGGGTGTTCGACGAGGGCGGGCGGGGGCTGCTGCTGGTCGCACAGATGGCGGAGCGGTGGGGGAGTCGGCAGACGGCCACGGGGAAGACGATCTGGGCGGAGCTGGGGTTACCGGACGAGTAGGTGTCCCCGGCAGTCGGACGGCCCGGTGTCCCCGGCGGTCGGACGGCCCCGTCCGTAGGTCGCCCGGGCTACCCGGTTTGCGTGAGGCGGCAAACGGAACGGCGAATTCACCCGCCTGTGCGACGATGCGCCCGTGAACGTACCCTCCAGCCCTTCCGCCGGCGCACCCCCCACGGAGCCGGCCCCCAAGTCCCCTGGTTTCGCGGCGGAGTTCAAGGACGCCGTGACGTTCCGGGCCTTCGGCCTGGTCCTCGGTGGCCTGCTGGTCCAACTGGCCTTCGTCGTCTCGTACGTCGGCGCCTTCCACTCTCCCACCCCCCACCGCATCCCCGTGGCCGTGGTGGCCCCCCAACAGGCCTCCGCGAAGATCGTCGCGCAGCTCAACGGGCTGGACGGCGAGCCGGTCAAGGCGATGGCGGCTTCCAGTACGGCCGTTGCCCGCGAGTGGGTCATGACGCGCCGCACGGACGCGGCCTTCCTCTTCGACCCGAAGGGCACCGAGGACACCCTGCTCGTCGCCTCGGCGGGCGGCCCGTCGGTCTCCCAGACGGCCACGCAGATCGCGCAGAAGATCGAGGCGTCCGAGAAACGCCGGATCACGGTGACGGACATCCGCTCCCCCAACTCCGGCGACGGCCGCGGCATGACGTCGTTCTACCTGGTCCTGGGCTGGGTGATCGGCGGCTACCTGACCGCGACGATCATGGGCATGGCGTCCGGCTCCCGCCCGGCGAACCGCCCCCGCACCCTGATCCGCCTCGCGGCCCTGATCCCGTACGCGATCGTCTCGGGCCTGGCCGGAGCGCTGATCGTGGGCCCGGTGTTCGACGCCCTGGGCGGCCACTTCTGGGCCCTGAGCGCGATCGGGGCCCTGACGGTCATGGCCTCCGCCGCGACGGCGCTGGCGTTGCAGACCCTGCTGGGCCTGCTGGGCACCGGCCTGGTCGTCCTCCTCTTCGTGGTCCTCGGCAACCCGAGCTCGGGCGGCGTGTACCCGGCCCCCCTGCTCCCCGCCTTCTGGAGCGCGATCGGCCAGGCCCTGCCGCCCGGCGCCGGAACGACCCTGGTCCGCAACACGGTGTACTTCTCGGGCCACGCGACGGGTTCGGCGCTTTGGGTGCTGGTCGCGTACGCGGTGGGCGGAGCGGTGCTGGCCTGGGGCGCGTCCTGGTGGCGGGAGAAACGGGGGGCTCCGGCGGGGGCCACACCGGCGACGGAGACGCCGGCGACTGTCTGACGGACGGCACGGCTTTCCGCACGGGGCACGGCACTTGTGCTCTGGCCTTCGTGCGGGGAGCCAGCCTCCCCATTGGGCTCCGGTGGGGCCGTGCGGGTCGTCGCGTCCGAGCGGCGCCGTTCATGTGGCGCACGGTAGGGACGGCCGCCTCTGTGCGGTCCGAGTGGAGTGCTAGGCGGTGGTTGTCCGTGGAGGAGTCGGTCGTCGGTGAGGTGGCGTACGGCTGCGAACCGTTCGTCCTGGCCGGTCCCGGAGGCGAGGTCGCTCAGAGCGTAGGCGAGGGGTTCACCATGACGATCATCCCCGTGGTGAGTTCCAGACGGACAAGCAGCAGGTTCCACCAGGGGCTTTCAGCCAGGCGGACACCGCCCCGAGCGCGGGGACGGCGGCGAGGGTGAAACCCCGGACGCGGCCCGGCGTGGCGACACGCCACACGCCCAACACGCCCACTCCGCCGCCCGGATGGTCGTCTCGCACATCGGTCACGAGGCGAATGATCCTCGTCGGGGCCTCATGGCGGAACCACGGGGAGGTATGAAGGCCCGCCCGTGTCGACAAGGAGAGGCGGGTCGTTGAGGATCACCTGGTGACTGATGACGAGCTCGTCCTGGCGGTCCGTGAGCGCGCCGCGGAGCGAGGGCTGCCCGGCCCGGCAGCTCCTGAGGACGTCAGCGCCGTCGAGCGTCTGGTCGGGTATCCGATGCCCGCGCCGCTGAAGCGGATGTATCTCGAAGTCGCCGACGGTGGCTTCGGGCCGTGGCAGGCGGTGTCGCTGACCGACACCGGAAAGTGGTTCAGCGATTGCGCGGACCTCGCCATGGCCTACGACCAGTTCGGCGGCCCCGGTGGCGTTCTGCCGCCGGGGCTGGTCCCGCTGACGGACCGGGGCTGCGCCATGTGGACGCTGATCGACTTCCGCACGGCCGACGGCCGGATGTGGGACTGGGACCCGAACCTGTGCTGCGCCCGGCATGCCCTCGCCCCGATCGGCCAGTCGCTCACGCAGTGGCTCGTCGACTGGCTGCGCGGGCAGGCACACGAAGGCCCCTACACCCGTCACCCACGGGATGTCGCCTCCCCCTGCATCCCGTGGGGCGCGGGGAGGTCAGGGCCGGCCCCTGCGTGAGTCATCGAACGGCACACCGGCCCGGCGGGCGCCGTTCCGTACACCTCTCCCTACGCCGTGGCCAGCACCGGCCCCCGTGCCTTCCCCGCATGTGCTCTCCGCAGGAACGGCCTTTCGACGGCGTAGTACGACAGCAGTGCCATCAGCAGGGTCAGTACCACCGTCGCCGCCAGGCGTCCCTCCCGCACGCCGAGGGAGGCGAGGAGCCGTACGACCGGGTAGTGCCAGAGATAGATGCCGTAGCTCAGGTTGCGGCCCACCCAGGACAGGGGGGTCAGGGCGAGCAGGCGGGACAGGCGGTCGTCGGGGCGTAGTTCCAGGGCGGTGACCAGGGTGGCGGAGAGGACCGCCACGGCGAGGAAGCCGATCGTGTACCAGGCGGACGTCCACGGGCCGAGATCCTCGGTGACCGGTACCTGCCAGGCGACCAGGCCCAGCAGGGCGAGGGCCGGCCAGGCGAGCCGGGCGGACCAGGTGCGCAGGAGGGCCAGGCGCGGGTCGTCGGACCGCAGGCGGGCGAGGGCTACGGCGACCAGGGCGCCGGCCAGGAGCTGGTCGGCGCGGGTGTCGGTGCCGTTGTAGATGCGGTGGGCCGCTTCCGGGGTCCACAGGACGCAGCGCCAGAGCAGGGGGAGCACGCACAGGGCCGCCGTGCACAGGAGGACCGTACGGGCCCGCAGGCGTCGGAGGAGAAAGAGCAGGACGAGCGGCCAGAGCAGGTAGAACTGCTCCTCCACGCCCAGGGACCAGGTGTGCGCGAGCGGGCTGGTGAGGTCGGAGTAGGGGCCGGGCTCCATGGCCCGTACGACGTTGGTGAGGAACGTCGCCGACAGTCCCGCGGCCTGGAGGGAACCGTCGAAGCCCCACAGGTCCGTGGTCGCGGCCAGCAGGGCGCAGACCGCGCACAGGGCCAGCAGGGCGGGGACGAGCCGCAGCCAGCGCCGCCGGTAGAAGGACATCAGGGAGATGCCGCCGCGGCGGACGTACTCGGCGATCAGCAGGCGGGTGATGACGAAGCCGCTGATGGTGAAGAACACGTCCACGGCGACCGCGCCACCCGGCAGTGCCTCGGGCTCCACGTGGTGGACGATGACCAGCGCGACCGCGAGGGTGCGCAGTCCGTCCAGGCCGCTCACCCGGCCGGTGCGGGACACCGCGGACGGAAAACCCCGGCTCGCACGGGGTGCGACCGGGGCCGGTGGTCTGCGGGCGCCGACCGCCGTGTCCGCTCCCTCCTGCCCTTCCTGCTCCGTTTCCGCCACGGCTGTCGAGTCCGGTGCCTTCGCCATGAAAGAGATCTCTTCCCACCTGCCCGCTGAATCGAGTAATCCCGGTGCGCCTAACCGGAATCCACGCTCCCATGCCTTTCTGGGCGTCCGCTGTGATGAATCACGGCCCCACCACAGGACGGGCACAGGTTCTGCTCAGCCGTACGCGGGACAGCCCCCCGTACGGCTCCACGCGTGGAATCCGCCCAGGGCTCGGGGCGCGTGCGAAGGCGGACGCGGCGAAGGCAGACGCGTCGAAAGCGGGCACGGCGAAAGCGGGCACGGCGAAGGTGCGGCCGGCGGAGGTGCGCTCTCACCGGTCGGAGACGTACGTCACATGGGCGGGGCGGGGCAGCCGACGACTCCGCGGTGTGTGTACGGGGCGAGGTCGGCTGTCAGGGCCCGGGCCCCCTGGCCGGCGCGTACGGCGCGCACCCAGGGAGACGGCCCGGCCCAGAAGGACGTCCACTCGGTGATCCGCACTCCGAACGGCGACGACCACGGAAAGGAGCTCATCGGGGCAGCACTGTCCGACCTCACCGCACCGTCGGTGAGGCGGGGGGAGCTAGGCCGCTTCCGGCCGCGGGAAAGTCTCGTCCTCGTCGTCCCCGAAGTCCGGGGCCTGGAAGGGGTTCGTGGTGGGGGGCGGCAGGGCCGCGGGGGTGCGCTGGGGCTGCCCTTCGGGGGCGGAGAACAGCGAGGTCAGATCGATGAGAGGGAGTCCTTTCTCCTACAGCTTGGTCATCTTCGAGTACGGACTCAGGATCCGCATCTGCGACGAACCGAAATCGACGAGCACCGCGATTCCGTCCTCGACGCCGATCACGCGGCCGAGACCGTACATGTCGTGTGTGACCTGGTCGCCCACCGCGAAGTGCTTGGGAGCGGGTGCGACCGGTGCCTTGAAGGGGCTGGTGGGCAAGTGACGCTTCTGTGCAGCAGGCTTTGTCATCCTCCTCAGTATGCGCCTACGGCCGCCCGGCCCGCGCCGTCTGTACAGGACCGATACGAACACGCAACGGGCGGGGGGCCGCGGAACGCCTCGCGGAGATCACCGCGAACGGGCCGGCGGGGGGTGCCGCAGCCGTCCCGGAGACTCGGCCGCGTCCCGCTCTTGAACGCCATACCGGTGCCGCCTTGGATGACCCGATGGAACGCGTCGAAGCAGAACTGTTCACACCGGGCGGCAACAACGCCGTGGTCCGCCTGCCCGGTCGTCACTTCCCCGGGGTCCTGGTGCAGGGCGACTCCCTGCACATCGTGCGGACCGAGGTGGCCGAGATCCTGGAGGCCTGCGAACGGGGCGACCTGGCAGAGGCCCGCGACACGGCCGGCCTCCTCCTGAGCGGCCTCGACGAGCTCCTGGCCGGCTACGAGGCGGCGCTCTCGGACCACGGGATCCGGCGGCCGTACTGAGGCGGCCCGCCGCGTCGCACGGCGGGGGTGAGGGTGCCGTCCGCCAGTGCCCTCACCCCCGTACGCTGCCCATCTCCGCCATGAATTCGGCGGGGTTGCTGTCGAAGCCGCGGATCAGCTCCGTGAGGTGCCACGCCCCGGACGGGTCCCTGGTGAACTCGGCGATCGTGGCGGCGGTGGCGTCCGCGACGCCCGCGAAGTCGTCGGCCAGCAGGTGGCGGTAGCCCTCGACGACGAGCACCCCCGCGTGGGTGAGGTCGCCGAAGGTGCGCGGGCCGCCGTTCTGGTGGATGGCGACGCCGACCACCACCCGGCCGTAGGCGGACGACAGGCGCTCGAACTCCAGCTCCATGACCTCGACGAACCCGAGGCCGAGGCCGGTCTCGCTGTGCCGGGTCATGGTGATGGTGCCGTCCGGCGAGCGGCTCTCGGTGTGCACGACGTACTCGGGCCGCCCGTACGGGTCGCCCGCCGCGTAGGTCGCGGCGACGATGTCGAGGTGCCGGGCCGGTTCCCCGTAGGGGCTCGGGTCCCACTTGAGCCGCACCTGGACCTTGCCAAGACCCGCGCCGTCGGCATGCATCAAGCCGCTCCCCGTCCAAGCTCCCCCCGGGACCCTCCCGCTTGCTGAAGTATGTGCTCCGATCAGCCTCTTGATGCCTCGCCCACGGTCATCTCCTGGTCAGATCCGGCCCGGACTCCGTCAGCCGGACGCCGTCAACCGGACGCCGTCAGCCGGCCTCCGCCCCCGAGGCGCGCCAGAGTTCGGACGTCTCCTCGGCGGCGCCGGGCGCGACGAGCAGCAACGGCTGGTTGTGGGCGGGGAGTTCGGGCAGGGCCACCGCTCCCGCCTCCCGTGCGATCAGCAGCGCCGGGAGCCCGTCGACCGCGTGGAAGCCGCCGATCGCCGCCGCGGTCGCCCGGCCCGCCGCGACCTGCGCCAGGGAGAGCGCCGTCGACCCCATCACGCGCACCGTGCAGTGCCGGTCGGCGAGTTCGGCGAGGAGGGCGTCCAGGCCGGGCCAGTGGGCGTGCGCGGCCCACTCGGTGAGGAAGACGTGGCCGGTGAGGGTGGTGTGGGCGGCCGCGTACGTGCGGGTGCCGTTCAGATACGCCCCGCGGCCCTTGACGGCGGTGAACGTCTCGCCCCGCCAGGGGTCCGCCACCACACCGAGCAGCGGGGTGCCGTCGGCGGCGGCCAGGCCCAGCGAGAAGGAGCACCAGCCCAGTCCGTGCGCGTAGTTGGTGGTGCCGTCGACCGGGTCGATCACCCAGTGCGGGGCGCCGGCGGAACCCTCCGTCGTGCCGTACTCCTCGCCGACGATCCCGTGGTCGGGGAAGGCCCGCCCGAGCACCTCGCGGGTGTGGGTCTCCACCGCCTCGTCGGTCGCGGTCACGATGTCCGCCGGCCCGTCCTTCTCCCGCACCTCGGCACCCGGGTCGCGGGGGCGCCGGATCGTCTCCGACGCCCAGGACGCGAGGTCCGTCGCGACCTCCAGTGCCCGGTCGAGATCCACGTCAGCCATGCCGGCCACCCTACGGGCCCGGGGTCAGGCGGTCGGCGGCCTTCCGGTGAATCCCGGGTGACCCCTGCCCCACCCGCGCCGCCCCGTCCCTCACCCTGTCTCCTCCCCGCTCACCGACGGCTGCAACGGCAGTGCCGTGCTCACCTCGAAGCCGCCCTCCGGACGCGGTCCCGCCCGCAGTTCGCCGCCGATGGAGTGGGCGCGTTCACGCATGCCCATCACGCCGAAGCCCTTCCCGGCCCCGGGGTCGGCCTCGGTGGGCGGGCCCTCGTCGGTGACCGTGATCAGGAGACGGGAGCCGTCGTAGACGAAGCGGACGTGCGCGGTCTGGGTGGCGGCGTGCTTGGTGACGTTGGTGAGGGCCTCCTGCACGATCCGGAACGCGGTCAGGTCCACACCCGGTGAGAGGGGCTGCGGCTCGCCCTCCGTGGTGACGGTGACGGTGATCCCCGCGGAGGCGCACGAGGAGACCAGTTCGGGCAGCCGGGCGAGGCCGGGGGCCGGTTCCAGCGGGGCGCCCTCGTCGTCGGTCTGCCGCAGCAGGCCCAGGGTGGCCTTCAGTTCGCGCAGCGCGGAGGACGTGGTGCCGGTGAGGTCGTGCAGGATCCGCTGGGTCTGCTGCGGGTTGGCGAGCGCGAGGTGTTCGGCGGTGCCGGCCTGGGCGTTGGCGAGGGCCAGGTGGTGGGCGACGACGTCGTGCAGCTCCCGGGCGATCCGCATGCGTTCCTCGGTGACCCTGAGCCGCGCCTCCTCCTCGCGGGTGCGCTCGGCGTGGTCGGCGCGGGCCTGGGTGGCCGCCAGGTAGGCCCGCCGCAGCCGCGTCATGGTGCCGGCGGCCAGCGGCAGCATCAGCCAGAAGACCGGGCCGATGGTCCTGAGCAGCAGCGCCACATGGTCCATGGAGTCGGAGAAGGCCGCCGCGAGGGTCAGCATCACCGTGGTCGCCAGACCGTAGGCGCGGATGGTGCTCCGCTCGGTGAGGGTGGCCAGCCAGTACAGCGATGCCATGACGGGCCCCAGCAGCAGGGGGGTGAGGAGGTAGCCCTGCGCGATCACGAGCGTGGCGCAGAGCGCGTTGACCACGACGGTGAGGCGCGGGTGGGTGCGGTGCTTGAGCAGGGCGAGGCAGGACACCCCCATGAGGGCCACGGCCAGCCTGTCGTCGTCCGGCGGCGCGGCCCCGGGCAGGGTGAGCGAGGCACCGAGGGTCGCGGAACCCATCAGCGCCAGGACCAGGGCCAGGTCGACGAGGAAGGGATGGCGTTCCGAGAACTCCTCCAGGCGGTCGGTGTACCGCCGCTCCGGGCTGGTGGTCATCGTGTTCTCCGGTGGGTGGGCCTGGGCCCCATGGTGAGCGAACGGGGCCGCCCGTGCCGTACGACACGGGCGGCCCCTGGTGGGGGGTGGGGGTCAGACGCGTACGGCCTCCTGGTGCGCGGGCGCGGGCTGCGGAGTGTCGGCGGCCCTGGTGAGCGCCTCGCCCTCGACGTCGACCCGGGGCAGGATCCGGTCCAGCCACGTCGGCAGCCACCAGGCCTTGTCGCCGAGCAGGGCGAGCACGGCCGGCACGATGGCCATCCGCACCACGAAGGCGTCGAGCAGGACGGCGGTGGCCAGGCCGAACCCGATCATCTTGATCATGGAGTCGCTCTCGCCGATGAACCCGGCGAAGACCGCGATCATGATGAGTGCGGCGGCCACGACCACCCGGGCGCTGTGCCGGAAGCCGGAGGTGACGGCCTGGCTGGCCGTCTCGCCGTGGACGTACGCCTCGCGCATCCGGGAGACCAGGAACACCTCGTAGTCCATGGCGAGGCCGAAGACGATGCCCACCAGGAAGATCGGCATCAGGCTCATGATCGGGCCGGTGGTCTCCACGCCGAAGAGTCCGGCGCCGTGCCCCTCCTGGAAGACCACGACGACCGCGCCGAGGGAGGCCAGGACGGAGAGCAGGAAGCCGAGGGCCGCCTTCAGCGGGACGAGCAGGGACCGGAAGACCACCAGCAGCAGCACGATCGCGAGGCCCACCACGACGATCAGGTACGGCACCAGCGCGGACTGCACCTTCTCGGCGATGTCGATGTTCAGGGCGGTGGTGCCGGTGACCTCGAAGGTGGCTCCGGTCTCGGACTCGATGCCGGGGCGCTCGCCGCGGATCGTGGTGACCAGGTCCTTGGTCTTCTCGGCGGTCGGCGCGGTGGACGGCACGACCGAGAAGACGGCGGTGTCCCCGGTCTCGTTGAAGCGGGCCGGGGAGACGGAGACGACCCCCTTGGTTTTGCCTATCTCCTTCGCGATCGTCGAGGCCGCCCCCTTCGCGTCGTCGTCGCCCTTCGCGTCCACGACGACGGTCAGCGGGCCGTTGAAGCCCGGCCCGAAGCCCTCGGCGAGCGCGTCGTAGGCCCGGCGTTCGGTGCTGGAGACCGGCTTGGCCTCGTCGCCGGGCATGCCGAGCTGGAGGGAGGTCATCGGCAGGGCGAGGGCGCCGAGGCCGACCACGCCGAGCAGCAGGACGGGCAGCGGGTGGCGCAGCACCAGCCGGGCCCAGCGGGTGCCGCCGTTGTCCTTGGCCTCCGCCTCGACACGGCCGCTCTTACGCGCCTTGCGCCGCAGGACCGCGTTCGGCCAGAAGCCGAGGAACGCCGGGACCAGGGTCAGCGCGATCAGTACGGCGACCACGACCGCGCCCGCCGCGGCCAGGCCCATCTTGGTGAGCATCGGGATGCCGACCACCGAGAGTCCGGCCAGCGCGATGACGACGGTCAGGCCCGCGAAGACGACCGCGGAACCGGCCGTGCCGACCGCGAGTGCCGTCGCCTCCTGGGGTGCCCGGCCCTTGGCGCGTTCCTCGCGGTAGCGGGAGACGACGAACAGGGCGTAGTCGATGCCGACGGCCAGGCCCAGCATCATCGCGAGGGTGCCGGTCGTGGTGGACAGGCCGAGGGCGTCGGACAGGGTGAGGATCGTGGCCATGCTGACGCCGACGCCGACGATCGCGGTCAGCAGCGGGAGTCCGGCGGCGGCCAGGGAGCCGAAGGTCATGAGGAGGACGACGGCGGCGATGGCGACACCGATCAGCTCGGCCGCGCCGCCCGCGCCACCGCGGTCGTCCATGGCGGTGCCACCGGCGTCGACGGCCAGCCCGGTGTCCCGGGCCTCGTCGAGGGCCTTGGCCAGCCGGTCCCGGTCGGCGTCGGTGAGGGCGTCGGCCGCGACCTTGTAGGTGACGGTGGCGTACGCCGTCGTGCCGTCCTTGCTCACCGCGCCCGCCTGGAACGGGTTCACGGCGGACGCGACCTGTGAGCCGTCGGCCAGGTCGGCGACGGTGTCCTCGACGGCCTTCCTGTGGTCGGCCGCGGTGACCTTCTCGCCCTTCGGCGCGACGAAGACGACCCGGGCGGTGGCGCCGTCGGCCGTGGCCCCGGGGAAGCGCTGTTCCAGGAGGTCGAACGCCTTCTGGGACTCGATGCCCGGCATCGAGAACCCCTCGTCGGCGGTGCTGGGCGCCTTCATGGCGCCCAGCCCGAAGGCGGCCAGGACGGCCGCCCAGACCAGGGCGACGTACCAGCGTCGCCGGAAGGCCAGGCGGCCCACGCGGTAAAGGAAAGAAGCCACGGCGGGGGTCTCCAGATCTGGTGCCGAACGGTCCGTCCAGGCTGTCGCGACGAGGGCGGCGATGTCGTCGTGCGCCTGCCGACAGTCCCCCGTACTGAGAACGCAGTACGCGGCCCGTCACGGGTAGGCCGCCGGGACTACCGCCGGACGGCGGGAACCGTGGCTGGTCTTTTTCTGTGTGTTCTCAGTGAGACAACCGATTCTCTGAGGCTTGACCAGCCCAAGGGGGAACAAAAGCAGTGAAGTTGAGACGACTCAGACTCGCCGGAGCCTCGGTGTGCGCGCTCGCCGTGGCCTGGACCGCGTCCCCGGTGTCGGCGGCCACCCAGGACACCCCGACCGTGCCGACCCCGACCGTGCCGACCCTGACCTGGTCGGACTGCCAGGACGGCTTCCAGTGCGCGAACGCCCAGGTGCCCCTGGACTACCGCGATCCGCAGGGCAGGACCATCACCCTGCCCGTCATACGCAAGCCGGCGGCCGACCCCTCCCGGCGCAAGGGCACCCTGTTCCTGCAGCCCGGCGGCCCCGGCAACTCCGGTGTGGACTTCGTGCGCGGCAACTACGCCGACCTGCCCGCCGAACTGCGCGACGACTTCGACGTGTTCGGCTACGACGTGCGGGGCGTCGGCCGCAGCTCCCAGGTCGTGTGCTGGGACGACCCGACCTACACCAAGGCCGTCACCGCCGCCAAGGGCGTCCCCGGTCCCGACGCCTACGAGCCGGCCGTCCAGCAGGCCGCCGACTTCGACGAGGCCTGCCGGACCAACGCGGGCGACCTGCTGCCGTACGTCGGCACCCAGTACGTGGCCCGGGACATCGACCTGCTGCGCCAGGCGCTCGGCGAGAAGCAACTGACCTATTACGGACGTTCGTTCGGCTCCTACATCGGTACGGTCTACGCCGCGATGTTCCCCAAGCGGGTCCGTGCGCTCGCGCTAGACGGGGCCTACGACCCGGAGCACTACACGAATCAGCCCTACGCCTACGACCGGCCGCAGTACCTCGCCCTGGACGGGGCGATGAGCCGCTTCCTGGACTGGTGCGAGGCCGACCAGGCGACCTGCGGCTTCGGTGACGGCGACCCGCGCGGGGCGTTCGAGAAGCTGAAGGCCGACCTGGACGCCAACCCGGTGCCGACGGCCAACGGGGGCCAGGCGAACGGCTACACCCTCGTCTACCGGCTGATGTTCAACATCAACGGGGGCAAGGTCGTCTGGCCGTCCTTCGGCGAGGCCCTGCGCAAGGCGCAACTGCGCGACAACACCTCGTTCCTGCTGCGGCCGCCGTCCCCGGCCAGCTTCGACTTCCTCAACCCGAACGTCGTGGTCGAGTGCGTCGACAAGAAGTACCCGTCCGACCCGGCCCTGCTCAAGCGCCAGGTCACCACCAACGCCCGGCTGGCCCCGCTGCTGGGCCCGGCCATGGCCTACGGGCCGCCCACCTACGACCACCAGCACGCCACCGCCTGCGCGCAGTGGAAGGGCGAGCACACCAGCCGCTACACCGGGAACTTCCACGCGAAGGGCTCCGCGCCGATCCTCGTCATCGGCAACACCGGTGACCCGGACACCCCGTACCAGGACGCGGTGGCCCTCTCCCGTCAGCTCGACAACGGCCGTCTGCTCACCTTCAAGGCGGAGGGGCACACCGCCTTCAACCGCAGTGTGTGCGCGACGGACGCGATCACCGACTACCTGGTGGACCTGAAGGTCCCGGCCCGCGGCACGACCTGCGCGGACGAGGCCCAGCCGCCGTCGTCCACCCCGACGGTGGCCCCGCCCGGCACGACGCTCTCGGAACTCCGCAACGGCGTGAACGAGCGGGTCGACCGCATCGGCTCGCTGCGCTGACAGCGGGAGAGGGCCCGGGTCTCTTGAGGGAGACCCGGGCCCTCTCGCGTCACGTGGGTCTAGTACAGAGCGATCCTCGGCTGCACGGTCCCCTCGGCGGTCGGGTCGACGACCGTGATCCGGTAGACCTCGGTGAGGGTCCGGCCCGCGTGGAGGGTGCGCTGAGCGGTCGTCAGGTCGGTGAAGAGCGTGCCGGTCTGGCTCGCGGTCGCGACCGGCCGCCAGCAGCCGTGCGCGGTGCGCCGCTCGACCACGACGTCCGACGGGTCGAGGAAGGGACCGGCGTCCGGCGACTCCAGCAGGAGCTGCGGGGCGACGGTCCGGTCCGCCGCGGTGTCGTTGCGGTAGCTGACGGTGACCTGGTGCTGCTCGCCGTCGGCCACGAGGGCACTGGTGGGCAGGTCCACGAAGTCGACGGGTACGGCGGGCTGCTGGGCGCGGACGGCCGCGGCCGTGGGTGCGGCGACCGCCGGGCCGGCCGCCGCCAGACCGGCGAGGGTCATGGCCGCGGCGACGAAAGCCGCCTTGAGACGAGTGCTGTTCATCAACGGGTTCACTGTTCCTTGTCGTGCGTGGGGGGATGTTGTTCAAGTGGACCGCGGCAAAAGGAAAACCGTTGGTCGATTCCCGTGGATATTTCGTGGATACCGCTCGGTAGATCACCCGCCGTACCCATGACGGCCATAGCGGACTGATAACTTCCGCGTCACCGGCCAGGGGGAGCGTTTCGAGCCGGTACCCCCCACCCCTGTCTCTGAATGACCGGACGGAATTCCCTTGCGTACTTTCCGTGAAAGCTCCGGCGGAAGACACCGCTGGCGCGTACCGAAAAGCCGGCGCGGCCGGATAGCGGCGGCCGGCGCGATGTCCGTGCTCTCGCTGGCCCTCATCGCCCCGCTGGCCTCGGCGGCCCTGACCGACCCCGCCGACCCGGCGCCCGCCCCGACCGCGGACCACGTCACCGACACCTCCCGACTCCCCTCCGGCTGGCAGAAGTCCGGCGACCGGATCGTCACCTACGACGGTGACGGCACCGGACTGCACGTCCTGGTCGCCGACGCGGCCGACGCCTACAAGTGGCACACCGCGGCCACCCTGTCCGAGCCCGGCATCGACACTGACCAGTGGATCGGCCAGACCTGTGTGACCGGCTCGGGCGACCGTGCCGTCGTGGTCTACGCGCCCCGGCAGGCCGTCAACGACCAACAGGGCTTCCAGCAGGGCGCGTTCGCGGCCGTGGTCGACCTGGCGGACGGCCGGGTGACCAAGCTGCCCGAACTGGTCTCCCTGGCCTACTTCAACCCCGGCTGCGGCGACGGCGAACAGGCCGTCCTGACCCGGCCGCAGGGCTCCGGCACCCAACTGCTCACCGTCGACGCCCAGAAGGGGCAACTGGTCCGGCAGCAGACCGTCGCCGGTCAGCTCACCTCCGCCGTGCCCTTCGGGAACAAGATCGCCGCCGCCCTGGGCGACTCCGTGGTCTCGGTGGACGCCAAGGGCGCGACCAGCACCCTGGCCAGGACGGGCGGCACCCCGTTCCGGCTGGTGCCGGACGCGCACAGCGGACTCGCCTACCAGGTCCCGGCCGGGAAGAAGGTGCAGGTACGCCGGGTCACCTCGGCGGGCTCCGACCGGCTCCTCGGCTCCGGCGCGCTCGGCGCCCTCGCGGTGCACGGCACCGGCGGCCGGGTCTTCGTGACCGGCAAGGACGCCGAGGACGGCGTGAAGACGCTGCCGAAGAGCTGGCGGACGCTGGACGTGCCCGCCTCCGCCGAGGTCTCCACCACCGGCGGCCTCGCGCTGACCTCCGTCGGCAACGGCACCGAGGCGGCCGGCGGACGGAAGGCGGCGGCGGACATCGCCCAGTCCGTCGGGATCGGCGCGGTGCTGCCCGGCAGCGACAGCACCGTCGACTTCACGGTCAAGCCGAAGATCTCCCGGACCTCGCAGGGCGCCGAGCAGTCCCCCGCACTGTCCGACGGCGTGCACACGGACAGCGTCACCCCGGGCGACGCCGACCCGTCGACGTCCACCACCGACCCCGACCGCGCCTGCGCCGTCACCCGCAACGACCCGAAGCTCCAGTCGCTCCAGCCGTCGACCGCGCAGGTCGAGTGGGCGACGGACCTCGCCGTGCAGGGCAGGCTCGACGTGCGCCGCCGCAGCGGCTGGAACGGCAGCGAGCTGCCCTCGTACACCCCGCAGGGCCTGTTCCCGTCCACCGCGCTCAAGGGCGGCGGCCGGGTGCCCGCGCAGATCATGCTGGGGGTGCTCTCCCAGGAGTCCAACCTGCTCCAGGCCAGCTCCCGGGCGGCCGCGGGCGAGAGCAGCAACTTCATCCAGGGCGGCTACTACGGCAACGCCGGCAGCGTCCACACCGTCGACTGGGCGGCCGCGGACTGCGGTTACGGCATCGCCCAGGTGACCAGCGGGATGGCGAAGGCCGACACCACCTACACCGCCGAGCAGCAGCAGGCGATCACCGTGGACTACGCGGCCAACATCGCCGCCGGTCTCCAGATCCTCCAGGACAAGTGGAACCAGCTCCACGACAAGGGCCTGCTCGTCAACGGCGGCGACCCGAAGTACCTGGAGAACTGGTGGCTCGCGCTGTGGGCGTACAACAGCGGCTTCAACCTGCCCAGTTCGACCGACGCGAGCGCCCCCTGGGGCCTGGGCTGGTTCAACAACCCGGCCAACGGCCTCTACCCGGCCGACCGCAAGATGTTCCTCTCCTCCGGCTACGACGACGCCCGCAACCCCAACCTGTGGACGTACCCGGAGCGGGTGCTCGGCTGGGCGGCCTACTCCCAGCAGAAGACCGACCCGGCGACCGGGGCGACCGTCCGGGCGTTCACCGTCGGCGACTGGCCCGCGGGCGCGCCGGCCGCGGAGCCCGCGCACGACACGTTCTGCACGACCACGGTCAACGACTGCGACATCACCAAGCCGCACAAGGTGGAGGGGTCGACGCAGCCGGAGGGTCCCTGCCAGCGGGACGACTTCAAGTGCTGGTGGAACCAGCCGGTGAACTGGACCGACTGCACGGCCACCTGCGGCACCGAGGTGCTGAAGTACCAGGTCGGTGACCCCGAGCCCAAGGTCGCGGCCCCTCACCCGGCCGCCTGCGCGTCCACCCTTCCGGCGAACGCCCTGATCGTGGACGACGTGCCGAACACGGTGAAGTTCCGGGTCGGTTCCGCCAACCCCTGTGCGGGTGAGCGCAATTGGACCAGCCGGGGCAAGCTGACCTTCACCTTCGGGTCGGCCCAGCAGAACGGCGCGACCGTCTACCCCTCGAAGATCGACTTCCATCAGCTGGGCGCCGGCTTCGGCGGCCACTTCTGGCTCACCCACACCCGGGTGCCGAGCTACACCGACTCGGTGGTCACCGGCACGTGGACCCCGGGCCGGAAGATCGGCGGCTGGGCCCGGGTCATGGTGCACCTGCCCGACCACGAGGCCAACACCCCGTCGGCCACGTACCGCATCGACCTCGGTGACGGCACGGTCGTGGAGAAGACGATCTCCCAGGACACCGGGGGCGAGAACACCTGGGTGTCGCTGGGGTCCTACGAGTTCAAGGGCACGCCGAGTGTGTCACTGAGTTCGGCGACGGCGGACGGCACCGGCGACGCGTCGATCGCGTGGGACGCGCTGGCCTTCGTACCGCTGAAGGAGAAGCCCACGGACGCGGTGACGCCGTCGGCGTCCCCGTCACCGTCGAAGTAACCCGACAGCCCGCGTCCGCCGCCCCGACCGGGTCGGCGGACGCGGCACACCTCAGCCACGAGCCCCCTCAGGGGCACGGGAAGCCACACGCCAAGCCACGACGCCCCCAGGGGCGCGGGGAGCCACACGCCAAGCCACGACGCCCCCCAGGGGCGCGGGGAACTGCGCGACCAGCCACAACGGGCCCGCACCCGGCAGCGACGGACCACCCCACGACGCCGCCCCCAGGGGCGCGGGGAACTGCGCAACCAGCCACGACGCACCCCCACCCGGCAGCGACGGACCACCCCACGACGCCGCCCCCAGGGGCGCGGGGAACTGCGCAACCAGCCACGACGCACCCCCACCCGGCAGCGACAGACCGCCCCACGACGCCGCCCCCAGGGGCGCGGGGAACTGCGCGACCAGCCACGACGGACTCGCACCCGGCAGTGACCATCACCCCCACGGCGCTGCCCCGACCCCGCACTGGCCGTCCCCCCAGGGGACTCACCCCGTCGCGGAACCCGCGCGCGCCGCCTCCACGAACGCCGTGATCAAGGCCGGGTTCTTGACGCCCCGGCTCTCCTCCACGCCGCTGGAGACGTCCACGCCCCAGGGGCGGGTGACGTCCACCGCCTCCCGTACGTTCTCGGGGGTCAGGCCGCCGGCCAGCAGCCACTTCTCCCCGGCACCCGCCACCTGCTTCCTGGACCAGTCCCACGCGATGCCCGAACCCGGCACCGGCGCGTCGAGGAGCAGCATGTCCTCGCCCAGCTCCCCGCAGCGCGGCACGGAGTCGCCGAAGGCGGCCGCGCGGATCAACGTCCAGCCACCGCCGGCGAGTTCGCCGTAGTAGCCGCGGTCCTCGGGGCCGTGGAGCTGGACCGCCCCGATGCCCGACTCGACGGCGACCGAGCGGACGTAGTCGAGGGGTTCGCGGCGGAACACACCCACCGTGAGGACGCTCTCGGGGACCCTGGCGGCCAGCCGTGCCGCCGTGGCGGGGTCGATGCGGCGCGGGCTGTCGGAGAAGACGAACCCGATGGCGTCGGCGCCGGCCTCGACGGCCGTGTCGATGTCCCGCTCGGTCCTCAGGCCGCAGATCTTCACGAAGAGCGTCATGCCACCCACCGTATCCAATTCGTATGTGTGAACAACGATCACATACAGAACCGTTGACGCGACCATGGAAAGCGCTTACCTTCCGAACGGTACGTGCCCCCGTCGCCGCACACCATGGAGACGAACGATGCACCTGAGACCAGTCATCGCATCAGTCGGCCTCGTCGCCGGCACGCTCGTCGCACTGTCCGGCACCACCGCACAGGCCGCCACGACCCGCTACGAGGCGGAGACATCCCCCGCCATCTGCACCGGAGCCGTCGAGACCGAGTACGCCGGTTACTCCGGCAGCGGATTCTGCAACGGCACCAACGCCACCGGCGCCTACGCCCAGTTCACCGTCTCCGCGTCCACGGCGCAGACGGCGACCCTGAGCGTCCGCTTCGCCAACGGCACCACCACCGCCCGCGCCGCGGACATCATCGTGAACGGCTCGAAGGTCTCGTCGGCCTCCTTCGAGTCCACCGGCACCTGGACCAACTGGACCACCAAGACGCTCACCGTCCCGGTGACCGCGGGCAGCAACACCGTCCGGCTGAACCCGACCAGCGCCAACGGACTGCCCAACGTCGACTACCTGGACGCCGAGACCTCCGGCACCACCACCCCGCCGTCGAGCAGCGCCCTGTACGTGTCGCCGAGCGGCACCGACAGCGCGGCCGGCACGGTGACCGCCCCGACCACGCTCACCTCCGCGATCAGCCGCATCTCCGCCGGCGGCACGATCTACCTGCGCGGGGGGACGTACGCCTACTCCTCGACGGTGACCATCCCGGCCGGCAACAACGGCACCTCCGCCGCCCGCACCACGATCTCCGCCTACCCGGGCGAGACGCCGGTGCTCAACTTCGCTGCGCAGAGCGAGAGTTCGTCCAACCGGGGTCTCCAGCTCAACGCCAACTACTGGAAGCTCTACGGCCTGGTCGTCGAGCGGGCCGGGGACAACGGCATCTTCATCGGCGGCAGCAACAACGTCGTGGAGCGCACCGTGACCCGCTTCAACCGGGACACCGGCCTCCAGCTCGGCCGGATGGCCTCCTCCACCCCGACCGCCCAGTGGCCCGCGAACAACCTGATCGTGAGCTCCGAGTCGCACGACAACGCCGACTCCGACGGGGAGGACGCCGACGGCTTCGCCGCGAAGCTGACCGTCGGCTCCGGGAACGTGTTCCGGTACACCGTCTCGCACCACAACATCGACGACGGCTGGGACCTCTACACCAAGACCGACACCGGCGCGATCGGCCCGGTGACCATCGAGGACTCCCTCTCCTACAACAACGGCACCCTCAGCGACGGCTCACAGGCCGGCGCCGGCGACCGCAACGGCTACAAGCTCGGCGGCGAGGACATACCCGTCAACCACGTCGTCCGGCGCAGCATCGCCTTCGACAACGGCAAGCACGGGTTCACCTTCAACAGCAACCCGGGCTCGATGACGATCTCCAACAACCTGAGCATCGACAACACCGAGCGCAACTTCAACTTCGACGACGGCACCTCGGTGTTCCGGAACAACACCTCGTGCCGCTTCAGCAGCGGCACCAACGACCGGATCATCGGCGACTCCGACAGCTCGAACCAGTTCTGGTCCGGCACCAACGGGTCCCGCTGCTCCGCGTACTCCGGTGCCCTGGGCTGGTCGTTCGCCTCGAACGGCAGCCTCGTGGTGACCCTGGGCGGCCGTCAGGTCACGCTGTAGGGCCGTAGCGCACGAAAGGGGGCCCCGGCTGCAAGGTCCGGGGCCCCTCGCCGTGCCCCTACTTGGGCGCGGCCTGCTGGACGACCTCGAAGGTCCACAGCGTCGACCCGCTCGCGGCGGGCCTGGGACGCTCGCCCCCGCCCTCGCCGCCGCCCTGGTGGGCCGCCTTCATCGGCCCCTCCATCCAGGCCTGGAACGACTCCTCGTCACGCCAGCGCGTGTACACGAGGTAGGTGTCGGTGCCCTCGACGGGACGCAGCAGCTCGAACCACTCGAAGCCGTCCGAGCTCTCCACGCTCCCCGCCCGGGAGGCGAACCGCTTCTCCAGCGTCTCGCGCTGTTCCTCGGGGACCGTGAGTACGTTGATCTTGACGATGCTCATGGCGGCCATTGTGCGCCAAGGGGCATCAACAGGACGTCAGCGGGACGCGGCCCGCGCGGGCACCTCGCCCTTCGTGTCGACGACGGCGGTCTCCATCACGGCGCTGGTACCGGCCAGGGCCTCGGTCGTGATCCCCCGGTCCGGGTCGGTGATGTAGAAGCGGGAGCCGAGCAGGGCCAGGGTCTCCTTGTCGAAGATCCATTCGTGGCGGGTAGCGAAACCGGTGTCGTCGAGGGTGATGGCGATGCCGTGCCGGCCGGCCGCGTCGACGGCGTCCGGGATCTCCCGCACCCCGGGCAGTCTCGCGGCCGCCCGGTAGAAGGCGGCGGCGTTGGCGGGCGGCATGACGGTGCCGCTGATCAGGTCGCCGATCAGGGAGAAGACCGCCTGGTCCCGCGACTCGCCCTCGACCGGCCTCGCCTCCTTGTAGAGCCGTCGCAGCAGGGCGTCGGGGTCGGTGGGCAGGGAGGCCAGCCACCGGTAGGTGGGGTGGAAGACGCCCGCCGGGACCGGGTCCGTGCTCTCGATCGGGAGCAGCCGGTCGGGCATGATCGCGTCCTTGCCGCTGGACCGGAGCCATCCGGTGACACGCAGGGGGCCGGGGTCCTGGGAGGTCCAGCTCTCCTCGGTGTGCAGGGCGCCGAGCCGCACGGGGCCGCCGAAGGTGCCCGTGTTGGAGCGGTCCAGCCTCCTGACGTACACGAACTGGTCGTCCCGCACCCGGATCGTGTCGCTCGCCATGGCGGCCGTGGCGATCCGGTTCAAGGTGACGGAGGCACCCGGCGCGGTCGCCGACGCAGTGGTGCCGTCCGCCGGGGAGCGGCCGTCCACGGAGAGGGTCACGAGCAGCGCGCCCGCGAGGGCCGCGGAGGCGAGCGGCAGCAGGACGGCGGGGCGCAGGAACCGGCTGCGCCGGGGCGCGGACGCTGTGTCGTGATCGATCTGCTGCATCAGTACGTCCTTGAAGTGACGGTGACGCTCCGGCGGGAGGTCCCATTCCGCCGGGGTCTGAAGCAGTTCCTCGGCCTCGCTCATCGGGTCTCCTCCCGCAGGAACAGGGCCGCGAGCGCGGCCTCACTCTCCATCTCTCCGTGGGCCGGGGGCGGTTCCGCCTCCGCACTGAGCCGGGCGAGCCGGGCGCGGGCCCGCGACAGCCGGGAGCGCACGGTGCCGACGGGCACGCCCAGGGCCTCGGCGGCCTGCCGGTAGTCGAGGCCGGCCGACACGCACAGCGCGAACACCTCACGGTCCTGCCGCCCCAGCCGGCTCAGGGCGCGGTGCACCACCTCGAGCCGCCGTGCGTCGTCGATCCGGCCGGCGGTCTCCTCGGCGAAGTCCTCGACCGGGCGTGGCGCGGGACTGCGCGCCAGGAAGGCGAGCCTGCGCCGCAGCCCCCGGTTGGCGTTGTGCGCCTTGTGCGTGGCGATGCCGAGCAGCCAGGGCTTCAGCGAGCCGCCCTCCGGGTCCACGGTCCGTCGGGTCCGCCAGGCGGCGAGGAACGTCTCGGACATCGCCTCCTCGGCCTCCGCCCAGTTCCCGGTCAGCCGCAGGGCGTGGTTGTAGACCGCCCGCGCGTACCGGTCGTACAGCTCGCCGAACGCCGCCCGGTCGCCGGCCCGTATCCGCGCCCGCTCCGGTTCCGCCACTTCTGTTTCCCTCACACCTCTAACGCTCCGCACCCCGCCCCCGGGTTCCTGTGTCCTGCGCCACACGCCACGGCCCACATAGACGGCTCGTCGCGCCCCGCCCGGCGGACCGCTTACGCTGCGCGCCATGGAACAGCGCGAGGTCATGCAGAACGTCGTCGGCATCCTCACCGAGGCACTGGAGATGCGACGGCAGGTCCGCGAGCACCCCGACCAGCAGGTCTCCCTGAGCGGGGCCGTCTCCGCGCTGCTGGTGGAGACCCTGCCACGGATCCACCTCCCCGCGGACGCCAGTGGCCACGCGGCGGCGGACGCCGTGGTGGAGGAGCTGGGGCCCGCCATCGCGAGCATCGCGCACTGCTTCGCGTTCGCCTTCGTCCAGTTGGCCGAGGCCCACGACGAGGGCCGCGCCGACTCCTCCGCGGAGGTCCTGCGGCGCATCTCCCTCCAGTTCGCGGGCGGCGCCCCGAAGTAGCCGCGGGCTGTCCTACGAGCGGCGCCGGGCGTCCTCCAGGTAGTGGAGTACGGCCGCCACGCGCCGGTCGACCTGGTCGGTCGGCGCCAGATCGAGCTTCGCGAAGATGCTGCGGATGTGCTTGTGCACGGCCCCGTCGGTCACGAACAGCCTCTCCGCGACGGCGCTGTTGCCGAGCCCCTCGGCCATCAGGGCGAGGACGTCCCTCTCGCGCGGGCTGAGCCGCTCCAGCCGCTCGTCCTTGCGGGACCGCGTGAACAACTGGGCGACCACCTCGGGGTCGATGGCGGTGCCGCCGGACGCCACCCGGCGCAGCGCGTCGAGGAACTCCTCGACCCGGCCGACCCGTTCCTTGAGCAGATAGCCCAGCCCGCCGACCCCGCCGGTCAGCAGCTCGGTCGCGAAGCTCTGCTCGACGTAGGCGGACAGCACGAGGACGGCGAGGTCGGGCCTGCGCCGCCGGGCCTCGACGGCCGCGCGGACCCCCTCGTCGGTGTGCGTGGGCGGCATCCGCACGTCGAGGATGGCCACGTCGGGCTGGTGCGTGTCGATGGCGTCGAGCGCCCCGTCGGCGGAGTCGGCCGTGCCGACCACGTCCAGCCCTTCGGCGCGCAGCAGCAGCGCGAGCCCCTCCCGCAGCAGGGGGTCGTCCTCGGCGATCACGATCCGCATGTCAGGTCCAACTCCGGGAGCGTGGGGAAGGTCGGGCGGGGGGTGCGGTCACGGACAGGTCGGGCGGGGGTACGGTCACGGGCAGGCCGGGCAAGGGGTACGGTCACGCGCAGGCCACCGAGAGGCACGGTCACGGGGCAGGCCGCCGGAAGGTGCCGCCGTACGCGCGCAGGCCGGGCGGGGGCCGCCGACACGCACCGGCCGAGCGGTGGCCGCGGACACGCACAGGCCGAGCGAGAGCCGCGGTTACAGGCGGGCCGCCGAGGGGGCACGGTCACGGGCGAGCCGCCGAGGGGCACGGTCACGCGCAGGCCTCCCAGAGGCGCGGACACGCGCAGGCCGCCGGAAGGTGCCGTACGCGGGCGGTCGCGCCGCACCCCGTGCCGTCGGCCGGGGGTCACGTGCCGCACGGCAGCTCCGCCTCCAGGGTCGTGGGGCCGCCCGGCGGGCTCGTCAGGCGGAGGGTGCCGTCGTGGGCGGCGACGCGGCGGCGGATGCCGGTGAGGCCGGAGCCGATGTGCTCGTCGGCCCCGCCCCGGCCGTCGTCGGTGACCCGCAGCAGGAGCGTGGGGCCCAGGGCGCGGACGGTGACTGTGGCCCGGGCCGCCCCGCTGTGCTTGGCGATGTTGGTGAGCGCCTCGGCGACGACGAAGTAGGCGGTCGCCTCGACGGACGCGGCACATCGGCGCGGCACCTCGACGTCGACCGCGCACGGCACCGCGCTCTGCGCCGCGAGCCCGGTGAGCGCGCCCGCGAGGCCGCGGTCGGCGAGCACCGGCGGCAGGATGCTGCGGGAGACGGTCCGCAGCTCGGCCAGCGCCTGTTCGGCCGCGGACTGGGCCCGCTCCAGGAGTTCGTCGGCGCCGGCGGGGTCGCGGGCTACCATGCGGCGGGCGGCCCCGAGCAGCACGGTCACCGTGACGATCCGGTTCTGGGTGCCGTCGTGCAACGAGCGCTCGATGCGCCGCAGTTCGGTGGCGTGGGCGTCCAGCGCGGCGGCCCGGGTCGCGGTCAGCTCGGCGACGCGCAGGGAGAGATCGGCGTCGGGACCGGCCGACAGGAGACGGCGGCCCGGGTCCGCCTGGAGCCGGGCCAGGCCGGGCGTGAGCCCCAGGAGGATGGCGATCCAGCCCACGCCGAGCAGGCACACCGCGAGGGCGTCCGGCCAGGAGTGCGCGACACCGATCCCGATGGAGGTGGCCGTCGCGTCCTTCGGGGCGAACCGCCAGTACAGCGGGAACGCGGTGTCCCGCAGGGCGAGCACCGGCAGGACGAACCCGAGCAGGCCCAGGGGCAGGCCCACGGCCAAGTGCCGGACCAGCCACAGCAGTTCGCGCCGGGTCGTGGGGTCGCGGAGGGCGGCCCGCAGCCGTGCCGACGGCGGTGCGGGGGCGATGACCTCGGGGCCCCAGCGGGCGAGCCGGGCGCGTTCCATGCCGGCCAGGGCGTGCAGCGCGCGCACCCCGCCCGGCGCCAGCACCAGCCACAGCAGCACGAACGGCGTGAGGACCGCCGTACCGAGTCCGGAGACGAGTTGGCCGAGCGCGGCGGCCGCGGTCGTCGCGGTGCCCACGACAAGGCCCTTGGCGTCGGCGGTGGCCATGCGTGCCCCCTTCGGGCCGGAGGACAACGACCCTAGGCGGAGGGCGGGTTCACCGACAGATCGGGAGGCGGAAAGTACAGCCTGCTGTACCTCCGGCCGGGCGGCCCGCTGGATCGTCCGGGAGGGCCGGGGCTCGTAGCGTCGTCCGTACCGAAGACACCCGACAGCCCCTGGAGTACCCCGTGAACCTGCTGCTCTGGCCCCTGCTCGTGCTCAGCGTGCTCGGCAACGCGGTGGCGTCCTTCACGCCCGCCGACACCGCCGTCCACCTGGCCTTCGGCACGGTCACCGCGCTGACGGCCACCGCTCTCGCGGTACGGCGGGTGCGCACCGGCCCCTGAGGAACGCCTACTTGAGGCCGACCGCCGCGCAGTCCGCCGCGTACTGGGCGGTGCAGATCTGCTTCACGGTGTAGACGCCGTCCTTGACCACCGTCTGCGCGATGTTGTCCTTGGTCAGCGCGACCACCGGCACCAGCACGGACGGGATGTCGTTCTGGGTGGGGCTGTCGACCTTGTCGGTGACCAGTGCGTCGAACTGGAGGTCGCGGCCCTGGATCTTGTACACCGCGATCTGCGCCGCGTTGGTGGCCTCCAGCAGGAACGACTTGTACACGGTCATGTACTGCTCGCCCGACACCACCCGCTGCACGGCGGCGAGGCTCGCGTCCTGCCCGGTCACCGGCGGGATCCTGGTGGCCCCCGCCGCCTTGAGCTCGTCGATGACCGCACCCGCCATGTCGTCGTTGGCCGAGTAGACGGCGGCAATGTTGTTCAGGCCATACGAGGCGATCGCCGCCTTCATGTTGGCCTTGGCGACCGACGGCAGCCACTCGCGGGTGTCGTACTGCTTGGCGATGACGACCTTGCCGTCGAGCTCGTCCAGCGCGCCCTTCTTGAACAGGGCCGTGTTGGGGTCGGCGGGCGAGCCGTTCATCATCACGATCTTGCTGGTGGCGGCCTTGTCGCCGAGCGCCTCGACGATGGCCCGGCCCTGCACCTCGCCGACGAGCTCGTTGTCGTGCGACACATAGGCGTCGATCGGGCCCTGGGCGAGGCGGTCGTAGGCGATGACGGGGATGCCGGCGTCCTTCGCCTTCTGGACGTCCGGCTCGATCGCCTTGGCGTCGACCGCGTCCACCAGGATCACGTCCACCTTGTCGGCGATCATCTGCCGGAACTGCCCGCTCTGGCGCTTCGCGCTCGCCCCGGCGTTGGCGTAACTCACCTTGCCCTTGCCGTGGGTGAGGGTCGCCACCTCGTTCTTGATCAGCGGGTAGTCGAACCGGTCGAAGCGGCTGGTGTCCCGGTCGGGCAGCAGCAGACCCAGCGTGATGGCGTCGCCCTTCTTGGGGATCACCGCGGTGTCGCTGTCACCCACTCCGCAGGAGGTGAGCAGAAGGGCCGACACGCAGACGGCCAACACGGGAAGTATGGGACGCATGGCGATCCTGGGGGTGGGGGGCTGTCACGTAGGCGCAACAGTAAGTGCCCTCAATCCCGATCAAACGCCCTGACCGTTTCCTTCAACGGATCACCACCCGGCGTCCGCAACTGATCACCGATGTGCACAAGTTGTACGGCGGTCAGGGCGCGCACCATGAGGATCCCGGCGACGGCCGCCCCGACCACCGCGAGGTCGGCGACCAGCAGCGTGGTCACGCCGTGGTAGGCGCGGGCGATGACGTCGTCCGTGTCGCCGTCGTACATCAGCCCCACCCCGGTGACCATGCCGACCAGCCACAGCGCCCACCACACGTTCACGACGACGGGCAGCTTGCGGCCCGGGGCGCTCTTGTGGTGGATGTCGGCGACGATGCCGCGCGGGATCCAGAGGTTGGCCAGGGGCACGAACCAGGAGACGTAGACCCAGATCCCGGCGTAGCGCGGGGGCTCGCCGGACAGGGCCCGCGCGTTGTCCCGCATCCGCCCCAGCCAGCCGATGAACAGGGCCGCGCACAGCAGGGTGAGGACACTGCCGGCCGCGCTGACCAGGTGGTACGAGTCCTCCAGGGAGTTCAGCGGCCGGTGCCGGCCCTGGCCCTGGTCCGGCGGTCCCGACGCGGGCTCCCCCGCCACGGCGAGCCGAACGTGCCACACGGCCCGCACCGCCCAGGCACCCCCGGCGAGCCCGAGCCCGGCGACGGCGAGCCGAGCGGAGCCGCGCACGCTGTGCAGGGCGGGCCGGACGACGTTCACACTCACGGGGTCCCCCTTCGAAAGGATCGCTGCACCCCCTCATCGTGACGAACCCCGGGATCGGTTCATGGGGCGGCGGGCGGACAGAGGGCCGTCGAGAAGAAAGCCCGCCGGGCGAGGATCGTGGAGGGCATGGACGAACAGCGATACGACGTGTGGGTGTCCGGTGCCGCCTACGACCGTTACATGGGCCGCTGGAGCCGGGCGGTCGCACGCGAGTTCACGGCCTGGCTCGGGCGTCCGGACGGACTGACCTGGCTGGACGTGGGATGCGGCACCGGCGTGCTGTCGGAGGTGGTGCGGCAGCGCTGCCGGCCTCGGCTGGTCGTGGGCTGCGACCTCTCCGAGGGCCTCGTGCGGGCGGCCCGGGGCGCGGTCGTCGCGGACGCCATGGCGCTGCCCGTCCGGGACGGCGTCTTCGACGTGGCCGTCAGCGGTCTGACCCTGAACTTCCTGCCCGACCCGGCTGCCGCCGTCGCCGGGATGGCCCGAGCGGTCCGGCCGGGCGGCGCCCCGGTGGCCGCGTACGTGTGGGACTACGCGGACGGGATGGGGCTGCTGCGCCTGTTCTGGGACACCGCCGCCGAACTCGACCCGGGAGCGGCCGGGTTGGACGAGGGCCGCCGGTTCCCCGGCTGCCGTCCCCAGCCGCTGCACGACCTGTGGACGACCGCGGGACTCGTCGACGTGATCGTGCGCGCGATCGAGGTCCCCACCGTCTTCGCCGACTTCACCGATCTGTGGGGTCCCTTCCTGTCCGGTCAGGGCCCCGCGCCGGGGTATGTCACCGCGCTCCCCCCGGCCGCCCGGGACGACCTGCGGGAGGCACTGCGCACGGCGGCCCCCACCGCACCCGACGGTTCGATCCCCCTCTCGGCCCGCGCCTGGGCCGTACGCGGCCGCACGCCTTGACCCGCTCCCCCGACCGTCCCCCGGAACCGCACTGGGTCGGGAACCGACCCCAACTCCCCTTGCGTCTGAAGGAGTTCGAAAGACGCAGGAGTTTATCGGGACGTCCAGGGGGACCGCATGAGCACGAAGACCGGACCACAGCGTTACCCCGGCGCGAGCCGGGCCAACTGGTACCAGGACGACTTCGGCGGTGACCCGATGCAGGTCAACGTCGTCGTCCTGCACACCACCGAGGGGCGCACCCTGCCCACGTACTCGGGCGGCGCCCTGGCACCCAACCTGACCGCGGTGCCCGACCTCACCGCGAAGAGGCTGCGCTGGTACCAGCACTTCGACATCGAGACCTCGTCCCGGGCGCTGGCCAACCTGCGCGGTGGCGTCGAGACCAACACGCTCAACGTCTGCCAGGTCGAGCTGGTCGGCACCTGCGACCCCGCGATGCACGCGAAGTGGAAGGCCGCGGGCAAGGGCCACGTCTTCTGGCCGGACGCCCCCGACTGGGCCCTCCAGCAGGTCGCCCGGTTCCTGGCCTGGATGCACGAGGAGCACGGCGTGCCCCTGTCCGGGCCGAGCGCGTGGCCCGCGTACCCGTCGTCGTACGGCAGCCGGCACGGCCAGCGGATGTCGGGGAAGAAGTGGGGGGCCTTCAAGGGCGTGTGCGGGCACATGCACGTGCCCGAGAACGAACACGGCGACCCGGGCGCGATCGACTTCTCCCGGCTGGTCAAGTACGCCAAGGCCGATCTGGACGTGGGCGACGACGACACCCCTGAGCAGCCCTCCAGGCCGAGGGTCCCGGCCTACCCGGGCCGCAAGCACTTCCGCGCGGGCGCCACGAACGACCACGTCCTGCGGCTGGGGAAGCGGTTGGTCGAGCGCGGTTTCGGCGACCACTACAGGGTCGGCCCGAGCAGGACCTGGGGCGAGGCGGACCGGCTGAACGTCCGCGACTTCCAGAAGTCCCGCAAGGAACTGCGCGGGGACGCCGACGGCTACCCCGGACCGCTGACCTGGCGCCTGCTGTTCTCCTGACCACGGGCGGGACCACGGGTTGGACCACGGGCTGCACCACGGGCGGGACCACAGCCGTGGCCACAGGCTCGACCACGTGGACCGGTGACCGATGTCGGCGCCACGGACCGAGCGGGAACGGGCAAGTCCGGGCGCCGACCAGCCACTTGTGGCCGACGCGACACCTCACGCCCCGGTTACGTTTCGCTCAACCTCTGGTTGCCGGACGATGAGCGGGCGACGATGGGCCCATGACTCTGGCCGAGCGCGCCCTGGAGCGCCTGGAGGCGTGGTCCGACCTCAGCACGGACCTGCCGAGCTGCGGAGCGGGCCTGGCGCTGCGCTCCGCGCACACCGAGATCGTGCACTTCCACCCGGGGCGGGACGTGGACCTGCACCTCACCGAGCCGGCCATCCGCAGATTCCACGACGACCTCCAGGAGTCGACCGCGGTCCGGCTGCTGCCGGGCTCCCGCTGGGTCACCGTCCACCTCGACTGCGGGACCGACGTCGACCTGCTGATGAGCCTGGTCAGCGTGGCGCTCAAGGCCCACCAGGCGGGTCCCCGTCCTGTCGGCCCGGCCGCGTGCAACCTCCACCGGGTCACGGTGGTCCCCCGGGACGAATCGTTCGCGCCGAACCGGTGACAATCGGCGATAATCGGACCATGAGTACGGCGACGTTTGTCCTGGCGGCCACGTCGAGCGAGGTACTCAACGTGATCGCCGCCTTTGCCGGTGGGCTGTTCATCGCCGGCGCGCTGGTGTGGGCCGTGCAGTTCGGCATGCGGGTCCAGGAACGGGAGCTCCCACGACCGCTCGGCGACGAGCAGCCGCACCTCCCGGAGACCGGACCGATCCGTGAGATCCGGGAGATGCGGGAGCCGGACGAGCTGCCGGCCCCCGCGGAGGGGCAGGAACGGCTGATGCCGTACCAGCTCCATCACTCGGGAAGCAGACGAGGAAAGGACCAGCAGCGAAAACGCTGGCTGCCCGGCTCCAGCGGCGGCTTCGGCAGCGGCGGCCTCGGACACGTGTGACCGGGGCGGCCGCCCCGCCGCGCCGCTGCCCGTACCCGGGCCCCTGACCCTCCGGCATCCCCGGAGGATCAGGCCCGCTTGTCCGCCGGCCGGTACACCGCCAGCGCCCAGATGATGAAGAAGTCGAGGCCGATCATGATGACCGACCACACCGGGGCGTAGGGCAGGAAGAGGAAGTGGGCGAGCATGCTCAGCGAGGCGAGGAAGATGCCGGTCATCCGGGCCCAGGCTGCGCCCCTGAGGATGAAAGCGCCGGTGACGGCGGCGAGGGCTCCGAGGCAGAGCAGGATCACACCCCAGCCGGTGAGGTTGATCTTGTAGACGTAGTCGCCGACGCGGGTCCAGACGTCGTCCTTCGCGAGCAGGGAGATGCCCTGGAAGATCGCCAGGATGCCGTTCATCAGCATCAGCACACCGGCGAAGACGACCCCGCCGGCGGCCCACGCGGCCTCGGTCGGCGTGGGTCCCATGCCCGGGGTCGGCGTCGCCGTCGGCGTGGTGCCGGCGGACGGCTGGGTGGCGTGCGGTTGCTGCGTCATGGCCGTGTCCCACCTTTCGTGGTCGATGTGCTTCGACCATCCGGCGCAGCGGGCCCGCCCACCACGGGGGTGGGCCGTTCGGGTGACACGGGGCGTGCGGCCGTACCGCGGGGGCCCTTCACTGGTAAGGACCTGCACCCGGGAGGCGAGATGACCCGCTGGACGACGGCCGCGCTGCTGGCCGTCCTGTCCCTCACCGGCCTGACCGCCTGTTCCGGCGACGACAGCCCGTCGTCGGTGGCGAGCAAGGTCGCGTCGGCCGCCTCGCGCGCCGGGGACGCGGTGTCGTCGGCGACGGCGGAGGCGGGCAGACGGTTCGACGGCATCAACAACGGCGTCGACGCCGGGGACGACGTACGGCTCGGCACCCCCGCGACCGCCTCCGACGGCCGCACGACGGTCGAGGTCACCGCCGCCAACCGCGCGGGCTCGGCGAAGTCCTTCGCCGTCCAGGTCGACTTCACCGACGAGGCGGGAAAGCTGCTGGACGCGGTGGTGGTGACGGTTCGGGACGTCCCGGCGGGCGGCTCCGGGAAGGGAACCGCCCGCAGCACGCACGACCTGTCGGGGGACGTGCGGGCGAAGGTGTCCCGGGCGGTGCGCTACTGACCCGCGCACCGGCCCCCGGCCGGGATCACGCCATCCAGAAGAAGACGGCCGTCATCCGCTTCTCCTCCAGCGTGCCGCCGCAGTAACCGGTCGCGCTGTGCACGAGGTTGGCGTTGTAGAGGAGCAGCCGGTTGTACCGGTGCGGTACCCGTACGTCCTCCTCGAAGGCGCCGGGCGCGACGAACCGGGTGCCGAGGGCCTCGACGAGGTTGTTGTGCGGGGCCTGCACGACATTGCCGCCGAGCCGCCCGCCGGGCAGGGACTGCCGGTAGAAGCTGGTGCCGCAGTCCTTGGGGACGCCGGGGTTGAGGTACAGCACGGCGGCGTACCGGCACAGTGCCCGGGAATCGGTGTGCGGCCGGGGTTCGCTCTCGCCCTCCCCGACGACCTGGACGCAGTTGTGGTTGAGGGTGCCTCCGCCGGGCGCCCGCTGCACCCAGAGCTTCGCGGCCCCGGTCGCCTTCCTCACCAGCCGCTCCACGCCCGCGAGTTCGGCGGGTTCGAGCCCGGGC
Organism: Streptomyces sp. NPDC006335; assembly: GCF_040612795.1. Classification (NCBI taxonomy): domain Bacteria; kingdom Bacillati; phylum Actinomycetota; class Actinomycetes; order Kitasatosporales; family Streptomycetaceae; genus Streptomyces; species Streptomyces sp. NPDC006335. The sequence continues at coordinate 56,462 of NZ_JBEXQX010000009.1, forward strand.
ATGGTCCGCAGCCCCGGCCAGGTCTCCGAGGTGTACGGGTGCCCCCGCACCCAGTCGTCCTTCGCGAGACAGCGTTCCCGTACGGCGTCGGGGTCCCGGAGCACGTCGTCAATCACCCAGTAGTCGCGACCCTTGGTGGGCTTGCGGTAGGGGAGGACGGGGAGGGGCCGCTGCGCCCGCTGTGGCATGGACATGCAGTGAATCTAGGTCCGGGGCACGTCAGGTCTCTCCCGCGATTTCCCCCGGACTTCCCCGCGAACCGGTCAACGAACGGTCAACGCGCCACCGCTCTGTGACTCCGGTCATCCCGGAAAGAGCTGATGAACACTCACGCCCCCGCGTCCGTACTCCTGTGCGTCCGACCCGCCTCGTGGCGGGGCACCCTACCGGGCAGGAGGCACGGTGCCACTCTCGCGCAACGCGATGGGAACGCTGTTCGTCGGCGGAGCCCTCACATTGACCCTGGGCGCACTCGCCTATCCGTCGATGCTCGGAGTGAGCACCGTATCCAGCGCACAGGACAGAGTGATCGCCCAGACACAATGGGGTCCTCTGACCGAGCTGGACCGGGACTTCGTCGTCAAGGTGCGGGCCGCGGGCCTGTGGGAGTACCCGCTGGGCGAGGTCGCCCTGCAGAAGGGGACGACCCCGGAGGTGAAGGAGGCCGGACGGCACCTCATCGACGGACACGCGGCCCTGGACGCGGCCTGCCGCAAGATCGCGCCGATGCTCAACATCACCATCCCGAACGTGGCGAGCCCGCAGCAGGTCGGCTTCGTGAACACCATCGAGTCGAGCAGCGGCCAGCAGTTCGACACGAACTTCGCCAACATCCTGCGGGTGACGCACGGCTCGATCTTCAACACGATCTCGAAGGTCCGCTCCACCACGAAGAACTCGCTGGTGCGGTCGCTGGCCGACATGGCCAACGACACGGTGCTCGACCACATGACGGTCATGGAGAAGACCGGCTTCGTCAACTTCGACCAGGCCCTCTTCATGCAGACCACCCCGCCGAAGCTGCCCGACACCGACCTGACCCCGCCGGCGCCGCAGCCCGGCGCCCCGATGGTCGTGCTCACCCCGCCGCCGAACCCGACCTCGACGCCGCTCGCGGTCCCGGGCGAGAACGCGAACGGCGCCACCCCGGCCGCGGGGGCGACCCCGACACCGACCGTCGGCTAGCCCAGCCCTCGCCCTAGCCCAGCCAGGCCGTCGTGTCCGGTCCCAGCAGCCCGTCCTCCAATGGGCTGCTGGTCATGAGCACCTCCCCGGCCGGAAGCGGGACGGCGGCCTCCGACAGGTTGGCGACACACCGCCAGCCCTCGTGGCGGACGAAGTCCAGCACGCCGGCCGGGCTCCTGTCCGTCCAGGTGAGTTCCTCCCCCTGGAGGAGCTTGCGGCGCAGACGCAGCGCGGTGCGGTACAGCTCCAGCGTGGAGCCCTCGACACCGTCCTGGGCCTCGACGGCGTACTCGGCGAACCACTGCGGCTGCGGCAGCCAGGCACCGCCCGCGCCGAAGCCGTACGACGGACCGCTCCTCGTCCAGGGCAGCGGCACCCGGCACCCGTCGCGCCCCTTGCGGACCCGTCCCGTCTGCTCCCAGATCGGGTCCTGGAGCACCTCGAAGGGCAGGTCGGCGACCTCGGGCAGCCCGAGCTCCTCGCCCTGGTAGACGTACGACGATCCCGGCAGCGCCAGCATGAGCAGTGTGGCCGCGCGAGCCCGCCGCAGGCCGCGGGCGAGGTCGATCCCGGGCGCGTGGCCGCCGGACATCAGCCAGGCGTTCTCGTCGGTGCCCGGCGGCAGCACCAGGCGGGAGGCGTGCCGGACGACGTCGTGGTTGGAGAGCACCCAGGTGGCCGAGGCGTGGGCCGTGCGGGCGGTGGCGAGGGAGTCGGTGATGACCTGGCGCAGCTCCTCGGCGTCCCAGGCGGTCTGGAGGTACTCGAAGTTGAAGGCCTGGCCCAGTTCGTCCGCGCGGGCGTACAGGGCGCGGCGGGCGCCCGGCACCCAGGCCTCGGCGACGGCCATGCGGGGCGGGGTGAAGGAGTCGAGGATGGTGCGCCAGTCGCGGTAGATCTCGTGGACCTCGTCGCGGTCCCAGTAGGGGTGGTCGCCCGGCGGCAGGTGGTGCAGGGCCTCCTCCGCGACGCCGGGCAGGTCGCCGAGGTCGCGCAGGGGCTCGGTGAGGTCCTTGGCCAGCGCGTGCGCCACGTCCACGCGGAAGCCGTCGACCCCGCGGTCGCACCAGAAGCGCAGGGTGGTGCGGAAGTCCTCGCGGACCTCCTCGTGGGACCAGTTGAGGTCGGGCTGCTCGGGGGCGAACAGATGCAGGTACCACTGCCCGTCGGGGACCCGCCGCCAGGCACTGCCGCCGAAGACGGACTGCCAGTCGGTGGGCGGCAGTTCGCCGTGCGCGCCCCGCCCGTCCCGGAACACGTACCGTTCGCGCGCCGCGGACCCGGGCCCGGCGGCGAGGGCCTCCTGGAACCAGACGTGCTGGTGGGAGGTGTGGTTGGGGACGAGGTCGACGATCACCTTCAGGCCGAGCCGGTGGGCCTCGGCGACCATGGCGTCGAAGTCGTCGAGGCTGCCCAGGCGCGGGTCGACGTCCCGGTAGTCGGCGACGTCGTAGCCGCCGTCGGCGAGCTCGGAGGGGTAGAAGGGGCTCAGCCACAGGGCGTCGGCGCCCAGGGCGGCCAGGTGCGCCAGGCGCCGGGTGACGCCCTGGAGGTCCCCGAGGCCGTCACCGTCGGCGTCGGCGAAGCTGCGGGGATAGACCTGGTAGACGACGGCCTGCCGCCACCAGTTCGGGTCGTGGCTGGAGAGGTCGGGCGAGGGGTCGGGCGTGGTGGTACGCGGGGTCACGCGGGCTCCTCTGCGATTCCGGTGCGATATGTACGTTCCATGAAGGCGACAAAGGGGATATCTGTCCACCTCACCGGAAAAGTGAACCCGGGATTTCCGGAGGAGGCCGTTCCCGGTGTGTCGAAATTGTGATGGTCATTGAACGGACCTTGTATCACCGCAGGTTGACAGCGTTCCGCAAGGAGATCCACGATGTGCGAACACCGTGGCGCATGTGACCAATGGGCCCAGTGTTTTCTGAGACCACTCTCATCCTGACGGGATACGTATGTCCATAGCGAGACGTGTCACCATGCGGCGCCTGTTGGGGACGGGCGCAGCGACGCTCGCCTTCTCCGCTGCCCTCGCCTCCGTCGCCTCCGCCTCCGACTGCCCCGGCGGCAAGGGCTGGCAGGACGGCGGAAGCTACAAGCCGGGTACGGGCGCCGGCTCCAAGACCGAGACCGACCGCTGCGAGTTCTCCCTCGACGGCAAGAACTTCTTCGCCTCGGTCAAGGTCGACGACCTGAACCTGAAGCCGACCGACGACGGCAAGGTCCACGTCAAGGTCCGTGCGGCGGGCGACGCGTCCACCTGCACCGCCTCTCTCGCGTCCTACCGCGCGCACGGCCCGACGTTCGCCACCTCCGGTGAGCAGGTCTTCCACGACTTCGACACCGTGACCGTCAAGGCCGGCTCCGTCGACTCCCTCGACATCTCGATCCCGGACGCCGGCTGCTACGCGCAGATCGACCTCTACCGGGGCAACACGAAGTTCGACGGCAAGCTCGACGCCAACGACGGCCTCCCGCACGGCGACCTCCCCAAGGGCCCGGACCACCCGGTCATCAAGGACAAGCTGATCGCGGCCTGGAACGGCGGCACGAAGGACTGCACGACCACGCAGACCACGCCTCCGGCGACCCCGCCGGCCTCGGAGACCACTCCGCCGGCCTCGGAGTCGACGCCTCCGGCCTCCGAGTCCACTCCGCCGGCGTCCGAGAGCACGCCCCCGGCCTCCGAGACCCCGGGCACGGACACCCCGACCCCGTCCGCCTCGGAGTCCACCACGACTCCGGGCGCCCCCACGCCGAACGGCGGCGGCGGTGACAACCTCGCCGAGACCGGCGCCAGCAGCAACACCCCGCTCATCGCGGGTGGTGCGGCGGTGCTGCTCGCGGGTGGCGCGGGCATCGTGCTCGCCACGCGTCGCCGCAAGGCCTCGCGCGCCTGACCCCTTCTGACGGGGCCGTCCCACCTTCGGGTGCGGGCGGCCCCTTCCGCGTGTGTCCGCGGTCTTCCGCGTGCCGGGCGTCAGTGCAGGGTGGGCCGGTAGACGAGCTCCTGGATGTGACCGTCGAGCGTCCGGCTCTCGATCAGCTCCAGGTCGAAGTCGGCCGCGTCCCGGAAGACCGGGTCCAGGCCGGTCCGGCCGGTGATGACGGGGAAGAGGGTCACCTGCACCCGGTCGACCAGTCCGGCGGCCATCAGCGCCCGGTTCATCGACAGGCAGCCGTGCGAACGCAACGGCACCTCGGACTCCTCCTTGAGCCGGGCGACGACGTCCACCGCGTCACCGCTCACGACGGTGGCGTCCGGCCAGCCCAGCGTGTCCTCCAGGGTGGTCGACACCACCGTCGTCGGCAGGTTCCGCATCCGGGTGACCCACGGGTCCCGCACGTCGTCCCCCTCGCTGCTCGCCGCCAGCATCTGCGCGAACGCCCGGTAGGTGGTGGCCCCGAAGACCATCCGCTGCTCCTCGCGGTACTGGGCGAGGCGGTGATCGAGCAGCTCGGGGCCCTGCTTGCCCCAGTAGCCGCTCCAGTCGCCGCCGGCGGCGCCGTAGCCGTCGAGGCTGGAAAAGACGTCGAAGGTGTACGTGGCGGTCATGGCGTTCTCCGGTCTTCTCGAAGCTTTTTCGTGTCGTCCCGGCAGACCCGACGCGCCTCCCGAACTCATCGCTCGGCCCTGCCGTGGCCCTATAAATCGAACACATGATTGAATCCGGGCATGCGATCGTTCCCCGACGACCTCGCCCGGGCACAGCGCGAGTGGAGTGCCACCTACCGGCAGCTCGCCGAGCGCCCCGGCCGTACGGAGCTGCGCCGACGCCTGTACCGGCTGTCGACCCAGGTGTTCTTCCACCCCCACTGGCAGCACGGGCGCCCGCGCCCCGCGGAGTGGCGGGAACTGCGTGACCTCGCGGACGTCGGCGAACGGCTCCCCCGATGACGGACCGACATGCGGGACCGTACGTCGCGGACGATCCTGAAGACATGTCCGGACCGATCCGTGTGATCGTGCACCCTCCGTCCCCCACCGGCGGCCGCCGCGTGCGCGTCGACGGCGAGATCCTCGGCCTGGCCCACAACCTGACCGACGTCGCCGAGTTCCTCCGCCGCGCGGGACTGGAGATCGATCCGGCGGAGGTGGCGCAGTCACCGTGGATCGAGTGGAAGGGGGGCGGGCCGGAGCGGTGGGGGGTGGAGGGGTGACGCGGGTCACCGACCGGGGCTCTCTCTCCCTCTAGGGGCGCGAACGGGACCCTGCTCAGCGGGGGCGCGCGACCGGGGGCCTCTCTGGGGCCGAGGGGCGCGACCGGGGGCCCCTCCCTCAACCGCCCAGCACGACCGAGGGCCCTCCCTCAGCCGAAGGGTGACCAGGGGCCCTCCCCCTGCCGTCAGGCGCGACCGGGAGCCTCCCTGAGCCGAGGAGCACTACCGGGGCCCTCCGTCAGCCGCCCAGCACTACCAAGGGCCCTCCCTCAGCCGAAGGGCGCGGCCAGGGGCCCTCCCCCAGCCGTCAGGCGCGACCGGGGGCCTCTTTTGGGCCGAGGGGCCCTTCCTCAGCCGCCCAGCGCGGCCGGGGTCCGCAGGCCGAGCCACTGCTCGGCGTCCCAGGCCTCGAACCGCTCCACCTCGGTGAACCCCAGGTTCGCCGCGAGGCGCATCGAGCCGACGTTGGCGCTCTGGGTGGTGAGCACCACCGGCTCGCCGGGAAGCACACCGGCCAGCCAGTCGAGGGCCGCCCCGCACGCCTCGGCGGCGTACCCGTGTCCCCATGCCCGCGGCAGGAACAGGTAGCCGAGGTCGACCTTGCCCGCTGCGGCCGGCCTTCGGTGCCCGGTCGCTCTCCTGAGCAGGATCTGGCCGATCATCGCCCCGTCGAGATCGACGACGAAGCTCCCGGGCCACCGTTCGGGCACCGCGGGCAGCTCGCGCTCGAGCTCGTCACGCGGCCGGGGCCCGCCGAGGTAGGTGTGCACCTCGGGCGAGGCGAGCAGTTCGACGAACGCCGCACGGTCCCGGACCTCGGGCGCACGAAGCACGAGCCTCCTGGTTCTGATCGGTGAGGGCGGCCAGGTCACGGGTCCCAGGTGTTCCATCCGCGCACGCTAGCCGGTGATCGAACCCGGTGAACGGCAAACACCGTACACAGGCCCGCCCGGCGAACGAGGGCGACCGACCCGCGCGTTCACGACACCTGCTGCAACAACCCCCGTACCGCCTCGTCCACCACCGAGTACCGCACGACCCGCCCCTCCTTCTCCCCCGCCACGACCCCGGCCGCCCGCAGCAGCCGCAACGCCTGCGACACGGCGGGGTCGTTCATGCCCGTGGCGATCGCGAGGTCGGAGACGGCCAGGGGGCCGGTCCGGTGCAGGGCGAGCAGCAGGGACAGCCGGTTCGGGTCGGCGAGGAGGGCGAAGCGGTCGGACCAGGTGCGGACGTGTCCCGGGTCGCCGATCGCGGCGATGGCGTCGCACACCCGGTGCCCGTCGATGGTGCGGCGGTCGGCTCGGTCGGCCGGGACGAGGTGCATGGGGCACATCCTCGCAGGCGGCCATGTGTGATCTTCCATACCTGCGCAGGTGTGCAGCTATGCAGGAACCCCCACCCCCGCCTACGGTGGGCGGGCCGTGGTGCTCGGGAAACCGGTGACGACCCCTCAAAGGTCCATACCGGTGCGGCCCTCGCCACTGTGATCGGGGAGTTTCCCTCCCACGTCCCTCACGGGACAGCCACTGGCCGTCATCATCAGGCCGGGAAGGCGGGCGGGGAAACGCACGACCCGTAAGCCAGGAGACCGGCCACGGCAGCTCACGAGTTCATCCACGAGGTGCTGGAGTGACCACCGTATGACCGACCCTGCCCTGCCCGGGACCGCCGCCGCCCCCTCCTTCCGCTGGCGGCGCGAGGACACCGTCAAGACGGCCGGTCTGATGGCCGCGATAGCCGCGCTGCACGTCCTCGCCTTCGGCATCCTGTTCCTGCTCGTCGTTCCGGGGCACTACGAGGTCGGCGACAAGGCCTTCGGCATCGGGCTCGGCATCACCGCCTACACCCTCGGCATGCGGCACGCCTTCGACGCGGACCACATCGCCGCGATCGACAACACCACCCGCAAGCTGATGGCCGACGGCAAGCGGCCGGTGTCGGTGGGGTTCTGGTTCGCGCTCGGGCACTCCAGCGTGGTGGTCCTGCTCGCCGCGCTCATCGCGGGCGGCACCCAGCTCGCCGGCAAGGTCATGAACGAGGGGTCCGGCACCCACCAGGTCCTGGGTTTCCTCGGTACGACGATCTCCGGCACGTTCCTCTACCTCATCGCCGCCCTCAACCTGGTCGCCCTGGTGGGCATCCTGAAGGTCTTCCGGGCGATGCGGGCGGGGTCGTACGACGAGAAGGAGCTGGAGCAGCACCTCGACTCGCGCGGGTTCATGAACCGGGTTCTCGGGCGGCTCACCAAGTCCATCACCCGGCCCGGGCAGATGTACCCGCTGGGCTTCCTCTTCGGGCTCGGCTTCGACACCGCCACCGAGGTCACGCTGATGGTGATGGCCGGGTCGGGTGCGGCGGCCGGACTCCCCTGGTACGCGATCCTCTGCCTTCCCCTCCTCTTCGCCGCCGGCATGAGCCTGTTCGACACCCTCGACGGCACGTTCATGAACTTCGCCTACCAGTGGGCCTTCTCCAACCCCGTCCGCAAGGTCTTCTACAACCTCGCCATCACCGGGCTGTCCATCGCGGTCGCCTTCTTCATCGGCACGATCGAACTCGTCGGCGTCCTGCACGACAAGCTCGACCTCACCGACGCCCTCACCACCTGGATCGCCGACATCGACCTCGACAACGTCGGCTACGTCATCGTCGGCCTGTTCGTGGTGGTGTGGGCGGCGGCGATCGCCTACTGGCGGCTGGCGAAGGTGGAGCAGCGCTGGGGCGTCAGCGGTTCCTGAGGCGCGGGGTCTCCGAGACGCGGGGTTTCCGAGGTCCCCCGAGGCGCGGGGTTTCCTGAGGCGCGCGTGGCGACTAGACCCCCTCCACCGCCGTCAGCCACAGCTTCACGTACCGCTCCACGTCCACGCCCAACCCCACGTCCACCAGGGTCACTTCGCGCTCGCCCTCGTGGATCTCGGACTCGCCGGGACGGCGGCGGCGGTCGACGACGGTCTGGCCACGGGTGGGCCCGGGGGCCAACGAGACCTCCACCGGGAGGAGTTCGGTGGTCAGGCCGTCCGGGTCGACGACCGCGCAGACCGCGCCCGCGTCGCCGAGGCCGCCGGTGGGGGTGGGGTCCCCCGTGGTGGCCGGGTCGCGGTGGGCGAGGAGTTCGCCGGCCATGCGCAGGGACGGTTCCGAGCTGGCGCGCAGGCGCTGGACGTCCGCCGCCGGGACGATGACGCGCTCGAAGACGTCCAAGCCGTACATGGTGATCGGCACCCCGGCGGTGAGCAGGACCGCGGCCGCCTCGGGGTCGTGCCAGACGTTGAACTCCGCGACCGGTGTGGCGTTCCCGGTCGCCACCGCGCCGCCCATGAACACGATCCGCTCGATGTTCCGCACCACTTCGGGGTGCGTGCGCAGGAGCAGCGCGATGTTGGTGAGCGGCGCGGTCGGGACGAGCGTCACCGGGGTGGGCGAGGCGAGGATCTCCCGCCTGAGGAGCGTCACCGCGTCCACGTCCACCGCCACCCGGGTCGGCGCGGGCAACCCGAGGTCGCCCATGCCGTCGAGCCCGTGCACGTGCTGCGCGGTGCGCACGGGCTCGATCAGCGGCCGCTCGGCACCCCGGGCGACCGGGATGTCCCCGGCCCCGGCCTGCTCCAGCACGGTCAGCGTGTTGCGGACCACGCCGTCGACGTCGGTGTTCCCGGCGACACAGGTGACCGCCCGCAGGTCGATGCCGGGATGCCGGACGGCGAACAACAGGGCCAGGGCGTCGTCGACACCGGTGTCGCAGTCGATGATCACCGGGATGGGCTGACCGGTCACGGCGGGGGTCCTTTCGTCACTGGCGTACGTCGCTGGCGTACGGGACCGACCTTACGCAGCCGCCCAGAGTTCGGCCCCACGATCACCGTCCCGGGCGGCGATCCGGTCAAGCAACGCGTCGACCGGCACAGCTCCTGGCCTACGTCCGTCCCGCAGCCGTACGGCCGCACAGCCGGCGTCGGCCTCCCGCTCGCCGATCACCGCCTGGTACGGCACCAGGCGCGCGGCGCGGATGCGGGCGCCGAGGGTGCCGTCGCCGGGGCCGGAGAGTTCGGCCCGGATACCGCGCGCTTCGGCCCGCCGTACGACGTCGAGGGCCCGCTCCTCCTGGGCGTCGGCCACGGGGAGGACCACGAGCTGCACGGGGGCGAGCCACACCGGGAACGCGCCGCCGTGCGCCTCGATGAGATGCGCGACCACCCGTTCCACGCTGCCGATGACACTGCGGTGGACCATCACCGGGCGGTGCCTGCCGCCGTCGGGGCCGGTGTAGTGGAGGTCGAAGCGTTCAGGCTGGTGGAAGTCGATCTGGACGGTGGAGAGGGTGGACTCACGGCCGGCGGGATCGCTGATCTGCACGTCGATCTTGGGGCCGTAGAAGGCGGCCTCGCCCTCCGCGGACTCGTACTCGACGCCGTCCAGGACCTCTTCGAGGAGAGCGGTGGCGCGGCGCCAGAGCGCGGGGTCCGCGACGTACTTGGCGGAGCCGCCCGGGAGGGACAGACGGTACCTGGCCGCCCGGATGCCGAGGTCGTCGTGGGCGCGCCGGATGAGGTCGAGGGCGGCCCGGGCCTCCGCCACGGCCTGTTCCGGGGTGCAGAAGATGTGGGCGTCGTTGAGCTGGATGGCACGGACGCGGGTGAGACCGCCGAGGACACCGGAGAGTTCGGAACGGTACATACCACCCAACTCCGCCATCCGCAAAGGCAGTTCACGGTAACTGTGCGACCTCGACCGGTAGATGAGGGCGTGGTGCGGGCAGAGGCTGGGCCGCAGCACGACCTCCTCGCCGCCCAGCCGCATCGGCGGGAACATGTCCTCGCCGTAGTGGTCCCAGTGCCCGGAGATCTCGTACAGCTCCCGTTTCCCGAGCACGGGCGAGTACACGTGCCGGTACCCGGCGGCCCGCTCGGCCTCCCTGACGTACTCCTCCAGGACATGCCGTACGACGGCCCCGTCGGGCAGCCAGTACGGCAGCCCCGCGCCCATCAACGGATCGGTGTCGAACAGACCGAGCTCACGGCCGAGCCGACGGTGGTCGTGCGCGGGGTTCAGGGGGTGCTGGGGGTTCAGGGGGTACTTGGCGTTCATGGGGTTCTCCCTCGCGGTGGGGGCGAGGAACCGACGGGAACGGCGAAGCCCCGGGGCACTCGCCCCGGGGCTTCGGACTGCGTCAGCGGTCAGCGCGCCGGGACCTGCTCCGGCGTCGTCGTGATCGACGGGATGGCGATGAGGTGGGCACGCTGCATGGGGCGAGGGTAGGGGGTGGGGCGGGGGCGGGGCTACGGGGTTTTCCGCCGGGGCCGAGGACGACGCAGAGGGGCTTGTCGGTGGGCACCGCTACTATCCGGGACGACGAACGGAGTCAGGGAATGGGCCACGTGAACGAAGCAGCGCTCAAGCGGAAGTTGGGTATCCCGGACTGGCGGAACCTGTCCAAGGACAAGGTGCTCAAGTTCGCGGCAGCGATGCCCGAGATGGCCACTGAGGTGCGGCTCAAGCTCATCGAGCAGTTCCCCGCCTTCAAGGACCTGGCCAAGGCCGACATCGATGCGGTCACAGAGGCCCACAAGTCCACTCTCGCGGCCAACGAGAACAGTCAGAACCACTTCTACCAGGCTTCGCAGGACCAGCGGGACGCCCTGCGGGCCGACCTCGGTCGGGACGACCTCAGCTGGGAACAGCGGGAGGCCCTCCACGACCGCCTGGACCAGAACGTGCGGCGGGTATCCGAGAAGGACAGCGAGAGCAAGCAGTTCCTGGGGGCGGGGATGAGGGTGGTGGCAGCCGCTGGTGCAGCCGCTCTCGCGCTGAGCGTGGTGTACGTCGGCGGCAAGATCGCTGGAGCGAGCGAGGACGGTTCCGAGGAAGCCCAGTAGCACTGGTACTGATCGGCGCAGTCCTCCGTCTACCCGAGTTCACCGCGACGGAGGGCGTCCCTCATCTCGCTGAGCTTCGCCGTCGTTGCCGGAGTCCACTCCGGTGCTCGGTCAGCGAGTCGGAGGGCATCGTCGATCTCGCTGAGCTTCTCGGAGGACAGCACGGCCGCCCGCTCCATCAGGTCGTCCCGGGACACGGTGGTCAGCCATGTGCACGGGGTGAAGCCTGGACGCGGGAACGCGAGCCGCAGCACGCCTTCGAGCGGCAGCCCTTCACCGGCGCCGACCGTCACTTCGATGCCCAGACCGCTGACGTCGAGACCCGCCGGAGCGACGACCTGCATCACCTGGAACCCGGACGCGTCGTCTCCTGACAGCAGTACGACCAACCTCCGCTCGTCGAACTGGACCCACCAGACTTCGCCCCGTTGCACAAGCCCTCCCAGACACAGCACGGCAGGCAGACGCTGCGCGACCTGACGCGGCCACCGTTGAGCATCGGTGTGCGAAGACAACGATCATGCGGTGGCCGCAGGTCACAGCGTAGACCCCTGCCCCGCTGCCAGAAGGCGTTCGAGGGCCTGACGAGCAAGAACTGCTGGACCATCGCCGGTGACACTGGCTGCGCACCGGATGTGCGCAGCCGATACGGCAGTTGATCGTCGGCCGGGGTCGTGGCGGGGGGCGCAGTGCCCGTCAGCGGGAGTCGGCGGCCTCCGCTTCCCCTTGACGGGTGCTCGCTCCCCGTACCACCGCCACCGCCGTCAGCGCGACCGCCAGGCCCAGGGCCGTCTGGGGGGTGAAGGGTTCGCCGAACATCAGGGCGCCCCAGACGGCGGTCACCGGGGCCATGAGGAACATGAGGGTGTTGACCTCGGTGACTCCGGAGCGTTGCAGGACGAGCCAGTACAGGCCGTAGCCGCCGAAGGTGGAGAGCGTCACCAGCCAGATCGTGGCCAGCCAGAAGGATCCGTCGGCGGGCGGGGTCGCGGTGCCGGTCGCGACGGCGGCGGCCGTGAAGACGGCGGCGCTGGTGGCGCAGTGGACGGTCATCGACACGGCCGGGGTCACCGGGGTGCGGGAGCGCCGGTCGAGGAAGGTGGCCGCGACCAGCGAGAGCATCCCGGCGAACGGGACGAGGTAGGTCCACCACGCCACCCCCGTCGTCGACGCCGCGTCGGCCGTGGTGACCAGGGCGACTCCGCCGAGACCCAGGCACAGGCCGAGCCACTGCCTGGCCGAGACGTACTGGCGCAGCAGCGGACCGGCGAGCGCGCCGGCGACCAGCGGCTGGGTGCCGTCGATCAGGGCCGTCGTACCGCTGGAGACGCCGAGCTGGATGGCGTAGTAGACGGTGAGGAGGTAACCGCTCTGGGAGAGCAGCCCGATCAGGACCTGCCGTGCGAGGTCGCGGGGTGCCAGGGGGCGCCAGGCGGCCCGGCCCCGGTACAAGGCGAACGCGGCGAGGGCCACCGCCAGCGGCAGGAAACGCCACATGAGGAGCGTTGTCGCGCCGGCGTCCTGCGTGCCCAGCTTCGCTCCGACGAACCCGGAGCTCCAGCACACGACGAAAGCGGCGGAGAGCAGGACGTTCATCGAGGTCACCACCCGTGACTAAACAGATCTGTATACGTCCTTGCCCGCTCCACTATACAGATCGGTATAGTCGGGAGCGTGGGAGACAGCGCACAGGCACAGCAGGTACGGCGGATCAACATGACCCCGGGCGCCCGACGCGCCCTCGCGGCGGCGTCCCGGCTGTTCTACGAGCGCGGCATCCACGCGGTCGGCGTGGACCTGATCGCCGCCGAGGCCGGGGTGACGAAGAAGACGCTCTACGACCGGTTCGGCTCCAAGGAGCAGCTGGTGGTGGAGTACCTCGCCGACCGGGACGAGCGCTGGCGGACGTATGTCCTGGAGCGGCTGGGGGCGGCGGGGCCGGCGGCCGTCGACCGGGTCCGCGCGGTCTTCGAGGCCTCTCGGGAGTGGATGGACGACAACAGCCCCAAGGGGTGCGGCATGGTCAACGCCCACGCCGAGATCAGCGACCCCGCGCACCCGGCGTACGCCGTCATCACCGGCCAGAAGCAGTGGATGCTCCGGCTCTTCACCGACCTGGCCCCCGAGCAGGCCCGCACGCTCATGCTCCTGCACGAGGGCGCCCTGGTCGCCCACGGGCTGCGCGTCTTCACCGACCCGATCGGCTTCGCCTGCGAGGAGGCGATGGAGGTGCTGGGTGCGGACGGCGAGAACTAGATGTTGCGGGACATGACGTCAGTGAAACCAAGGTGCTTCGACTGGTATCGGTCGGGTACCGTGCGGGCCATGTCGAGTCCTGAGTCAGACAAGGTGGGGGCTTTCGGTCACGCCGTCAGCCCCCTGAGCCACTGAGCTCGTAGCCCTGTCGTCGCGCCACATTCTGCGGACGGGCGAGTGTGCCCTTGGGGCTGGCCGCGGTGACGAGATGACCTTCTCGTGCTTCTCCTCACCTCGGAGCCACTCGATGCCTTTCCCGCTGTACCTGCTTGCCATGGCTGTTTTCGCCATGGGCACCTCGGAATTCATGCTCGCCGGCCTCTTGCCGGACATCGCCTCAGATCTCGATGTCACAGTCGGGACGGCCGGAACGCTCACCTCGGCGTTCGCGGTCGGCATGATCGTCGGCGCCCCCCTTGTGGCCGCGCTGGCCCGCAACTGGCCCAGGCGCTCCAGCCTTCTCGGGTTCATCCTCACCTTCGCGGCAGCTCATGCCGTGGGCGCCAGCACCACAAGCTTCCCCATACTGTTCGCCACCCGGCTCGCCGCCGCGCTCGCGAACGCAGGGTTCCTTGCCGTCGCTCTGACGGCTGCCGCCACGCTGGTCTCACCCGACAGGAAAGGACGTGCGCTTGCCGTGCTGCTGTCAGGCACGACGGTGGCCACGATCGCCGGTGTCCCTGGCGGCGCGGTACTCGGCACGTTGCTCGGCTGGCAGGCCACCTTCTGGGCTGTCGCCGCCCTCTGCTTGCCGGCAGCTGTCGGCATCCTGAAGGGAATCCCGGCAGGACGTGATGAAGGTGAGGCTACCGGCAGGCAGGCGTTGCGAACGGAACTCGCCCAGCTCACACGGCCACGCTTGATTCTGGTGATGCTGCTCGGCGCGCTGGTGAACTCGGCAACCTTCGCAAGCCTCACCTTCCTCGCCCCCGTGGTGACCGACAGCGCCGGGCTGGGCGAGTTGTGGATCTCCATTGCTCTGGTGCTCTTCGGCGTCGGATCCTTCGTGGGCGTCACCGTCGCCGGCCGGCTGTCCGACCGGCGTCCCGGCCCGGTCATCGCCGTCGGCGGCCCATTGCTGCTCATCGGCTGGCCGACCCTGGCGATGCTGGCCAACGAGCCGGTCGCCCTGTTCATCCTCGTGTTCGTGCAGGGCGCACTGTCGTTCGCGCTGGGCAGCACGCTGATTACGCGGGTCCTCTACGAGGCCGCGGAAGCCCCCACCATGGCCGGCTCGTATGCGACCGCGGCGCTCAACGTGGGCGCCGCCGTCGGCCCCGTCATCGCTGCGGCCACCCTCAGCACCGAAGCCGGCAACCTCGGGCCGCTCTGGGCCAGCGGACTCCTCGTCGCGGCCGCGCTGCTCATCGCGTTCCCCTTCCTCACCGCCATCACGGCCGGCCGGAGCACCGAGGTGCTCCGATGACACATGCGAACGTCCCTTTGAACATGCAGGGACGCCGAAGGCTCGTGGCACGCTGCCGCACCCGTCCGATCGCGCGTGTCGCCGCCGAGGCCGGTGTCTCCCGCGCCTGCCTGTCCAAGTGGAAGAACCGGTACGACCGGTCGTCGAACGGGTCGAGCAGTTACGGCGAGACGACAAGTGGTCCGCCCGCCGGATCACCCTCGAACTCGCGAACCAAGGCATGCGGATCAGCGAGCGCACCGTAGGCCGGTGGCCGGCGCGCCCAAGCAGAGCGAGCTCGGGCAATCGCGGTCTGGAACGCCCACCACAACTACCACCGGCCTCGCACCGCCGCCGGAAACCGTCTCCCGTCTCACGCCTCACGCCTCACGCCTCACGCGCGAGCATCACCAACGTCATGGCCGGCAACAACTAGATCCCTGCGCAAAGGGCCTGGTGGGCGGCCGGGGTTCCTGCACCCCGGCCCCGTAGCCCCGTTGGCCCGGAACCCGTAGCCCGTACGGCCCAGACCGCTGGTGACCTCCGTGAAGCCGGTGATCACTTGAAGCATGACCCCGCCCCGCGCCGCCCGCGCCGCCGCCTCCGCTCTCGCCCTCTCCGGGCTCCTCGCCGCCACCGCCTGTTCCGCGCTCTCCACGCCCCCCACCGCCCCGAGGCCGTCGATCACGCCGCCCAGCAGCGCGCCGCCGCCGTCCCCGAAGGCGTCCGCCGCCCCGTCCTCGGCCCTCACCGAGGCGATGGCGCGGGCCGCGCTCGTCACCGACGCGGACCTCGGGGAGCCCTGGACACCGTCCCAGGGGGTGGCCACCTGGCACGACGAGGTGCTGAAGGCGAAGGCCGACCGACGGGAGTGCCAGCGGCTGCTCGACGCCCTGTACGCGGACGAGTTGTTCGGCGCCGACGCCCGTCCCCGCGCGGTCGTCGGGATGGACGACGAGTGGAACGAGGCGCAGATGCGGTATCAGGTGCTCGCGCGTCCCCAGGCGGAGATCGACAAGACCCTGGCCTGGCTCAGGAGCCTTCCGCGCACGTGCTCGCAGTTCGCGGCGACCACGACCACAGGGGCGGTCCTCGGGGCGCAGGTCGCCGAGTTGCCGTTGCCGGAGGCGGGAGACGCCCGGCAGGGGCTGCGGGTGCTGCTGACCGGGCAGTCGCCGGACGGCGAGCCGACGACGCTCACGCTGGACGTCGCCGCGCTCCGCGTGGGTGAGGACGCGATCAGTGTGACGAACGGCGGCTTCGGCGACGTACAGACGGACGCCACGCAGGCGGTCGTACAACTGGGGGCGGAGCGGCTGGCGGAGGTGCGCAGGCAGGGGCGGGTGCAGGTGTGAGCGGTCAGTCCCGCTCGAACCGTTTCCGGTGCCAGACCACGTCGTGCGCCACGTCGAGCGCGCTGCGGCTGTGCGCGAAGGCGTGCGCGCGCAGCCGGGCGAGGGCCTCGTCCGCGTCGACGCCGAGCTGCACCATGATCATGCCGACGGCCTGGTACACCTCGTCGTGCGCGGTGGCCAGGCCGCTGAGCCAGGGGTCCTCGCCCTCCGGGCCGTTGTCCTCCCCCCGGGGCAGTGCCATCAGGGCCACCGTCATGACGCTGGCCACCAGCTCGGCGACACGCAGCTCACGCCGGGTGAGTTCGCCGGGGGCCTCGCGGTAGAGGTCGAGGGTGCCCACGCACACGGTGTCGTTGCCGAGCGGCATCGAGTAGACCGCCCGTATCCCGGCGGCGGTGGCCTGCTGGGCGAAGACGGGCCAGCGGACCGCGTCCCGGTCGGAGGTCAGGTCGGTGGCGAACACGGCGGTGCCGGCCGCCGCGGCGGACATACAGGGTCCGTCGCCCAACGTCGCCTGCATGTCGGAGAGTTGGGCGGCCCGGTCGCTGCTGGCGCTGAGCTGGACGGGCATGCCGTCGCTGCGCAGCGACACGCTCGCCCCGGCCACCGGCAGCAGCGCGACGGCGGCCGCGCACAACTTGCCCGGGATCTCGGCGGGCTCGGCGCCCCGCACTCCGGCCGCGATCACCTCAGCCGCCCGCACCTGATCCCGCACCGGCCTGGGCACGGCTCCGGGGTGGTGCCCGCTCTCGCGGGCGGGTCCGGCCCCTGGGTCCTGACCCGCCTCGCGTGGCCGACCAGCCTCGCGTGGCCCAACGGGCTCGCGCTCGTCTCCGCCGCCCCGGCCCCGCTCCCGGCCGCCCTGCCGTGCGCGTTCCGGTCGGGGTGGTCCGCCTCCCGGTGGCGCGAGCGGGCCGGTGCCGTCGTCCGGGTTGGCGAAGGTGCCCGCTTCGCCCGCCGAGCCGGGGGACGGACCTGGCTCGTCGCCGTGGGCGTCGCCGCGGGCGTCCCTGGGCCGCACGGTCACCGCCTCCCTCGGTCGACGCGGGTGTCCGTCATGGCCCCCGAGCAGACTCACCGGGAGCGGGGGGCGCCGCTCGTGGCGTACCCGCCCAGGGGCACCGCCCGGCTACCCCTCGCACACTGGGCGAAACGCCCGGAAGCGGTACGGCGGACCAGCGCTCTTCAGCGGTCCCGGCGGCCTGAGAGCCCTGCCCGTACGGTCCCGGCCGCGGCCCAACTCGGCGGCGGGTCCCGGTGTTCCGGGATCCCGAGTCCTCCCTGAGTCCTCGCCGAGTCCTCCCCCGTGCCCTTCCCAGACCGCGCACCGATTCATTACGGTCTTCGATGACGGTCAGGGAGCGGCCGCGTGGCGTCGAACCGTGCCGGAGCCGCCCGTGCGCCCCGCTCCTCCCGCTGTTTCTCCACCTCTCCTCGCGCCCGGACCGCGCCGCGCCGTGCTCTTCGTCCCTGTTCCGCGACGCCGACCGGGGCGCCTCCCGCCGTCCCGAGCGGGCCGGGGACCTTCCAGGAGGACCGCGTGACAAGGCGCGTGTCCCCACCGGGGCGGCCGTTGTCCACCTACGCGGACGACGGCCGCCCCGGCGCCCCCTTCAGCGCTTCTCGTACGGATCGGCCGGTTGCCGCACCAGCCGTACCGCGCTGGCGTCCACGACCGGCGGCCAGGCGCTGTCGGTGCCCAGTTCG
This sequence comes from Streptomyces sp. NPDC006335, assembly GCF_040612795.1. Classification (NCBI taxonomy): domain Bacteria; kingdom Bacillati; phylum Actinomycetota; class Actinomycetes; order Kitasatosporales; family Streptomycetaceae; genus Streptomyces; species Streptomyces sp. NPDC006335. The sequence continues at coordinate 74,407 of NZ_JBEXQX010000009.1, forward strand.
CCCTCGGGGTGCCAGGTGCCGGTGACGGTGACCCAGGTGTCGACCGGCGGGGCCCCGTCCGTGGCCCCGCGCACCTCGACCTTGCTGGTGGTGGCGTCGGCCGCGCAGCAGGTCACGGAGAGCCGGGTGAGGTACCAGGTCCCGTCGTCGCCGTGGGTCACGAACCCGGTCATCCGGACCGTACGGCCCTTCAGCGAGTGCCCGCTGTCGTAGATCGCCCGCGAACCGAACGCGCCGAGGGTGAGCTCGACCGGGTCCCCGGCGGGCAGGGCCGGGAAGGCTCCCACGCCCTGTGCCGCCCGCTGCGCCGCCTCGCGCTCGGCGCTGTAGGAACCGAGGGCGGGCGGCGGGAAGAGCAGCAGGGCGAGAGCGGGCAGGGTGAGCAGCCAGGCGATCCGCGGCCCGGCGGCACCGTGATCGTGACCGAGCCCGTGCCCGTACGCGCCCGCCTCGTTGTCCTCGCCCTCCCCGCGCCCCTCGACCGTCTCGACCGCCTCGCGCCCGCCCCGCCCTGCGACCGCCATCGCCGCCCCGAGCAGCACCAGCACCCCACCGGACACCACCAGGTAGGGCCGCAACCCCTCCTGCACGTACCGCAGGTACAGCTCACTGAACAGCGATATCCGCAGGACCGCCGCGCCGACGAGGACGAGGAGCAGACAGGGGCCGTAGCGCCTCACGACAGCCACCACCCCACGAGCACGCTGCTCAGCAATGCCACCACCCAGGTGACGGACGAGAAGCGGATGGCGAAGGCCCGGCCGAAGGTGCCCGCCTGGAGGGCGATCAGCTTGAGGTCGACCATCGGTCCCACCACCATGAACGCCAGTCGCGCGGTGGGCGGGAAGCCGCTGAGGGACGCGGCCACGAAGGCGTCCGCCTCGCTGCACACGCACAGCACGACCGCGAGGACGGCCAGCAGCGGCACCGCCAGCCAGGCGGAGCCGGTGAAGAGGTCGAGCACGGAGCGCGGGACCACGATGTCGAAGGTCGCCGCGGCCGCCGCGCCGAGCACCAGGAAGCCGCCCGCGTGCAGGAAGTCGTGCTGGAGCCCGGCGCCGAAGGCCCGGAGCCCGCGGGCGGAGGTCCCGGTTGATCGTTTCGGCAGCCGCAGCCACTCCTCCCGACCGAACCTCGCCCACAGCCAGCCCATCACCACGGCCGTGGTGAGTGAGGCGACCAGCCGGCCGAGCACCATCCCGGGCTGTCCGGGAAACGCGATGGAGGTCGCGACGAGCACCACGGGGTTGATCGCGGGCGCGGACAGGAGGAAGGCGAGCGCGGCCGCCGGGGCGACCCCGCGCCGCATGAGGCTTCCGGCCACCGGCACGGAGGCGCACTCGCACCCCGGCAGCACGACCCCGGCCGCGCCCGCCACCGGTACCGCGAGGGCCTGGCTGCGCGGCAGGAGCCGGGTGAAGACCCGCTCCGGCACGAAGGCGCCGATCGCCGCGGAGACGACGGTGCCGAGCAGGAGGAAGGGCACGCCCTGGACCGCGACCGCCGTGAACACGGTCCACCAGGCGGCGACGGGCGGAGTGTAGAGGTCGAGGGCGAGAGTGGGTCCGAGGACCGAGGCGACGGTGACGACGGCGGCCAGCGCGGCGCCGCCGAGGGCGATGTGGACCAGTACGCGCACACCGAGCGCGACGAGCCGCAGTCCGTCGGACACGGTCCGCCCCGTCGCGGTCCGTTCGGCCCCGGCCCGGCTGGCCACGGTCCGTCCGGCCACCGTCCTCTGGTTCTCCACGCGCTGTGTCCCACCCGCTCGTCCGTCCCGGGCAGGCTAACCGGACACACCTGTGCACAAGCCGGGAATCCTCATAGAGGGGGCTGTGCGGGCGCGGGCCCGAGCGTGGTGGTGCCGGGGGCCGTACGGTGTCCGAGGCCGGTGCGGTAGGCGTCCAGTGCCGCCTCGATCCTTCCGGTACGGCGGAGCAGATCGCCCAGCAGCCGGCACAGGTCGGCCAGGTCACCGGCGGCGCCGGCCCGCTCCAGCAGGCTCAGGGCACGCACGTAGTGCTCCTCGGCGGCCTCGGTGTCCCGGGCGTCCTCGGCGATGATGCCCAGGAGGCGGTGGGCGGCGGCGGAGTGCAGGGCGCCGCGCTCGGAGCTGAGGTCGCTGAGCACGTCGTGGAGCAGGGCGGCGGCCTCGTCGGACTTGCCGCGCCGGTGCAGCACGTCGGCGAGCTCGACGGCGGCCTGGCTGGAGTACAGGGCCGCCCGCTTGGCGGAGAGCATGGCGAGGGCCTGCCTCAACTCGGCCTCGGCGCGCTCCAGTTCGCCGTTCTGGGCGTAGACGTACCCGCGCATCCAGTGGCAGTTGGCGAGTTCGGTGCGCAGCTGGAGCTGCCGGTACAGTTCGGCGGCCTTGGCGAGGGAGGCGTCGGCCTCGGCGAGGCGGCCCTCGGCGAGCAGGGTGCGGGCGACGGAGCGGTGCATCCGGGCGACGAGGGCGGGGTCGGCGGACCGGGGGGCGAGCGCGAGGGCGAGTTCGGCGGCCTGGGCGGCGCGCGCGTGGGCGCCCATGTCCATGTAGGGGCCGATGACGCTCGCGTAGAGGAGGAGCAGGGCGTCGGGATCGTGGAGGCCACCGCGGTTGAGCTCGTCGATGGTGGATTCCAGCAGGTAGACGGAGTAGCGCAGTTCACCGGTGAGGTAGTGGGCGAGGGCGCGGCCGCGGAGGGCGGGGACCCGGGCGGGCAGCGGGACGTCGTCGCCGAGGGCCTGCTCGGCCCGCTCGAAGTACTGGCGTGCGGCGCCGAGTTCGCCCGTCTCCACGGCGCACTCCCCGAGCCCGAGCAGGGCGGCGGCCCGCACGTCGGGGAGGTCGAGCGCGTCGGCCTCGGCGAGCAGGGTGGTGTACTGGCCGGCGGACTCCTCGGCCTCCCCGGTGGCGAGGGTCCGCTGGGCCTCGGTGAGGCGCAGGCGCAGATCGGTGACGAGACGGGCCGGGCGGCCGGTGGCCAGTTCCTCGAAGCCGACGCCGAGGCGGTCGGCGAGATGCCGGAGCGCGTCGTCGGAGGGCCGCACCCGTCCGGACTCCAGGGTGGAGATGTAGGCCGGGGTGTAGGCCGGTTCGGCCAACTGTTTCTGCGTCAGCCCGCGTTCGACCCGCAGCCGCTGCACCCGTCGCCCGATGACGCCCGGGTCGTCCCGCTCCGACATGGCCAACTCCCCAAGCCCCTCTTGCCGTTCGGCTCTCGCAGCCCCTAGGTTAAACGGCGTATTAACCCTGCTTAATACACCGTCACCGCCCTGGGTACTCACCGCCACCGCTGCGAGGCCGCCGTGCTCGAACGCACCAGCACCACCGCGCGCTACACGAGGGGTTTCGCCGCCGCCGTCGTGGCCGTGGCCACGCTGGTCCTGGCGGCCAACGTGGGGCCGGCGAAGGCGTCGGGGGAGCGGCCGGCCGGGCAGGTGGACCGGGTCCGGCAGGTCACCGGGCACCCGTCGCAGTGAGACCGGCCGGGGACCGTCACGTCCCGTCGGTCTCCGGGCCGAGCATCATGTCCTTGCGGCTGTACAGCGGTAGGTCGGTCGTGTCGAGCTTCCAGGTGCCGAGCTCGGTCGCCACGGCGAGCGGGGTGCCGTACGGCTGCTTGTGGAGGCGGTTGGCGTAGCGGGGGCGCCCGCCGCTGGTGTCGATGCCCCACTGGTAGGTCCAGGTGCCGTCGCGGGGGTCGAGGATCAGGTAGTGACCGATGCCCATGGCGGGGTAGTCGCGGCTCTGACCTCGTAGTCGTTGCCCGGGTTGGAGGGCGAGACGATCTCGATGGCGAGGAAGATCTCGCGCGGGTCCAGTGGGCCGTCGGTCAGCATCGCCTCGCGTGCGGTGACGATGAGGTCGGGGACCCGGAGCTTGCCCAGGGAGTCGTCGTCGGTGTCGGTGGCTTCGAAGGTCAGTATCCCGTCGGGGAGCTGCGGATCCAGCTGACGTGCGACGTCCTTGGCCGTGACCTGGTGGCGCGGAGGGGGGCTCACCATCATGACGAACGTCCCGTCACTGATCTCCGGGTACGTGAAGCCGGGCGGCGGTGTGAAGTGCTCACGCAGCTCGCGCAGGTGTTGATAGATCGCCTGCTCGCTCATACCGCCGCCCCCTTCGGAGTCGCTGGTCGCACTCATCGTAGGTGGCAGTGCGTATACGTGGAGCAGCTGCTCAGAGCTGGAACTCCGCCGGGTTCACCCCCAGGGCCGCGCAGGCCTCCCGCAGGACCGCCTGTTCCGCCTGGGAGAAGTGACCGTCGGCGCCGGCGATGACGATGCCGGTCTGGATCACCGCGCGCGCCTCGGTCGGCTTCTTGGCGGCCTTGGCGATCTCCTGGAGCGCCTCGGCCTTGCCCTGCGGGAAGTTGCGGGTCAGTTGGTCCACATGCTTGTGGAAGCGCTGGCGCAGCTGCTCCGGCGGGAAGTTCTGCAACACGTCGTTGCCGAGGATCAGGGACTCCATCTGCTGCATCTCGGCCGCGTCCACCTGGCCGTCCGCGGCCGCGACCAGGGCGCACATCGCCATGCTGGCGTCACGGTACGCGCCGCTCTTCAGCTCGGTCTTCAGGGAGCCGAGCTGGGTCTTCAGCACGCCGACGAGCTGGGCGCGTGAGCCGCCGCGCGCGCTGCCGCCCTGTCCGTGCCCGCCGGTCGTCGTGCCGCGCCCGCCCTGCGCCTGCTGCTGCAGGTTCTTGGCCTGGTCCTTGAGCCGGTCGAACAGTGCCATTGACGTCACCTCGGTACTCGTCATGAGTGATCTCACCCGGTCAACGGACGCGCCCTGGTAAAGGTTCCACCAAGTGACCTCAGCAGATCTCCCGGTACCCGGCGTCCGGGACGTACGTCCGCCACCGCGCCCTGGTAAGTCCGCCCAGGGAGTCGATCCGCTCGGACTCCCCTCGGCGTCGGCGGCCTCTGCCGCATCCCCCGCGGGCTCCGGCGCCTACGCTGCCCGCATGACGTCTGCCGCCGCCCGTACCGCGCTGGAGCTCACCGCCGACCTCCCGGTCCCCGACCTGGAGGACTTCTACCGGGACCTGCACCGCCACCCCGAGCTGTCGGCCGAGGAGCACCGCACGGCGGCCCGGCTCGCCGAGCGGTTGCGGGCGGCCGGTTTCGAGACGGCCGAGGGCATCGCCGGCACCGGCGTCGCGGGCGTCCTGCGCAACGGCGACGGTCCGACCGTCCTGCTGCGCGCCGACATGGACGCGCTGCCCGTCGAGGAGCGGACCGGGCTGCCGTACGCCTCCGAGACGCCCGGGGTGATGCACGCCTGCGGGCACGACCTGCACGTGACCTGGCTCGCGGGGGCGGCGAAGGCGCTCGCGGACGGCCGGGACGCCTGGTCCGGGACGCTGCTGCTGGTGGGCCAGCCCGCCGAGGAGGCCGGCGGCGGGGCGGCCGCCATGGTCGCCGACGGGCTCTACGACCGTTTCCCGCGCCCGGACGTGCTGCTCGGCCAGCACGCGGTGCCGGGTCCGGCGGGCCTGTACCCGCACGTGCCGGGCCTGATCATGTCGGCGACGACGGACGTGGAGATCGTGGTGCACGGCCGGGGCGGACACGGCTCGCGCCCCGAGACGGCGGTCGACCCGGTCGTCACGGCCGCCTACATCGTCACGCGGCTCCAGACGGTCGTCAGCCGGGAGATCGCACCGCGCGAGTCGGCCGTCCTGACCGTCGGCCGGATCGAGGCGGGCACGGCCCCGAACATCATCCCCGCCACCGCCCGCATCTCCCTCAACCTGCGCACCCAGTCGGAGGCGGTCCGGGACCGGATGCTCGCCTCCATCCGGCGGATCGCCGAGGGCGAGTGCCGTGCGGCCGGCTGCCCGCGCGAGCCCGAGGTGACCCTCGGCGGCTCGTACCCGGCCACGGTCAACGACCCGGCGACCGACGACCGGATCGCCGCCGTGCACCGCGAGGTCTTCGGCACCGACACCGTCTTCGACTCCGGTCCGGCGATGGCCAGCGAGGACTTCTCGAAGCTCGCGCTCGGCGAACTCCCGTACTCCTACTGGTTCGTGACCTGCACCCCGGCCGCGGTGTGGGAGGCGGCGCCGGGCGCGGACCTGCTGGAGAAGTTCGACGCCGTCCCCAGCAACCACAGCCCGCACTTCGCCCCGGACCTGTCGACGGTGGCGCCGGGCGTACGGACGCTCGTGTCGGGGGCGCTGGCGATGCTCGGCTAGAACGGAGTCGCCTGGAGTTCCCGCAGCTGCTTGCGCACGTTCTCCAGGGCGCCGGGGCGGCGGCCCGGGACGCGGACGCGCAACTGGGCGAGCAGCGTGCCCAGTTCCTGGGCCCGGGACTTGTCGCGCACCTGGCCCCACTGGTGGTGGGCCCGGTCGACGGCCTTCTCCACGTCCGGCGAGTCGGGGGCCTGCCCGGCGGCCAGCCGGGTCTGGGCCACCGTCAGCCAGATCCCGCAGCTGCGCGCCGAGTCCTTGGCGAACATCGCGAGATCCGCCCGGACCTCGGACCAGTGCAGGGCCTGCTCGGAGGCGGGGCCGTGCGCCCGGGCAGCGGCCTGCTCGTGCGCCAGGGCGACCGCGTCGGCCTCCTGGTGACGGCCGGCCTGGACAGCGGCGGCGATGTGGGTGTGGGGGTCCACGGGTTCCTGCCGAGGAGGCTGCGCCGGAACCGCCAAAACCGCCGGCCGTTCGGGCCGGTACGCGGGTCTGGGGGCGAAGCCCCCGGGTACGGCCACCGGGGCGGGCGGCACCGTCAGCACCACGTCCCCGTACGCCTCGGAGCCCAGCCGTCCGAACGCCTGCTGATGCAGCTGCTCGACCGGCGGACGCCACCCGCTGCGCAGGATCGTCGCGATCGTCTTCATGTACGCCGGCACGGCCACCGTACGTCGGGAAGGCGGCGGCGCGATCCGCCCGTACACCGCGTTGTTGCGCCCGGAGTCGAGCGCGTGCGTCCGCAGCCATCCCCAGGTGTCGACGTCGGCGTGCAGATCGAGGACGAGGGTCGTCGACCCCGGGGAACGCAGCCGGAACTCCTCGCGGATCCACTGCCAGGGCAGGGCGGTGTAGCGCACGGTGGCCGGGGTGGTGCGGGCCAGTGCGAGGTGGGGCAGGTGCTGGCGGCGGTCCAGGGCGAGCTGGCCGGTGACGAACACGGTGAGCGGGCCCGGCGTGGCCGCGACGGCGCGCAGGCGGGTCAGGACGGCCTGCGGCTCCAGGGGGTCGGCGAGCTCGACGACGTTGGCGGTGTCGGTGCCGGAGAGCACGGCCGGCGGCACGGCCGCGAGGACGGGCAGCACGGACGCCGCGTCCACCAGACGGCTCTTGCCCACCGGCGAGGCGGCGAGCAGCAGCACGGTCCCGGGCATCGGTCCCTCCCCATCCCCCGTCGATCACTTACGGCAGCACGGTAACCGCTGCGGCCGCGAAGGGGAGTTCTCAGGACGGCAAACGTCCCTTTCCTGCCCGCTCGTCGGCCCTGCGCACCGCGAAGACCGTGGTGTCGTCGAGGAGTCGGCCGCCGCAGTGCCCGAGGGTGCCGTCGCGGACGAGGGCCACCAGGCGGCGGGGCTCGACGGCACGCGGGTCGGCGGCGAGGGCGCGGGCCACCTCGTCGGCGAGGGCGTAGAACTCCCCGGTGCCGTCGCGGGCCTCGGTGACGCCGTCGCTGGTCAGCAGGAGGGTCTCGCCGGGGCCGAGGGGGACGCGGTGGAGGGGCGGCGGACCGTCGGTGGACAGGGCGGTGAGGCCCAGCGGGAGTCCGTCGGCGGCGAGCAGCGGCCGTACCCCCGACGGGCCGACCACCAGCGGCGGTTCGTGACCGAAGACCATGGCCTCCACCACGCCGGTGTCGGCCTCGGGGAAGCCGAGCAGGACGGCGGTGGCGAAGCGGTCGCCGTCGTCGCGGCCGAGCGCGGTGACATGCCCGCCGTGCCGGAGCACCCGGACCTCCAGCCGCTCGGCGACCGTCGCGAGGTCCGCCTCGTGGTACGCCGCCTCACGGAACGTGCCGAGCAGCGCGGCCGCCGCCTCGACGGCGCCGAGCCCCTTGCCCTGGACGTCCCCGACGAGCACGCGGGTGCCGTGCGGGCCGGGCTGGATGTCGTAGAAGTCGCCGCCGACGCGGGCCTCGCTGTCGGCCGCGAGATACACCTCCGCGTGCTCCAGACCGCCCCACACCGGCGGGAGCGGGCGCAGCACGGTACGGCGGGTGGTGTCGGCGACGTCCCGCATGTGCAGCATGCTGCGCTCGCCGCGCAGGCGTACCGCGCAGGCGAGGACGGCGAGGACGCCGCCGACGGCGACCAGGATGAAATCCGGCAGTCCCGACTGGTACCGGTTCGGCCAGGAGCTGTCGCCGACGACGTAGGTGACGAGGGCGAGCGCGGCGAAGGCGGCGGTGCCGGGGACGCCGCAGATCGCGGCCGCGATGCCGGGGACCAGGACGACCCAGGAGATCATCCGGAACTCGGCGCCCGTCCTGTAGTCGATCACGGTGATCGCGACGAGCAGCAGGAGGGGCGGCACCCAGGCGGCACTGCGGCCGCGGACGCGGAGCACCTGCCCCCGGCCTACTCCGCTCATGGGGCCAGCGAAACACGGGGAACCTCCCCCCGCCATCCGACTTGCCCGCGCGCCCGCGCAGGTGTGCTCTGGTAGTCGGGGGCGTATCGGGGTGGAGAGAGAGGAGTGCTCTCATGGCTCACGCGGCACCCTCGGGCGGGTTCGCCCGGACACCGGATGTCTTCGGCGCCAAGGTGCACCTGGCCGCCAGGTACGGCATCCCGGTCGTGCTCGGCCTGGTCTACGGCTACTGGGCGGCCGCGAACCGCCGGGACGGCGGGCCGATCACCGGCTGGAACGTGCTGTTCGGCTGTGTCACGGCCCTCGCCTTCATCGTCCTGTGCATCGCCGTGGCGACGTTCGCCCCGCTGCTGAAGCGGGAACTGCACTCGGCCGTGAAGTCCGGCTTCGCCGGGGCGGCCGTCGGGTTCCTGTACAGCCAGACGGGCGAGAGCGTGCTGCGTTCGACGGCCCTGGGGCTGGTGGTCGCGGCGGGGATCTTCATGGTGTTCTTCTACCGCTACTACACGCACGAGGACGGCGAGGGTAACCGGATCCGCTAGCGGACACCGCACCGGCCGCCAGGACCACCGGACGGCGTAATCCCCGGCTCCACGGCTCGCGCGGGCGGCGGCGACGGTTTTGCCTGGAAGGGTGACCTCCCGTGTCCGTGGCCCCCTGTCGGCCGCCCTGATCGCCCTGGCCTGTCTCCTCGTGCCCTTCGGCGCGTTGGCGGCCTGGGCGGCGTACGGCCTCGCCGACACGGACCGGTACGTCACGGCGATGGCACCGCTCGCCGACGACCCCGCCGTGCGGGACGGCGTCGCGGACGCGGTGGCGGACGAGGTCGGCGCGCCGGCCCGGCCCTTCGTCCGCGCCCTCACCCGCACCCCCGCCTTCGGCACGGCTTGGGACGCGGGCAACAGGGCGATCCACCAGGCCGTGCTGCGGGCCGTCCGGGAGGGCGGCCACCACGAGGTGACCGTCGACATCGCCCCCGTCGCCGCCCGGGTGGAGCACCGGGTCGCCCTGCCCCGCACCGAGGTCGCCGTGCTCCCGGCACCCGCACTCGACCGTCTCCGGAAGGGCTACGTCGTGCTCGAAGTCACCGGTTTCTGGCTGCCCGTCACTGCCGCCGTCCTCGCCGTCGCCGGTATCGCCCTCGCCGCCTGCCGCCGCCGCGCCCTCACCGCCACCGCCCTCGGCACGGCACTCGGCGGGGCGCTGCTGGGCCTCGCCGTCGCCGTCGGCCGCCGTCTCACCCTGACCGACCTGACCGACCCGGTGCGCCGCCCGGCCGCGGGCGCCGTCTACGACGCCCTGACCGGCACGCTGCGCACGGTCTCCTGGCTGCTGGTGGCCGTCGGCCTGGCGGTGGCCCTGAGCTGCTGGCTCACCGGCCGGTACGGCTTGCTGCGAGCCCGGCGAGCGTGCGCAGCGCCCGTTCCAGATCCGGCACGGCCACCGACGCGAGCCCGAGTCTGACCGCGTCCGGGGTGCGGTTCGGGCCGACGGCGAAGGAGGGCCCGGGCGCGAGGGCGACACCGAGCGCCGCGGCGGCGGCCGTGAAGGTGTCCGCCCGCCAGGGGGCCGGGAGCTCCCACCAGGCGTAGTACGCGCGCGGATCGGACCGTACGGCGAACCCGGCCAGGCACTCGGCCAGCACCCGCTGCCTGCGCGCGGCGTCGGCCCGCTTGGCCTCGACCAGGTGCGCCACGGTCCCGTCGACCGTCCACCGCGTCCCCGCCTCCAGCGCGAACCGCCCGGCACTCCACCCACCGGACCGGACCGCGTCCGCCACCGCGTCCACCCGCCCTTCCGGTACGACGAGGAAGCCGACGGTGAGCCCGGGCGCGACCCGCTTGGACAGACCGTCGACGACGTGGGTGAGGGCGGGGGCGTGCGCGGCGAAGGGGTCGTCGGTCTCCGCCAGGAACGACCAGATGCGGTCCTCCACGACCGGGATGCCCAAGTCGTTGACGACACGGGCGAGTTGGCGTCTGCGTCCGGGGCTCGTGGTGACGGACGTCGGATTGTGCAGGGTCGGCTGCACATAGAGGGCCGACAGGGGAGCGGAGCGGTGGGCGGCGGCCACCGACTCCGGGAGCGGGCCGTCCTCGTCCGTGGCCAGCGGCACCAGGGTGAGGCCGAGCCGGGCCGCGATCTCCTTGACCAGGGGATACGTCAGTTCCTCCACGCCGACCCGGCCGCCCGGCCGCACCAGGGAGGCGAGGGCGGCGGCGACGGACTGGCGGGCGTTGCCCGTGAAGAGGATCCGGGAGGGGTCGGGCCGCCAGCGGGGGGTGGTGAGGAGGGCGGCGACGGCCTCGCGGGCGGCCGGGGTGCCGGTGGCGGCGGCCGGGCGGAGGGCTTCGGTCAGGACGTCGGGGCGCAGCAGGGGGGCGAGGGTGGCGGCGAGCAGCTCGGACTGGCCTTCGGCGGACGGGTAGTTGAGCTCCAGGTTGACGGGTGTCCCGGCGTCCTCGATGAGTCCCCTGCCGGGCCGCCCCGGCGCGGTGGCCTTCACGAAGGTGCCGCGCCCGACCTCTCCGACGACCAGTCCCCGCCGTACGAGTTCGCCGTACGCCCGCTCCGCCGTCGACGCGGCTATCCCGTGCCGGCGCGCGAACTTCCGTTGCGGGGGAAGGCGTTCGCCGGGCCGGAGCCGTCCGGTGGTGATGTCGGCGGCTATGCGGTCGGCGATACGCCGGTAGTCGTGCACGAGGACCCCCTGTGATTGCACTGAGGGCAAAAATTTTATTGCCCCGAGAAGTGGCGCCGACCTAGGGTCGGCGTCATGACGGCGATCCCCCTGGTCCTGGTGCACGGCCACCCCTTCGACCACACGATGTGGCGCCCGCAGATTGAGGCGTTCGCCGCCTCGCGCCGCGTGGTCGCCCCGGACCTGCGGGGCTACGGCACCTCCGCGCCGGCCGCCGAGGTCGACCGCTTCGAGCGTTTCGCCCAGGACATCGAGGCCCTGCTGGACGAACTCGACGTGTCCGCCTGCGTGTTGGCGGGCCTGTCCATGGGCGGCCAGATCGCCATGGACTGCTACCGGCGCTTCCCCGAGCGGATCCGGGGCCTGGTCCTCGCCGACACCTTCCCGGCGGCGGATACCCCCGAGGGCGTGCGGGTCCGGCACGCGACGGCGGACCGGCTGGAGCGCGAGGGGATGCGCGGGTACGCCGACGAAGTGCTGGAGAAGATGGTCGCGCCGTACGCCTCCCCCGAGGTCAAGGCGCACGTCCACGGCATGATGACGGCCACCCGCCCCGCGTCCGCGGCGGCCGCCCTGCGCGCCCGCGCCGCCCGCCCCGACTACCGCGAACTGCTCACCCGGGTCACGGTCCCCGCGCTGGTGCTGGTGGGCGCCGACGACACCTACACACCGGTCGCCGACGCCGAGGCCATGCACGCGGCGCTCCCCCACTCGGAACTGCACGTCTTTCAGGGGGCGGCACACCTGCCGAACCTGGAACGGGCGGAGGAGTTCAACGCCGTGCTCGGGGAGTTCCTGGCGAAGGCCGACGCCCGCTCGTAGGCTCGGGACGGTGACCCGCCGAAGACTCGGTACCTGGACCGCCGCCCTGCTCTTCACCGCGGTGAGCGTGATCCTGGGCTGCCGGCTCGCCGACACGGACGGCGTCACCCCCGTCCCCCAGCTCCTCGCCTTCCTCCCCTGGCTGCTCGCGCCCACCGCGGCGGGCCTGGCCCTCGCCCTGCTCACCCGCTGGTGGGCCGGGACGATCTGGGCGGCCGTCGTCCTCGCCCTGCTGGCGTGGTTCATCGCCCCGTACGGCCAGGGCCGCGAGCCGGACGGGCGGGTGCTCGCCTCCTTGCGCGTCCTCACCTCCAACGTCGAGTTCGGGCGGGCCACCGACGCCCTCGTCACCGCCGTCCGCGAGGAGAAGCCGGACATCGTGTTCGTGGCGGAGTGCGAGTACGGCTGCTCGGCGACGCTGCGCCGGTCCCTGTCCGAGGGCTACCCGTACCGGCGGTCCGTGGAGGGCGCCGGCTCGACGGGGTCCGTCGTCCTCAGCCGCTTCCCCCTGAAGTCCGCCGCCGGGATCCAGGACAGCACCATGGGCATGCCCGGGGCCGTCGCCGACGTGCGCGGTCACGCCGTACGGCTGCAACTCGCGCATCCGATGCCCCCGCTGCCCGGACAACTGGACGTGTGGCGGCGGGAGTTGGGGAAGCTGCGCGACTACGCGGCTGCCGCGGGCAAAGCACCGGTCGTCCTGGCCGGCGACTTCAACGCCTCCCAGGACCACGCGGCCTTCCGCGCGATCCTCGACACCGGGCTGCGCGACGCGGCCCGCCTCGCGGGATCGGGCCGCACACCGACCTGGCCGGCCCGCACCGCCCCGGCGATCGGCGCGCAGATCGACCACGTGCTGGTGTCGGCGGACTTCTCCGCGCGCGACGCCCGCTTCCTGGACCTGGCGGACACCGACCACCGGGCCCTGCTGGTGGACATCACACTGCACGGCCCGGCCCCTTCGCAGGCAGTGGTCGGGAGGACGATCACCGGATCCTCCTGAGGGTGCGGGGCCCCGCGCGCCCGTCGGGAGCCGGGCCGCCGGCGCGCCCCGCGTCCGCCGCTACACGCCGATGTCGCACCCGTCCTCGCGCCAGACGGCCACCACGGCCGGCCGCACGATCCTGCCCGCCCCGTCGGGCCAGGTGCTCGCCGGCTTCTCCACGGTCGCCCCACTGATCTCACCGGGGTGCTGCACGGCCACCAGCACCCGCCGGTCCTGCACCAGCGGACCGCAGGTCTCCGCCCCCGTCGGCACCGTCAGGAACTGCTTGAGCTCACCGCGCCGCTCGCCCTGGGTGGCCACGCCGAACAGTCCGTCGTGCGATCCGAGCTGGTTGCCGTCCGTGGAGATCCACAGGTTCCCGTGCGGGTCGAAGGCCACGTTGTCCGGGCAGGAGATGGGACTGACGTCGTCCTTGGGGAAGCCCGCGAAGTAGGTCGCGGGGTCCTCCGGGTCACCGGCGACGAGGAACAGCGTCCAGGCGAACCTCGTGCTGTCGGCACGGTTCCACCGCTCGGTGAGCTCCAGGATGTGCCCGTGCTTGTTGGCGTTGCGCGGGTTGGCCTCGTCGGCCGGGGCATTGGCGCCGACCCCGCGGTTGGTGTTGTTCGTCAGGGCCACGTACACCTTGCCGGTGCGTGGGTTGGACTCGATGTCCTCGGGCCGGTCCATCTTGGTCGCCCCGACCTTGTCGCCCGCGAGCCGGGTGAAGACGCACACCTCGTCGGCGGTCATGCCCTCGACGTGCGACACGGCCCCCTTCGCCGTGGCGGTGACCAGCGGGATCCATTCCCCGCCGCCGTCGAACTCCCCGTCGGTGGGCAGCTTCCCGGTCCCGTCGATCTCGAGGGCGGGGGAGTCACCGGTGAGCCGGGCGACGTACAGGGTCCCCTCGTCGAGCAGGGAGAGATTGTGCTCCCGTACGGCCCGCGAGCTGCCGTGCTTCATCCGCTTGCTGCCGACGAACTTGTAGAAGTAGTCGAACCGCTCGTCGTCCCCGGAGTACACGACAGGACGGCCGTCGTGCGTGAGCCGCACGGTCGCGCCCTCGTGCTTGAACCGGCCGAGCGCGGTGTGTTTGCGGGGCGTGGAGGTGGGGTCGTACGGATCGAGCTCGACGACGTATCCGAAGCGGTGCACCTCGTTGGGCTCCTGGGCGACATCGAACCGCTTGTCGAACCGCTCCCACTTGCGCTCACTGGCGCCGGTCCCGATCCCGTACCGCTTGTCCGTCGCGCGGCTCGCGTTGGCGAAGTACTGGTTGAAGTTCTCCTCGCCGTGGAGGGTGGTGCCCCAGGGGGTGGTGCCGCCGGAGCAGTTGTTGAGCGTGCCGAGGACCTTCCGGCCGGTCGGGTCGGCGGAGGTCCTGAGCAGCTCGGACCCGGCGGCGGGCCCGGTCAGCCGGAACGCGGTGGTGGCGGTGACGCGCCGGTTGAGGTGGTGCCGGGGTACGACGGTGAGCGCGCCGTTCCTCTTGTTCTCCTCCACGACGACGGCGGACAGCCCGTGCGCGGCCCAGGCGACCTCGACCTGCTCGCGGGTGGGGTTCGCGGCGTCGTAGCCGCGGAACATCAGGACCTCGTCGGTGTACTCGTGGTTGGCGACGAGCACCTGCCGGCCGCGCTCGCCCGGGAGGGGCAGCAGCGCGAGGAAGTCGTTGTTGTAGCCGAACTGGCCGGCCTGGGCGGCGGCGGTCTGGTGCTCCGGGTCGAAGGCGGGGGCGCCGCGCAGGATGGGCTCGCCCCAGCGGACGACGACGTTCTGGGAGTAGCCGTCCGGGATGGTCACGGTGTCGTCGGTGTTGGGCGCGACGGGGGTGAACCGCAGCCCGCGGGCGGCTTTGCCCTTGGGCTCGGGCTTGCCGGTGACCTGCTGGGCGGCTTCGGCCGACGGGGCCGTGACGACGGTGCCCGCGGTGCCGGCCGCGGCGGCGACGGTCACGACGGCGGCGGCGCGCATCATCGAGCGGCGGCTGAGCGCGGTGGCGATGACGTCACCGACGTACGGGTTGGCGGAGGTGTTGGGCGCCGGGTGGAAACAGGCGTCACCACACCGGAAACGGCAGGTCAGGGCGGACCGCCCATGGACGGTGTTGATCAACGGCAGCTGTGCGCGCACTTTTGCTCTCCCCTTGCTTCCCCTTGAAGCTCGCTTGACGGACGGTAGGCGCGGGTCCGTGCGAGAGCGGGGCGGGGCGGTGAACGGTGGATGAACCCGGGGTGGACGTAGCGGAGTTGACGTCACGCGCGGGTGAAGTCCGGAAGTAGGTCTTGACGCCCGGGCCCCTGGCCACCTGCCCCTGCCCAAGATCGCCCCCAGGGGCCGCTAACCTTACGTGTCCGTCCTGGCCAGGGATTGACGGGCTACAACTCATGCGAAGGGTTGCGCACATGGGCATTCTCACTCTCCTGCGGAACGCGTTCGGCGGCCGATCACGCAAGGGCGCTGCCACCGAGGCAGAGGGTGCGGTTCCTTCGCAGGAGGCGACGGAAGCGAAGCTCCCGTCCCCCGCGACCGAGCCGACCCCGTCTCCGGCGGCCTCCGAGCCGACGCCTGCGGCGGCCGCGGTCCCCGAACCGCGCACCGCCACGCTCTCCACCGAGTCCGAGCACGAGCTGGTCGCGGCCGCCTTCGACAAGGTGACGGTCCCGAAGCAGGTGCCTCCGGCGGCGGGACAGGTGGACGAGACGCCGGTGACGGAAACGCCGGTGGAGCCGGAGCCGGTCACGGAGACGCCGGTAGAGAAGGAGCCGGTCACGGAGACGCCGGTGGAGCCGGAGCCGGTCACGGAGACGCCGGTGAAAGAGGCGTCGGCGCCTGCCGTGGGCGAGGAGGCGGGCGTGGAGGCCGTGGCGTCCGAGGCGCCGGCGGTCGAGACGGCGGACGTCGGGACGGCGGAGGCCGAGGCGCCGGCGGTCGAGGCGCCGGCGGTCGAGGCGCCGGCGGTCGAGACGGCGGAGGCCGGAACGGCGGAGGCCGAGGCGCCGGCGGCCGAGACGGCGGAGGCCGAAGGGCCGGCGGTCGAGACGGCGGAGGCCGGGACGGCTGAAACCGAGACGGCGGAGGCTGAGGAGCCGGCGGCTCAGACGGGGCGGGTTCCGGACGAGTCCGCGGCTGCGAACGGGCGGCCCAGCGAGGAGACGACGGCCGAGCCCGAGGCGCCCGCCGAGGAGACGACGGCCGAGAACGCGGCTACCGCCGAGGAGACGCCCGCCGAGAGCGCGGCGTCTGAGGTACCCGCCGCTGACGAAGCGGTGGCTCAGGACGCGGCCGTAGAGGAGCCGACGGCTTTGCCGGACGCGTCCGCTGAGGAACCGGTCGCCGAGGATGCCACGTCCGAGGAGCCGGCGACGGAGCCCGGGGCAGCCGTGGAGGAGAAGGCCGCTGAGGGAACCACCTCCGAGGAGCCCCCCGCCGACGAGCCCGTCGCCGAGGAAGCGGCCTCCGAGACCCCGGCCGACGAAGAGCCCACCTCCGACGCGCCCTCTTCCAGCGAGCCCGTCGCCGAGGAGCCGGTCGCGCAGGAGACGGTCGTAGAGGAGCCGACCCCCGGCACACCGGAGGCCGAAGCCTCGCAGGTCACGGAGCCGGTCGCCGAAACCGTCGAGGAACCGCAGGTGGAGCCGGACTCCGAGCCGGCCCCCGGCCCCGCCGTGCCGGCCACCCTCCGCACCGCCTACGACGCGGCCGCCGCCACCCTCGCCGCCCACGACCTCACCGGCACCACCGCGAGGACGTACCTCGTCCTGGACCGTTCCGCGAGCATGCGCCCGTACTACAAGGACGGCTCCGCGCAGGCGCTCGGGGAGCAGACGCTCGCCCTCGCCGCTCACCTGGACCCCGAGTCCAAGATCCACGTCGTCTTCTTCTCCACCGAACTCGACGGCACCGGCGAGCTCACCCTCGCCGAGTACGAGAACAAGATCGACGACCTGCACGCCGGGCTGGGCCGCATGGGCCGTACCAGCTACCACGCGGCCGTCGAGGAAGTCCTCGCGCACCACACCAAGGAGTCCCCGGACACCCCCGCCCTGGTCGTCTTCCAGACCGACGGCGCCCCGGACGCGAAGACCCCCGCCACCCAGGCGCTCACGGAGGCGGCGAAGAGCCACCCCGCCGTGTTCTTCTCGTTCGTCGCCTTCGGTGACCCGGAGAACAAGGCGTTCGACTACCTCCGCAAGCTCAAGCTCGCGAACACGTCCCACTTCCTCGCGGGCGAGACCCCGAAGGAGCTCACGGACGCGGAGGTCTACGAGGGCATCCTGGCGAACTGGCGCCCGTAACCCCCGGAGATCACCACAGCGCACCACCGGGCCGCCCGCTTCCCACCCCGTAAAAGGGGAAGCGGGCGGCCCACCCATGTCGGATACGATTTCAAGACTCGCGACGCGACTCACCCGCACGACCAACCTGGGAGCAGCCCCCGATGGCTCGACACCTCATCACCAGCGCCCTTCCGTACATCAACGGGATCAAGCACCTGGGCAACATGGTGGGGTCCATGCTCCCGGCGGACGTCTACTCCCGCTACCTGCGCCAGCGCGGCCACGAGGTCCTCTACATCTGCGCGACGGACGAGCACGGCACCCCGGCGGAGCTGGCCGCGAAGGAGCAGGGCCTGCCGGTCGACGAGTTCTGCGCGCAGGCGCACGACGCGCAGAAGGCGGTCTACGACGGCTTCGCGCTCGCCTTCGACTACTTCGGCCGCAGCTCCAGCGCGCAGAACGTCGAGATCACCCAGCACTTCGCCCGCCGCCTGAACGAGAACGGGTTCATCGAGGAGCGGGCGATCCGCCAGGTCTACTCCCCGACCGACGGCCGCTTCCTCCCGGACCGCTATGTCGAGGGCACCTGCCCGCACTGCGGCTACGACAAGGCCCGCGGCGACCAGTGCGAGAACTGCACGCGGGTCCTGGACCCCACCGACCTGATCGACCCGCGCTCGGCGATCTCCGGCTCCACCGACCTGGAGGTCCGCGAGACCAAGCACCTCTTCCTCCTCCAGTCCAAGCTCCAGCACGAGGTCGAGGAGTGGGTCGCCCGGCACGAGGACGACTGGCCGCAGCTGGCCTCCTCCATCGCCCGCAAGTGGCTGACCGAGGGCCTGCACGACCGCGCGATCACCCGTGACCTGGACTGGGGCGTGCCCGTCCCGGCCGACACCTGGCCGGAGCTGGCGGCGGAGGGCAAGGTCTTCTACGTCTGGTTCGACGCCCCGATCGAGTACATCGGCGCGACGAAGGAGTGGGCGGACCTCGACCCGGAGAATAGGGACTGGAAGTCGTGGTGGTACGACGTCGACACCGATGTCCGCTACACCGAGTTCATGGCGAAGGACAACGTCCCCTTCCACACGGTGATGTTCCCGGCCACCGAGCTCGGGGTGCGCGAGCCGTGGAAGAAGGTCGACTACGTCAAGGCGTTCAACTGGCTGACGTACTACGGCGGGAAGTTCTCCACGTCCCAGAAGCGGGGCGTCTTCACCGACCAGGCCCTGGACATCCTCCCGGCCGACTACTGGCGTTACTTCCTGATCGCCAACGCCCCCGAGTCGGACGACTCGTCCTTCACCTGGGAGCACTTCACGGCGACGGTGAACAAGGACCTCGCCGACACCCTCGGCAACTTCGTCAACCGCGTCCTGTCCTTCTCGAAGAAGCGCTTCGGCGAGGAGGTCCCGGCGGGCGGTGCGCCGGGGGAGGCGGAGGCGAGGCTGGGCGAGGAGATCGCACGCCTGCTCGCCGAGTACGAGGCCCAGATGGAGGCGCTCCAGTTCCGCAAGGCGGCGGCCGCGCTGCGCGCCCTGTGGTCGGCGGGCAACTCCTACCTGGAGGAGAAGGCCCCCTGGCTGGAGATCAAGACCGACAAGGACGCCGCGGCGCTGACCCTGCGCACCGCGATGAACCTGATCCACCTGTACGCGGTGGTCTCGGAGCCGTTCATCCCGGCCACCTCGGCCGCCATGCGCCAGGCCTTCGCCCTGCCCTCCGACACCGCCACCTGGGTCACCGCCGACGAGGCCCGCGCCCTCACCGCCCTCACCCCGGGCATCGCGTTCACCGTTCCCCCGGTCCTCTTCGCCAAGCTGACGGACGAGGACCTGGAGACGTACAAGGAGCGCTTCGGCGGCGAGTAGACCGCTCGGGGACACCGATCGGAAGGACCCCGCTACTGCCGTGTCCGCGCCAAGCCGTATGGTTTGCGCCATGGCAGTGCCCGGGGTCATTCCTGTCGCGTACGAGCCGAAGCACCGCACCGAGACGATCGGGCGGTATGCGGAGGGTCAGTTCCTGGCGTCGATCACATATGCCTTCCCTGAGGGATTCCGCCTCGAGGAGGGCTGGGAAGATCAGAAACGCCTGTACGCGGTCCTGCACACCTTCGACGCCGAGGGCAATTACCGCGACTCGGACATCTGGTGCGCCGGTACCTGGGCGGATCAGCAGCGTGACCCGGGCGGCGACGCCTCGCCCCTCACCCGCGCCCAGGTCCACCGCGCGACCCTGCTCCGCAGCCTCCCGCGCCGCTCGTACACGGACATCGCGATCCGCCCCTTCAGCGTCACCCACGAGGGCGTCCGCTTCGGCCTGGTGATCCGCGAGGACGAGGGCGAGCAGTGGGCGGAGCTCTACCCGGACCGCCTCGCCTTCGCGGAACCGTGGGACGGGACCTACGACACCTGAGTGCGTCGGTACGCGAGGGCCGGGGGCTCGTGGTCACCCGGCCCTCGCGTGTCTCTTGTGCTACTGGAGCACGCCCGCCCCGGTCGTCGTGGCCAGTGACGTAGGCAGGTTCTTCACCGACGAGGCGGAGGTCTCCAGGCCCGCCGTCAGGGTCGGGGTCCAGTTCACCGTCGTCTTCAGGTCCTTCGAGGACGCGGCGTTGTAGGCGGCCACCAGGTCGGTCGCCGTGCCGTTGACCAGGTTGCCGGAGCCCGCGATCGCACCCGTGCCGTCGCCGGACAGCAGCTTGGAGACCTTCACGCTCGACGGGACCGTCCAGTAGTTGTTCGCGGCGACGACCTGGGCCTTGGCGCGGGAGTTGATGCTGTACTGCAGCGCGTAGCCGTTCAGGGTCGTCACGTCGTAGTGGTTGTTGTAGATGTGGATCTGCCCGACGCGGGCCAGCGGCGCCCGCTGGACGATGCCCTTCCACACGTTGTGGTGGATCGAGACCCGCAGCTTGCCGCTCGGCTCGCTGTCGCTGCTGCCGATCAGCATCGTCTTGTCGTGGTTGGTGAACTGGTTGCGGGAGACGGTCACCAGGTCCGAGCTCTTGGTGATGTCCAGCGCCCCGTCGTGGATCTGGTACTCGCGGCCGAAGTACTTCGGGTTCGCGGAGTCCAGGTGCGGCGCGTCCGTGAACGTGTTGTGGTCCGCCCAGACATGGGTCGCGCCGCGCAGCGTCACCGAGTCGTAGTTGGAGTTCCAGTTGCCGTCGTCGCCGTCCGTCGGGTCCCACTGCGGGAAGCAGTCCTCGGTGGCGGCGAAGGTCAGGTTGCGGAAGATGACGTTGTCCACGTTCTGGATCTGGAGCATGCCGCCGGAGATCCCGGCCTTGGTGCCCGGCTCGCCCACGATCGTCGTGTTCGCGGGCACCTTGAAGACGATGTTCGCGGCCTGCTTCTTCTGGGCGGCGGCCCGCGCGGTCTCCTGCGTGCCCGACGGCAGCTTCGAGCGGCCGTAGGTCGCGGGGTCGAACGCCTTCAGGTACGAGGCGAGCGAATAGCCCGTCCCGGACGCGTAGTTCGCGCAGGTCAGCTTCTTGCCGGCGTCGTCGGTGTTGGCGTCGATCGTGCCCTTGACCTTGATGATCCGCGGAGTGGTGTCGGACGCGGACCCGAGCGCCTTCACCAGCTGTGCCCGCGTGGAGACGGTGAAGGTGTGCGCGGAGTCGGCCTTGGTGCCCCCGGTCGTGCCCGTGCCGGAGGACGCCCAGCCGTCCTTCGCGGCGAGCGTCTGGTGGGACAGGTCCACGGCCTGGGCGTTCGCGTTCATCACGACGGCACCGGCGCCGACGCCCGCCGCCACCACGGCGGCGGAGACGACCAGGGTGCGGCGCTTGCGGAGGGACCGGCGGTGGGAGGCAGAGGCCACGGGGATTTCCTTACGAGCGGTGGTGGGACATGTGTGTTTCATGGAGCACCGGTGAAGGCGCTTCCGTCCTCAAGTGGCCGCCGGGATCAAGGGGGTTGCCGCCACCGGGAAGAAATTTCCGGGCTCCGGGCCCGCCCGCCGCGCCCGGTCCTGACGCTGATAGCGTCCGATCACTTGTGCGAGGGCATGGGCCCTCGCGGGGAGGGAAACCCACATGGGCAGATACGCCCTGCCGCGCCGCCGTCTGGCGGTCGCGGTCTCCTCGGTGGCGCTGGCCCTGGCGGGCGGCGCCGTGCTTCCGACGACGGCGGCCGTGGCGGCCCCGGCCGTCCCGTGGACCTCGGCCACCGCCGTCACCGGCGCCGACACCGACACCTACGTCAAGGACCTGGTGACCGCCGCCGACGGGTCCGCCGTCGCGGTGTGGAACCAGTTCGCGGACACGGACAGCACCGAGCGCAAGCTCTACGCCGCGGTCCGCCCCGCCGGCAGCGACACCTGGGGCACGCCGGCCCTGCTCACCACCACCCCGGACGAGGCGGGCGGCGTCACACTGCACGCCTCCGCCGACGGCACGGTCACCGCGCTGTGGACGGAGTACCCGGACGAGACCTCGCCCGGCGCCGGTCCCTTCGACAGCCGGGTCGTCACCTCCGTGCTCTCCGCCGACCACTCGGGCTGGTCCACGCCGGTCGAACTCGTCGGCACCGACACGGCCTGGGGCGACGGCGGCATCGACCTCGCCGAGGCACCCGACGGCACGCTCACCGCGGTCTGGAGCGTGCGCACCGACTCCGGCAGCTCCCCGTGGGAGGTGTACGCCCGCACCCGCGCCGCCGACGGCACCTGGTCGGCGGCCGCACAGCTCAGCGACACGGCCGCGGACGGCGCCGACAGCGCCCACGCGCCGAGCGTCGCCGTCACCTCCGACGGCACCGTCGTCGTGGTGTGGAAGCAGACCGACGGCCCATCCGCCTCGGTGCGCACGGTCTCGCGCGCGCCCGGCGCCACCACGTGGACCGCTCCCGCAGCCGCGACCCCGAGCTACCAGTCGATCAGCGACCCCGAGGTCAGCGCGGCCGACGACGGCACCGTGACCGTCGCGTACGAGGGCACCGACGCGTCCGAGGACCAGTCGATCCTCACCGCCGCCCGCTCCGCCGCCGGCGTCTGGGCCGCTCCCGAGACGGTCACCGCCACCGACAGCCTCGCCGGCACTCCCGAGCCGCTCATCGCGCCGGGCGGTGACGTCACCCTCGTCTGGGTCGACTGGACCACGACGTTCGGCACCCGCACCGCCACCCGCGACGCCGCCACCGGCGCCTGGTCGGCCGTACAGACGCTGTCCACGTCGTACGTCTCCGAGGCCTGGGACACCGCCGTCGCCGACGACGGCACCGTGCACGCCCTGTGGCCCCAGGCCGTCGGCGACAAGACGACTCTGATGGAGTCCGTGCGCAGCGACGGGCGGTGGAGCAGCCCGACCGCACTGCCGGGCTCGACGTTCGCCAACGTCCTCGGCCAGGTCAGCGTCGGTGAGGACGGCACTGCCAGCGCCGTCTGGTCCGGCGCCACGAGCGACTCCGCGAACTGGCACCTGTTCGGCAGCCGTACCGCCTGGCCCGCGCTCGCCGTCCGCGGTTCGAACGTCCCGGCCACCGCCCCGCTCAAGGGCACCACCACCGCGAGCAACGCCTGGGCGCCCGCCTGGACGCTGAGCAGGCCCACCTCGTCCTGGTCCGTGACGCTCACCGACACGGCCGGCCGGACCGTCCGCACGCTCACCGGTTCCACGGCCGGCCTGAGCGTCACCGCGAGCTGGAACGGCCGTACGGCAGTGGGGACCTACGCCGCCAACGGCCCGCTGACCTGGACCCTCAGGGCCACCCAGGAGGGCGCGGCCTCGGCCGTGAAGCTCGCCTCCGGCACGGTCGCCGTCACCGGCGGCGCGGCCGTCGCCCGTGACTTCGGCGGCGCCTCGGCCACCCCCGACGGCACCGGCGACCTCCTCACCCTCGACTCCTCGGGCGCGCTCACCTTCCAGATGGGCAAGGCGTCCACGGGAGCCTTCTCGGCCAAGGTCAGCGGCAGCGGCTGGCCCACCACCGTCAAGGCGGTCCCCTTCGGTGACCTGAGCGGCGACCGCTGCAACGACGTCCTGGTCCGGCTGAGCAGCGGCGCCCTGCGCCTGTACAAGCCCGGCTGCGGGTCGGCGGTCAAGCCGTCGACGTCGTACACCTCGCTCGGCACCAGCGGCTGGAACCAGTACGACGTGCTGACCTCGCCCGGGGACGTCAGCGGCGACGGCCGCCCGGACCTCGTCGCCCGCAACGCCTCCACCGGCACCGTCTACCTCTACAAGGGCACCAGCACCGGCACGCTCTCCGCGCGCGTGAAGCTCTACGACAACTGGAAGGGCTACAAGAAGATCGTCGGCGCCGGCGACCTCAACGGCGACGGCGTCGGCGACCTGCTCGCCCAGGACGCGTCCAACACCCTCTACCGCTACGACGGCACCGGCAGCGGCACCTTCAGGGCCCGAGTGAAGCTCTTCACCAACTGGGGCGGCTCCTACAACGCCGTCGTCGGCGTAGGGGACCTCACCGGCGACGGCAAGACGGACCTCGTCTCCCGCGACACCGGCGGTGTGCTGTGGCGCAACAACGGTGACGGCAAGGGGTCGTTCGGGGCGAGGGTGAAGGTCGCCACCGGCTACGGCGGCTACAAGTTCCTTTCCTAGGGGGAGTGCACATGCGCAGATGGAGTGCGGCCGCGCTGGTGGCCGCGAGCGTGACGCTGGGCGCGCTGCTGCCGGTCACCCCGGCGGCCGCGGTGCACGGAGGCGTGCCGGGCGACTTCAACGGCGACGGCTACAAGGACGCCGTGCTGCCCGCGCCGGGGGCGGACGTGTCCGGCAAGGAGGGGGCGGGCGCGGTGGTCGTGCTGTACGGCTCGTCGTCCGGGCTCGCGGCGAGCCGACGCAAGACGATCACGCAGAACACGTCCGGGGTGCCGGGCACGGCCGAGAGGGGCGACGGCTTCGGTACGGCCACGGCGACCGCCGACCTGAACAGGGACGGATATGCCGACCTGGTCGTGGGATCGCCGCTCGAGGACTCCTCGAAGGGTACGGACGCCGGTGCGGTGACGGTCCTGTGGGGCAGCAGGAGCGGGCTGGCGGGAGGGACGGATCTGCCTTCGCCGTCGGGCGAAACGACTCGGTACGGCCAGGACATCGCCGCGCTCAGCACCGGGTCCGGCGCGAAAACCCGGGTCGCGGTCTCAGGCTGGGACGGGTCGGTGTACTTCAGCGGACCGTTCAGCCGCAACGGCACCTACGGTTCGGTCACGTACAACGAGCAGACTCCCTCCACCGAGTCCGTCACGCTCGGCGACTTCGACGGGAACGCCGTCCCCGACCCGGCCCTCGCCACCTCCCGCTTGAGCGAGCTGAGCGGCGGCGCCATCTACGCGAATCCCGCTTTCGGCAACCAGCTTCAGGGCAACGGCCTCATCGTGTCCGCCGGTGACCTCAACGGCGACGGCTGTGCCGACCTCGTGGCTGGCGACCCCGACGAGCCCGAGAAGGCCGGTGTGGACGGCGAGCCGGGCGGCCGGGTCCTCATCTGGTACGGCTCGCCGACCGGCATCGCCACCGACACCAAGCCGGTGGAGATCACGCAGGACACCGCTGGTGTCCCCGGCGCTAGCGAGAAGGGCGACGCCTTCGGCGGGGCGCTGACCGTCGCCGACCTGAACCGGGACGGGCTGGCCGACATCGTGGTCGGCTCACCGTACGAAAAACTCGCCACCATTCATGCCGGCCAGGTCACCGTGATCCCCGGCCGTGCCTCCGGCGCCCTCGGTGCCGGCGCGTACTCCTTCTCCCAGGACACCGCGGGCGTCCCGGGCGCCTCCGAGATCGACGACTTCTTCGGTACAACGGTCGCCGTGGGGGACATCGACAAGAACGGCAGGCCGGAGCTGTTCGTCAGCGCGACCGGTGAGAACAACTACACCGGCGCGGTCTGGGTCTTCCCGGGCGGCTCCACCCGACCGACCGCTACTGGCAGCAAGCTGTTCACGGCCGCGTCCGTAGGCCTCTCCCAGGTCAACGGCACACTGCTGGGCGGCTACGGACTGTTCTCGGTGATCTGAGCTGCCGTGAGGCACGGAAGGAGCCCGGGACTTCGCCGTCCCGGGCGCCTGTTCATGCGTGGATCAGATCGATGTGCCGTCGTTCGTCGTGTCCGGGTCGACGCCCATCGTGAGGGAGCCGACGACGCCCTTCGCGATGTTCTTCTTGTTGTACTTCAGCTTGAGCAGGCCGCCCGTGGTGCCGCTCTGGTCGTAGATCGTGTCCTCGGTGAGCGTGGTGCGCTCGGTGGTGCTGGTGGAGTACGGCGCGACCTCGGCGGAGGCGAGCACGGCCTCCTCGGAGAAGAAGAACTGGCCGGTGTGGCAGGTGTTGCCGCCCTCGTAACCGGCGTCCGTCCACGCGCCGTTGACGTGCACCTTGGTGTGGATGTGCACACAGCGGCCCTGGTACCAGCCCGGGAAGATCGTCCTGAAGGTGACCTGGCCATGCTTGTCGGTCCTCCAGGTGCCGCGCAGGTAGCGCTCGTCGTCGGTGGGCTCCTGGTGGACGCCGCCTCCGGTGCCCCCGGTCGGCGCGCCCGACGGCGGCTCGCCCGTGGGGGTGCCGCTCGGTGCGCCGGTCGGGGCGGTGCCGCCACCGCCGGTCGACGCGGCCTCGTAGCCCGAGTAGATGCCGAGCGCGTCGCAGTGCCAGATGTCCACGGCCGCGTCGGCGACGGGCTTGCAGGTCTCGGAGTCGATCACCTTGA
The DNA here is from genome assembly GCF_040612795.1 of Streptomyces sp. NPDC006335. NCBI lineage: Bacteria > Bacillati > Actinomycetota > Actinomycetes > Kitasatosporales > Streptomycetaceae > Streptomyces > Streptomyces sp. NPDC006335. Next base: position 100,428 of record NZ_JBEXQX010000009.1, read on the forward strand.
GCCTGAGGGTGAGGGGGATGCCCTCCTTGTCCTCGGTGATGTCCTGGCGGATCTTGTCCGCGTCGATGTAGTAGGGGCCCTCGGTGGTCTCCGAGGTGAGCTTGTAGCAGGCCTCCGCGGCGGTGGAGGTACCGCTCGCGGAGGCGGCGGCCGCGCTCTTCTCGCCCGCGAAGGCACCCGACGCGGCAAGGGTGCCCGCCGCACCCACCGCCACGGCCGCGCCCGCTCCGGCCACGACGACCTTGCGCCGCGTGAGGTCCTTCTTGTGTTTCGGCCCGGGGGCCGACTGCTGGTGTTCCGGCTGGATTCCCGTCATGCACAGCGAAGGTAGGTAAGAAGGCTGTCACGGGCGTGGGAGCGGACTGTGGCTTCCTGTGACGCCGGAAGGGCCCGGAACCGACATCGGTTCCGGGCCCTTCCCGCGCTGCCTGAGTCCTACTTGGGCTGCGGCTTACGCACCGACAGGTGCAGCTCCCTCAGCCGGGCCTCCTCCAGCTCCGTCGGCGCGCCCATCATCAGGTCCTGGGCGTTGCCGTTGAGCGGGAAGGCGATGGTCTCGCGGATGTTGGGCTCGTCCGCGAGGAGCATGACGATGCGGTCGACACCGGGGGCGATGCCGCCGTGCGGCGGGGCGCCGAAGCGGAAGGCGCGCAGCATGCCCGCGAACTTCTCCTCGACGGTCTCGCGGTCGTAGCCCGCGATCTCGAACGCCTTGAGCATGATCTCGGGCTCGTGGTTCCGGATGGCGCCGGAGGACAGCTCGACGCCGTTGCAGACGATGTCGTACTGCCAGCCCAGGATGTCCAGCGGGTCCTGGTTCTCCAGGGCCTCCAGACCGCCCTGCGGCATGGAGAACGGGTTGTGCGAGAAGTCGATGGCGCCGGTCTCCTCGTCCTTCTCGTACATCGGGAAGTCGACGATCCAGCAGAACCGGAAGACGCCCTCCTCGAAGTGCCCGGCGCGCTTGGCGGCCTCGACGCGGACCGCGCCCATGATCTTCGAGACCTCGTCGAACTCGCCCGCGCCGAAGAACACCGCGTGACCGGCGGCCAGCGACAGGCGCTTGGTCAGCTCGGCGACGTTCTCCTCGGTGAGGAACTTCGCGATCGGACCGGACAGCGAACCGTCCTCGGCGACCCGCACCCAGGCCAGGCCCTTCGCGCCCTGCGAGACCGCGTAGTCACCGAGCTGGTCGAAGAACTTCCGGGGCTGGGCGGAGACGTCCGGCACCGCAAGGGCCCGCACGTGCTTGCCGGCGAACGCCTTGAACTCCGAGCCCTCGAAGACGTCGGTGATGTCGACGAGCTCCAGCTGGGCGCGCAGGTCCGGCTTGTCGGAGCCGTACTTCAGCATCGCCTCGCGGAACGGGATCCGCGGGAACGGCGAGGTGACCTCGCGGCCGCCGCCGAACTCCGTGAACAGCTCGGTCATGAGCTTCTCGATCGGCTGAAAGACGTCCTCCTGCTCGACGAAGCTCATCTCCACGTCGAGCTGGTAGAACTCGCCCGGCGAACGGTCCGCGCGCGCGTCCTCGTCACGGAAGCAGGGCGCGATCTGGAAGTACCGGTCGAAGCCGGAGATCATCAGCAGCTGCTTGAACTGCTGCGGTGCCTGCGGCAGGGCGTAGAACTTGCCCGGGTTCAGACGGGAGGGGACCACGAAGTCGCGGGCGCCCTCGGGGGAGGTCGCCGACAGGATCGGGGTGGCCATCTCGTTGAAGCCGAGGGCGACCATCTTCGAGCGGATCGAGGCGATCACCGACGACCGCAGCATGATGTTCTTGTGCATCCGCTCGCGGCGCAGGTCGAGGAAGCGGTACTCCAGACGCCGCTCCTCGTTGACCCCGTCCTCGGTGTTGATCGTGAACGGCAGCGGGGCGGCCGCGCCGAGCAGCTCGACCTCGCCGACCTCGACCTCGACCTCACCGGTGGGCAGGTCCGGGTTGACGTTCTCGGTGCCGCGGGAGACGACCTTGCCGTCGACGCGGACCGTGGACTCCTTGGTCAGCTTGTCGAGGGCCTCGTACGCGGGCGTGCCCGGACGGGCGACCAGCTGCGTGATGCCGTAGTGATCGCGCAGATCGATGAAGAGGATGCCGCCCAGGTCGCGCCGATTGTGCAGCCAGCCACTCAGCCGGACGTCGGTACCGACGTCAGAGGAGCGGAGCTCGCCGCAGGTGTGGGACCTGTACCGATGCATCGTCGTTCATCCAGTCTTCGCGGATCGAGGGGCGTGTTTCACGTGAAACAGCTCCCAGCCTACCGGGGACCCCGAGATCGCCTCCCCACCATTACGACTCGGCCAACAGTGGCACTTCCGGAGCCCCTGTTCTTAAAGTGGGGCAATGCGCACTGGTGAGCCCCTGCCCGCCGTGGGGGAGGTCCTCACCGCCCTCGCGACCGGCCTGTGGCAATGGGACACCGCCACCGAACTGGTCACGGTCGACGCGGAGGCCGCCCGGCTGCTCGGGCTGCCCGCCGAGCGGGCCACCCTCACGGAGGCCCAGGCACGGGCCCGGCTGCACCCGGTCGACTGGAACGAGATCATCAGCGTCGTCGGACTCGCCGTCGCCGAGGACACGCTCGCCGAGGTCCGGATCAGGATCATGGACGAGCGGGGCCGGGTGACCCGTACCGTGCGCAGCCGCTCCAAGCCGTCGTACGACCGGGCCAAGAAGTCGTTCCGGCTGATCGGCACCCTCCAGGAGGTCACCGAGCCGACCCCCGGCACCCCCGCCGGACGCACCGCGGTCACCGGCGACTGGCGGCGCTCCCGCGAGGCCTTCCTGCTGGACGCGGGCCGCGCCCTCGCCGAGGCCCGCTCCACCGCCGAGGTGCTGCGGGTGGCCGCGGGCCTGTCCATGCCGGGTTTCAGCCCCGACGGTCTGGCCGTCTTCGGCGTCGAGGGCGACCGTTTGACGATCATCGGCCACCACGGCCAGCAGCCCGGTGACGAGAGCCCCTTCTCGCACATGTCCCTGGGGACGGACTACCCGGCCGCCGAGGTCGTGCGCACGGGCCGTGCCGTCTATCTCTCCAGCCCCGAGGCCTACCGCTCGCGCTACCCGGTCACCTGGCCGCTCGCCCAGCGCTTCGACCGTCAGTCCTGGGCGTTCCTGCCCCTGACGGTGGCCGGCCGCACGATGGGCGCGTGGATGGCGGCCTTCGCCTACCCGGTCGCCTTCACCCCGGACGAGCGCTCGGTCCTCACGACGGTGGCCCGCATGCTGGCCCAGGCCCTGTCCCGCGCGGGCCTGGCCGAGTCGGAACGCGAACTGACCGACGGCCTCCAGCGCTCGATGCTCCCCACCCTGGGCCCCGAGATACCGGGCATGACCGTCGCCGCCCGCTACGTCCCCACCGGCGGCGGCCTCCAGGTCGGCGGCGACTGGTACGACATGATCCCGCTGCCCGGGGGCACCTCCCGGACGAAGTCCGGCACCGGACGGTTCGCCCTGGTCATCGGGGACGTCCAGGGCCATGACGTACGGGCGGCGGGCCTGATGGGCCAGCTCCGCATCGCCCTGCGCGCCTACGCCGCCGAGGGCCACCGCCCCGACGCGGTCCTCTCCCGCGCCTCACGCTTCCTCAACGGCATGGCGTACGGCGTCGACGACCCCTCCGACACGCGCTTCGCGACCTGCCTGTACGTCGAGGCCGATCCGGTGACCGGCGTTCTGGAGGTGGCCCGGGCGGGCCATCCCGACCCGGCGATCCGCATGGCCGACGGCACGGTCCTGGCCCGCCGCACCGAGGGCGGTCTCCCGCTGGGCATCGACCCGGACGCCGACTACCCCACGACCCGGATCACCCTGGAGCCGGGCGAGACGCTGATGCTGTGCACCGACGGGCTGATCGAGACCGGCGGCCACGACTTCGAGACCGGCTGGAAGCGCATCCGCGCCATCCTGGAGACCCATGACGGCGACCTGGAGGCACTCGCCGACGCCCTGATCCAGGCCGTCCACGGCCCCTCCTCGCACCACACCACCGGCCCCCTCGCCGACCGCCGCGAGGACGACATCGCGGTCCTGCTGCTGCACCGGGAGGGAGACGCCCGGGACCCGGCCGTCGTAAGGCCCACGGTCCGCCGCACCATGCTGTCGGTGGCCCAGGCGGAGCCCGAACGGGTCGGGGTGGCCCGCCAGCAGCTCCGCGAACTGCTGCACGACTGGCCCTCCGCGGACCAGGTCGACTCGGCGGTCCTGCTGCTGTCCGAGATGCTGACCAACGTCCTCGTCCACACCGACGCGGACGCGCTGCTGCTCGCGGAGGTCCGCGGTGAGGCGGGCGAGCGCCGGATGCGGATCGAGGTCACCGACACCAGCGACGACCTCCCGCACAAACGCCGCCCCGGCGAGCTGGCCTCCTCCGGCCGGGGTCTGATGCTGATCGAGCTCCTGGCGGACGTGTGGGGGGTGGACCCCCGGGGCGAGGGCATGAGCATCTGGTTCGAGCTGTGCGAGTCCTCCGGCGAGCCCTCCGCATAGGGCGGGGTCAGGCGGCAGACGTCAACACGCATCCCCCACTCTCACCCATTCAAGTGACCACCGAGCGACTGGCGGCGACGGCTCCCGCACCGCCTGCACGATGTGTGCCCTGGCCGTGACCCGACCGCAGGCAAGGAAGTCGCATGGGCAAGCCCGCATCCCAGAAGGACCGTGCCAAGGGGTCCTCGTTCTCGCTGTCGTACGAAGGCGCCGAACGCGAGCCTTCCAAGAACCACATCAAGGTGGGGAAGGGCGGCTTCTCGTTCAAGGGATCGACGCTGGCTCTCGTCGCCCTCGCCGCCCTGACCGTGGCCGGCGCGGGGACCTACTGGATGCTGACCGGTCAGGGCCAGGGCAGCCCGAGCGGTGCGGGCGTCACGCCGGGCACGAGCGTGACCTCAGGCGGGGCCGACGCCGCGGCGGCGCCGGCGAAGACCGGGCCACCGCAATCCCCGACGCCGGGTGTCACCCAGGCGGTCGACGCGGGGCCGGCGGCGGTACGGGAGCACCGCAAGGTCGTCCTGCGTTCGGGATCCAACGTGGACCTGGACTTCACCAACGGCCAGTCCGACATCATCTTCTCGCTGCCCGCGAACGCCGCCGACGGCTATGCCATCGTCGGCGACAACGGCGACCTCGCCACCGTCGACGGCCCCGCGACCGCGGAGAGTTGCGCCGCGGCCACCGAGTTCGGATTCGCCGTCGACCAGAAGAACATCCGCCGGGGACTCACGGCGTGCGTGCTCACCGACGAGAACCGGGTCGCGGCCATCACCGTCCTCGGCTGGCAGGCGGACGACGCGAACTACGAGGGCGGCCTGTCGTCCGTCACCATGGACGTCACCACCTGGGAGAAGCCCGAAGGCGCCGCGTGACGCCCGGCGGGCGACCTACAGCCCGCCCTCGGTCATTCCGTGCACCGCCGGTACCGTCCCCAGCCGCCCCTTCTGGAAGTCGTCGAACGCCTGCTGGAGTTCCTCGCGGGTGTTCATGACGAACGGGCCGTAGTGGGCCATCGGTTCGCGGATCGGCTGTCCGCCCAGCAGGACGACCTCCATGTCCGGAGTGTTCGAGTCCTGCTTCTCGTCCGCGCGGACGGTCAGCGAACCGCCGGCTCCGAAGACCGCCGTCTGGCCCAGGTGGATCGGGCGGCGCTCGGCGCCCACCGCACCGCGGCCCGCCAGCACGTACGCCAGCCCGTTGAAGTCCTCACGCCACGGAAGGGTGATCTCCGCGCCCGGCGCCAGCGTCGCGTGGATCATCGTGATCGGGGTGTGGGTGACACCGGGACCCTGGTGGCCGTCCAGCTCACCGGCGATGACACGGAGCAGCGCGCCACCGTCCGGCGTCGACAGCAGTTGCACGTTGCCGCCCCGGATGTCCTGGTAGCGCGGCGCCATCATCTTGTCCTTGGCCGGCAGGTTCACCCAGAGCTGGAGCCCGTGGAAGAGCCCGCCGGACATCACGAGGGCCTCCGGCGGAGCCTCGATGTGCAGGAGACCCGAACCGGCCGTCATCCACTGGGTGTCGCCGTTGGTGATGGTGCCCCCACCGCCGTTGGAGTCCTGGTGGTCGAAGATCCCGTCGATGATGTAGGTGACGGTCTCGAAGCCGCGGTGCGGGTGCCAGGGGGTGCCCTTGGGCTCTCCCGGCGCATACTCCACCTCACCCATCTGATCCATCATGATGAACGGATCGAGGTGCCGGTAATGGATTCCCGCGAACGCCCTGCGCACCGGGAAGCCCTCCCCCTCGAAGCCACTCGGCGCGGTCGTCACGCCGAGGACGGGACGGGCCACCGCGTCCGCCGTCGCGGCCACGCGCGGCAGGGTCAGCGGGTTGTCGACAGTCACTGCGGGCATGTCGGTACCTCCTTGTGGTTGGTTCGAGTTTAGTTGAGCGTTGAACTTCCTGCCACCCCTAACGGCAGAAGCCCGGAGGGAATTCCCTCCGGGCCTTCCGTCACGGGCCTACCGCGTCAGTTGCTGAAGTACAGGTACTTCCATGCCCCGTAGGTCGTCGAGTTCACGGTGTCGCCGGACGAGCCGTTGACGTACACCGACCGCATCCGCGCCCGGATGCCGGACTCACCGGCCGCCTCGAGCGTGACGGCCGACTTGCCGTTCGAGCCGAGCGCGAAGTACTCCGAGCCCGCCGAGTACCAGGTGCCCTGGTAGTAGACCTCGAGGTCCATGCGCTGCTCGCGGCCCGGGTAGTAGGTCATCGTCGTGGTGAGCACCGGGTCGGTGTTCTTGTGGAACCAGTAGTACGACGTCGAGCCGATCTTCGCCGTCTTGTAGTGCTTGGAGACGGCCGTGGAGACCTTGACCCGGGCGTACGCCGTGGAGGCCACCGTCTTCGGCTTGTACCGGGCGTCGCCCGAGAAGACCGCGGTGACCTTGGTGTCGCGGGTCATGTCCACCACGGCGGAGATGTTGCCGTCGGCGTTGACGGTGCCGGTCTTGATCAGCTTCTTCCCCCGGTCGCTGCCGAAGGGGTCCGCGTAGATCGAGACCGAGCGGTTCTTGTACGTCGTGCCGAGGTGCGCGGTGAACTTGACGTCGGTGCCGTAGTTGTACAGCTTGCCGTTGTTGTTCAGGCTCAGCGTGGTCGCGGCGCGGGAGACCTCGACGCTGTCGGAGGCGGTGGCCGCGGTGTGCGTGGCGTCGCCCGCGTACTTCACCGTGTACGTCACCTTGCCGCCGGCGGGCGGGGTGTTGGTGAAGGAGTACGTGCCGTCGGCCTTCACCGTGACGGCCGGCAGCGCCTTGCCGTTCGGGCTGTCCAGGTCGGTGCGGGTGACCGAGAGCTTGGCCCCGGCGGGCAGCGGCACCGTCGCCGAGAGCTTGCCGGTGACGGTGAGCGACTTGGCCCGGGTGGCGGTGGAGGGCGCGTTGACCGTGAGGGTGGGGACGTTGAGGTTGGGGTCGGTGAGCACCTTGACCGTCCAGCCGCCGTTGCCGGCGACGAGGGCGAAGACCCGGGAGGAGTCGCCGGCCCAGGCCACGTCGGCCGCGGGCTGGGTGCCGGTGCTGTAGGAGCGGACCGGCTGCGTGGCGCTGGGCCGGTAGATCGCGACCTTGGTGCCGGTGACCTGGGCGATCAGGCCGCTGCGTCCGACGTCCGCGGACTGTCCGCCCGGGTAGGCGCCGGCCTTGGTGAGGCTGCCGTTCGCATAGGCGTGCCGGTCGGTGCCGTTGACGAGCACCTTGTCGTCGCCGGCGACGAGGTCGATGTCGCCCACGCCGTCGTTCAGCTCGTACGAGGTGTCGTTCCAGGCGATCACCTCGGGCGTGCCGCTCGACACGTCGAGGACGGCCTCGGCGCCCGTGGAGACCCCGGTCACGCCGACGGCCAGCAGGCCCGGCCGCAGCGGGTCGGTGTCCAGCAGGGCCTGCCCCCACAGCCCGCTGCCCGTTCCCTCGGTCGGGAGCTGGGTCAGCGCCACCGGGTCGGCGCCCGTCGTCGGGTCCACCGCCAAGTCGACCGAGCCCAGGTCGCCGTCCCACTGGTCGCCGTAGGAGAACCAGACCTTGCCCCCGGCGAAGGCCACGTGGCGCGGGCCGGTGCCGGTGGCGACCGGGTAGCGGGCCTTGACCTGGAGGTCGGCCGCGTTCAGGGCGACGATCTCGTGGCTGGTGGGCAGGGCCGCGTAGAGGGTGGCGCCGTCGTCGGAGACGGCGAGGTCACCGGCGTTGTCGAGGCCGGTGGCCTGGGCGACGAGGGTGCCGTTGTAGTCGGTGGCCAGGATCTGGCCGTCGGCCTGGTCGCTGACGAAGACCCGCCGGAGGGCGTCGTCCACGACGAGGCCGCCGGGGCTGGTGACCACGGCGGAGGCGGCCGAAGCGGTGCCGGCCGCGGCGACGCCGAGCGCCACCGAGCTGAACATGACCGCGAGCGCCGTCGCGGTCGAGGTGCTGCGCATGCGCACAGTGATGAACCCCCACAGAGAATCCCGGCGGTGCCGGGAGAGCTGAAAGCGCCGCGCGGCACCCGGACGCGAACCGCCGGAAGGCGGTGGCGTGCGGGGCGCGGCTGCCGAAGGGAACTCTATGGCATGGCAGTGACAATCGAACGGGAGTTTTGAACTCGCGATGCGACGGCTACCCGTACATCCGCCGCATCGCGAACTCGACCATCTGCTCCACGGCCTTCGCGTCGAAGACGATCCGGTGTTCGCCCTCCATGTCCAGGACGAAGCCGTAGCCCGTGGGCAGCAGGTCGAGGACCTCGGCGCCGGTGATGACGAAGTACTTGGACTCCTTGCCCGCGTACCGCCGCAGCTCCTTGAGGGTGGTGAACATGGGGATCACCGGCTGCTGGGTGTTGTGCAGGGCGAGGAAGCCGGGGTTGTCGCCGCGCGGGCAGTAGACCTTGGACGTGGCGAAGACCTGCTGGAAGTCCTCCGCCGCCAGCTGCCCGGTGGTGAAGGCACGCACCGCGTCCGCGAGGGAGGGCGGGGACGGCTCGGGGTACAGCGGCGGCTGCTGGCCGTACCCGCCCACACCGCCGGCCATGGGCTGCTGCGGTGGGACGCCGTACTGCTGCTGGGCGCCGGCGTTCTGGTCGTAGCCGTACATGGGCGTAAGCGTACCGAGGGGTGCGGGGGCCGCGGACGGCTACCGGCCATGCGGGAAACCGACAGCGACCCGACAGCCGCCGGCTCTGGGTCTGCGGGGCCCGTCGCTCGTAGCGTCGACCCATGCGCCGACACCACGACGACGAGAGCCACGAGCACGACAGAGGGCTCTCCTACGACCTTCCCGTGCTCGCCCGCCGACGGATGATCAGGCTCATGGCGGGAGCGGGGGTGGGGGCGGCCCTGGTACCCCTGGCGGGCTGCACGGCCGACGCCACCTCCTCCTCCACCTCGGCGGCGGACTGCGCCACGGTCCCCGAGGAGACCGCCGGCCCCTACCCCGGCGACGGCTCGAACGGCGTGAACGTGCTGAAGGAGAGCGGGGTCGTCCGCCGCGACCTCACCCGGAGCTTCGGCGACTCGGCCGGCGGCACCGCCGAGGGCGTGCCCCTGACGCTCACGCTCACCGTGCTGGACGCCGGCTCCGGCTGTGCGGACCCGAGGAAGGGGGCCGCCGTCTACGTCTGGCACTGCGACCGGGAGGGCGGCTACTCCCTCTACACCGAGGGCGTCACCGACGAGAACTACCTGCGGGGCGTCCAGGAGACCGACGCGAAGGGGCAGGTCACCTTCACCACGGTCTTCCCCGGCTGCTACACCGGCCGCTGGCCGCACATCCACTTCGAGGTCTACGGCAGCCTCCGGGACGCGACGCGGGCCACCGCGATCACGAACACCTCGCAGCTCGCGCTCCCGAAGGACGTCTGCGACACGGTGTACGCGACCGAGGGCTACGAGCGGAGCGTGGACAACCTGGGCCGGCTCTCGCTGGAGTCGGACAGCGTCTTCCGGGACGGCCACGATCAGCAGCTCGCGGCCGTGACAGGAGGCGTCGAGAAGGGCTACACCGCGACACTGACCGTCACGGTGTGAACCGTCACAGATGGCGGGCTCGGGGTTGCGGCTTATTACCGACGGGTAGCATCATCGTAGCTACTTGTTGGTATGTGAACTAGCGCGAGGAACCAGGTGCCTCGCCGAACTCTTTACGGAGCCGTCGCCATGGGGCACTACAAGTCGAATCTGCGCGACATCGAGTTCAACCTCTTCGAAGTACTCGGCCGCGACAAGCTGTACGGCACCGGGCCCTTCGCGGAGATGGACGTCGAGACCGCGAAGAGCATCCTGGAGGAGCTGACCCGCCTCTCGGAGAACGAGCTGGCGGAGTCCTTCGCGGACGCCGACCGCAACCCGCCGGTCTTCGACCCCGAGACGAACACCGCGCCCGTCCCGGCGTCCTTCAAGAAGAGCTACAAGGCCTTCATGGACTCCGAGTACTGGCGGCTGGGCCTGCCCGAGGAGATCGGCGGCACCACCGCGCCCCGCTCGCTCATCTGGGCGTACGCGGAGCTGATCCTCGGCGCCAACCCGGCCGTGTGGATGTACTCCTCCGGCCCGGCCTTCGCGGGCATCCTCTTCGACGAGGGCAACGACGTGCAGAAGCACATCGCGAAGATCGCCGTGGACAAGCAGTGGGGCTCCACCATGGTCCTCACCGAGCCGGACGCCGGCTCGGACGTGGGCGCCGGCCGCACCAAGGCGGTCCAGCAGGAGGACGGCTCCTGGCACATCGAGGGCGTCAAGCGCTTCATCACGTCCGGTGAGCACGACATGGAGGAGAACATCCTCCACTACGTCCTCGCGCGGCCCGAGGGCGCCGGTCCCGGCACCAAGGGGCTGTCCCTCTTCCTCGTTCCCAAATACCTCTTCGACTTCGAGACCGGCGAGCTGGGCGAGCGCAACGGCGTCTACGCGACGAACGTCGAGCACAAGATGGGCCTGAAGGCCTCCAACACCTGCGAGATGACCTTCGGTGACCGCCACCCCGCCAAGGGCTGGCTGATCGGCGACAAGCACGACGGCATCCGCCAGATGTTCCGCATCATCGAGTTCGCCCGCATGATGGTCGGCACGAAGGCGATCTCCACGCTCTCCACCGGCTACCTCAACGCGCTGGAGTACGCCAAGGAGCGCGTCCAGGGTCCGGACCTGGCCAACTTCATGGACAAGACCGCCCCCAAGGTCACCATCACCCACCACCCCGACGTGCGCCGCTCGCTGATGACGCAGAAGGCGTACGCGGAGGGCATGCGCGCCCTGGTGATGTACACCGCGGCCGTCCAGGACGAGATCCAGGTCAAGGAGGCGGCCGGCGAGGACGTCTCCACCGAGAACGCCCTCAACGACCTGCTCCTGCCGATCGTGAAGGGCTACGGCTCCGAGAAGGCCTACGAGCTGCTCGCCCAGTCCCTCCAGACCTTCGGCGGCTCCGGCTTCCTCCAGGAGTACCCGATCGAGCAGTACATCCGGGACTCCAAGATCGACACCCTGTACGAGGGCACCACCGCGATCCAGGGCCAGGACTTCTTCTTCCGGAAGATCGTCCGCAACCAGGGCGCCGCGCTGAACTCCCTCGCCGAGGACATCAAGAAGTTCCTGGCGCTCGGCACCGGCGGCGAGGAGCTCGCGGGCGCCCGTGAGCACCTCGCGAAGGCGGCCGTCGAGCTGGAGGCGATCGTCGGCCTGATGCTGACCGACCTCGCGGCCACCGAGCAGGACGTCAAGAACATCTACAAGGTGGGCCTCAACACCACCCGCCTGCTGATGGCCTCCGGTGACGTCGTCGTCGGCTACCTGCTCCTCAAGGGCGCCGCGATCGCCGCCGAGAAGCTGGAGACCGCCTCCGCCAGGGACAAGGCGTTCTACACCGGCAAGATCGCGGCGGCGAAGTTCTTCGCGGCCAACGTCCTGCCCGGCGTGACCCTGGCCCGCAAGGTCGCCGAGGGCGTCGAGCTGGACCTGATGGAGCTGGACGAGGCCGCGTTCTAGTCCCCGCGACGCCGCGCTCCGTTCCGGGCGGGGCCGCGTTCTAGGACACACCTGCACAGCTCCACACCGTCCGCACGAGAGCCCGCTCCCATCGCCGGGAGCGGGCTCTCGTACGTCGTTAAGGTGAACCCCATGAGCGCACCCCACCGCTTCGACCGCGGCCACACCGACGACCTCATGACCTTCCTGGCGGCGAGCCCCACCCCGTACCACGCGGTGGCGAACGCCGCCGAGCGCCTGGAGAAGGCCGGCTTCCGCCAGGTCTCGGAGACGGACGCCTGGGACGGGGCGAGCGGCGGCAAGTACGTGCTGCGCGGCGGCGCGATCATCGCCTGGTACGTCCCCGAGGACGCGGCGCCCCACACGCCGTACCGCATCGTCGGCGCGCACACCGACTCCCCGAACCTGCGGGTCAAGCCGCTGCCGGACAGCGGAGCGCACGGCTGGCGCCAGGTCGCCGTGGAGATCTACGGCGGTCCCCTGATGAACTCCTGGCTGGACCGTGACCTGGGGCTGGCCGGCCGGCTGACCCTGCGGGACGGTTCGACGCGGCTGGTGAACGTGGACCGGCCGCTGCTGAGAGTGCCCCAGCTCGCCATCCACCTGGACCGCGCGGTGTCCTCGGACGGGCTCAAGCTCGACAAGCAGCGGCACCTCCAGCCCGTCTGGGGTCTCGGCGACGACGTGCGCGACGGCGACCTGATCGCCTTCCTGGAGGAGGAACTGGGGCTCGGCGCGGGCGAGGTGACCGGCTGGGACCTGATGACCCACTCCGTGGAGGCGCCCGCCTACCTGGGCCGGGACAAGGAGCTGCTGGCCGGCCCGCGGATGGACAACCTGCTGTCCGTGCACGCCGGGGTGGCCGCCCTGACCGCGGTGTCCGGCACGTCCGGGCTGCCGTACATCCCGGTCCTCGCCGCCTTCGACCACGAGGAGAACGGTTCGCAGTCGGACACCGGGGCGGACGGGCCGCTGCTCGGCGGGGTGCTGGAGCGCTCGGTGTTCGCGCGCGGCGGGTCGTACGAGGACCGGGCGCGGGCCTTCGCGGGGACGGTCTGCCTGTCCTCCGACACCGGGCACGCCGTGCACCCCAACTACGCGGAGCGGCACGACCCGACGCACCACCCGCGCGTCAACGGCGGCCCGATCCTCAAGGTCAACGTCAACAACCGCTACGCCACCGACGGTTCGGGGCGGGCCGTGTGGGCCGCCGCCTGCGAGCGGGCCGGGGTGCCCTTCCAGTCCTTCGTCTCCAACAACTCCATGCCCTGCGGCACGACCATCGGCCCGATCACCGCGGCCCGGCACGGCATCAAGACCGTCGACATCGGGGTGGCGATCCTGTCGATGCACAGCGTCCGGGAGTTGTGCGGCGCCGACGACCCGCATCTGCTGGCGAACGCTCTGGTGGCGTTTCTGGAGGGGTAGTTCGCGGGAAGTGGGGGTACCCGGGATTCCGGACCGGAACTACCGGACCGGACAGGGAGGCGACACTCATGGGCCTCGGCGGGTGCATCATCCTCATCGCCGTGGGAGCAATCCTCACGTTCGCCACCGACTGGCACATGCAGGGGGTCAACCTCGACCTGGTCGGTGTGATCCTGATGATCGTGGGACTGATCGGCGTGACGACGTTCAGCAGCATCGCCCGGCGGCGGCGCGTGGTGGTACCGCCCACCACGTCGACGGTCGTCGAGGAGCGGCGCCGCGACGGATACTCCGACGGATACGGCATGTAAGGAACACCGACCCGCCGCGCCTGGTGGTCACCGGTTCAGCGCGTGCCCCGTCGTCACGTCCACGTGGGCCGGTACCTCGTCGTGGCGGTCGCCGACCGTGGAGGTGCCGGTCGGTTCGAGGAGGAGGATGTCGGTCGGGACGGGGGCGTAGGGCTTGTGCTCGACGCCTCGCGGGACGGTGAAGACGGACAGCCTCGGCAGGACGACCGTGCGTTCGCCGGCCGGCTCGCGCAGGGAGATGTGCAGTTCGCCGTCGAGGACCAGGAAGAACTCGTCGGTGTCGTCGTGCACGTGCCACAGGTGCTCGCCCTCGACATGGGTGACGCGCACGTCGTAGTCGTTGACGGCGGTGACGATGCGGGGGCTCCACTGCTCGGTGAAGGAGGCCAGCGCGGCGGGCAGGGAGACGGGTTCGATTGCCATGGCGTCATCGTGCGGGCGCCACGGCCGCCGTACGAGTGCTAGAAATCGCACATGGCGCAAGAATCCTCTCACCGTGTCGTCCTGCTGGTGGACGAGAACTCCAACCCGTTCGAAATGAGCTGCGCCATCGAGGTCTTCGGGCTGCGGCGGCCGGAACTGGGCCGGGAGCTGTACGACTTCACCCTGTGCGCAGACGGGCCGAGCATCCGTATGCGGGACGGCTTCTTCACCCTGACCGGGGTCGCCGGTCTGGAGGCGGCGGACGAGGCGGACACCCTGATCGTGCCGAACCGGCCCGACATCGACGCCCCGCGCTCGCCCCGCGTGCTGGACGCCGTACGACGGGCACACACGCGTGGCGCCCGGCTCGTCGGCTTCTGCTCGGGCGCCTTCACGCTGGCGGAGGCCGGGCTGCTGGACGGGCGGCGGGCCTCCTGTCACTGGATGTGGGCCGACTCCTTCCGGGCCCGCTTCCCGCGCGTCCGGCTCGAACCCGACGTCCTCTTCGTCGACGACGGCGACATCCTCACCGCGTCCGGCAGCGCCTCGGCGCTCGACCTGGGGCTGCACCTCGTACGACGGGATCACGGCGCCGAGGTCGCGAACGCGGTCTCCCGCAGGCTCGTCTTCGCCGCCCACCGCGACGGCGGGCAGCGGCAGTTCGTGGAGCGGCCCGTACCGGACGTACGGGACGAGTCGCTGGGACCGCTGCTCGCGTGGGCGCAGGAACGGCTGGGGGAGCCGCTGACCGTCGCCGGCCTGGCGGCCCGCGCGGCCGTCTCCCCCGCGACCCTGCACCGCCGCTTCCAGGCGCAGCTCGGCACGACTCCGCTGGCCTGGCTGACGGGGGAGCGGGTGGCGCTGGCCTGCCGGCTCATCGAGCGCGGGGAGGAGCGGCTGGACGTGGTGGCCGCGCGGAGCGGTCTGGGGACGGCCGCGAACCTCCGCGCGCGTGTGCGGCGCGAGACGGGACTCAGCCCGTCGGCCTACCGGCGGCGTTTCGGGACCGGCGCGGGGGAAGCGGTAACGGCATGAGATTCCTCGTACGCGACCGGCTGCTCGGCATCGGTGACGACTACTGGATCGAGGACGACCGGGGCAACAAGGTCTTCCTCGTCGACGGCAAGGCCATGCGGGTCCGGGACACCTTCGAGCTGAAGGACACCCACGGGCGGGTCCTGATCGACATCCACCAGAAGATGTTCGCCCTGCGCGACACCATGGTGATCGAGCGGGACGGCGTGCCCCTGGCGAAGATCAAGCGCAAACGCCTGTCGCTGCTGCGCAACCACTACCGGGTGACCCTCGCCGACGGCGGCACCGAACTCGACGTCAGCGGCAAGATCCTCGACCGGGAGTTCGCCGTCGAGTACGACGGTGAGCTGCTCGCGGTGGTCTCGCGGCGCTGGCTGCACGTCCGGGAGACCTACGGCGTCGACATCGTCCGGGACGACGCGGATCCGGCGCTGCTCATCGCGGTGGCGGTGTGCGTGATCCACCTCGCGGAGAAGGAGCGGGAGGACGACTGACCCGGTGGCCGGGGGTGAGGGCCCGGTTTCAGAGCACCCGGTCCTTCAGGGCCGGGAACTGCTCCCGGGTCACGGCCACCTTCCCGGGGTCGAACTCCACCGTGAGGACCTGCTCGCCGGCGCCCGCCTCCGCGAGAACCTCGCCCCAGGGATCCACCACGATCGAGTGACCTGCCTGTGGAACTCCCGCGTGCGTCCCGGCCGTTCCACAAGCGAGCACGAACGCCTGGTTCTCGACCGCCCGCGCCCGGGCCAGCAGCGTCCAGTGCTCCCGGCGGCGCTCCGGCCAGCCCGCGGGGATCACCAGGGTCTCGGCGCCCGCGTCGACGAGCCCGCGGAAGAGTTCGGGGAAACGGAGGTCGTAGCAGGTGGCGAGGCCGACGGTCGTCTCCGGCAGACGGACCGTCACCAGGTCCTCGCCCCGGCCCATCAGCACGGCCTCGCCCTTGTCGAAGCCGAAGCGGTGGATCTTGCGGTAGGAGGCGGCGCGCTCACCGGAGGGCGAGAAGAGGAGGGAGGTGTTGTAGAGGGTGCCGTCAGGGGCCCGCTCGGGGATCGAGCCCGCGTGCAGCCATACGCCCGCGTCGCTCGCGGCCTTCGCCATGACCTCGTGGGTCGGCCCTTCCAGCGGCTCGGCCTCGCTCCCGAACTCCTCGAAGGCGAAGGCCCCGGTGGTCCACAGTTCCGGCAGGACGACGAGGTCGGCTCCGGCCTGGTCCCGTACCAGTGACGCCACGCGACGCCGACGCGATTCGACCGATTCGCCCTCATCCACGGCGATCTGGATCACAGAGGCGCGCACACTACCACCGTCCTGGCATTCGGGCCGTCCATTACGGGCCTACGATCGTCACACGAAAGCACTGCCGGGGTGCCTCACAGCAGCGTAACTTAGCGTTCCAAGACACCCGCCGACAGCCACCACCTCCACTGGCAACGCCGCCATCACCAGCCCGTGCTCCGACCGCCGAGGGGTCCCGTTCCGTGAGTCTGCATCCCACCCTCCAGCCCTACGCCGACGCCTGGACCCACTCCATCGAAGCGATATCCGAGCTGGTGAACCCCCTCGTGGAGGGGGAGTGGAACCGCCGAACCCCGTGCCCCGGCTGGTCGGTGAGGGATGTGGTGTCCCATGTCATCGGCCTGGACTGCGAGATGCTGGGCGACCCGCGGCCCATCCACACCCTTCCCCGCGACCTCTTCCACGTCACCAACGACCACCAGCGGTACATGGAGATGCAGGTCGACGTCCGCCGTCACCACACGGCGCCGGAGATGACCTCCGAGCTGGAGTACGTCATCATCCGCCGCAACCGCCAGCTGCGGAACGACTCCCGTGACCCCGGCACGAAGGTGCGCGGTCCGCTGGGGACCGAACTGACCCTCGCGGACTCCATGCGCCAGCACGCCTTCGACGTCTGGGTGCACGAGCAGGACCTGCGGGCCGCCCTGGGCCGGCCCGGCAACCTCGACTCCCCCGGCGCGCACATCGCCCGTGACGTCCTGCTCGCCGCGCTCCCCGACATAGTGGCCGTCAAGGCGGACGCGCCCCGCAGCTCGGCGATCGTCTTCGACGTGCACGGCCCCGTCGAGTTCCTGCGCACCATCCGCGTCGACATCCAGGGACGCGGCACCCTGGAGACCGCCCCCGCCCTCGGCCCGGCCGCCTCCCTCAGCCTCGACTGGGAGACCTACGTCCGTCTGGCCTGCGGTCGGGTGAGCCCGGAGTCGGTGGCGGACCGGGTGAAGGCGGAGGGCGACCCGGACCTGACGTCGGCGATCCTGCGGAACTTCACCGTCACGAAGTAGCGGACGGGGCGGCCGGAGCGGGACCGGCCCGTCCCCGTGCGCCGACGTCCGTTCAGGCGGGCACGTGGACCGTCTCCACCCGGCTTGCCACCAGGCGTTCCCGCTCCCGGCGGGCCGCGCGTCCGCGCAGCCGCAGGATCTGGCTGACGCCGAGCGCCTGGAGCACGAAGACGGAGGAGAAGGCGACCGTGTAGTCGTCGCCGGTCGCGTCCAGGAGCACACCGACGGCGAACAGGGTGGTCATCGACGCGACGAACCCGCCCATGTTGGTGATGCCCGACGCGGTGCCCTGCCGCTCCGGCGGATTCGCCGGCCGCGCGAAGTCGAAGCCGAGCATCGACGCCGGTCCGCACGAGCCGAGCACCGCGCACAGCACGATCAGCAGCCACATCGGCGCCCGCTCGCCCGGGTAGGCCAGCGTGGCCGCCCACAGCAGCGCCGTCGCGCCCACGGTCCCAAGCGCGAGCGGCAGCCGTGCGCCGTGGTGCCGGGCGACGACCTGGCCGTAGACCAGACCGACGACCATGTTGGACAGCACGACGAGGGTGAGCAGTTCGCCCGCCACCGCCCGGGACAGCCCCTGCGCCTCGACGAGGAACGGCAGGCCCCACAGCAGCAGGAACACCATCGCCGGGAACTGGGTCGTGAAGTGCACCCACAGCCCGAGGCGGGTGCCGGGCTCCCGCCAGGACGCGGCGATCTGGCGCCGGACGTAGGCCGCTCCCCGGTGCGGGAAGGGCTCCGGCTCGTGCCCCTCGGGGTGGTCCTTGAGGAAGAGCAGCAGCAGGACCAGCACGACCACGCCCGCCAGCGAGCTGCCGGCGAACGCGGGCGTCCAGCCGATGCCGTGCAGCAACCGGGCCAGGACCAGCGTGGAGACCAGGTTGCCCGCCATGCCGGCGAGCCCGGCGAGCTGTGCGACCAGCGGGCCGCGTCGGGCCGGGAACCAGCGGGTGCCCAGGCGCAGCACGCTGATGAAGGTCATGGCGTCACCGCAGCCGAGCAGGGCGCGCGAGGCGAGGGCGGTGCCGTACGACGGTGAGAACGCGAAGCCGAGCTGGCCCGCCGTGAAGAGCACCACGCCGATCGTCAGCACCTTCTTGGTGCCGAGCCGGTCGACGAGGAGGCCGACCGGTATCTGCATGCCGGCGTAGACGAGGAGCTGGAGGATCGAGAACGTCGACAGGGCCGAGGCGTTCACATGGAAGCGGTCGGCCGCGTCGAGGCCGGCGACCCCGAGCGAGGTGCGGAAGATGACGGCGACGAAGTAGACGGAGACGCCGATGCCCCACACGGCCATCGCGCGCCGGCCGCCCGGGGGCGCCCCCTGAGGGCGCGGGTCACCCGGAAGAGTGGACCTGCTCATCGGACCTCACCCCGGGCGAGGTGGGAGAACCACTCGACGTGGCCGTGGATCAGTCCCACGACAGCCTCCGCGTCGCCGGCGCGCAGGGCGTGGAGGATCTGCTCGTGCTCGGTGAGGGTCTTGGTGATGCGGTCCGGGTGGGCGTGCATGACGGCGACGCCCATCCTGAGCTGGCGGTCGCGGAGCTGGTCGTAGAGCCGGTTGAGGATCTCGTTGCCGCCGCTGCGGACGATCTCGGCGTGGAAGCAGCGGTCGGTGACGGCGGCGCCGGCCAGGTCCCCGGCGGCGGCCTGCTCCTTCTGCCGCGCGAGCAGTTCTTCGAGGCGCGCGATGAGCTGGGGGGAGGCGGGGACGGCCTTGCGGGCGGCGTGCTCCTCGACGAGCTGCCGGGTCTCGACGACGTCGGCGATCTCCTGTGCGGAGACGGGCAGGACCAGCGCTCCCTTTTTCGGGTAGAGCTTGATCAGCCCTTCGACCTGGAGCCGCAGCAGCGCCTCGCGCACCGGTGTCCGGGAGACCCCGACGGCCTCGGCGAGCTCGCCCTCGGTGAGCAGGGTCCCGCCCTCGTAACGGCGGTCCAGGACGCCCTGCTTGACGTGGGCGTAGACGCGATCGGCGGCGGGCGGCTGTTTCACGGCCAGACTCATGCCCACAGCATAGATACAACAGGTACGCATGATGAGTCCCGTCCAGTATGCGGACCTCGCGCGGAACTCTTACCGACGAAAACGACACCCGCCCCATCCGGAGCACAACCTTGTGTGCTACTTACGTGTCACACACGTGCGGCCCCACTTTCTTCCCCTTTCAACTCGGCCGCACTCAGGGGCATTCGACGTATTCGGGGTATTTCAGTTGATTACCGCCACCAAGGGCCTCCGCGTCCGCAGAGCCGCAGCCGTCGCGATCACGACCGGCGCAGTGCTCGCCACCGGAGCTCTCACCGCGGCACCCGCGCAGGCGCTCACCACGCCGACCATCACCGCCAAGGGCGGATTCCTGATGAACAGCGCGACCGGCTCGACCCTCTACAGCAAGGCGCCGAACACGAAGCGGCTCACCGCTTCCACCACGAAGATCATGACCGCCAAGGTCGTGCTCTCGCAGTCGAACCTGAACCTGGACGCCAAGGTCACCATCAAGAAGGCGTACAGCGACTACATCGTCTCCAAGGGCGCGTCGTCCGCGCACCTGATCGTCGGCGACAAGGTGACCGTCCGTCAGCTCCTCTACGGGATGATGCTGCCGTCCGGCTGTGACGCCGCGATGGCCCTCGCCGACAAGTTCGGTTCGGGCTCGACGGTCTCCGCGCGCACCAAGTCGTTCATCGCGAAGATGAACACGACGGCCCGCAGCCTCGGCATGACGAACACGAAGTTCGACTCGTTCGACGGCATAAGCAATGGTGCGAACGCCTCGACGCCGAAGGACCTCACGCTGCTCGCCCGCAACGTGATGAAGAACTCGACCTTCAAGTCCGTCGTGAAGACCAAGTCCTACACGGCCAAGACGATCACGAAGACCGGCAGCACCCGCACCATGGGTGCCTGGGCGAACACCAACACCCTGCTCGGCTGGAACGGCACGCTCGGCATCAAGACCGGCTCGGGCACCGATTCCAAGTACTGCCTCGTCTTCGCCGCCACGAAGAACGGCGAGTCCGTCATCGGCGCCGTCATGACGTCCTCGTCCGCGGCCAACCGCACGACCGACGTGAAGAAGCTCATCAACTACGGCTACGCGAAGATCAGCTGACGCACCGGAACATCCGAAGAGGGGCCCGTCGCTGTCGCAGCGGCGGGCCCCTTCGTCATGCCGGACACGTGTCGAACCTGGGAATTTCCCTCGCAGGGGTGAATATCGAACCCAGCAAGCGGCCCGAGGCGGGCAAGAGGCATGAGGCGATCGACGTCGGCGACTTCGTCTACGCGGCGACCGGACACCGGATTCGGCGACTGACCATGCCGGACGGGAGTCATTGGTTTCCGGCAGTGGACGTGTGCAAACAGTTGGGACACACCAACACCCAGAAGGCACTCTCCGACCATGTCCCAGAAGAGCACCGAGACATTCTCGAGACCCTAACTGGAGGTTACGGTCTCAGCGTTCCCGCAGGTAGAGAGTGGCGTCGAGACCTGAACGTCATCTCTCTCCAAGGGCTGATCCTTCTCGTCAACGCCTGCACCAAGCCCGCCTGCGCTCCCTTCAAACAGTGGGCCGCAGAAGTGATCGAGACCGTCCAGCGAGAGGGCTCCTACACCCTCGAAGAGGCCGAGGTGCAGCCCTCCGAGCCGGGCGCGCCCATCGCCTACGCCATGCCGGAGCAGGTCGCCGAGGCCATCGTCCGGCTCGAAGAGCGCAATCTCCAGGCCGACGAGCAGTTCGCCGCCGCCCAGCACAAGTCGATCGTGCTGCAGGAGGCGATCGTGGAGTCGCACCGCGAAATGCTGGAGTCACAGCGCGAGATGCTGGAGACGCAGCGTGCCACTCTCGCGGCCCAGCAGACCATGGCTCTGGCCATGGAGCGCATCGCGAACCGGCTCGACGCCCTGGTCCTCGAACGCCCGGCGCCCACCGCCGACCTGTCCGCCGAGGACGGGGCTCCGGTGTATGTGCTCAACCAGCCCTGAGTGCTCCCGTGAATGACTGAAGGGGCGGCCGCAAACCGAACTTGCGGCCGTCCCTTCAGTGTTGGACAACTGGTCCACTGCGCGCGGGTCACGCCCAGGTGATGAGTTTCTTCGGCTGTTCCAGGATCGCCGCCACGTCGGCGAGGACCTTGGAGCCCAACTCCCCGTCGATCAGGCGGTGGTCGAAGCTGAGGGCCAGAGTGGTGACCTGGCGGGGCTTCACCTTGCCCTTGTGCACCCAGGGCTGGAGCTTGATCGCGCCGACGGCGAGGATCGCGGACTCGCCCGGCGGCAGGATGGGGGTGCCGGTGTCGACGCCGAAGACGCCGACGTTGGTGATGGTCACCGTGCCGCCCTGCATCGCGGTCGGCGAGGTGCGGCCCTCCTTCGCCGTCGCCACCAACTCGCCCAGCGCCTCGGCCAGCTGAGGAAGCGTCTTCGCGTCGGCGTCCTTGATGTTCGGGACGATCAGGCCGCGCGGGGTGGCCGCCGCGATGCCCAGGTTGACGTAGTGCTTGAGGACGATCTCCTGGTTCGCCTCGTCCCAGGACGCGTTGACGTCCGGGTTGCGCTTGATCGCGACCAGGAGGGCCTTGGCGATCAGCAGGAGCGGGTTGACGCGCAGGCCCGCGAAGTCCTTGTCCTGCTTGAGTTCCTCGACGAGCTTGAGGGTGCGGGTCACGTCCACCGTCACGAACTCCGTGACGTGCGGGGCGGTGAACGCGGAGCCGACCATCGCCTGCGCTGTGGCCTTGCGGACCCCCTTGACGGGGACACGGGTCTCGCGGGCCGTGTCGTACGAGGCAGCCGGGGCCGCCGGGACCGCGGGGGCCTGGGTCACCGGAGCCTGCGTGACCGGCACCGGCGCCTCGGTCGCGGTGACGGCCGCGTGGACGTCCTCGCGGGTGATGATTCCGTCCGGACCGGTGGGGATCACCGTGGTCAGGTCGACGCCCAGGTCCTTGGCCAGCTTGCGCACCGGGGGCTTGGCCAGCGGGCGGGGGGCCGCCGCCGGAGCCACCGCCCCGTGACCGTTCAGCTCGGTCCGGACGGCTGCCGACGCCTGCTGGCCCGGCACCTCGGGCCCCTTGCGGGGACGCCGCTTGGTGGAGGAGGCGGCCACGCCGTAGCCGACCAGGACCGGCTGGCGGCCGGTGCCCTCCGGCTTCTTCTCGGCGGCGGCCGCGGGGGCCTCCGGAGTCACGGTCTGCGTCCGCTCGGCCGGGGTCTCCTCGGGCGCGGCGCCGCCACTCACGTCGATCGCGATGATCGCGGTGCCCACGTCGACCGTGGTGCCCTCGGGGAAGCGCAGGTCGCGCACCACCCCGTCGTAGGGGATGGGCAGTTCGACGGCCGCCTTGGCCGTCTCCACCTCACACACCACCTGCCCGTCGGTGACCGTGTCGCCCACCTGGACGTACCACTTGAGGATCTCCGCCTCGGTCAGGCCCTCACCCACGTCGGGCATCTTGAACTCGCGTACGGACGTGTCCGTCATCGTCGTCACGACCCTCTCCTCAGTACGCCAGGGCGCGGTCGACGGCATCCAGTACCCGGTCCAGGCTCGGCAGGTACTCCTCCTCCAGGCGCGCCGGCGGGTAGGGGGCGTGATAGCCGCCCACCCGCAGCACCGGCGCCTCCAGGTGGTAGAAGCACCGCTCGGTGATCCGGGCGGCGATCTCCGCGCCGGAGCCGAAGAACACCGGCGCCTCGTGCACCACCACCAGGCGGCGGGTCTTCTCCACCGAGGCCTGGATCGCGTCGAAGTCCAGCGGTGAGACCGAACGCAGGTCCAGAACCTCCAGGTTCTTGCCCTCCTCGGCGGCCGCGTCCGCGACCTCCTTGCAGAGCTTGACCATCGGGCCGTAGGCGACGAGGGTCAGGTCGGTGCCCTCGCGGACCACCTGCGCCTTGTGCAGCGGACCGGGGATCGCCTCGGTGTTGACCTCGCCCTTGTCCCAGTAGCGCCGCTTGGGCTCGAAGAAGATCACCGGGTCGTCGCTCTGGATGGCCTGCTGCATCATCCAGTACGCGTCCGAGGCGTTGGAGGGGCTGACCACCTTCAGGCCCGCCACGTGCGCGAACAGCGCCTCCGGGGACTCCGAGTGGTGCTCGACCGCGCCGATGCCGCCGCCGTAGGGGATACGCACCACGACCGGCATCTTGACCTTGCCCAGCGAACGGGCGTGCATCTTCGCGAGCTGGGTGACGATCTGGTCGTAGGCCGGGAAGACGAACCCGTCGAACTGGATCTCCACCACCGGCCGGTAGCCGCGCAGCGCCAGCCCGATCGCGGTGCCGACGATGCCGGACTCCGCGAGCGGGGTGTCCACGACCCGGCTCTCACCGAAGTCCTTCTGGAGGCCGTCGGTGACCCGGAAGACACCGCCGAGCTTGCCGACGTCCTCGCCCATGACCAGGACCTTGGGGTCGGTCTCCAGCGCCCGCCGCAGCGATTCGTTGATCGCCTTGGCCAGGGCCATGTTCTTGGTTGTCACAGTCTCCGCCGCCATGATCAGGCCCCTTCCCCATCCGCGAACGACGCCTGGTAGGCGGCGAAACCGGCCCGCTCCTCGTCGACCAGCGCATGCCCGTCCGCATACGCGTGCTCGAAGATGGCGAAACGGTCCGGGTCCGGCATCGCACGGACCGCCTCACGCACTCGCCTTCCCAACGCCTCGGACTCGGTCTCCAGTTCCGCGAAGAATCCCTCGTCCGCGTGGTTTGCGGCCTCCAGGTACCGGCGCAGGCGCAGGATCGGGTCCTTCGCCTCCCACGCCTCGCGCTCCTCGTCGGCCCGGTACTTGCTGGGGTCGTCGGAGGTGGTGTGGGCGCCCATCCGGTAGGTGTACGCCTCGACGAGCGTCGGCCCCTCGCCCGCGCGGGCCCGCTCCAGCGCCCACTTGGTGACCGCCAGCGACGCGAGCACGTCGTTGCCGTCGACCCGTACGCCCGGGAAGCCGAAGCCCTGCGCGCGCTGGTAGAGCGGGACGCGGGTCTGCCTCTCGGTGGGCTCGGAGATGGCCCACTGGTTGTTCTGGCAGAAGAACACCACCGGGGCGTTGTAGACCGCGGAGAAGGTGAACGATTCAGCCACGTCGCCCTGGCTGGAGGCGCCGTCGCCGAAGTAGGCGATGACCGCGGAGTCGGCGCCGTCCTTGGCGACGCCCATCGCGTAGCCCGTGGCGTGCAGCGTCTGGGAGCCGATGACGATCGTGTAGAGGTGGAAGTTGTTGCTGTTCGGGTCCCAGCCGCCGTTGTTCACCCCGCGGAACATGCCGAGCAGGTTGGTCGGGTCGACCCCGCGGCACCAGGCCACGCCGTGCTCGCGGTAGGTCGGGAAGACGTAGTCGTCGTCGCGCAGTGCCCGGCCCGAGCCGATCTGGGCGGCCTCCTGGCCGAGCAGGGAGGCCCACAGGCCCAGTTCGCCCTGGCGCTGGAGGGAGGTGGCCTCGGCGTCGAAGCGGCGGGTGAGCACCATGTCGCGGTAGAGGCCGCGGAGCTCTTCGGGGGTGATGTCGGCGACGTACTTGTCGTACTCGGCGTTCTTGACGCGCTTGCCCTCGGGCGTCAGAAGCTGAACCAGTTCGGGCTTGGTGCTCGGGGACTTCCTCGTCCCGGCGCTGCGTCGCGGCTTGCGCGCGGCAGTGCTCTCCACGGTCACGTGTGCTCCTCCGTCGGTCCGGCCCCCGGGGTTGCCGGGTGTACCAGTGCGGCTCACCTGTTGCCGACACCCGTGCACGGGGTGGGTGCCACTCGGCCGGAACAGGCGTGACAGGTGCCCCGGCGAGCGCCCTGCAAGAATCACGTTACCCAGTGCTCCACATTTCTGTGAAACCCCCTTTGACCTGCGATTTTGCTTGGATTTCCAAGTAAATCGGAAAAGGGCCGAAGGGGTGCTGGTCACAGCCTTGCAGGAGGCCGGAGCAACGGCACGTTATCCCGTCTACCCAGGTCACCGGAAGACTTATGGGGTTCGACTTGCCGAGCAGGAGAAGAAGGAAAAACAGGGTATTCCTCCTCGCCGACCTTTTGACGTTCGTCGGGCGTGGCGACCGGGCAGCGTCTGACGCCGGCCATGACCGAAGGAGACCGAGCGCGACTTACTGTGGCGCTCTGTGACTGGCTGTGACAACGCCCAGCTCACGGCCCTGGTTCGTGCCCTAGCATCTGGCGCGTGCCGCGCTCTCCCGTACCACCCCTCATGCCTCACGCGCCCCCGCTGGGCGCCCTCCTCCGCCAGTACGCCGCCGGATCCGCCCTCGCCTGCGATCCCGTCGACCAGGGCCTCCTCAACCGCGGCTACCGGCTCCGCACGACCCGCGGCCGCTACTTCCTCAAGCACCACTTCGACCCCGAGACGGCCGCCCCCGAGGCGATCGCCCGCCAGCACCGGGCCACCCAGCGCCTCGCCGCCCTCGGCGTCCCGGTCGCCCCGCCCTTCCCCGCGCACGACGGCCGTACGGTCGCGGTCGTCGGCGGCCACGCCTACGCCCTGCACCCCTGGATCGAGGGCCGCCACCGCCACGGCGCCCAGCTCACCGCCGAGCAGTGCGGCCGCCTGGGAGCACTGCTGGGTGTGGTGCACGCGAGTCTGGAGCGGGTGATGCCGTTGCAGGGGTGCGAGCGGGCGGGAAAGGGTGCGCGGGCAGCCGGGGGCGTACGGCCCGAGGAAAGCGCCCCCGACCCCGAGCCGCACGCGCCGAGCGGACCCGCCCCCGCGCATGCCGACGGCTCCCGTGCGCAAAGGCCGTACGCCGAGACCCCGCCCCCCGACGGGGCCACGGTCGACGCCGGTGCCGACCCCGCCGCCACCTTCGCCCTCATCGACGACCTCCTCGCGCGCGTGCGCCGGCACCGGCCCGCCGACTCCTTCGACGAGCTGGCCCGGCACCGGCTCCTGGAGCGGCGGGCCCTGCTCGAACAGCACGTGGGCCGGCGGCCTCCGCACGGCGGACCGGTGGGCTGGGTGCACGGGGACTTCCACCCCTTCAACCTGCTCTACCGGGGCGACGCCCCCGCGGCGATCGTCGACTGGGACCGGCTCGGCGTGAAGCCCCGCGCCGAGGAGGCCGTACGCGCCGCCGCGATCTTCTTCGTACGGCCCGCGGGAACACTCGACCTGCCGAAGGTTCGGTCCTACGCGCGCGCGTACCGGCGTACGGCGGGAGCCACGCCCTCGGAGCTCGCGGCGGCCGTGCACCGCGTGTGGTGGGAGCGCCTCAACGACTTCTGGATGCTGCGTTGGCACTACGAGCGCGGCGACACCCGCGCGGACCCCCAGTTCCCGGCGGCCTCGGCGCTGGTGGTGTGGTGGACGCGGGAGTACGACGCGGTGTGCGACGCGTTCGTGGGCTGACGCGGGGGCCCGGGGGACATGGGGGTCTCACAAACGCGGGGCTCGCAAAACAGCACGCGCGCGTGGCGCCCGTTCCCGGGGCCACGCGCGCGTGGAGTGTCGCGGTCGGCGGTTCAGCCGCTCAGGAGTCGCCGCCTTCTCCGCCGCCGTCCGAACCCCCGACGAGGTTGCCGGTCGGGTCCGCCGTGTCGGTGGGCTGTGCCGTGTCCGTCGGCTCCGGCGTGTCCGAGGGCTCCGGCGCCGTCTCGGACGGCTGCGTCGCGGAGGGCGACGGCGTGTAGGAGGGCGTGTACGACGGCGTCCAGGACGGTGTGTAGCCGGAGCCGCCCGAGCTGCCGTTGTCGTCCGTGGAGGTGTCGGTCTCCTCGCTCGTCGCCTCGTCGCTCGGCGTCTCGCTGGCCGTCTGGTCGTCGGTGCTCTTCGAGGTGGTCGGCGACACGGACTTGCCGGTGCCGCCACCGCCGCCGCCTCCACCGCCGCCGTTGAGCGCGAGGGCGACGCCCGCCGCGACGGCGATCACCGCGAGGACGGCGAGGATCCACAGCTTGCCGCGGCCGCTGCCCCGGTTGCCGTGTCCCTCGAAGCCGCCGTCGTCCCCGCCGCCGTAACCGGAGGGCAGGATCTGCTGCGGGATCTGGGTGGTGCCGGAGGCGGCGCCGGGGTGCGGCAGCACGCTGGTGCTCGCGAAGCCCGCGGCGGCCGCGCCGCGGCCGTCGTGCGCCGTCACCGGGCCGGTGTTCCAGGTGCCGGTGTGGCCGCCCTGGTCGTACAGCATCTGCAGGCCGTACTGGACGAGCCCGCGCATCTCCTCGGCCGTCTGGAAGCGGTCGTCCGGCTCCTTGGCGAGCGAGCGCATGACCAGGCCGTCGAGTTCCGGCGGGACGGCGTCGGAGACCTGCGACGGAGGCGTCGGGATGTCCTGGACGTGCTGGTAGACGACGGACAGCGGGGTCTCGCCGGTGAACGGGGGCCGCAGCGCGAGGAGTTCGTAGAGGAGACAGCCCGTCGCGTACAGGTCGGAGCGGTGGTCGACCGCCTTGCCGAGGGCCTGCTCCGGGGAGAGGTACTGCGGGGTGCCCATGACCATGCCGGTCTGCGTCATCGTCGTGGACGCGCCGTGCAGGGCGCGGGCGATGCCGAAGTCCATCACCTTGACGGCGCCGTTGTGCGTGATGATCACGTTGGCGGGCTTGATGTCACGGTGCACGATGCCGTGCTGGTGCGAGTAGGCGAGCGCCTCCAGGACCCCGGAGACGATGATCAGGGCCTGCTCGGGCCCCGGCGCCTCGGCGTTGAGGAGCAGATCGCGGATCGTCCGTCCCTCGACGATCTCCATGACGATGTACGGCACCGACTGGCCGCCCACGAAGTCCTCGCCGGAGTCGTACACGGCGACGATCGCGTGGTGGTTGAGGCCGGCCACGGACTGGGCCTCGCGCGTGAAGCGGGCCTTGGAGGTCGGGTCCTCGGCGAGGTCGGCGCGCAGCAGCTTGACCGCCACGGTCCGGCCGAGCCGTACGTCCTCGGCCGCGAACACCTCGGCCATTCCGCCCCGGCCGAGTCTGCGGGTCAGCCGATATCGGCCGTCCCCCACCAGTCCGCCGTTACCCCACAGCTCCGGCGCATCTGACATTCCGCCGCCAGTCGCCTCGGGGTCGGACGGGCCCTGAGCGCGCTGCTGCTGTGCCATCGGTCCTCGCCGTCGTTTCTGCCCGCGGTGCGCGCGGTGTTGTTACGGTCTCCGTCGGCCACGCTACAGCCTTCGCGCAAGCCGCCGGTCCGGGATGCGCCCGGGGACCGGCCCGAGACGGACCGGCCATCAAACCTGTACTACGCCTCGGCGTGCAAATTCTGTGTACCGGCCGTGTGGCCGCTGTAACGCCCGCACGACCTTTCTTTCGCTTACGGTCACGGAACGGGCACTTCACGGACGCGTCGCCGCCGCAGGGACGGCGGGCCCGGAAAGGGGGCTCCGTGGCCAAGGTCACGCCGCCGGTCTCCAGGGCGCCGACCGGGCACGGGCCCGCCACGGAAAAGGAACCCGAACGAGCGCTTCCCACCGGCGATTTCCCGCCCGCGCGACCCACCCGCCCGCGACCTCCCGCCCACGACACGAAGGGCCCGGCAGCGTCGGCTGCCGGGCCCTTCTCCGTCGGGGGTTACAGGTACGGTCCGCCCGAGCGGCCGCCCGCGCGCGGGTCGATGCCGTCCTCCTGGCCGCCGACGCCCGGCGGGAGGGCGCGGCGCATCTGCTCGAGCTGGGCCCGCGCGGCCATCTGCTGGGCGAACAGGGTGGTCTGGATCCCGTGGAAGAGGCCCTCGAGCCAGCCCACCAACTGGGCCTGCGCGATGCGCAGTTCCGCGTCGCTGGGGGTCGCCTCCTCGTTGAAGGGCAGGGAGAGCCGCTCCAGCTCCTCCACGAGCTCGGGGGCGAGCCCGTCCTCCAACTCCTTCACCGAGCTGTGGTGGATCTCCTTGAGCCGGGCCCGGCTGGCCTCGTCGAGAGGAGCCGCGCGCACTTCTTCGAGAAGCTGCTTGATCATGCTGCCGATCCGCATGACCTTCGCGGGCTGCTCGACCATCTCCGTGACCGGCACCTCGCGGGATTCGTCGTCACCCCCGCCGCCCAGTGCCATCCCGTCCTGGCCCACGACCAGGATCTGGGGACTTTCCGGCGAACCTTCGTTCCTCGGCATCTCCATGCCGCCATTCTCTCGCACGCGTACACCTCACCACTGAGGTGCCCCCACTGTGTGCTGATCCACCGCTCCGGAAGCAGATCGCCCCCATGGAGCCACCCGGAATGCCGCTTCTTGGGCGAAATGCCAGTCTTGTCCCGTGACTTTCTGGCTCCGCGCGACGGTTCTGGCGATCGTGGTGGGCTCGAGCGCGACCGTCCTGCCGCAGGCCGAGCGGGCGTACGGCACCGAGCTGACGCCGCTCGTCACGGCGAGCGCGCCCGACCGGCGGACAGCTGACTCGATGTCCCTTCCGGGGCCCCGGCGCGGGCCCGCGAGTCCATCGGCCGCTGCCCCGCGGTCTTCGGACCCGGTGCCGGCCCGCACAGCACCGAGGAAGAGCCCGGGACCGTACGCCACCGGGCTCCCGTCGAGCCCGACGTCGGCCCGTGGGCCGCGGCACCCCGCCTCCCCGTCCGCCGTCCGCTCGCCTTCCGCACGCGGCCACGGCCCGGAGCGGGCCTCGCCCTCGGCCTCCCTCGCGCCCTCCCCGTCGGCCGCCACTCCCTCCCGCGCCGGGAGCCGTGCGGGTGAGGGGCGGGAGCGGCCGGGGCGGCGGGAGGAGCCGGCGGCGGAGGACACGGAGGGTACGGACACCGGGGTGAGCGACCCCGGAGCGACGGACTCCGGGGACGGTGACCTCACCGCCGTGTCGGAGCCGCCCCCGCGGACCGCCGTGGCGCGGCCGTCCCACCCCGCCCAGCGGCCGGTGGCCGGGCCCAGGGTGTTCATCCTGCCGCTCGGCACCGGGCTGGTGCTGGTCGGAGCGGGACTCGGGCTCGGCCTGTTCGCGCTGCGGCTGCGGCGCGGGTAGGGCCGTGCCGGAGGACCTACGGCGTGACCAGCAGGACCTTGCCGATGTGGCCGCTCTCCTCGACGACCCGGTGTGCGGCGGCCGCGTCGCTCATCGGGAGCTCGCGGTCGACGACGGGCCGGATGCGCCCGGCGTCCACCAGGGGCCACACGTGCTCGCGTACGGCCGCCACGATCGCCGTCTTCTCGGCCGGCGGCCGCGCCCGCAGCGAGGTGGCGCTGATCGCGGCGCGCTTGTTCAGCAGCGCGGCGATGTTCAGCTCGCCCTTGACGCCGCCCTGCATGCCGATGATCGCGAGCCGGCCGTTGACGGCGAGGGCCTTGACGTTGCGGTCGAGGTACTTCGCGCCCATGTTGTCGAGGATGACGTCGGCGCCCGCCCCGTCGGTGGCCTTCCCGATCTCCTCCACGAAGTCCTGTTCCCGGTAGTTGATCAGGACGTCCGCGCCGAGCTGGGCGCAGCGCTCCAGCTTCTCCGGTGTGCCCGCGGTCACCGCGACCTTGGCGCCCACGGCCTTCGCGAGCTGGATCGCCATGGTGCCGATGCCGCTGGAGCCGCCGTGCACCAGCAGGGTCTCGCCCGGGCGCAGGTGGGCGATCATGAAGACGTTCGACCAGACCGTGCAGACCACCTCGGGCAGCGCGGCCGCCTGCTTCAGGTCGATGCCCTTGGGGACGGGCAGGAGCTGTCCGGCCGGGACGGCGACCTTCTCGGCGTATCCGCCGCCCGCGAGCAGCGCGCACACCTCGTCGCCGACGGACCAGCCGGAGACACCGGGGCCGATCGCGGCGATCCGTCCCGCGCACTCCAGGCCGGGGTAGGGGGAGGCGCCGGGCGGGGGGTTGTAGAAGCCCTGCCGTTGCAGGATGTCGGCGCGGTTGACGGCCCCGGCCACCACCTCGACCAGCACCTCGCCCTCGCCGGCGACGGCGTCCGGCACCTCGTTCCAGACCAGCGCCTCGGGCCCACCGGGTTCGGGAATCGTGATCGCATACATGCGCCCGACGCTACTCCTGGTGCTCCGGACCCTCGGTGCTCCGCCCCTCCTGGGTCCCCGGTCCCGCGCGGTCCGCGTCCTTGGACCGGTTCCCGCGAAAATCGCTGTGCGCGACCGATGAGTTTGCGCGACGGTAAAGGTCTCCCCATGCGTAGCCCAAGCACGCGGAAGGAACCCCGCCCATGAGCCAGCACACGTCAGCCCTGGCGATCGAGACCGCCGGCCTCGTGAAGACGTTCGGCGAGACCAGGGCCGTCGACGGAGTCGACCTCGCGGTGCCGGCCGGCACGGTCTACGGCGTCCTCGGCCCGAACGGCGCAGGCAAGACCACCACCGTGAAGATGCTCGCCACCCTCCTGCGGCCCGATGGCGGCGAGGCCCATGTCTTCGGCCACGACATCGTCCGCGAGGCCGACGAGGTCCGCGGCCGCGTCAGTCTCACCGGCCAGTACGCCTCCGTCGACGAGGACCTCACCGGCGCCGAGAACCTGGTCCTGCTGGGCCGTCTCCTCGGCCACCACAAGAAGGCGGCACGCGAGCGTGCCGGGCAGCTCCTGGAGGCCTTCGGTCTCTCGGAGGCGGCCGGAAAGCAGGTCAAGCACTACTCCGGTGGCATGCGGCGCCGTATCGACATCGCCGCGTCCATCCTCAACACCCCCGATCTGCTCTTCCTCGACGAGCCGACCACGGGCCTCGATCCGCGCAGCCGCAACCAGGTCTGGGACATCGTGCGCGCGGTCGTCGCCCAGGGCACCACCGTGCTGCTGACCACGCAGTACCTGGACGAGGCCGACCAGCTCGCCTCCCGGATCGCCGTCATCGACCAGGGCCGGGTGATCGCCGAGGGCACCAAGGGCGAGCTGAAGGCCTCCGTGGGCGCCGGGACCGTACACCTGCGCCTGCGGGACGGCGGGCAGCGGCCCGAGGCGGCGGAGATCCTACGGCGGGCCCTGGACGCCCAGGTGCAGCTCGAACCGGACTCGGTCGCGCTGACGGCCCGGCTCGCCACGGCAGCCGGGGACACGGCCGCCGAACAGGCCTCCCGCGCCCTCGCCGAACTGGCCCGCACCGGCATCACCGTCGACAACTTCTCACTCGGCCAGCCCAGTCTGGACGAGGTGTTCCTCGCCCTCACCGGGCACGACACGCACGAGGCCCGCGACTCCAGCGGCTCCCACGGCTCCCATGGCTCCCATGGCTCCCGCGACGACAAGGACGAGGTGGCGGCATGAGCACCGCGACACAGACCGAGGCCCAGGATCTCGCTCCCGTCAGCGCCGAGTCGCTGGCCGCGCTGCTGGTCACCGGGGAGCGGCCGCCGCGTCCGAGCGCGCTGTCGGCCTCGCTGACCTTCGGCTGGCGGGCGATCCTCAAGATCAAGCACGTGCCGGAGCAGCTCTTCGACGTCACCGCGTTCCCGATCATGATGGTGCTGATGTACACGTACCTGTTCGGGGGCGCTCTGGCCGGGTCCCCGAAGGAGTACATCCAGTTCCTGCTGCCGGGCATCCTGGTGATGTCGGTCGTGATGATCACGATGTACACCGGTGTCTCGGTCAACACCGACATCGAGAAGGGCGTCTTCGACCGTTTCCGATCGCTGCCCATCTGGCGGCCGTCGACGATGGTCGGCTATCTGCTCGGGGACGCCCTGCGCTACACGATCGCGTCCGTCGTGATGCTCACCGTCGGCGTGATCCTGGGCTACCGCCCGGACGGCGGGGTCGGCGGTGTGGTCGCCGGGATCGCGCTCCTTGTGGTCTTCTCGTTCGCGTTCTCGTGGATCTGGACGATGTTCGGGCTGCTGCTGCGGACCGAGAAGTCCGTGATGGGCGTCAGCATGATGGTGATCTTCCCGCTGACCTTCCTGTCCAACGTCTTCGTCGATCCGAAGACCATGCCGGGTTGGCTCCAGGCCTTCGTCAACAACAGCCCGATCACCCATCTGTCCTCGGCCGTGCGCGAACTCATGGCGGGCGACTGGCCCGCCGACGAGATCGCCTGGTCGCTGGGGTGGGCCGGCCTGTTCGTCGCGGTCTTCGGCCCGGTCACGATGCGGCTCTACAACCGCAAGTGATCACTGCGAGGGCATGGGCGGAAGCGGGCGGGCGTCGGGTGCCACCTGGGTGCCCGGCGTCGCCCGCACGATGGTGATCAGCCGGTCCGTCAGCTCCAGCGTCCCGACGGCCGGATCGTCGTAGCCGAGCACCCGGTGCCCGCGCAGAACGCTCACCACCAGGTCGTCCGTCTCCCTCGGCTTCCGTCCCACCTCGGCCTTTATGACCGGCCGTTCGACGATGTCCAGGCCGCTGCCCTGCTGGATGAGGTCCTCCATCACCATGCCGGCGGCGGGGCTGAGCACCGACAGACCGAGGAGCCGGCCGGCCGCGCTGGCGCTGGTGATGACGGCGTCGGCGCCGGACTGCTTGAGCAGCGGCGCGTTCTCCTCCTCACGCACGGCGGCCACGATCTTGGCGCCCTTGTTGAGCTGGCGGGCGGTCAGCGTCACGAGGACCGCCGTGTCGTCGCGCTGCGTGGCGATGATGATCTTCCGCGCCCTGTGCACCTCGGCCCGCTTGAGCACCTCGCTGCGGGTGGCGTCGCCGACGATGCCCGCGTAGCCGTCGGCGGTCGCGGCGTCGATCGCCTTGCCGCTGGGGTCGACCACCACGACCTGTTCCTTCTTGAGCCCCGTCGCGCAGACGGTCTGGATCGCGGACCGGCCCTTGGTGCCGAAGCCGATGACGACGGTGTGGTCGCGCAAGGTGGACCTCCAGCGGTTGAGTCGCCATTCCTCCCGGGTGCGTTCGGTGAGAACTTCGAGCGTGGTGCCGACCAGGATGATCAGAAACAGCACGCGCAGGGGCGTGACGACGAAGATGTTGGTGAGCCGGGCGGCATCGCTGACCGGGGTGATGTCGCCGTATCCGGTGGTGGAGAGGGTGACGGTCGCGTAGTACCAGGAGTCGAGGAAGTCGACCGACTTGTCGGAGTTGTCGTTGTAGCCGTCACGGTCGAAGTAGACGATCAGGGCGGTCGCCGCGAGGACCAGCAGGGCCATCAGCACCCGCTTGGCTACCTGGCGGAACGGATGCTCCACCACCTTGCGCGGCAACTTCACCTTGTGGGTCACGAGATGCTCGTCCGCCTGTCGGGCGATCGCGTCATGGCCCGGAAGTTTCACGTGAAACACACCCCGATTCCGGCGGACGCCC
This sequence comes from Streptomyces sp. NPDC006335, assembly GCF_040612795.1. Classification (NCBI taxonomy): domain Bacteria; kingdom Bacillati; phylum Actinomycetota; class Actinomycetes; order Kitasatosporales; family Streptomycetaceae; genus Streptomyces; species Streptomyces sp. NPDC006335. Next base: position 135,004 of record NZ_JBEXQX010000009.1, read on the forward strand.
AGGGCAGGTCGAGCAGTTCGGCCTCCTGCCCCGGCCGGGTTCCCCCGGGCGGTACGACGGCGAGGGCGTCGGCGGCCGCGATGCCCCGCAGCATGGCCGGTCCGTTGTAGTGCAGCGGGATCGCGCTGTCGCCGCGCAGCACGACCGGGACGAGCCGGGTGTCGTACGGGTGACCGTGGGTCTCGTCCCTCAGGGGCAGCGTGTACGGCTCCGGGGCCGGGCGGGCAGCCAGGGTACGCAGCAGCGGTTCGGCTAGCGTGAGCAGGCCGGAGACGGCGGCGAGGGGGTTGCCCGGCAGGCCGACGAGGTGCTGGTTCTCCTTGGTGCGGGCCAGCAGCATGGGGTGGCCGGGGCGCACCTTGACGCCGTCGACCAGGAGTTCGGCGCCGATGCGGCCGAGGACGGGGTGGACGTGGTCGACGGGCCCGGCCGCGGTGCCGCCGGTCGTGACGATCACGTCGGCCTCGGACCTGGTGATCGCCTTGTGCAGGGCCGCGGCGGAGTCACCGAGTCGGCGTACGGCGGTGACCTCGGCACCGAGCGCGCGCAGCCAGGGCGGGAGCATCGGGCCGAGGGCGTCCCGGATCATGCCGTCGCGCGGGGTGCCCTCGGTGAGCAACTCGTCGCCCAGGACGAGGACTTCGACGCGGGGGCGGGGGACGACGGCGAGGGTGTCGTATCCGGCGGCCGCGGCCAGACCGAGGACGGCCGGGGTGGCGAGGGTGCCGGGCGGCAGGAGCTGGTCGCCGCTGCGGCACTCCTGGCCGCGCGGCCGGATGTCCTGGCCGTGCACGACCTCCCGGGTGGCGTGCAGCCGTCCCTTCTCGTCGGTCTGCCCGTGCTCGCTGCGCAAAACGGCCGTGGTGTCCGGGGGGACGCGCGCGCCGGTCGCGATCCGGACCGCCTCGCCGTCGGTGAGGGGCACGGGCTCGGCGTGCCCGGCCAGCACGCCCTCGTCCCGTACGGCCCAGGGGCCGGGCCCCGCGACCGCCCAGCCGTCCATGGCCGAGGTGTCGAAGGAGGGGAGGTCGGTGAGGGCGTCGACAGGGGCGGCCAGCGTGAGGCCGAGAGCGGCCTCCAGCCGTACGGAGACGGGGGTGCGGCCGCTGCCGCGGGTGACCGCGCGGGCGGCCCGGGCAGCGGTGGCCCGGGCCTCGGGCCAGGGGGTCGCCCGGTGATGCGCGTCCGGCTCGGCTGCCCGGCCGGAGCCCTGGGGCGGGGGCCCGGGAGGGCGATGGCCCCCGTGCTGCCCGGTGCCGTGGTCCTCTCTCACCAGGGCCAGTGCCTCCTCGACGTCGAGATCGTCGGCGTCTGCGGCGGAGCCGGCGCGGTCGGCGTGGTCGCCGGTGCGTACGGACCGGGCGGTCATCCGGCGTCCGGACGGTTGTCCGAGGCCCCGTCGGGAGCGGCATCGGTCTTGCCGTCGGCCTCCTCCGCCCAGCGCACGGCGAGCGCCGCGGCCTTGCGGGAGGCCTCGGCGACCGCCTCGGGACCACCGCCCGCCTGTGCGGCGGCATAGCCGACGAGGAAGGTGGTCAGCGGAGCCGCGGGCCTGGCCACGCCGTGCGCGGCGTCACGGGCGAGGTCGAGCAGCACGCCGGTGTCGACATCGAGGTCGATCCCCAGCTCGTCCTTGACTGCGGAAATCCATTCATCCAACACGTGCCCATGCTCCCTGATGCGTGCCCTGGCGGTGGCGATGTCGTCCCAGGTGTCGCAGTCGAAGGACGCGACGGGGTCGGGGACGCGGGTCAGATCGAGCGCGGCGGTCAGCCGGCGCAGCGGAAGGCCGGTGAGAGCGCCGTGCTCCTTCGTGAGTGAGGCGAGTTCGTGGCGCAGCGAGGGGGTGCGGTACGCGGCCACCAGCGGCTGGTCGCGGCCGTCGGCGTCGGTGAGCAGCACGCCGTCGGCGCCGCCCGTGCGCAGGACGGTCAGCAGCAGGCGGGCGGTGCCCTCCTGGAGGAAGGGCAGGTCGGCGGAGAGCACCAGGACGTACCGCGCCGTGGTGTGCCGCAGACCGGCGTCCAGGGCGGCCAGCGGACCGCCGCCGGGCGGGTCCTCGCGGGCCCAGATCACCGGCCGGGCGGTCGGGCGGGGGTCGGCGACGACGACGGTGGTGCCCGCGTCGGCGCAGGCCGCGAGGACGCGGTCGAGCAGGGCGCGTCCGCCCACCCGCACACCGGGCTTGTCCGCGCCGCCGAGCCGCCGGGCGGCACCCCCGGCGAGCACGACCACGTCGTACACAGGGCCGGCGTCCGGGTCGCGTGGGGGCTCGTACGAGGTCACCCCCTGAGTATGCGTGCCGTGGCGATCACAGGGAACGTGCGGCGGGGCCGGGATCGCGGTGGGCGGGGGCCGGCGCGCGATCGCGGGTGGCGGGGGACGGCCTGTAACCGCGGGGGCGGGTGCTGGCCCGTGACCACGGTGGGCGGGGGCTGACGCGCGCTCGCGGTGGGCGGGGGCCCGCCCGTGACCACGATGGGCAGGGGCCGGGCCGTGACCTCGATGGGCGGCGGCTGACGCGCGCTCGCGGTGGCCGGGGGCCGGCCCGTGACCACGATGGGCGGGTGCCGACCTGTGACCCGATGGGCGGGGCCGGGCCGTGACGCGATGGGCGGGGCCGGGCCGTGATCGCCGTGCGGGGGTGCCGCGGTCACAGGGTGCGCAGCAGCACCGCCGGTTGTTCCACACAGTCCGCCACGTACCGCAGGAAGCCGCCCGCGGTGCCGCCGTCGCAGACCCGGTGGTCGAAGGTGAGCGAGAGCTGGACGACTTGGCGCACCGCCAGCTCTCCCTCGTGCACCCACGGCTTGGGGACGATGCGGCCGACGCCGAGCATGGCCGCCTCGGGGTGGTTGATGATCGGCGTGGAGCCGTCGACACCGAACACGCCGTAGTTGTTCAGCGTGAAGGTGCCGCCCGTGAGGTCCGCGGGGGTGAGGGTGCCGGTGCGGGCCGCCTCGGTCAGCCGGGCGAACTCCGCGGACAGCGATTCGGCGTCCCGCGCGTGCGCGTCCTTCACGACCGGTACGACCAGTCCGCGCTCGGTCTGCGCGGCGAACCCCAGATGCACGGCGTCCAGTCGCACGATCTCCCTGGCCGCCGTGTCCACCGTCGAGTTGAGCTCGGGGAAGCGGGCGAGGGCGGCGGTGCAGATCCGGGCGAGCAGTGCGAGCAGGGAGATCTTCGGTCCGCCGGCCGCGTTCATCGCGGCACGCGCGCGCATGAGTTCCGTCGCGTCGGCGTCCACCCAGCAGGTGGCGTCGGGGATCTCGCTCCGGCTGCGGGACAGCTTGTCGGCGACCGCGCCCCGGACGCCCTTGAGGGGGACCCGGGTCCCCGCGGGGGTGGTGGCGGGGGCTGTCGCCGGGGTCTGCGGGGCGGCGGCCGGTGCCGTGGCGGCCGGTGCCGGGCGCGTCTGGGAGGCGGCGGCGCGCAGCGCGTACTCGACGTCGGCCCGCAGGATCAGTCCGTCGGGGCCGGAGCCGGTGAGCTCCCTGAGGTCGAGGCCGTTCTCGCGGGCGAGGCGGCGGACCAGCGGGGAGATCACGGGGACGGGGCCCTCGACCACCTCGGCAGGTGCCGACCGGCCGTTCACCGGCACGGGGACCTGCTGATCGCGGCGCACCCTGCGCCTGCGGGCGGGTGCCTCGGAGGTGCCGTACCCGACCAGGACGTTCCCCGAGCCCCCGCTCTGGGCGTCGGCGTCGGACGCGGACGCCGGGGCCCCCACCGCCACCGTGATGAGGGGCGACCCCACCGGGAGTTCGCTGCCCTCCTCGCCGAAGCGGGCCGTGACGACACCGGCGTAGGGGCAGGGGACGTCGACCATCGCCTTGGCCGTCTCGACCTCGACGACCGGCTGGTCGACCGCGACGACGTCGCCGACCTCCACCAGCCAGCGGACGATCTCCGCCTCGGTCAGGCCCTCGCCGAGATCCGGCAGCCTGAACTCCAGGACCTGCGCCATCAGTTCTCCGCCTCCCATTGCAGACGCCCGACGGCGTCCAGGATCCGGTCCACGCCGGGCAGGTGGTGACGCTCCAGCATCGGCGGCGGATAGGGGATGTCGAACCCGGCCACACGCAGCACCGGCGCCTCCAGATGGTGGAAGCAGCGCTCCGTGACCCTGGCCGCGATCTCCCCTCCCGGTCCGCCGAACCCGCCCGACTCGTGCACGACTACCGCCCGCCCGGTCCGCCGCACCGAGGCCGAGACCGTGTCGTCGTCGAACGGCACCAGTGAGCGCAGGTCGACGACTTCGAGATCCCACCCCTCGTCCCGCGCGGCCTCGGCGGCTTCGAGGCACACGGGTACGGACGGCCCGTACGTGATGAGTGTGGCGCTCCGGCCGGAGCGCCGCACCACCGCGCGGCCTATCGGTTCAACGCTCTGCGGGTCGTCCGGGTTCCAGGAGTCCTTCGACCAGTACAGCCGCTTGGGCTCCAGGACGACGACCGGGTCGTCGGAGGCGATGGCGGCGCGCAGCAGTCCGTAGGCGTCGGCGACGGTGGCGGGCGTGACGACGTGGAGGCCCGGTGTCGCCATGTAGTAGGCCTCGGAGGAGTCGCTGTGGTGCTCGACCCCGCCGATGCCGCCGCCGTAGGGGACCCGGATGGTGATCGGGAGCGGCATCGCGCCGCGCGTGCGGTTGCGCATTTTCGCCACATGGCTGATCAGCTGTTCGAACGCCGGGTACGCGAAGGCGTCGAACTGCATCTCCACGACCGGCCGCAGCCCGTACATCGCCATGCCGACGGCCGTGCCGAGGATGCCCGCCTCGGCGAGCGGGGTGTCCGTGCAGCGGTCCTCGCCGAACTCCTTGGCGAGTCCGTCGGTGACCCGGAAGACCCCGCCGAGGGTGCCGACGTCCTCACCCATGACGTGCACGGTGGGGTCGGCCGCCATCGCGTCGCGCAGCGCGCGCGTGAGAGCCTGCGCCATGGTGGCCGGCTTGAGGGCGACGGTGGTCATCGGTGCGCACCCCCGTGGGAGTCGTGCTCGGCTTCGAGCTCGGCGCGCAACTGGGCCTGCTGCTCGCGCAGTTGCGGGGTGGGCTCGGCGTAGACGTGGGCGAACAGGTCCATGGGGTCGAGGGCCGGGTCCTGGTTCATGCGCTCGCGCAGTCCGGCGGCGAAGTCCTCGGCGTCCTGGCGCACGTCGTCGATGGCGGCCTCGTCGAGCAGGCCGCGTTCGGTCAGTTCGTGTTCCAGGAGGGCGATCGGGTCGTGTCCGCGCCAGGTCTCGACCTCGGCGTCGCCGCGGTAGCGGGTCGCGTCGTCGGCGTTGGTGTGGGCGTCCACGCGGTAGGTGATCGCCTCCACCAGGGTGGGTCCGCCGCCCGCGCGTGCGTGGCGTACGGCGGCGGTGAGGACCTCGTGCACGGCGGCCGCGTCGTTGCCGTCGACCAGACGGCCGGGCATGCCGTAGCCGACGGCCTTGTGGGCCAGCGACGGGGCCGCGGTCTGCTTGGCGAGCGGGACGGAGATCGCGAAGCCGTTGTTCTGGACCAGGAAGACGACCGGGGCCTGCCAGACGGCGGCGAAGTTCAGCGCCTCGTGGAAGTCGCCCTCGCTGGTGCCGCCGTCGCCGACCATGGCGAGCGCGACCACGTCGTCGCCCTTGAGGCGGGCGGCGTGCGCGAGGCCGACGGCGTGCGGGAGTTGGGTGGCGAGGGGGGTGCACAGGGGGGCCACCCGGTGCTCGCGCGGGTCGTAGCCGGTGTGCCAGTCGCCGCGCAGGAGGGTGAGCGCCTGGACGGGGTCCACGCCGCGGGCGACGGCGGCGAGGGTGTCGCGGTAGCTGGGGAAGAGCCAGTCGCGCTCCTGAAGGGCCAGCGCGGCGGCGATCTCGCAGGCCTCCTGGCCGGTGCTGGAGGGGTAGACGGCGAGGCGGCCCTGCTTGGTGAGGGCGGTGGCCTGGGTGTTGTAGCGGCGGCCACGCACCAGCTCGGCGTACAGCCGGCGCAGCAGGGCCGGGTCGGCCTGCGCGGCCGCTTCGGTGCCGAGGACGCGATGGGGCTGCGCGTCGGGCAGCAGGGGCGCGGGGTCCGTGCGGGGCTGCCAGGCGGGCGGCGGCGATGGCCGATACGCGCCACGCTGCTCCATGACCGTCATGACGGCACCTCCTCGTGGGAGCGGCTGGTGGCGCACCACGGGTGTGAGGCGCCTCACCTACCGATTGTTCGGTCGTCGGCACATTTTGGCTACAGGCCCCCTCAGGCTGTGGACAAACGGTTCTGCACAGCCTGAGATGGACGCAGTACGTCCATGGTAGGGAGGCGGGGGGACATGGCACCTGAACAAATGGCCGAAGGCGCGGAGGGCGGCACCCCCCTTCCACCCCCGCGTCCGCTCGACGCCATCGATCAGGACATCCTCCAGATGCTCCAGGCGGACGGCCGCGCGTCGATACGGTCGGTCGCCGAACGGGTGCACGTCTCCCGGGCCAACGCCTACGCGCGGATCAACCGGCTCGTCGAGGACGGCGTCATCCGCGGCTTCGGCGCCCGTGTCAACCACGAGCGCGCCGGGCAGGGCACTTCGGCGTACATCACCCTGAAGATCGTCCAGAACTCCTGGCGCACGGTCCGCGAACAGCTCAGACAGCTCCCCGGGGCTTCGCACATCGCGCTGGTCGGCGGCGATTTCGACGTGCTGCTCCTCGTCCACACGCCGGACAACAGATCCCTGCGCGAACTGGTCCTCACCCGCCTCCAGGCGATCCCGGAGGTCCTCAGCACGCGCACCCTGCTGGTCTTCGAGGAGGAGGACCTGGAACCGCAGGGCTGACCCCTGGGTCGAAGGAATTCGACCGGGCAACCCGCCTGCCGGAGGCCGAGCGACCGGCCGAGGGCGGAGCCGTCGAGCCTGACGGCAGCGGTTGGCGGTCGCCGGGATGTGCCGGTGAGAGGCTCCTGCAAACCCCGGCGGTGACGGCCCCGCGGGCAAGCGGTTCCGGACCCTCTCGCCGTCCTGCGGGTAGCGGGGCCGGGTCCGTGCGAGGGGGTCGTCGCCGCGGATGGCCTCAGGAAGCCCTGCGCAGGCCCCCGAAGATCAACTGGGCCACCGCGTCCGCCACTTCGCGTTCGTTCATGCCCCGGCCGTCCGGGCGGTACCACTCCACGATGGAGTTGATCATTCCGAAGACCAGGCGGGTCGCGAGGCGTACCTCCACGTCGCCGCGCACGTCGCCGTCGGCCGCGGCCGCCTTCAGGAGTTCGGCGACCCGGTGGTCGAAGTCGCGGCGGCGCTCAAGGGCCCAGCGCTCGGTGTCCGTGTTGCCGCGCACCCGCAGCAGCAGGGTCACGTACGGCAGCTCGGCGATCAGCACCTCGACCATGCGCCGCACGACGTACTCCAGGCGCTCGCTGGCGCGTCCCACACGCGCGTGCTCCTCGTCGAGGATGCCGAAGAGGCCGTCCAGGGCCCGGCTGACGGCCCGGCGCAGGAGCTCCTCCTTGCCGGACACGTGGTGGTAGATCGACGACTTGGAGATGCCCGCCGCCTTGGAGAGGTGCTCCATGGAGGTGCCGTCGTAGCCCCGCTCGTTGAAGACCTGGACGGCGACGGACAGCAGCGTCTCGGGCGTGTACGTGTCGCGCTTGGCGGTCGTCATGAGGTGCTGCCCTCCCGCTTGTCGGAGGCGTACGCGTGCCGGTACAGCGCGAGCGAGGGCGCGTACCGGCCGGACGGGTCGCGCAGGTGCAGGTCGTCGAGGAGGGCGTAGGCCCAGTTGCGGCCGAGCCTGCGGCTCCACTCGAAGGGGCCCAGCGGGTAGTTCACCCCGAGCCGCATGGCGGTGTCGATGTCCTCCTTGGTGGCCACGCCCTTGGCGACGGCGTCGTGCGCGAGGTCGACGATCCGGGCGACCGTACGGGCGACGATCATGCCGGGCACGTCCCCGATGACGCTGACGGCCTTGCCGAGCGCCTGGAAGAGTCCGACGGCCTCGGAGAGCGTCTGCTGCGAGGTGTCCTGGGAGGCCGAGAGCGCGATGCGGGTGGCCCTGCGGTAGTCGAGCGCGAGGTCGAAGTAGACGACGTCCCGGAACTCCACCGAGGTCTGCCCGTCGGCGAGCGCGAGCTGCCCGCCGCTCGGCAGGACCAGACGGGTGCCGTGGTCCTCCTCGTCCTCACGGACCTGGATGCCCGCCTCGCGGATCAGCGCGAGCAGTTCGGACGCGGGGCCCAGATCGCCCTCGGCCACGACGTAGGCGGGCGCCTGGGCCGGCTCCGCGGTGTGCGGCTCGTCGCGCTCGGCGCCGTCCGTGTAGTCGTACCAGCCCCGCCCGCTCTTGCGGCCGAGCCGGCCCGACTCGACCAGGCGCTGCTGGGCCAGCGAGGGCGTGAAGCGCACGTCCTGGAAGAAGGCGCGCCACACGGAGTGCGTCACGGACTCGTTGACGTCCTGCCCGATCAGGTCGGTCAGTTCGAACGCGCCCATCTTGAAGCCGCCGCACTCGCGCAGGACCGCGTCGATGGTGGCGGGCTCGGCGCCCTGGGCCTCGTAGACCGCGAACGCCTCGGCGTAGAAGGGCCGCGCGATGCGGTTGACGATGAAGCCCGGGGTGTCCGCGCAGGCGACCGGCGTCTTGCCCCACGCGCGTGCCGTCTCGTACGCGCGCGTGGCCGACGAGACCTCGGTGGCGAACCCGGAGACGACCTCCACCAGCGGCAGCAGGGGCGCGGGGTTGAAGAAGTGCAGGCCGACGAAGCGGCCCGGGTGGCGCAGGGCGCCGGCGATGGCCGTCACCGACAGGGAGGAGGTGTTGGTGGCGAGCAGACAGTCCTCGCCCACCACGTCCTCCAGCTCCTTGAAGAGCTGCTGCTTGACGTCGAGCCGCTCCAGGACCGCCTCGACGACCAGGGTGCAGTCCGCGAGGTCGGTGAGGTGCTCGGCGGCCACGAGACGGGTGCGCGCGGCGTCCCGGTCGGCGGCGGTGAGCCGGTCCTTCTCGACGAGCCGGTCAAGGCGGGCGCCGATCGCGTCGGCCGCCTCCCGGGCACGGCCCGGTGCGGCGTCGTAGAGCCGCACGGGGTGCCCGGCGACCAGCGCGACCTGGGCGATGCCCTGGCCCATGGTGCCGGTGCCGACGACGGCCACGGGGCTGCTGAGGTCGAGTCCTGTCATGTGCGCGATCCTCCCGCACGGGGTTTTCCACAGATGCGGCGGACCCCCTTGTCCCGACCGATCGTTCGGTTACTCTAGCTCTGTCTGGCTGTTCCTGCCCATGTTCTGCCCAGGTCATGAGCTCGACGAAGAGTTCGAAAGACGAGGAGTTGGTCCCGCATGGCCGCCGAACTGACCGCCCACCAGCTGATCGCCGAGCACCGGCCCACCCTCGACCAGGCGCTCGAAACCATCCGCACCCGCGCGTACTGGTCCCCGCATCCGGAGCACCCCAAGGCCTACGGCGAGGGCGGCAGCCTGGACACGGCGGCGGGCAAGGCCGCCTTCGACGCCCTGCTGGGCACCCGCCTCGACCTCGGCCAGCCCGGCACGGACGGCTTCGTGGGCGGCGAGGTCTCGCCGTACGGCATCGAGCTGGGCGTCGAGTACCCGCACGCGGACGTGGACGTGCTGCTGCCCGCGATGAAGGCGGGCCAGAAGGCGTGGCGGGACGCGGGCGCGGAGATGCGCGCGGTGGTGTGCCTGGAGATCCTCAAGCGGATCAGCGACCGCACCCACGAGTTCGCGCACGCGGTCATGCACACCAGCGGCCAGGCGTTCATGATGGCGTTCCAGGCGGGCGGCCCGCACGCGCAGGACCGCGGCCTGGAGGCGGTGGCGTACGCGTACGTGGAGCAGGTCCGCACGCCCGACACCGCGGAGTGGACCAAGCCGCAGGGCAAGCGCGACCCGCTCGCGCTCACCAAGCGCTTCACGCCGGTCCCGCGCGGGATCGGCCTGGTCATCGGCTGCAACACCTTCCCGACGTGGAACGGCTATCCGGGCCTGTTCGCCTCCCTGGCCACCGGCAACGCGGTTCTGGTGAAGCCGCACCCGCGCGCGGTGCTGCCGCTGGCGCTCACGGTCCAGGTGGCGCGGGACGTCCTGCGCGACGTCGGCTTCGACCCGAACCTGGTGGCGCTCGCCGCCGAGCGCCCCGGTGAGGGCATCGCGAAGACCCTGGCCACCCGCCCGGAGATCCGGATCATCGACTACACGGGCTCGACGGAGTTCGGCGACTGGCTGGAGGCCAACGCCCGCCAGGCGCAGGTCTACACGGAGAAGGCCGGCGTCAACTCGGTGCTCGTGGAGTCGGCCGGCGACTACAAGGGGATGCTCTCCAACCTGGCCTTCTCCCTGTCCCTGTACAGCGGCCAGATGTGCACGACCCCGCAGAACCTGCTCATCCCCCGCGACGGCATCCGCACCGACGAGGGCCCCAAGACCTTCGACGAGGTGGTCTCGGACCTCGCCCGCTCGATCGACGGCCTCCTCGGCGACGACGCGCGCGCGAACGCGCTGCTGGGCGCGATCGTCAACCCGGACGTGAAGGCGCGCCTGGAGGCCGCGGCGGGGCTGGGCGAAGTCGCCCTGGCCTCGCGGGAGATCACCAACCCGGAGTTCCCGGGCGCGGTCGTGCGCACCCCGGTCGTCGTCAAGCTGGACGGGGCCAAGCCGGACGACGAGGCCGCCTACATGAGCGAGTGCTTCGGGCCCGTCTCCTTCGCCGTCGCGGTCGACTCGGCGGCCGACGCGGTGGAGCTGCTGCGGCGCACGATCCGCGAGAAGGGCGCGATGACGGTCGGCGCGTACACCACCGACGAGGAGGTCGAGCAGGCCGTCCAGGAGGTCTGTCTGGAGGAGGCGGCGCAGTTGTCGCTGAACCTGGTCGGCGGGGTGTACGTCAACCAGACGGCCGCGTTCTCCGACTTCCACGGCTCCGGGGGCAACCCGGCCGCCAACTCCGCGCTGTGCGACGGGGCGTTCGTCGCCAACCGCTTCCGGGTGGTCGAGGTGCGCCGGGAGGCCTAGACAGTGCCGCCCAGGCTCCAGTGGTACAGCGTCATGGCCACGCTCGTCGCCAGGTTGTAGCTGGAGACCTGGGGGCGCATCGGCAGCGACACCAGATGATCGGCACGCGCGCGTAGTTCCGGCGACAGCCCGCTGCGCTCGGAGCCGAACGCGAGGACGGCGTCGTCCGGGAGCTTCACCCCCCGGATGTCGTCGCCCTCCGGATCCAGGGCGAACACCGGGCCGGCCGGCAGTTCGGCGACCGTCAGGCGCTCCACCGCGGTCGCGAAGTGCAGGCCCGCCCCACCGCGCACGACGGTCGGGTGCCAGGGGTCGAGCGTGCCCGTCGTGACCACACCGGTCGCCCCGAAGCCCGCGGCCAGCCGGATCACGGCCCCGGCGTTGCCGAGGTTGCGCGGATTGTCGAGGACCACGACCGGGGCGGCGCGCGGTGTGTGCGCCAGCCTCTCCAGACTGGCGGCCCGGGGCGGCCGTACGGCCAGGGCCGCGACCGCGGTGGGATGCGGGCGCGGCACGAGGGACGCGTACGCCGACTCCGGGACCTGCACGAGCAGCGCGTCCAGGGTGTCCCGTACGTCCGGCGCCAGCTCCTCGGCCAGGGCGAGCGCTGCGCCCCGGTCCACGGCGACCGCCACCGGGACCTCGGCCCCGAAGCGCACGGCGTGCTTGAGGGCGTGGAAGCCGTCGAGCAGCACGGAGGTGTCGGCGAGCCGGCGCCACAGGCTCACGGGATCGGGACCGGTCATGCGGGGAAGCCTACGTGCCGGTGATCGGGGTTCTCGGGGTTCTCCGGGTCGCCCGGGCGGTCGGCGGGCCACAGGGTCTTCGCGGAACCGGGCCGACCGGAAGCCCGCTGCCCCTTCGGAGTGCGCTGGCCCAGCAACCCGGGCCCCGGGCGGTCCCCGATCGTGAGCCGCGCCCACAGCCGCGCACGCACGCGTGCGGACCCGGCGCCGAGTCGGCGGAGGAACGACGTCGGCAGGAAGACCGAGTCGGCGGCGATCATCGCCAGCGAGAAGAACGGCAGGCCGAGGACGACCGCGATCACGGCGTGCTCGGTGATCATCGCGGCCAGCAGGACGTTCTTGACCCGCCGGTTGAACAGCGTGAACGGGAAGGCGACCTGCACGGCGACCGTGCCGTACGTCACCAGCATCACCATGACGCCGTTGGCCGACAGCAGGTCGGCGAGGGCCGGCCACGGCGAGAAGGACTCCAGGTGGAGGGGGTAGTAGACGGCGGTGCCGTCCTGCCAGCGGGAGCCCTGGATCTTGTACCAGCCCGCCGTCGCGTAGATGAGACAGGCCTCGGCCATGATCACGAGCAGGGCGCCGTTGTGGACGACGTTGGCGATGACGTCGAGCGTGATCCGTGACTGTCCGGACCGGGAGAACCGTCCGACCGCCCACCACAGGGCCTGCGCCAGCCACAGGGTCCACAGCAGCGCCGGGACGAGCCGGTCGCCGTTCAGCTTGTCCAGGAAGGCCGCCGACACCAGCGCGAGTCCGAGGACGACCCACAGGGCCGGGCCGACGCGGTCCACGACGTGCTCTCCACGCGCGTGTGCCTCCCGCGTGCGCCGGGCCCGCCGCTCGTCCAGCGACCAGACCTGGCCGCAGCGCGTGAAGACAAGGTAGACGCACATCAGGTGCAGGACGTTGTCGCCGCCGTCGCCCATGAAGACGCTGCGGTTCTGGAGCGAGAGCACGCCGACCATGAAGAGCACGGACATCGCGCGGGTGCGCCAGCCGAGCAGCAGCAGAAGGCTGGAGGCGACGGCGAGCACATAGACCGTCTCGAACCAGAACCGGCCGTCCGACCACATCAGGGCCGTGAACGCGCCGTTGAGCGAGATCAACTGTTCGGCGAGGTTCCAGCTCCACGGACCGTCCGGGCCGTACAGCTCCTGGCGGTGCGGGAACTCGCGCAGCAGGAACAGCAGCCAGGTCGCGCTGAACCCGACACGGATCATCGCGGTCTGGTACGGCCCCAGGGCGGCCTCGGTGACGCGGGCGATGCCGTGGGACACCGCCAGGGCGAATCGGTTCACCGGGCGCTCCCCTCTCTGTCGTCCGCCGTCACGGCCCACCAGGGCAGCTCGCGGTAGACCGGCTGCACGGAGACCTTCTCCTCGCTCCACTTCGGCGGCGGCACGTTGGAGGTCCTGGAGCGGACCTGGACGCTCACGAGGGTGTCGGTGCGCGGGCTCACGTGGTCGCGCTCCAGCCGCAGCACCACGATGCGGCGGAGATACGTCTCGGACAGGGTGCCGCGCAGGCCGACCGGGCGGTTGTCGGCGCCGTGCGTGGCGACGAAGAGGTCCCAGGAGCGGCGCAGTTCGTTCTGCTGGGTGTGGCTGGGCAGCGGGTTGCCGTCGACGGCTCGGCCGTCCTGGGCGGACAGGTCGTACCAGCCGGTCGTACGGCTGCCGCCGTCGGCGGTCCGTATCCGGGCCCGGACCTGCACCGCGATGTTCTGCTGGAGGGGGTTCGGCGCGAAGAGCTTCCAGTTCTGCTCGAACTCCGGGTAGACCCAGTCGTCGATCGCCCTGCCGTGCTGCTTGGTCACCGTGTTGGACGGCGCGACGTGCAGGAACACCATCCCGATGTGCACACAGACGACGACAGCCACGACGGCGAGCGCCAGGACGACAGCGATCTGGTAGCGCAGGGACAGGGCGGCGACGCCGGCCGGGGGCGGGGCGGGCGCGCGTATCTCGGCGGGGTGGGTGGGGTGGGGGTCGCTGTGGTGGCGGGTGCCGGAGGGACGGGGGTCGGTGGGGCGGGGGTCGGTGGGCTCGGCGTACGGAGCGTGCGTGGTCGACGGCGCGTCGGCGGGGGCACGGTCCGGCGCGGGGGCCGGCTCCCGCGAGTCGACGGGCGCGTCCGGCACACCCGGCGCTTCCGGACCGCCCGGCGGTTCCTGACCCTCCGGCTCGCCCGGCCTGCCCGGCACGTCCGGCACGTCCGGACCGTTCGGCACGACTGGACCGTTCGGCGCTTCCGGCTCGCCCGGCGCTTCCCGGCCGTCCGGCTTGACCGGCTGGCTCTCCGGCTCGGGGGCACCGCCCGGCTCGCTCGTGGCGCCCGGTCGTCGCCGGGCGTTCGAGCCTCCGTCGTACGCGTCCATTCCGCCCCGTTCCCGATTCCGGTCCGTCCACCGCCGCTCGGCCGCGGGAGGCGGCGGCGACCGGTGGCCGGTGCCCGCACCCGCCTCGCCGCGGTGGCTCGCACCGGCACGGTACTCAGCCCCGACCGCCCCGCACAGCCCCTGCCGGAGGGCCCCACCGTGGCCGTGCTCACTTCCGCCCGGGTTTTCCACAGGCTGTCCCGTGGGTTTTCCACAGCGGTTGACACCTTACGGCGCCCGGCACACCATGGAATCGCACGAACCGAACGATCGGTCGGGAGCAGATTCCGGCGAAGCCCAGGTCGAGGGGGCCTCATGGCGACAGCAGCCGCGCATCAGACGGCGAGCACACAGACGTACGGCGCCGCGGGCGCCGTCGGCGACACCACCGCGTACCAGCGCGTCTTCGACGCCGCCGTGGCCGCCGACGAGCGCATCGAGCCGCGTGACTGGATGCCCGACGCCTATCGCGCGACCCTGGTCCGCCAGATCGCGCAGCACGCCCACTCCGAGATCATCGGCATGCAGCCGGAGGCGAACTGGATCACGCGCGCGCCCTCCCTGCGCCGCAAGGCCATCCTGATGGCCAAGGTCCAGGACGAGGCGGGGCACGGCCTGTACCTCTACAGCGCGGCGGAAACCCTCGGCACCGGCCGCGACGAGCTCCTCGACAAGCTCCACTCCGGGCGCCAGAAGTACTCCTCGATCTTCAACTACCCGACGCTGACCTGGGCGGACGTCGGCGCGATCGGCTGGCTGGTGGACGGCGCCGCGATCACCAACCAGGTTCCCCTGTGCCGCTGCTCCTACGGCCCGTACGCGCGCGCGATGGTCCGCATCTGCAAGGAGGAGTCCTTCCACCAGCGCCAGGGGTACGAACTGCTGCTGGCCCTGAGCAAGGGCACGCCTGAGCAGCACGCCATGGCCCAGGACGCGGTGGACCGCTGGTGGTGGCCGTCCCTGATGATGTTCGGTCCGCCCGACGACGAGTCCGCGCACTCCGCGCAGTCGATGGCCTGGAAGATCAAGCGCCATTCCAACGACGAGCTCCGTCAGCGTTTCGTCGACATCTGCGTCCCGCAGGCCGAGTCCCTGGGCCTCACGCTGCCCGACCCGGACCTGCGGTGGAACGAGGAGCGGGGACACCACGACTTCGGCCCGATCGACTGGACGGAGTTCAAGGAGGTCCTCAAGGGCAACGGCCCGTGCAACGAGCAGCGGATCACCCAGCGCCGACGGGCGCACGACGAGGGCGCCTGGGTGCGGGAGGCGGCCGCGGCCCACGCGGCGAAGCACACAGCGGTGAAGCAGGTCGCGGTGATGAAGCAGACCGCGGTGAAGCAGTCAGCGGCGGAGCAGACCGGCGAGACAGGAGCGGCACGCGCATGACTAACACCGACTGGCCCCTGTGGGAGGTCTTCGTGCGCTCGCGCCGCGGCCTGTCCCACACCCACGCCGGCAGCCTGCACGCCCCGGACGCGGAGCTCGCCCTGCGCAACGCCCGCGACCTGTACACCCGGCGCGGCGAGGGCGTCTCCATCTGGGTGGTGCCCTCGTCCGCGATCACGGCCTCCTCGCCCGACGAGAAGGACCCGTTCTTCGAGCCCTCCGCCGACAAGCCGTACCGGCACCCGACGTTCTACGAGATCCCTGAAGGGGTGAAGCACCTGTGACGGCGCCCGAGACGGCATCCGAGTCCGCATCCGGGACGTCCACCGCCCCGCTGCCCACCCCGGTTCCCACGGCGGCGGCCCTCGCCCTCGGCGACGACGCCCTGGTGCTCTCGCACCGCCTCGGCGAGTGGGCGGGTCACGCCCCCGTCCTGGAGGAGGAGGTCGCCCTCGCCAATATCGCCCTCGACCTGCTCGGCCAAGCCCGGGTGCTGCTGTCCATGGCCGGTGACGAGGACGAACTGGCGTATCTGCGCGAGGAACGCGCCTTCCGCAACCTCCAGCTGGTGGAGCAGCCGAACGGCGACTTCGCCCACACCATCGTCCGCCAGCTCTACTTCTCCACCTACCAGCACCTGCTGTACGCCGAACTGGCCGCGGGCGGCGGCCCCTTCGCCCCGCTCGCCGCGAAGGCCGTCAAGGAGGTCGCCTACCACCGCGACCACGCCGAGCAGTGGACCCTGCGGCTCGGCGACGGCACCGAGGAGAGCCACGGCCGGATGCGGCGGGCGTGCGAGGCGCTGTGGCGGTTCACCGGCGAGATGTTCCAGCCGGTGGAGGGAGTGGACGTCGACGTCGAGCGCATGGAGGCCGTCTGGCTGGCGGCCGTCGGGGATGTCCTGCGCCGGGCCACCCTGAGCGTCCCCGAAGGACCGCGCTCGGGGGCGTGGGCCGCGGGGGCGGGGCGGCAGGGCCTGCACACCGAGTCCTTCGGGCGGATGCTCGCCGAGATGCAGCACCTGCACCGCAGTCACCCGGGGGCGTCATGGTGACGCTCACCCCGCTGGAGACCGAGCTGTTCGCGCTCGCCGGCTCGGTGCCCGACCCCGAACTGCCCGTGCTCACCCTGCGCGAGCTGGGCGTGCTGCGCGCGGTGCGTGTCCGGGCCGCGGACGCTGTCGAGGTCGAACTGACCCCGACGTACACCGGCTGCCCGGCGATCGAGGCCATGTCCCTCGACATAGAGCGGGTGCTCCACGAACACGGCGTGCGGGAGGTCACCGTCCGCACGGTGCTCGCGCCCGCCTGGTCGACCGACGACATCACCGACGAAGGGCGCCGCAAGCTGCGGGAGTTCGGCATAGCGCCGCCCCGCGTGACGTCGGCCGGTCCGGTCACGGTGGGACTGGGGCCGACAAGGACACGCGACGCGCAGGTCGAGGCCGTCGTCTGCCCGCACTGCGGTTCCGCCGACACCGAACTGCTCAGCCGGTTCTCCTCCACCGCGTGCAAGGCGCTGCGGCGGTGCCTGGACTGCCGTGAACCGTTCGACCACTTCAAGGAGTTGTGATGGCCCGCTTCCACCCGCTCCCGGTGGCCGCGGTCGACCGGCTCACCGACGACTCCGTGGCCCTGACCCTCACCGTGCCGCCCGAGCTGCGCGAGGAGTTCCGGCACGCCGCCGGCCAGCATCTCGCCCTGCGCCGCACGGCCGACGGCAAGGAGATACGCCGGACCTACTCCATCTGCTCCCCGGCGCCCGACGCGGAGGGACCGCGCGAACTGCGGGTCGGCGTGCGGCTCGTGGAGGGCGGCGCCTTCTCGACGTACGCCCTCAAGGAGATCGACGTCGGTGACGAGCTGGAGGTGATGACACCGGCGGGCCGGTTCACCCTCGACCCGGCGCCCGGTCTGTACGCGGCGATCGTCGGCGGCAGCGGCATCACCCCGGTGCTGTCGATCGCGGCGACCCTGCTGGCGCGCGAGCCCGAGGCCCGGTTCTGTCTGATCCGCAGCGACCGTACGTCCGCGTCGACGATGTTCCTGGAGGAGGTCGCCGACCTGAAGGACCGTCACCCCGAGCGGTTCCAGCTGGTCACGGTGCTTTCCCGGGAGGAGCAGCAGGCGGGGCTGCCGTCCGGGCGGCTCGACCGGCAGCGGCTGACCGGGCTGCTGCCCGCGCTGCTGCCGGTGGACCGGGTGGCGGGGTGGTTCCTGTGCGGGCCGTTCGGACTGGTTCAGGGTGCCGAGAAGGCGTTGCGGGAGCTCGGGGTCGCCCGTACCCGGATCCACGAGGAGATCTTCCATGTGGACGCGGGGGCTGCTCCGGTGCAGACGGTTCCCGCGCCCGCGCACAGCACGGTGACCGCACGGCTCGACGGACGCGGCGGCAGCTGGCCCGTCCAGGACGGCGAGTCGCTGCTGGAGACGGTGCTGCGCAACCGGTCCGACGCGCCCTATGCCTGCAAGGGCGGGGTGTGCGGGACCTGCCGGGCCTTCCTGGTCTCCGGGGAGGTGCGCATGGAGCGCAACTTCGCGTTGGAGCCGGAGGAGACGCAGGCGGGCTATGTGCTGGCGTGTCAGTCGCATCCGGTGACGGAGAAGGTGGAGCTGGACTTCGACAGGTGAGGGGAGGGTAGGCGAGCCCGGGCGGGCAGCGGGGCGTGGACCCCGTTCCCTTCTTCTAGAACCTGTTCTATCTTGACGGACCGTCAGATCGTGGCCCGATCTGCCGACGCGTCGGAAGGACAGGGACCGTGGACTTCACCTTCAGCGAGGAGCAGCAGGCGGCGGCCGAGGCGGCGCGGGGGGTGTTCGCCGATGTCGCGCCGGACGCGGTGCCGTCCCCGGCGCTGACCACGGGTGCCGTGGCCGACGAGTTCGACCGCGCGCTGTGGGCCAGGCTCGCCGACGCGGACCTGCTGAGCCTGCTGTTGCCGCAGGAGCAGGGCGGTGCGGGCCTGGACGCCGTCGCGCTGTGCCTGGTGCTGCGCGAGTCGGCGAAGGTGCTGGCGCGGGTCCCGCTGCTGGAGACCAGCGCGGCCATGGCGGCCGTACAGGCGTACGGCGGGCGGGAGTTGCGGGGGGAGTTGCTGGAGCGGGCGGGGCGCGGGGAGGTCGTGCTGACCGTCGCCGCGAGCGGCCGCACCGGGCACGACCCCGCCGAACTCGCCGTCACCGCGCGGCAGGAGGAGGGGGAGGGCGCCGACTGGATCCTGGACGGGGTGCAGACGGCGGTGCCGTGGGCGTACGACGCGGACTTCGTCGTCGTACCGGCGCACACGGCCGCGGGCCGGACCGTCCTCGCGCTGGTGCCCCGGGTGCATGACGGGGTCGCGCTCGGCGAGCAGTTCTCCACCAGCGGGGAGCGGCTGGGCGAGCTGCGGCTGGAGTCGGCGCGGATCGCCGCGCGGGACGTGATCGACGTCGAGGGCGCGTGGGAGTGGCTGCGGGACCTGCTGACCACGGGGACATGCGCGCTCGCGCTCGGGCTGGGCGAGCGGGTGCTGCGGATGAGCAGTGAATACACCAGTGGGCGGGAGCAGTTCGGGTTCCCGGTCGCCACCTTCCAGGCCGTCGCCGTGCAGGCCGCCGACCGTTACATCGACCTGCGCGCGATGGAGGTCACGCTGTGGCAGGCCGCCTGGCGGCTCGCCTCGGGGGCGCGGGGGGCGCTGCCGGTGGCGGGGGACGTGGCCGTGGCGAAGATCTGGGCGTCGGAAGGGGTACGGCGGGTGGTGCAGACGGCGCAGCATCTGCACGGCGGGTTCGGCGCCGATGTCACATACCCGCTGCACCGGTACCACGCCTGGGCCAAGCATCTGGAGCTGTCGCTCGGCCCGGCGGCGGCGCACGAGGAGGCGCTGGGGGACCTGCTGGCGGCACATCCCCTGGGATGAGAGGAAACCGCGGAGCCCTTGGCAGGCGACTGAGAGGATGACGGAACCCCACCACCAGAAGGAGGCCGAGCATGCTGGTGCTCGCCCTGTCCGGCATCCCCGTGCTCACCGTCGGGGGATGTGCCTGTGTCTGGTGGGCGGCCCGGGGCGGTCCGCGCTGGACGCGCGCGGTGTCCGCCGCGACCCTCGCGGCGGGCCGACTGGCCCGCCACGCCAGCCGTTACGACCGGAACCCGAGCGGCCAGGACAACTGAGCGGCCCGCCGCCCGGGACCGCCGAAGGCTAGAGCACGAAGCCCGGCCGCCCGTCGTCGGTCACCACGGGGCGGCCCGCCTGGGCCCACGACTGCATCCCGCCGTCGACGTTCGCCGCGTCGACGCCCTGCTGGGCCAGGTACATCGTGACCTGGGCCGAGCGGCCGCCGGACCGGCAGATCACATGGACGCGGCCGTCCTGCGGGGCGGCCTCGGTCAGCTCGCCGTAACGGGCCACGAACTCGCTGATGGGGATGTGCAGCGCCCCTTCGGCGTGACCCGCCTGCCACTCGTCGTCCTCGCGGACGTCCAGCAGGAAGTCGTCGTCCTTGAGATCCGTGACCTGGACCGTGGGCACACCAGCACCGAAATTCATGAGGCCGACGCTACCCGACGCCCCGGGGAAACTGCCGGTCACTCCTGCGCGAGCAGCTCCGCGAGCTCCGCCTCGCGCGTGGAGACGTCGGCCAGGAGCTTCTCGGCGATCTCCTCCAGGAGGCGGTCCGGGTCGTCCGGTGCCATCCGGAGCATCGAGCCGATCGCGCTCTCCTCCAGCTCCCGCGCGACCACCGAGAGCAGTTCCTTGCGCTGGGCCAGCCATTCGAGGCGGGCGTAGAGCTCCTCGCTGGCGCTGGGGCCCTGCTCCGGCGGCTTGGGACCGGCGGCCCACTCCTCGGACAACTCCCGCAGGAGGGGCTCGTCGCCGCGGGAGTATGCCCCGTTGACCCGGGTGATGAACTCCTCGCGACGCGCCCGCTCGGTGTCGTCCTGGGCGAGGTCCGGGTGGGCCTTGCGGGCGAGCTCGCGGTAGAGCTTGCGGGCCTCGTCGCTGGGACGCACCCGCTGCGGGGGCCGCACCGGTTGGTCGGTGAGCATCGCGGCGGCCTCCGGGAACAGGCCCTCCCCGTCCATCCAGCCGTGGAAAAGCTCCTCGACGCCGGGCATCGGCAGCACGCGGGCGCGGGCCTCCTCCGCCTTGCGCAGATCCTCGGGGTCGCCGCTGCGGGCGGCCCGGATCTCCGCGATCTGCGCGTCCAGCTCGTCGAGGCGGGTGTACATGGGACCGAGCTTCTGGTGGTTCAGGCGGGAGAAGTTCTCCACCTCGATGCGGAAGGTCTCCACCGCGATCTCGTACTCGATGAGCGCCTGCTCGGCTGCCCGCACGGCCCGCTCCAACCGCGCCGTGCCTGCGTCTGCGGCGGCTGTGCCGGGGGGGTCGGTTTCCGGGGACGTCATCCGGACAGCGTAACTGTGTCGGTGCAAGGCAGGCGCCATCCGGGGTGGGTCAGGTGGTCGGGCCGGGTGGTCGGGCCGGGTGTCGGCGAGTGGAGGTTGAGCGCGCAGTTCCCCGCGCCCTCGGCGCCCTCGGTGGGTGCGGCCAAGCGCCTCCGGAGGGCGGGTGCGGCCAAGCGCCTCCGGGGGATGGGTACGGCCAAGCCTCTCGAGACGCCCCGCCTCCTCACACCCCCGTCTCCGCCGCGATCCGTCCCGACCTCACCGCCGACACCAGGTCCGCGTGGTCGGCCTCCGTGCGGTCGGCGTAGGTGACGGCGAAGGTGGCGACGGCCTCGTCGAGTTCGTCGTTCTTGCCGCAGTAGCCGGCGACGAGGCGGGGGTCGGCGCTGTGCGAGTGGGCGCGGGCCAGGAGGGCGCCGGTCATGCGGCCGTAGTCGTCGATCTGGTCGGCGGAGAGGGCGGCGGGGTCGACGCTGCCCTTGCGGTTGCGGAACTGGCGGACCTGGAAGGGACGGCCCTCGACGGTCGTCCACCCCAGCAGGATGTCGCTGACGACCTGCATCCGCTTCTGCCCGAGGACCACCCGGCGGCCCTCGTGGTCGACCGACGGGACGTCGAAGCCCGCGGTGACCAGGTGCGGCAGGAGGGCCGAGGCCCGCGCCTCCTTGACCTGGAGGACCAGCGGTTCGCCGCGGTGGTCCAGCAGCAGGACGACGTAGGAGCGCGTGCCGACGCTGCCGGTGCCGACGACGCGGAACGCCACGTCGTGCACCGCGTGCCGGGCCAGCAGCGGGAGGCGGTCCTCGGAGAGCGTGGTCAGGTAGTGCTCCAGTGAGGAGGCCACCGCCGCGGCCTCCTCGTCGGGCACCCGGCGCAGCACCGGCGGGGCGTCCACGAAACGCCGGCCGCCGTCCTCGGTGAGCTCCGTCGACCTCGCCGCGAAGCGCCCGCTGGTGTTGGCCCGCGCCTTCTCCGAGACCCGCTCCAGCGTGCCGACCAGGTCGTGGGCGTCGGTGTGGGAGACGAGTTCCTCGTCCGCGATCGCGTTCCACGCGTCCAGCACCGGGAGCTTGGCCAGCAGCCGCATGGTGCGCCGGTAGGCGCCCACCGCTCCGTGCGCGGCCGCGCGGCAGGTGTCCTCGTCGGCGCCGATCTCCCGGCCCGCGAGGACCAGGGAGGCGGCGAGCCGCTTGAGGTCCCACTCCCAGGGGCCGTACACCGTCTCGTCGAAGTCGTTCAGGTCGATGACGAGGCCGCCGCGGGCGTCGCCGTACAGGCCGAAGTTCGCCGCGTGCGCGTCGCCGCAGATCTGGGCGCGGATCCTGGTCATCGGGGTGCGGGCCAGGTCGTACGCCATGAGGCCCGCCGAGCCGCGCAGGAAGGCGAACGGCGTGGCCGCCATCCGGCCCACCCGGATCGGCGTGAGCTCGGGAAGGCGGCCCCGGCTGGACTCCTCCACCGCGTCGACCGCGCCGGGGCGGGAGATGTCGAGGTCGAGTGCCGCGTGGGCACTGCGCGGGACGCTCTCCCGCAGGGCCTTGCCCTTCTTCTTGGGCGAGCCCTCGACCGGCCACTGGGCGAAGCCGCGCACCAGGGGCCGCCGGGACCCGGCCGACGAGTCGGGGGACGAGCCCGCCGAGGCCTCGCGGACTCCGGCCGATTCCTCGTCCACCCCGGCCTTCGCACCGGCCCGCACCCCGGCCGTCGCCTCCACACCACCCTCGGTCACCGCGACCGCCTCCCCCGTGACTCGCAGGAACATCAATTCGTGCCGACCGTACAACCACCAGCCGAAACGCGTCAGACCCTGTGGACAACCACGTGGTGCACAACGGCCGTCCCGGCGCTCACGCCGCCGCGTCGCACGACGTCTTCTCCACGCCCGAGTACGTGGCGCACACGCGCTTGAGGTCGGCGTGGGAGGCGTTGTCCAGGAGGGCCTTGCTGGCCTCTGAGGTGCCGGCCGCCTCGTAGTTGCCGTGGCCGAAGTCATGAAGGCCTTGTAGCTGCTCGCGCCGGTCTGGGGCCAACTGCGAAGGCCCCCCGAGCCGGTGGACGACCGCACCGCCAGGGAAAGGCCCCCGCCGGCCAATGGAGAGGGCCACACCGTCAGGGAAGCAGCCACCCCAGCCAACCGCAGAAGCCGCACCACCACCACCCATAGCGAGCTCACCCCCAGCCGGGGGGGGAGGCCACACCGGCCAGGGGAAAGTCACCCCGGGCAGCAAGGGCCACCCCACACAGGCGACCGCCACCCCACACAGCCGACCCCTACCCCCGCCCAAGCGCCGCAGGCATCGTCACGCCCGCAAATACGCCAGTACCGCCAGCACCCGTCGATGTGTCTCGTCCGCGGGTGGCAGGTCCAGCTTCGTCAGGATGCCGCCGATGTGCTTGCCCACCGCCGCCTCGGAGACGACGAGTTCCCGCGCGATGGCGCCGTTGGACTTGCCCTCCGCTATCAGCGCCAGCACCTCCCGCTCGCGCGGGGTGAGCCGCTCCAGCGGATCGCGGCGCCGGCGCAGCAGTTGCCGTACGACCTCGGGGTCCACGACCGTGCCGCCGGCCGCGACCTCGGACAGCGCGTCGACGAACTCCTCGACCTGGCCGACGCGGTCCTTGAGCAGGTAGCCGACGCCCGTGCCGTCGCCGGAGTCGAGGAGTTCGGAGGCGTAGGTCCGCTGCACGTACTGGCTGAGCACCAGCACCGGCAGGGCGGGTCGGCTCTCCCGCAGGCGGACCGCCGCGTGCAGGCCCTCGTCCTGGAAGCCGGGCGGCATGCGGACGTCGGTGACCACGATGTCCGGGCCGTGCTCCTCGACCGCCGCGATCAGCGCCTGCGCGTCGCCGACGGCTGCGACGACCTCGTGACCGCAGCGGCCGAGCAGGCCTATGAGGCCCTCGCGCAACAGCACGCTGTCCTCGGCCAGGACTACGCGAAGCGGTCGGCCGCCTCGCTCAACTCGGTCACCTCGGTCACCTCGCAAGGGAACTCCACACGCAGCAGGGTCGGTCCGCCAGGCGGGCTGGACAGGGAGAGTCTGCCATCCAGGACCGACACCCGGTCCGCGAGTCCGGTCAGTCCGCTGCCCGCCGAGGCGTCGGCACCGCCGCAGCCGTCGTCGCGCACCTCCAGGACCAGCCGCCCGCCCGTGTGCCCGCCGCTGACCTGGGCGCGGCTCGCGCCGCTGTGCTTGGCGATGTTGGCGAGGGCCTCGCAGACCACGAAGTACGCGGCCGCCTCCACCGCCTGCCCGAACCGTCCCGGCAGCGGGAGGTCCACGTCGACGGGGACCACGGAGCGGTCGGCGGCGTCGGCCACGGCGGCCCCGAGGCCGTAGTCCGCCAGGACCTTCGGGTGGATGCCGTGGATGAGTTCGCGCAGTTCGGCGAGGGCCTTGCCCGCCTCGTCGTGGGCCTTGGCGAGCTGGTCGGCGAGGGGCCCCGGCGGGGCGTCGAGGCGGGCCAGGCCGAGCGTCATCGTCAGGGCGACCAGGCGCTGTTGGGCGCCGTCGTGCAGGTCGCGTTCGATGCGCCGGCGCTCCGCCTCGAAGGCGTCCACCAACCGCACCCGAGAGCGGCTCAGTTCGACGACCCGGGCGTCCAGGTCGCCGTCCCGGTCGGCGATCAACAGCCGGGTCAGTTCGGCGCGGGCGCCGGCCGCGACGGCCAGGACGTAGGCGCCGAGGGCCAGCAGCAGCAGTCCGAGCACGGCGACCCCGAACGCCGTCGGCCAGGTGGTGACCGTCCACTGCTTGAGCACCTTCGTCTCACGGCCCTCGCCGAGGGTGGCCATGAGGAGCGGGGTGGCGGCCATGGAGAGCGGGAAGAGCAGCGCGACCGTGAACACCAGCGCGTCCAGCGGCCACAGCAGGCCCGCGAACAGCACGGTGTACGCGAGTTCGCGCCAGGTGACCTGTTCCCTCAGCCGGGTCCTCAGCCAGGACACCAGTCCCTCGGCGGCGGGCGGCCGGTGCGGGTCCGGCGCCGGGTCCAGGTCGACCAGGGCGAGCCGGCGCCGTTCCACCCAGGCCACCGGCAGACCGGCGAGGGCGAGCACGACCAGCAGCGGCAGCCCGACGAGCACTAAGGCCAGCGCCCCGCCGACGGCCGCCAGCGTCACCAGCCCGACCAGGGCGAGGACACCGGCGAGCGCTCCGGTCAGCAGGTAGCCGACCGAGCGCCAGGGCCACGCCGACAACAGGAAGCCGGGCCGGGACATGGCCTGCCACACATTCCGAGGGTGCATGGGAATCACCGTAGAAGGGCGGCCGGACGCCCGGCCATGGGTCCAGGGGGCGGGCCGGGGGTAGGGCCAGCCATACCCCCGGCGGCGGGGGCGACGGGATCCGGCCAGGTCAGCGCAGGGGGCGCGGGTCCGCCGTACGGCCGCGCGGGCAGGCGTACGGCGGTCCCGGCCGCCCCACGACGGGGTACAGCTGTCCGCTCGACAGCGAGCCCCCACGGCACACCCTCGCGGCGAGCCCTCGCATGAGCCGGGTGAGCCAGGCCGCATGAGTCGCGGGAGTCGGGTGAGCCGGCCCGAACGCCGTGGGTATGCCCAGCCCTACCCCAAGCCTCGCCCCTGCCGCACTGCGCCCGGGGGTCCCCACGCGGTTTCGTTGAGTCACCGTAAAGGCGAGAGAGGCGGCACCCGGATGACGGCTTGGCTGGCGGAGCAGTTGGCGGCGCACGGCGGTGTCGGCATCCTCGCCGTGGTGCTGCTGCTGCCCGCGCTGGAGACGGCCCTGCCGGTGATCGGTGTGCTGCTGCCGGGGCAGACGGCGGTCGTGCTGGGCGCGATGCTCGCCCGCCGGGCCATGTGGCGGTCGAGGCGGCGCTGCTCACCGCGCCGGCCGGTGCCGTCCTCGGCAACCTGGCCGGATACGCGGTCGGACGGCGCTGAAAGGGCCGGGTGCCGACACCGCTCCAGGCACGGGCGGGCCGACGCCGGTACACCGAGCGGGCCCTCGGGCTCTCGAACCCCAGGGCGCCGGCGCGGTGTTCGTCGGCCGCTGCACCGCCGTCCCGCGGACCCTGATGCCGACACTGTGCGGAGCGCTGCGCATGCCCCTGCGCCCGTATCTGCTGTGGTCCGGGGTCAGCAGCGCCGTGTGGGCCCCGGCGTTCGTGCTCATCGGCTACGTCGTCGGGCCCGCCGGACCCGGATGACACCGCCCCCGGCCGCTCCCGGCGCAGCCTCCTGCCACGGCAGCCAGCCTCCTGCCAAGGCAGCCACCCGCAACCCGACACACGCCACCTGCCACACGCAACCCGCAACCCGCAACGCCGGACCCGGCGCCCCGGCCCCGGCCCCGCCCCTCATGGCGATGCCGGTGCCGGCTCACCGGGAACCGAACCCTCCGTCCCGCCAGGTGCGCGGGAGGACCGACACCGAACGAGTTGGGACAGATGAACAACGACGCCATCCAGTTGCGCTCCGTCAGCAGGAGCTACGGGTCGGGCGACAGCGCCGTGACGGCCCTCGACCAGGTCTCGCTCTCCTTCCCGCGCGCCACCTTCACCGCCGTCATGGGCCCCTCCGGCTCAGGCAAGTCGACGCTCCTCCAGTGCGCCGCGGGTCTGGACCGCCCCACCTCGGGTTCGATCTCAATGGGCGGCACCGAACTGACCAAGCTCAGCGAGACCAGGCTGACGCTGCTGCGACGCGAGTGCATCGGGTTCGTCTTCCAGGCGTTCAACCTGCTCCCCGCGCTGACCGCCGAGCAGAACGTCGCCCTGCCGCTGCGCCTGGCCGGCAAGCGGGTCGCGAAGTCCCGGGTCCGCGAGGTACTCCGGCAGGTCGGTCTCGGCGACCGCGCCCGGCACCGGCCGACGGAGATGTCCGGCGGTCAGCAGCAACGCGTCGCGCTGGCCCGCGCCCTGATCACCCGCCCCGAGGTCCTCTTCGGCGACGAGCCGACCGGCGCCCTGGACTCGCAGACCAGCCGTGAGGTGCTGGCCCTGCTGCGCTCCATGGTCGACAGCGAGGGCCAGACGATCATCATGGTCACCCACGACCCGGTGGCCGCCTCCTACGCCGACCGCGTGGTCTTCCTCGTCGACGGCCGTGTCAACGGCGAGCTGGTCGGCGCGAGCGCGGGCGACATCGCGGCGCGCATGACCAAGCTGGAGGCCGTGCCGTGCTGAGCGTCGCCCTGCGCACCCTGCGCACCCGCTGGGTCACCTTCGTCGGCAGCTTCGTCGCGCTTTCGCTGGGCGTCGCCCTGCTCGCCGTGATGGGCCTGGCCCTCGCCTCCTCCCTGGACGCGCCCGAGCGGAAGCCGGAGCGGTTCGCCGCGGCACCGGTCGTCGTCCAGGGGCAGGACACGCTGTCCGTGCCGACGCCGATCGGTGATCGCACCCAGAAGCTTGCCCACCCCCGCGCGGTGCCCGCGGAGACCGTGGCGAAGCTGCGCCGGCTCGGCACGGTCGTCGCGGACCGGTCCTTCCCCGTGCGGGCCGCGAAAGGCCCCGGCGACCTGGTCGGGCACCCCTGGTCCACGGCCGCCTTCGCGCCGTACGCGATCGACGCTGGCCGTGCTCCCCGCGCGGCCGACGAGGTCGTCGTCAGCGGTGACTGGGCGCGGCCCGGTGAGCGGGTGACGACCGACCGCGGCATCGTGACGGTGGTCGGCACCGTGACGGTGGCCGGCACCGTCGCCCCGCGCGGCTTCGAGGACGCCGTCTTCTACACCGACGCCCGGGCGGCCGGACTGGCGCCGAAGAGCACCCAGTTGGTGGTGAAGGCGGACGCGGCCGACGTCCGCGCGGCCGTCGCGGGCCAGGACCTCCAGGTCCTCACCGGCACCGACCGCAGGTTCGCCGACGCCGACCCGGACCGCGACAAGGAGGCGCTCACCGCGATGAACGCCATGTTCGGCACCGCCGGCGGGGTCACCGCGTTCGTGTCGGTGTTCGTGGTGGCGTCCACGTTCGCCTTCGCGGTCGCCCAGCGGCGCCGGGAGTTCGGCCTGCTGCGCACCGCGGGGGCCACGCCCGGCCAGGTCCGGCTGATGGTGTTCGCCGAGGCCCTGGTGGTCGGCGTGCCGGCGTCGGCGGCGGGCTGTGTGCTGGGCGCGTACGGCGCCCCGAAGCTGGCCGCGTGGGTGGTCGACGGCGGTCTGGCGCCCGGCTGGTTCACCATCGGCGACTTCACCTGGCCGTACCACATGGCCTTCTGGGCCGGTCTGCTCGTCGCGCTGCTCGGGGTGATCGCCGCGTCCTGGCGGGCCGGCCGCACCGGGCCCACCCAGGCGTTGCGCGAGGCGTCCGTGGACACCAAGGCGATGACGTGGGGCCGCTGGGTGTTCGGGGCGGGCCTGTTGCTGACCGCCGCGGTGACACTCGGCCTCGCCCTGGTCTCCGACCCCGGTGAGCTGCTGCACCGCAAGACCTATGTGAGCCGTCCGATGCTGCTGATCACCGCGGTCGCGCTGCTCGCGCCGATCCTGGTGCGTCCGCTCACCCGGCTGATCGCCTGGCTGCCGGCCCAACTGCCGGGCGCGGGCGGGATGCTGGTGCGGGAGAACGCCGCCGCGGGCATCCGCCGTACTGCGGCCGTCGCGGCGCCCGTCCTGGTCACCGTCGCCCTCGCGGGCTCGCTGCTGGGCGCCACGGCCACCCTGAACGAGGCGAAGGCGACCGAGACGCGCGAGCAGACGGCGGCGACGTTCGTCGTCACCCCGGCCGGGGACGCCGGATTCGACGCGGCGACAGTGAAGAAGCTCAAGGCGCTCAAGGGCGCCGTGGTATCGACGACCTCGTCGAGTGCCGTGTACGTCCTGGAGGAGGGGGTCGCCCTCGTCAAGTCCGAGGCCCGCTCGGCGGAGCCGGGCCCGCTCGCCGAGACCGTGCACCTGCCGCTGGCCGCCGGGAAGGTCAGCGACCTCGACGACGACTCGATCATCGTCAACGAGGAGTGGGACAAGCACACCGTCGGGCAGAGCGTGGACGTGTGGCTCGGGGACGGCACGAAGAAGTCGCTGCGGATCGCCGCCGTGATGACGACCGGCACCGGCGACAACGGCGCCTACGTCACCCCCGCCAACGCCCCCGGCGCGAGCGTCGACCAGGTGGACGTGACCGTCGCCGACGGCGCCGACCGTGCCGCCGTGACCGCAGCGCTCACCGAGGCGGGCGGGCACGTCCTCACCAAGGACCAGTGGGTGTCGGCCAGTTACCCCGAGGCCAACCGGACCACCCGGTACGGCTTCATCCTGGTCCTCGGCATCGCCCTCCTCTACACCGGGATCTCCCTGGTCAACACGATGGTCATGGCGACCTCCGACCGGGTGCGCGACCTGGCCGTCCTGCGGCTGGCCGGGGCCACCCAGTGGCAGGTGCTGCGGCTGGTCGCCGGCGAGGCCCTGATGGTCGTCGTGGTCGGCGGAGTGCTCGGCCTCCTGGTCGCCGGGCTCAACCTGGCCGGCATGTGGAGCGCGCTCGGTCTGCTGTCGGTGTGGAGCCCGGTGGAGATGCCGTGGGCGGAGCTCGGGGCGACCGTGGGCGCGTGTGCCGTGCTCGCGGTGGTGTTCTCCGTCGCCCCGGCCGGGCTGGCCATGCGGCGCCGGGCGGTGGAACTGGCGGGCATGAGGGAGTGACCCCCTGGACCGACGCCGATCGGTCTCCCCCGTCCACGTCCCGTCCGACGCCGGAGGCCCCCTCCACCGTCCCGTCCGACGCCGGAGACTCCCCTCCACCGTCCCGTCCGACGCCGGAGACTCCCCTCCACCGTCCCATCCGACGCCGGAGGCCTCTCCACCGCCTGCCGCGCCACCCGCACACCCGCCCCACCCGCACACCCGCACCACCCGACGCCCGCCCGCCACCCCACCCCGCAGCTCGCCCCCGGGGTGCAGCTCGATGCCGGCGGACCCGACGTCGGCAGGCCGGACACCGGCGAGCCCGAGTCCAGTGAGAGAGACCTCACAGCGTGAGCCCCGCCACCCTCGACCCCCGCACCGGGACGACAAGAAGCCCCCCAGGTCCAGGACCTGGGGGGCTTCCAGTTGCTGTGCGCGAGGGGGGAGTTGAACCCCCACGCCCTTTCGGGCACTGGAACCTGAATCCAGCGCGTCTGCCTATTCCGCCACCCGCGCATTGGGTGTGTCCTCGGGCTCCTCGCCTTGCGGTGCGGCGCCTTCCGACACGCAGAACATTAGCACGCTGGAGAGGGTGGGTTCACATCCGTTGTCCGTGGGCAGCCGCCCACCAGCGGCTTCGGAAGCGAGCCACCGATCCGGGGTCCCGTCGGCCATGTACCGACCAGTGCTGGTTCACGTATCAACCTCGTACCGGTAAGGGCCGTCTCCCCAGGAGCAGGCAGGGGTCCACAGTCAGGTGCGGGACACTGGTCCGCGGCCGCCTCTACGATCCTTGACAGCGGAGTTCGACAGCGGAGTTCGAAGTGGGGCTCCGCAGGGAACCTCGGAGGCGTCGACACCCGTCGACCGTGCCGACAGGGGGAACCAGCCGATTCACCGGCGCGTGGATACGATCAGTAAGCAGTACCAGGTAAGCAGCAGCCGGCGCAGTACCCAGGGCGGCAAGGACGGAGGAGGTGCCTCATGGGAGTCCTGAAGAAGTTCGAGCAGCGTCTCGAAGGTCTGGTCAACGGCACCTTCGCCAAGGTGTTCAAGTCCGAGGTCCAGCCCGTGGAGATCGCGGGAGCGCTCCAGCGGGAGTGCGACAACAACGCGACCATCTGGAACCGCGACCGCACGGTCGTACCCAATGACTTCATCGTGGAGCTGAGCACGCCGGACTTCGAGCGGCTCAGCCCCTACTCGGGCCAGCTCGGCGACGAGCTCGCCGGCATGGTGAGCGACTACGCCAAGCAGCAGCGCTACACCTTCATGGGCCCCATCAAGGTCAACCTGGAGAAGGCGGACGACCTCGACACCGGCCTGTACCGGGTGCGCAGCCGTACGCTCGCCTCCTCCACCAACCAGCAGGCGCCCGGCCCCGCGGCCCCGGCCGGCCGGCCCGGCGCACCGGCACCCGGCGGCTACGGCTACCCGCCGGCCGCCCCGGCGGGCGCCCCGCCCATGCCGGCCGCCCCGCCTCCCGGCCGCGGCGCCCCCGGCGGCTACGGCTACCCGCAGCCCGCCCAGGCCCAGCGCCCCGGCGCCGGCGGCCCGGTCGGCGCACCCGCCCCGGGCTCCCGCACCCGCCACTGGATCGAGATCAACGGCACCCGCCACCAGATCTCCCGCGCCACGCTGGTGCTGGGCCGCAGCACCGAAGCCGACGTGCGGATCGACGACCCCGGCGTCTCGCGTCGGCACTGCGAGATCCGGACCGGAACGCCCTCGACGATCCAGGATCTCGGATCCACCAACGGCATCGTGGTGGACGGGCAGCACACCACCCGCGCTACGCTCCGCGACGGCTCGCGGATCGTCGTGGGCAGCACCACCATCATTTACCGGCAAGCCGAAGGGTGAAGCGGGGGCAATGTCAGAGCTGACCCTCACGGTCATGCGGCTGGGTTTCCTGGCCGTACTGTGGCTGTTCGTGATCGTGGCCGTGCAGGTCATCCGCAGCGACCTGTTCGGTACGCGCGTCACCCAGCGCGGCTCGCGCCGGGAGGCAGGCCGGGCCCAGCAGGCCCAGCGCCAGGCGCCCCCGCAGCAGCGCCAGCAGCCGGCCACCGGGGGCCGCCAGCGCCGTAACGCCCCCACCAAACTCGTCGTGTCCGAGGGCACCCTCACCGGCACCACCGTCGCCCTCCAGGGCCAGACCATCACCCTGGGCCGGGCGCACGACAGCACCATCGTGCTGGACGACGACTACGCCTCCAGCCGCCATGCCAGGATCTATCCGGACCGCGACGGCCAGTGGATCGTCGAGGACCTGGGCTCCACCAACGGCACCTACCTCGACCGAACGCGGCTGACGACCCCGACCCCGATTCCGCTGGGCGCGCCGATCCGCATCGGCAAGACCGTCATCGAGCTGCGGAAGTAGTGCTACATCATGAATAGGCGCGAGCGGAGCGAGCACGCGGCGTGGGCCCCCACCCCGGGCCCCGGCGCGCTCCCGACCGGAGGGTGGGCACCGTGCGGATGTACCCGGAGCCGACAGGCGAGGTGCGCATGAGTCTGTCACTGCGCTTCGCCGCCGGATCGCACAAAGGCATGATCCGGGAGGGCAACGAGGACTCCGGATACGCCGGGCCCCGCCTGCTCGCCATCGCCGACGGCATGGGCGGCGCCGCCGCCGGCGAGGTCGCCTCCTCCGAGGCCATCTCCACCATCGTCGCCCTCGACGACGACGTCCCCGGCTCCGACGTCCTCACCTCCCTCGGCGTCGCCGTCCAGCGCGCCAACGACCAACTGCGCTCCATGGTCGAGGAGGACCCCCAGCTCGAAGGCATGGGCACCACCCTGACCGCCCTGCTGTGGACGGGCCAGCGGCTCGGCCTCGTGCACGTCGGCGACTCCCGCGCCTACCTGCTGCGCGACGGCGTCCTCACCCAGATCACCCAGGACCACACCTGGGTGCAGCGCCTGGTCGACGAAGGCCGCATCACCGAGGAAGAAGCCACCACCCACCCTCAACGCTCCCTGCTGATGCGGGCGTTGGGCAGCGGCGAACACGTCGAGCCCGACCTGTCCATCCGCGAGGTCCGCGCCGGCGACCGCTACCTGATCTGCTCCGACGGCCTCTCCGGCGTCGTCTCCCACCAGACGCTCGAGGACACCCTCGCCAGCTACCAGGGCCCCCAGGAGACCGTGCAGGAGCTCATCCAGCTCGCCCTGCGCGGCGGCGGCCCCGACAACATCACGGTCATCGTCGCCGACGTCCTCGACCTGGACACCGGCGACACCCTAGCCGGGCAGCTCTCCGACACCCCCGTCGTGGTCGGCGCCGTCGCCGAGAACCAGCACCAGCTCCACGACAACGGCATCATGCAGACCCCCGCGGGCCGCGCCTCCGGGCTCGGCCGCCAGGGCCACGGACAGGGCGGAGGCGGCGACTACGGCCGGCCCGGCTCCTCCGACACCACCGGCTACATCCCCGCGGACGGCTTCGGCGACTACTCCGACGACGACTTCGTCAAGCCCGGCAAGAGCCGCAAGTGGCTGAAGAGATCCTTCTACTCGGTCCTCGCCCTCGCCGTCATCGGCGGCGGCCTGTACGGCGGTTACCGCTGGACGCAGACCCAGTACTACGTCGGCGTCAACGGCGAGCACGTGGCGCTGTACCGGGGCATCAGCCAGGACCTGGCGTGGGTGTCGCTCTCCAAGGTGTCCAAGGACCACCCCGAGATCGAACTCAAGTACCTGCCGCCCTACCAGCAGAAGTCGGTCGAGGGCACCATCGCCGAGGGCGGCCTGAAGACGGCCCAGAAGAAGATCGACGAACTGGGCGTCCAGGCCTCCGCGTGCAAGAAGCAGGCCGAGGCGCAGGCCGCGGAGAGCAAGAAGAACTCCAAGACGGGCGAGGGCCAGGCCGGCGGCACCACGGGAACCACCCAGTCCTCCCTCGCGTCCAAGGCCACACCCACCCCGACGAGCACGACCTCCCCGTCCCCGAACGCTTCCGCATCCCCGACCGCGCCCACGCCCACCCCCGGCCCCACCCTCTCGGACGAGGAGAAGCAGGTCGTCGGGAACTGCGGTACGCAGTAGGCCAGCCGTGAGAGGCCCTGTCACACGATGAGCAGCAGTACTTCGAACACGTCGACGCACCACACGTCCACGATCGGCGCGATCGGCGCACCGAGCCGCCGCAACACCGAGCTGGCACTGCTGGTGTTCGCCGTCCTCATCCCGGTCTTCGCCTACGCCAACGTGGGCCTGGCCATCAACGACCAGGTCCCCTCCGGACTGCTGAGCTACGGCCTGGGCCTGGGCCTGCTGGCCGGCGTCGCCCACCTCGTCGTCCGCAAGTTCGCGCCCTACGCGGACCCGCTGATGCTGCCACTGGCCACCCTGCTCAACGGCCTCGGCCTCGTCGCGATCTGGCGCCTGGACCAGTCCAAACTGCTCCAGCAGATCCACGTCGCCGGCGGCAAGGCCACCAACCAGCTCATCTACACCGCCATGGGCATCGCCCTCTTCGCCGTCGTCCTGGTCTTCCTCAAGGACCACCGCGTCCTGCAGCGCTACACCTACATCTCCATGGTCGGCGCCCTGGTCCTGCTGCTCCTCCCGCTGGTCCCCGGCCTCGGCGCCAACATCACCTACGGCGCCAAGATCTGGATCCAGGTCGGCAGCTTCACCATCCAGCCCGGAGAGTTCGCCAAGATCGTCCTCGCGATCTTCTTCGCCGGCTACCTCATGGTCAAACGCGACGCGCTCGCCCTCGCCAGCCGCCGCTTCATGGGCCTGTACCTGCCCCGCGGCCGCGACCTCGGCCCGATCATCGTCGTCTGGATGATGTCGATCCTCATCCTGGTCTTCGAGACCGACCTCGGTACCTCGCTGCTGTTCTTCGGAATGTTCATCATCATGCTGTACGTCGCCACCGAGCGGACCAGCTGGATCGTCTTCGGTCTGCTGATGTCCGCGGCCGGCGCCGTCGGCGTGGCCAGCTTCGAACCGCACGTCCAGACCCGCGTCCAGGCTTGGCTCAACCCGATGCACGAGTACCTGCTCAGCCGCAACGGCAGCAACGACGGCATCGTCCACTCCGAGCAGGCCATGCAGGCCCTGTGGGCCTTCGGCTCCGGCGGCACCCTCGGCACCGGCTGGGGCCAGGGACACTCCGAACTCATCCGCTTCGCCGCCAACTCCGACTTCATCCTCGCCACCTTCGGCGAAGAGCTCGGCCTGGCCGGCCTCATGGCGATCCTGCTGATCTACGGCCTGATCGTGGAACGCGGCGTACGCACCGCCCTCGCCGCCCGCGACCCCTTCGGCAAGCTCCTCGCCATCGGCCTCTCCGGCGCCTTCGCGCTCCAGGTCTTCGTGGTGGCCGGCGGTGTGATGGGCCTGATCCCGCTGACCGGTATGACGATGCCCTTCCTCGCGTACGGCGGTTCCTCCGTCATCGCCAACTGGGCCCTCATCGGCATCCTGATCAGAATCAGCGACACCGCACGCCGTCCGGCACCCGCCCCCGCCCCCAGCCCCGACGCCGAGATGACCCAGGTGGTCCGCCCGTCATGAACAAGCCCCTGCGCCGGATCGCGATCTTCTGCGGCCTCCTGATCCTCGCCCTGCTCATCCGCGACAACTGGCTCCAGTACGTCAAGGCCGACGCCCTGCGCGAGGACCCGGACAACCGCCGCGTGCTGATCGCGCGGTACGCCACGCCCCGCGGCGACATCATCGTCAACGGCAAGTCCATCACCGGACACGCCGAGACGACCTCGGGCGACTTCAAGTACAAGCGCACCTACAAGGACGGCGCCATGTGGGCGCCCGTCACCGGCTTCGTCTCGCAGTCCTACGGCGCCACCCAGCTCGAGTCCATCGAGGACGGCATCCTCACCGGCAACGACGACCGGCTCTTCTTCCGCAACACCCTCGACATGCTCACCGGCAAGCCGAAAGAGGGCGGCAACGTCGTCACCACCCTCAACGCCGCCGCCCAGAAGGCCGCCTACAACGGCCTGAAGAAGCAGGGCGGCAAGGGCGCGGTCGCCGCCATCGAGCCCTCCACCGGCAAGATCCTGGCGCTGGCCTCCTACCCGTCGTACGACCCCTCCACGATCGCCGGCGGCAGCAACGCCGACGCCGAGGCGTGGAAGAAGCTCGACAAGAAGAACAACCCCGACGACCCGATGCTCAACCGGGCACTGCGCGAGGTCTACCCGCCCGGCTCCACCTTCAAGGTCATCACCGCGGCCGCCGCCCTGGAGAACGGCCTGTACAAGACGGCCGACGAGAAGACCGACTCCCCGCTGCCGTGGACCATGCCCGGGACCACGACCGAGCTGAAGAACGAGGGCAACATCCCCTGCAAGAACGCCACCCTGCGGGTCGCGCTCCAGTACTCCTGCAACACCGTCTTCGGCAAGATCGGCTCCCAGCTCGGCAACGACAAGATGCTCGAAGAGGCCAAGAAGTTCGGCTTCACCGAGGAGCAGTTCACCCCGGTCCGCTCCAGCGCCTCGGTCTTCTCCGACGACATGGCCCCCTCCGAGGTCGCGCTCTCCTCGATCGGCCAGTTCAACACCGCCGCGACCCCGCTCCAGATGGCCATGGTCGCCTCGGCCGTCGCCAACAACGGCACCCTGATGAAGCCGTACATGGTCGACTCCCTCCAGGCCCCCAACGTCGACACCCTCGAGAAGACCGAGCCGGAGAAGCTGAGCGAGCCGCTGTCCGCGGAGAACGCGCAGATCCTCCAGTCGATGATGGAGACGGTCGTCGAGAAGGGCACCGGCACGACGGCGCAGATCAAGGGCGTCACCGTCGGCGGCAAGACCGGTACCGCCCAGCACGGCGAGAACAACAGCAAGAACCCGTACGCCTGGTTCATCTCCTACGCCAAGGTCGGCGACAGCGCTCCGGTCGCCGTCGCCGTCGTCGTCCAGGACGACAAGGCGGTCCGCGAGAACATCTCCGGCAGCGGTCTCGCGGCACCCATCGCCAAGAGCGTCATGGAGGCGGTCATCGCCTCCAAGAAGTGACCCCGATCACGTCACC
Organism: Streptomyces sp. NPDC006335; assembly: GCF_040612795.1. Taxonomy (NCBI): domain Bacteria; kingdom Bacillati; phylum Actinomycetota; class Actinomycetes; order Kitasatosporales; family Streptomycetaceae; genus Streptomyces; species Streptomyces sp. NPDC006335. The sequence continues at coordinate 171,500 of NZ_JBEXQX010000009.1, forward strand.
TCCACAACGGTGCACGTTGCGATACCGGTCCTGTATCGGGTGACGCACTTGGCCAGGTCACACAAAGCAAGCCGGGTACCGTAGGCCCGGAGTGCAGCCTCCGACGGCACACACGTGCCCGTCGGGACCGACGGAGAGGGCTGGTAGGAAGCTATGGAAGAGCCGCGTCGCCTCGGCGGCCGGTACGAGCTGGGCCAGGTGCTCGGCCGTGGTGGCATGGCAGAGGTCTACCTCGCCATGGACACGCGCCTCGGCCGCACCGTGGCGGTGAAGACGCTGCGCGCGGACCTCGCGCGCGACCCGTCCTTCCAGGCCCGGTTCCGCCGGGAGGCCCAGTCGGCCGCCTCGCTCAACCATCCCGCGATCGTGGCGGTCTACGACACGGGCGAGGACTACATCGACGGGGTCTCGATCCCGTACATCGTCATGGAGTACGTCGACGGCTCCACGCTCCGTGAGCTGCTGCACTCCGGCCGCAAACTGCTGCCGGAGCGCTCCCTGGAGATGACCATCGGGATCCTCCAGGCACTGGAGTACTCCCACCGCAGCGGCATCGTCCACCGGGACATCAAGCCGGCCAACGTCATGCTCACGCGCAACGGCCAGGTCAAGGTCATGGACTTCGGCATCGCCCGCGCCATGGGCGACTCCGGCATGACCATGACCCAGACCTCCGCGGTCATCGGCACCGCCCAGTACCTCTCCCCGGAGCAGGCCAAGGGCGAACAGGTCGACGCCAGGTCGGACCTCTACTCCACCGGCTGTCTCCTCTACGAGCTGCTGACGGTACGGCCGCCCTTCGTGGGGGACTCCCCGGTGGCCGTCGCCTACCAGCACGTACGCGAGGAGGCACAGCCCCCGTCGGTCTTCGACCCCGAGATCACGCCCGAGATGGACGCCATCGTCCTGCGGGCCCTGGTCAAGGACCCGAACTACCGCTACCAGTCCGCCGACGAGATGCGCGCCGACATCGAGGCCTGCCTCGACGGCCAGCCGGTCGCGGCCACCGCGGCCATGGGCTCGGTGGGCTACGGCGGCTACCCCGACGACCAGCCGACCACGGCCCTGCGCTCCGACGCCGGCGCCACCACCATGCTGCCGCCCATGAGCCCGGACGACGGCGGCTTCGGCTACGACGACCGCCCCGACCGGCGCCGCCAGAAGAAGTCGAACACCTCGACGATCCTGCTGGTCGTGGCGGGCATCCTCGTACTCGTCGGCGCGATCCTGATCGGCAAGTGGATCTTCAGCGGCGGCGGTGCGGGCAACGACCAGGTGGCCGTGCCGAACCTGGTCAACCAGACTCAGGCCGATGCCGAGAGCCAGCTGGGCAACGTCGACCTGAAACTCGGCCAGGTCACACAGAAGGCCTGCGAGAACACCGCCAAGGGCAACATCTGCGAGCAGAACCCGACCGGCGGCACCAAGGTCGACAAGAACTCCACCGTCAGCATCGTGGTGTCCACCGGGGCGCCGAAGGTGGCCGTCCCCAGCGTCCTCGGCCAGGACGTCGACAAGGCCACGGAGACGCTGGAGGACGACAAGTACCAGTTCGTCGTCAAGACCAAGCAGGAGGTGTCCACCGAGAAGGCGGGCACCGTCCTGAACCAGGACCCGGAACTGGGCGCGGAGGTGGAGAAGGGGTCGACCATCACCCTCACCATCGCCAAGGCCGAGGAGAAGTCCACCGTCCCGGACGTCACCGGCCGCTCCTGTGACGAGGCCAAGGCACAGATGCAGGCCAACAACCTCGTCGGCAACTGCACCGAGGTCGAGACCGACGACACCAACAAGATCGGCAAGGTCATCTCGACCGCGCCGCAGGCCGGCACCCAGGCCGACAAGAACTCGTCGGTCAACATCCAGATCGGCAAGGCGGCGGACAAGACCGAGGTCCCGCAGGTCGTGGGCCGCACGGTCGCCCAGGCCAGGCAGATCCTCAACAGCGCCGGCTTCAACAACATCCAGTTCGCGAACGGCAGCGACCAGAGCGACACCGCGCTCGTGGCCCAGCAGGATCCCCAGCCGGGCAGCGAGGTCGACGACCCGGGCAGCACCCAGATCAACCTGACCACGGTGAGCGTCGGAGGCGGCAACAACAACGGCGGCAACAACGGCGGAGGCTTCTTCGGCGGCGGAACCGGCTAGCCGCACAACAACCGAGCACGAAGACGAGCCCCGCCGTCCCTGACCGGGCGGCGGGGCTTCGTCATGGACCTACGCCCCGCCAGTGCGCGTGTTCGCCTACCGATCGTGTCTTCATATGTGACGACTCGTTGATCCATCGGGGTGGGGTGCCGAAGCTCTGCCCCGGCCACGAACGGAAGGGCAGACGTGATCAACGAATCGGCACTGCTGGAATCGAAGTCCCTGCGCGACGGCGTACTGGAACGCACCGACGTACTCGACCGGGTCAAAGTGCTGTCACTGCTGCCGGACGGGATGCATGTGACCACGGCGATGGTGGCGGCCTATTTCGAAGTCGGCCTCACAGCCATCCGCTCCCTCGTACTCGACCACCGCGCCGAGCTGGAGACCAACGGGTACCACGTCTTGACAGGTTCAGAACTGAGTTCCTTCAAGGAACTCAGTGGGACTCAGTCGCGCTCCGCCTCCCTCGCCCTCTTCTCCCGCCGGGCCGTCCTCAACGTCGCCATGCTCCTCCGCGACAGCGAAGTCGCACGTCAGGTGCGTGTGTACCTCCTCGACATGGAGTACCTGGCCCGCACCCAGCCTGTGGACAACCCTGTCCACACGGACACCGGCTCCCTCGACGACCGCATCGACCGACGCATCACCCACATCCTCGGCAAGACGGTCGTACCGATGTTCAACGCCCTGATCGAGACGTCGGGCGAGCACCGCCGCGAACTCATCGCACTCCGCCAGGACATCGAGGACGTCGAGAAGCGGCTGTGCTGGCACCACCGCCGCATCAACAGCCTGGAAGGCGAGGCGCCGACGGATCAGGTCAAAGCCTCCATCAACGCCATGACGTGGAAGGCCTTCGAACACCACGTCGCCGACCTGCTGCGCCGGGACGGCTGCACCGACGTCGCCGTACGGCAGGCACGGACCGACCGGGGCATCGACATCACCGCCCGCACACCCGACGGCCGCAGCATCGCCGTCCAGTGCAAGAACCGCGGCGGCCGCTCGACCGTGCCCAGTGCCGACATGCAGAAGTTCGCGGGCGCCGCACGAGCCATCGGCCGCGTGGACATCGCCCTGTTCGTCGCCACCTGCAACTTCAGCCACGAAGCACAGGCCGTCGCCGACCTGAGCGACGTCATCACCGTGAACCGCGAGGAACTGGAGACGTGGAGCGCGGGAGCCCGACTGAAGGCACTGGGCTGAGCCGAAGCGGAAAGGCCCGAAGCCGCAAGAGCAAGTTGCGGCTTCGGGCCTTCGTCATGCTAGGTGACAGACCTCCTCAAAGCAGGCCTGTCACTGGAGTTCCTTCGGCAACGTCCGCTCGCTGTCCACCTTCTGCGTGCGGACCAACTCCCCCCACACCACGTACCGGTACCGCGACGTGTACACCGGCGTGCACGTCGTCAGCGTGATGTAGTGGCCGGCCTTCTTCTTGCCGGACTCCTTGGGGATCTGCCCGAGGACCTTGACGTTGTACTTCGAGGTCTCCGGAAGGACGGCGTAGACCTTGTAGACGTACCACTCGTCCTTGGTCTCGAAGACGATCGCGTCGCCCTTCTTGACCTTGTCGATGTTGTGGAACTTCGCGCCGTGCCCGTCGCGGTGGGCGGCGAGGGAGAAGTTGCCCTTCTTGCCGCTGGTCGGGAGCGTGGCCTTGACCGGGTCGGTGTAGTAGCCGGCGACACCGTCGTTGAGGATCTTCGTCGAGGTACCTTTCTCGACCAGGACCTCACCGTTCCTCATCGCCGGGACGTGCAGGAAGCCGATGCCGTTCTTGGTGTCCAACGCCCCGGGGCCGCCGGTGGTCCGCTCGGTCCAGCTGTCGCGCACCTTGTCGGCCTGCTTGTCCGCCGCACGGTCGGCGACGACGTTCGTCCACCACAGCGAGTAGACGACGAACAGGCCGAGCACCAGGCCCGCCGTGATGAGGAGTTCACCGAAGACGCTGACCGCCATGGCGATCCGGCCGGTGCCGCGGCGGCGCGGCGCGGCGGTGCCGGTGTTCTGCTCTTGCTCGGTGGTCGCTGCCACTAGTCATCTGCCCTTACTGGACGAGCGCATCCGGCTTGCCCTTGCTGCGCGGCCGTTCCTCGACCATCTTGCCCCAGACGATCAACCGGTACTTGCTGGTGAACTCCGGCGTGCAGGTGGTGAGGGTGATGTAGCGGCCGGCCTTGGTGAAACCGGATCCCTTGGGGATGGGGTCGATCACGCTCGTGTTGCTCGGAGCCGTCACCGGCAGCATCGACGTCATCTTGTAGACGAAGTACTTGTCCTGCGTCTCGACGACGATCGCGTCACCCGGGCTGAGCTTGTTGATGTAACGGAAGGGCTCGCCATGGGTGTTGCGGTGCCCGGCGAGCGCGAAGTTGCCGGTCTTGGCGTCGGGCATCGCGGTCTTCAGCGCGCCCTGGCTGTAGTGCCCGACCATGCCCTTGTCGAGGACCTTCTTGTTGCTGACGCCCTCGGCTATCGGCACCACCACATCCAGCTTCGGGATGTGCAGCAGGGCGAAACCCTGACCCGGCTCGAAGGTGCCCGGGGCACCCTTCCCGCTCGCCCAGTCATTCTGGAGGCTGCTCGCCTCCTTGTCCGCCTGCGCGTGCGCCCGGACGTTGGTCCACCACAACTGGTAGCTGACGAACAGCAGCATCAGCACACCGGTGGTGATGAACACCTCACCGATCGCCCGGCTCGCCACGACGGCCGCGCCGGGTTTGCGCGCCTTCGCCGCCCTGCGGGCTTCGACACGGGAGAGCGGCTTACCGTCCGCCGACTCCTGCTCCGACTGCGATTCAGGGGCGGCCGCGCCCCCATGCCGCCCATGACGGCCCTTGGCGGCCTTTCTACGGGCCGCACGGCCACCCTGTGGGGATCCAGTGGCGGATGTGACGGAAGAGGCCGCAGAAGCGGATATGGAGGGTGGCGGCGGATCGGGTATCCGCAACGCCACCGTCTCGTCGTCGGCCGGAGGCACATACGGCGCCGCCGCACCGCCGCGCGCCTCATCACCGAACGACTCCTGGACGTACGGCTCCTGGACGTACGGCTCCTCGGCGTACGGCTCCTGGGCGTAGGTCCCCTCCGCATAGCCGGCACCGCCGATGGACTCACCGCCGTAAGGATCGCCACCGTAGGACTCGTACGACGCGTCGCCGTACAAGTCCTCGCGCTCAGGGCGCAGGGCCGTCACGCCGTGGCCCTGCCCACCACCGGGGCGAGCCCCGCCGACCTCGCCACCGCGCCCTGGTCCCCGCACTCCACCAGCCAGTTGGCCAGCATCAGGTGACCGTGTTCCGTCAGCACCGACTCCGGGTGGAACTGCACACCCTCCACCGGCAGCTCACGGTGCCTGAGCCCCATCACGATCCCGTCATGCGTCCGCGCCGTGACCTCCAACTCGGCCGGAACCGTCGCCGGCTCGGCGGCCAGCGAGTGATAACGGGTCGCCGTGAAGGGAGACGGCAACCCCGCGAAGACCCCACGCCCCTCGTGCTCCACCAGCGACGTCTTGCCGTGCAGCAACTCGGGAGCACGGCCCACCACACCGCCGTACGCCACCTGCATCGACTGCATCCCGAGACACACACCGAAGACGGGCACCCCGGTCGCGGCACAGTGGCGCACCATCTCGATGCAGACCCCGGCCTCCTCCGGCGTACCGGGACCGGGCGAGAGCAGGACACCGTCGAAGCCGTCCTGGGCGTGCGCCGTCGACACCTCGTCGTTGCGCAGCACCTCGCACTCCGCACCGAGCTGGTACAGGTACTGGACCAGGTTGAAGACGAAGCTGTCGTAGTTGTCGACGACGAGAATGCGCGCGCTCACTGGTTGTCCACCGTCACATCGTTGAAGGGCAGCAGCGGTTCGGCCCACGGGAACACGTACTGGAACAGGACGTAGACCACAGCAACGACCAGCACGAGTGAGAGCAGCGCCTTCACCCACGCGTTCCCCGGCAGATGCCGCCAGATCCAGCCGTACATGCCGTCCCTTCCGTCGCACCACGGCACCACACACACGCCGCACCGCACCAGACTAACGGCGCAGGGCAACCGGCTTGCCGTCCTCCACAGCCTGTGTGGAGTCCAGGTGTGCCCAGACGATCAGCCGGTGACTGTGTCCCCACTCCGGATCGCACGTGGTCAGCGTGAGATACCGGCCAGGCCCCGTGTACCCGGATTTACGTGGCACAGGATCGATCACCTCAATGTCGGTGGGCACTGTTTTGTAAGGCCCTTTGTCGATCCGATACGTGAACCAGGTCGTCCCGTCGGTCAGGACGACCGCGTCACCACGCCGCAGCCTCGGAAAGTCCTTGAACGGATCGCCGTAGGTACGCCGGTGCCCGGCCACCGAGAAGTTGCCCCGCTGCCCGAGCCGCGCGGTGTCCGCGTAGTGCCCGAGCCCCTTCTTCAACGTGCCGACCCCCGTGCCCTCGAGCACGGGCTTGTTCCACGTGAAACCGAGCCGCGGGATGTACATGATCGCGAACGGCTTCCCGCTCCGATACGGCGCCGGCTCCGCGGGAGACGCGGACGGGCCGGCCGTCACCTTCGGCTCCCGCACGCTCCCCTGCGCCCACTGGTCCCGCAACTGGTCGATCTGGTCGTCCATGACGGTGTCGGCCTTCACACCGGTCCAGAACAGCACATAGGCGACGAACAACACGATCAGGGCGCCGACGGTGATGCACAGCTCGCTGACGGTCCTGACGACGACACGCACCGGCGGCTCCCCCGGGACCTACTCCACTGGCTTGGCGTACTGCAGATCCACTGTGCCCGAGTAGCCGGGAAGAGTCACCGTGCCGTCGTCGGCGACATTCCAGCCCAGACCGTAGACGTTGACGTAGACCATGTAGTTCTGGATCGCCTTGGAGTCCGCGAGCGCCTGCTTCAGCCTCCCCGGATCACCGACCGCCTGGATCTTGTACGGCGGCGAGTAGACGCGCCCCTGCAGGATCAGGGTGTTGCCCACACAGCGCACGGCACTGGTCGAGATCAGCCGCTGGTCCATGACCTTGATCCCCTGGGCACCGCCCTTCCACAGGGCGTTGACCACGGCCTGCAGGTCCTGCTGGTGGATGACCAGGTAGTCGGGCTGCGGCTCGGGATAGCCGGGAAGCTTGGCGGTGGCGTTCGGCGGGGCGTCGTCGAGCGTGACCGTGACCGCCTTCCCCTTGAGCTTCTGCGTGCCCGCCCGGTCCTCCAGGGCCGCGAGCTTGTCGTCCTCGGCCTTGGTGCTGCCGTCGTCGCGCTCGGCGAGCGACTCGACGTCCCTGCGCAGCGAACCGTTCGACTCGTCGAGCTCACCGTTGTTGCGGCTGCGCTCCTGGATGAGATCCGAGAGCTTCAGCATGGAGGCGTCCGTGCGGATGTCCGTGCCCTTGGCCGTATTGAAACTCGTGAAGAAAATGAGTCCCGCGAGAGCGAAGACGCCCACCGTGAGCACCCGGACCGGCCGGAAACCCCGCCTGCGGACAGGACTGGATCCGGACTGGGGGGAGTCGGCAGAATTGCTCAACGTACCCTTATCTCCTTCGGCGCTACGGAAGCACTACGCTAACGGACGCCCGGGGGAGCACTCAGTGTCCCCTTGTACGCTGCCCCGAGCCCGACCAGTTACCTGCGCGGCCACGCAGCGCATCGACAGGAGAGACCCTCGTGCCGAAGTCACGTATCCGCAAGAAGGCCGACTACACGCCGCCCCCGGCGAAGCAGGCGACCGCCATCAAGCTGAACAGCCGCGCCTGGGTCGCGCCGGTGATGCTGGCCCTGTTCCTCATCGGGCTCGCCTGGATCGTCGTCTTCTATGTGACGGACGGCTCACTGCCCATCGACGCCCTGGACAACTGGAACATCGTGGTGGGCTTCGGTTTCATCGCCGCCGGATTCGGCGTCTCCACCCAGTGGAAGTAGCTCTCCCCAGGGGTATCCGCTGAGTTATCCACAACTCGCTGACTTTCCACAGCTGGGCTGGGGAAAAGACGACGATCTGTGGATAACCCATCGGGTGTTGACGCCGGTACGACCATCCCACCAGCGTCCGCAAGCCTGTTCGCCCCCTGCCTGACCTGCATAAACGCGGGTCAGCGACAGGGGGCACAGCTGTTCCCGCACTGTATGCACAAGATTCGCCACTCACTGTGGACAACTGCCTGCTCAGGTGAGCTGTGCGGTCCTCAGCAGGGTCATGCCCACGACGACCAGCAGAACCAGCGCGCAGGTGCCGTACTGCACCAGTGCCCGGCGCTCCCGCGGCGCGTGGACCATGCCGTAGCCCGTGATGAGACCGGCGACGAGGCCGCCGATGTGGGCCTGCCAGGAGATGCTGCTCCAGCCGAAGGTGAAGATCAGGTTGATCGCCAGGAGCGCGATGATCGGCCGCAGGTCGTAGTTCAGCTTGCGCATCAGGACCGCGGTCGCGCCGAAGAGGCCGAAGATGGCACCGGAGGCGCCGAGGGTCTGCGCGACCGGATTCGCCAGCAGATAGGCCAGGGCGCTGCCCGCGAGACCGGAGACGAAATAGACCGCCAGGTACCGGGCGCGGCCCAGGGCGGCTTCGAGGGGGCCGCCGAGCCACCACAGGCTCAGCATGTTGAAGCCGATGTGCCAGATCTCCCGGTGCGCGAACATCGAGGTGACCAGGCGGTAGTACTGTCCGTCGGCGACTCCCTCGGTGGGCGTGAACGGCGCCGGCGGCCAGGCACCGACGAGGCTGAGGTCCGTCGCCAGGGAGGCCTTGGCCTGGATGGCGATGAAGACAGCGACGTTGATCCCGATGAGGATCTTGGTGAGGAGCCGGGGGTCGGCTGTGACCGTGCCGCCCGCGATGGTGCGGGGCCTGGCCGCGGTCGGAGCGGGTCCGCTGCCGCCGCCGTCGCGTACGCAGTCGGGGCACTGGAAGCCGACGGAGGCGCTGACCATGCACTCGGGGCAGATCGGGCGCTCGCAGCGGGTGCAGCGGATGCCGGTCTCACGGTCCGGGTGTCGGTAGCAGCCAGGCGGGTTCTGGGCCTCCGGTGTGCTGCCCGCCTCCTGGTTCATGCCATCCCCTAAGTCGCCCTGGGTCGTGGTGCCCACGTGCACCGCCCCGCTCATCCTTACGGTTGAGCGGGGCGTTTGGTTCCCTGCGTGATGGTCGGCCGGGCTCAGCCCTGGCGCGTCTCCACGACGACCTGCTCGATGACGACGTCGTTCACCGGGCGGTCGTTGGGGCGGGTGGTCTTGACGCCGGCGATGGCGTCGACGACCTTCTGGCTGGCCGGGCCGGTGACCTCGCCGAAGATGGTGTGCTTGCGGTTCAGCCAGGCCGTCGGGGAGACGGTGATGAAGAACTGCGAGCCGTTGGTGCCGGGGCCGGCGTTGGCCATGGCGAGCAGGTAGGGCTTGTTGAAGCCGAGGTCGGGGTGGAACTCGTCCTCGAACTCGTAGCCGGGGCCGCCGATGCCGGTGCCGAGGGGGTCGCCGCCCTGGATCATGAAGCCGCTGATGACGCGGTGGAAGATCGTGCCGTCGTAGAGCCTCTTGGTGGACTTCTCGCCGGTGCCGGGGTGGGTCCACTCGCGCTCGCCCTGGGCGAGTTCGACGAAGTTCTTGACCGTCTTCGGGGCGTGGTTCGGCAGGAGCCGGACTTCGATGTCGCCGTGGTTGGTCTTCAGGGTGGCGTAAAGCTGCTCGGCCACGATCTGCCTTCCGTTGTCTTCTTGTGCCCGACCGATCCTCGCACGGATCCGGCCGAGGAGGGTCCGGGCAGGGGCGCTGAGCGGCGATCCGTGGCATTGTCGTCGACAAGCTCCTGTTGCCACGTATTCATCCGTTATTGATCCGGATGCCCGCCCTCAGGTGCCGGGCTGTACTCCGGCAGGCATGATCCGTAAAAGGGTGGAAAGTCGAATTACCGTACGCCACCGAGGAGGAGGATCCCGTGACCCGCATCGACAGCGTGCGCGCCGCGACCGGTTCGGCGAAGGAAAGCGTGCTGCACGCCGCGGAAGCGGTGGCGCCCTACGCCGACACGGCCAAGGACAAGGCCTCGCACTACGCGACGGAGGCACGCGTACGGCTCGCGCCGAAGGTCTCGCAGGCGGCTGAGCAGGCGCGTGTCCAGTACGGCGTTTATGTCGTGCCGCGTCTGGAGCAGGCTCGTACGCATGTTCCGCCGAAGGTCGACCAGGCCGCCCATGAGGCCGCCGAGCGCACCCGTAAGGCAGCTCGGCAGGCCGCCGACTACTCCCGTCCGAGGATCGAGCAGGCCGTTGCTGCGGCCGGTCCGGTCCGCGAGGAGGCCACGGCGCGGAGCGTGGCCGCTCTGGCCGCGCTGCGCGGCCAGATCACGCCCAAGGAGGTCCAGAAGCTGGTCCGCAAGCATGAGCGGCGGGCCCGCGCTGGACGTCTCGCCAAGGCGTTGGCGGTGGCGGGCATTGTCGCGGGGGGCGCCTTCGCCGCCTGGAAGTGGTGGGACAAGCAGGCCAACCCTGACTGGTTGGTCGAGCCGCCCGCCGCGACCGAGGTGCCCGAGACGGGTCGGCTGACGTCTGTGGACGGCACCGGCCAGTCGGTTCTGGACCCGGAGGTCCAGGCGAAGGAGGCCGAGGAGGACGCCGCGAAGCACGACGAAGGGCGCTGACGCCGGTATCGGCGTGTACCACTGGTGGGGCGGAGGTTCTCCGCCCCACCGCTGTGTTCACTCGACGGTGTGGCCGTGCGGGTGCGGCAGGGCTGTCGTGCGTCACAGTCGCGGGGACATGTCTTCGCACCGGATGGACGGCCGCCCTGATGAAGCTCTCGCGTCGCGGGCCGTTGGCCCTGGCCGCCGTCCTGTTGTTCCTGGTCTCGGCCTGCACCGCCCGCGCCCCTGAGCCGGCGGCGGCTTCCGCGTACGGCGCTTACGTCGGCTACGAGTCCGCCGACGTGGGGCGGCTTGGCGCACTGGGTGTCTGGCTGGGCGGTCCCGCGCCGCGGGTCGGGCATGTGTATCTGCCCGGGGACCGGTGGAGCAACATCGAGGGGGCGCCGGGGTACCTGGAGTCCTGGGCGGCCTGGCGCCGGGCCGATCCGCGGCGGATGTTCGTCCTGAACGTGCCGATGCTGGAGCGTACGGAGGCTCATCTGCCGGACCGCGTGGTCCGTGCCGAGCTTCGGCGCGGGGCGGGCGGCGCTTATGACGGCCATTTTCGCGCGCTGGCCCGTCGGTTGACGGTTCTGGGTGTCCCGGACACGATCGTCGTCCTCGGCTGGGAGATGAACGGCACGACGTACACGCACCGCTGCGGCCCGGATCCGGCCGCGTGGAGGGCGTACTGGTCGAGGATCGTGCGTGCCATGCGGTCGGTGCCCGGTGAGCGCTTCCGCTTCGAGTTCACGCCCAACCGGGGTCGCGACGCGATCCCGTGGCCGCGCTGTTATCCGGGGGACGAGGTCGTCGACGTCATCGGCATGGACGCCTACGACGCCCCGCGCGGTCTGCGCTTCGCCGATCAGGTGTCCGAGCCGTACGGCCTGCGCGCTCATGTCCGCTTCGCCCGGGCCCACGGCAAACCGTTCTCGTACCAGGAGTGGGGGCTGTACGAGAACGGCGACGACCCGGCGTACATGCGCGGCATGCTCACCTGGTTCGCCGAGCAGCGTCCTCTGTATCAGGCCATCACCGACTACTGCCCGCACGGTGTGTGGGGCTGCCGGGCGCATCCGAGGTCGTCGGCGGTGTACCGGTCGCTGATGGGGTAGTCCGGTGCGGGGGCCGGTGCGGGGTGTCCACCGCCGGTGGCCCCGGTGTGTGTGCTCCGCGCGGCACCGGCTCGGGTCCGCGGGGGCGGCGAGGGCGTGTCTGCGTACGAAAAACCCCTCCGCCCGCGTATCCGCAGGTCGGAGGGGTCTCCTGGTGTGGAGCCTAGGGGAGTCGAACCCCTGACATCTGCCATGCAAAGACAGCGCTCTACCAACTGAGCTAAGGCCCCGGGAAGAGGGACGTCCGCCGCAAGAACCACTTGCCGGTGGGCGCCGCAGACCAGAGTACCGGGTCACCCCCGGTATTCCGCAAAAAGATTGGGGGTCCCCGCGAACGACCACTCTCCGTAAGATGCTCGGCGTGGTTCGCTGTCGCGAACCACGGTTTTTTGGGGAAGCGATGGGGAGACGCACATGGACGCCGCACAGCAGGAAGCGACCGCAAGAGCGCGGGAACTGCAGCGGAACTGGTATGGGGAGCCGCTGGGGGCGCTCTTCCGTAAGCTCATAGACGACTTGGGCCTGAACCAGGCTCGTCTGGCGGGGGTGCTGGGCCTGTCGGCTCCGATGCTGTCGCAGCTCATGAGCGGTCAGCGGGCGAAGATCGGCAATCCTGCCGTGGTGCAGCGGGTGCAGCTGCTGCAGGACCTGGCGGGGCAGGTCGCGGACGGCAGCGTGAGCGCGGCCGAGGCGACCGAGCGCATGGACGAGATCAAGAAGTCGCAGGGGGGCTCGGTGCTCAGCAACACCACGACCACGACCAGCAGTTCGGGTGCGCCGACGGTCAAGCGGGTCGTCCGCGAGATCCAGTCGCTGCTGCGCTCGGTGGCCGCCGCCGGAGACATCATCGACGCGGCCGACACTCTCGCCCCGACCCACCCGGAACTGGCAGAGTTCCTCCGGGTCTACGGCGCCGGCCGCACTTCCGACGCGGTCACGCACTACCAGTCCCACCAGAACTGAGCCGTCCGCCCGGTCGTCGAAGGGGGTTCGGCAGCCGGGCCGGGGGGCCGTGAGGTGTCACGGAGGAGCGCGAGGGGGTCGCGCTCCTCGGCGGCGGGCGACATACGGGGGTGTGTCGGCCGCCGAGAGACGAGGAGCACGAGGCCGTATCTCTCATCCGGGAGGCCACGAGGGGTCGTATCGCTCATCGAGGGGGAAGCAACGGGGGTAGCCGCAGGGGGAGGAGCGACGCGCAGTCATGGGTGAGGTGTTCGCCGGCCGGTACGAACTGGCCGATCCGATCGGACGCGGTGGCGTCGGCGCCGTCTGGCGTGCCTGGGACCACCGGCGTCGCAGGTATGTGGCCGCCAAGGTGCTGTTGCAGAGCGACGCCCACTCCCTGCTGCGCTTCGTCCGCGAGCAGGCCCTGCGGATCGACCACCCCCATGTCCTGGCGCCCGCGAGCTGGGCCGCCGACGACGACAAGGTCCTGTTCACCATGGATCTGGTCGCCGGTGGCTCGCTGGTCCATCTGGTCGGGGACTACGGTCCGCTGCCGCCCGCTTTCGTGTGCACCCTGCTCGACCAGCTCCTCGCGGGGCTGGCCGCGGTGCACGCGGAAGGTGTCGTGCACCGTGACATCAAGCCGGCCAACATTCTGCTCGAAGCGACCGGCACCGCCCGTCCGCGGTTGCGGCTGTCCGACTTCGGGATCGCCATGCGGCTGGGCGAACCGCGGCTGACCGAGACCAACCTCGTCGTGGGCACGCCCGGTTATCTCGCCCCCGAGCAGATGATGGGCGCGGAACCGGACTTCCCCGCCGACCTGTTCGCCGTCGGCCTGGTCGCGCTGTACCTCCTGGAGGGCGCCAAGCCCGACTCCAAGGCGCTCATCCAGTACTTCGCGGCCCATGGCACCCCGGGCGCGCCGCAGAGCGTTCCCGACCCGCTCTGGCAGGTCGTGGCCTGCCTCCTCCAGCCGGATCCCCAGGCCCGCTTCCGCACGGCCACGGGTGCCCGCAAGGCCCTCGCCGCCGCCAGAGAACTCCTCCCGGATCCCGGCCCCGACGACGAGTCCATCGAAATCTTCGACCAACTCGGCCCCCTCCCACCGGGGTTCGGCCCGCAGGGCCCACTCAAGCAGGCCCCGGGCGTGGACCCGAACAGGACACGGAACGGGGGATCCGCGACGGGGGGAGGGGCGCCGCGGTTCGGGTCGGGTGGCGGGGGCGGGGGTTCCTTCGGGCGTGGCGGTGCCGGAGATTCCTTCGGGGGTGACGCGGGAAGTGGTGTTCCTTCGGGGGGTGGTGGAGGGAGCCAGGTTTCGGGGGATGGCGGAGGGAACGCGGGGGCGTTTGCCGTCGACAAGGGGGATGCGGGGGCTTTCTGGCGCGGGGCTGGTGAAGGTGCCGGTGGTGGTTCTCGGGGTGCGGGTTTTGGTGGGGCGGATGCGGGGGCGGGGGCAGGTGGCGGAGCTCTCGGTGCCGTCGGGCTCGGCGGCGGTGCTGGAGCCGGCGTTGGGTCGGGATCCGGTGCTGGGTCGGTAGCCGGGGTCGGGCCGGGATCCAGGGTCGGGCCTGGTGGGGCTGCTGGGCCTGGCGGTGTTGCTGCGACCGGTGTTGCTGCGACCGGTGAAGCTGGCGGTGCCGGTGAAGCGCGTGGGGTGCCGTCCTGGCCTGGCCAGGGCAACGGCAACGGCAACGGCAACGGCAACGGCAACGGCAACGGCAACGGCATAGCTTCCCCGCCCCGGGAGGGGGAGGCAGGTGGGAGGTCCTCCTGGTTCGGCGAAGGCAACGGAGTGGGCTCGCGGCCTGGTGACGCGGGTGACACTGCCTTCCAGACCGACGGGGGGAATGGGCCAGGCGACTTCCAGCCCGGGGACGCGAGCGGGGCACCCAACTGGTCCGGGGAGGACAACGCGTTGGGGCTGGAGCCCCGTCCCCGTCCCTCCCGGTACGGAGAGGCGAGCGGGACGCCTCCCTGGTCCAGCGAAGGCCACGGCGCGGGATCCCGGCCCGGTCATTCCCAGCCCGGGGACGGGAGCGAAACACCCCCCTGGTCCGGCGGAGGAAACCCGGTGGGATCCCGGCCTGACCAAGCGAGCGGAACCCCCCTCCGGCCCGGGGAGGCAGACGGATCGCCCAACTGGGCCGGCGAAGGAGGCGGACTGACCTCCCACTCCGAGGGGCAAGGTGAGGTGCCCTCCTGGCACAGGGAGGTGGGAGGAATGCCTTCCCAGCCCTCCGAGGCCGATGAGACGCCTTACCAGCGAGGTGGGGTGAATGGAGCCGCTTACGGGCACGGTGAGCCGAACGGCCCCGCTTACCAACCCGGGGACGTGAACCCGCCCGCTTACCGATCTGGCGAGCCGAGCGGTCCTGTGTCCCAGCCCGGGGCGTACAGGTCGGTCTCCTGGCCCGATCAAGGAGACGGCGCGTCCTGGCCCGGCCAAGAAAGCGGCGCGTCCTGGCCCGGCCAGGGAAACGAGTCGCCCTGGCCGGACCAAAGGAGCGACCAGTCCTGGCCCCGCGAGGACAGCGACGTCTCTCCGCGTCCCGGGGCGAACGACCCCGTATCTCGGCCTGCTGAAGGAAACGCGCCACCGTGGCCCGTGGGGGCGAACTCGGCGTCCTGGCCCAGGGAATCGGGCCCGGCACCGTGGCCCGGCCAGACCGACCCGCCGTCCTGGCCCCGCGAGACGGGCCCCGCCCCAACCACCGGCGCCAACGCCTCCTCCCCCACCCCGGGTCATGGAACCCCCGGATCGCCCTGGCCCGCTCCCACGAGCCCACCCTCGGTGTCGGGCACCGGCAGCTTCCATCTGCCGCCGCCCGGGCCCGCGGAGCCCCCTTCCCAGCCCTCCACTCCACCGCAGCACCACCGCCACCCACAGGCCCAAGCACAACCCCACCGGCCCGCCACCTCGCCGGCGCACTCCGCCTACGTCTCCCCCCATGACCCCACGCCCCCCACTCATGTCCTGCCCTCCCCCCAGCACAACGCCCCACGCTTCCCCACGCAGGCCCCGGCACCGGCCCTGCACCAGCTCCACGCTGACACCTCTACTGCTTCGTACACCGCTCAGAGCCCGCAGGTTCCACCTCCCGCGCCATCACTTTCGCGAGCACGCCGAAGCGGCCCCCCTGCGAAGGTGGCCGTCCCTCTCCTGCTCCTGGCCCTGGCCTGCTACGCCGTGGGGTTCTGGGCACTCACCCAGATCTGAGAACCCGACACCCAAGGCAAACCGACACCCCAGGCAAACCGACACCCCAGGCAGACCGACACCCCAGGCAAACCGACCCCCAGGCAAACCGGCACCCGAGCTGCCCGCCCGTGAAAGCTCCGCAGCCCTGGAGTACCTACCTACGTCCCGCAAGCTCGTGGTGGTCCCTGAATCGCGCCAGTCCTCCAAGGCCCCAGGCAATCCCCTACACCCCGGCAGCCCCCCGCCGCCCCACCACAACCCACACCCCGAGAACCACCAACAGCAAGGTCCCCGCCCCGATCCCCCCGACGGCCACCAGTTTCATCCCGGCGCTGCCACCGCCGTCTCCGCCACCGGCCCCGTCGCTCGAAGCCGCATCCCCCGCCGCCCCCGAGCCGCCCCGCCCGAGAAGCCCCACCTGGAAGATCCCGGCAGGCTCGGACTGCCCCGCATAACCAGGCTCGGCCGCCGCCTCCCCCTTCACCCGCACACGCAGTGTCAGCCCGTAGGGCCCGTCCCCGAACTCCTCGCCCACCCGGGCCGCGAGATGCACGACGAGGTAGTAGGAGCCGGCGAACCGCATCCCGCCCACCCGGTCGGAAACGGCGTACCGGTTGTCGTACCCGACCGGCGGCAGGGCAGCGAGCGCGCCCGACTTCTGGCTGCCGTTGTAACTGATGCTCGTGTCGTCGACGAGTCCGCGCACGGGGTTGTACAGCGCCAGATTCACGCCCCCCGGCACAAATCCCACGCCCGCCCCGCCACCGCTCGCACTGCTGAGGTCGGCGGTGGCGTACACCTGCTGTCCCCAGTCGACCGGCACCTTGTAGAACAGCGTCTGCCCCGGTCGTACGTCGTCGCGCCAGACCCCCTGTTCCAGCGCGGTCGCCGAGTCGAAGCCCCCGCCGCCCCGCCGTCGTACGGCCTCACCGCCGGGTGGCGACGGCGTGGCCGAGTCCCACGACTCGGGCGCGCTGGTCGTATCCGCCTTCCGCAGCCGCGGCTCCAGCACGGGCGCGAGCTCCAGGTCCCAGTCACCCGGCGAGGACTCGGTGCGCAGCACCCGCTCGACGACGACGTAGTACGTACCGGCGCTCCGGCACGACGACCGGCTCGAAGGGAGCTGGCGTGCGCCCCACACGGTGAGGGGACGCGGGCTGCGGCCGGCGCCGATGCCGACCGTGTCCGGAGCCGAGCAGGAACGACCGTCGGCGTCCTGCACGGACACTCTGACGCCTTCCGTGGGAGTGACCGTGGCGTCCGTCGGGGGTACGGCGGTCGCGGCGACGTACACGGTCGACGTGGCGTCGAGTACGAGACGGTAGTAGACCTTTCCGTCGCTCGGCAGCGAACTGCGGTACGTGGTACCGGGTTCGAGACGCTCCGCGTCCGCGGTGTCCTTCGCCCCGGTGACCGACGAGGCGTCTTCGGCGAAGGCGTACGTGGAGGCCGTGGCGGAGGAAGAGGCGGAGGAAGGAGAGACGGAGGAAGAAGGAGAGGCCGAAGGGGAAGGAGAGGCGGCGAAGCCCTGGGACCCCGGAACGCCGACCACCGCACCCAGCACACCCCCCACGACGGCCACCCGCCACCACGCCGTACGCCGCCCCATCCCGCGCCACCCCTCCGTGCCCGCGCCCGAGTTCCTACGACCGGCGTCGACGCGGAATCAAAAAAAAACGATGTGAACCACAGTGAACCGATGCCAACCGCCGCGAATCCATGCGACATGACCGCCCGCGCGGTCGGCGGCCGTGGCCCATCCTGCCCCGCTGGGCCGCCGTCCACCCTCGCAATCCGTACGGCCGTCCGAAACCCCGGTCATCACCGGTCCCGGCCTCGATCCGGACCTCGGGCAACACAAAACCCCGACCGCAACAACGGCCGGGGTCTGTTCAGAATCGGATGTCGGTACTCAAGAACCCGTGGGCACGGAGTCAGTCGCCTCCGTCCACAGATCCTGCTCGGCGCGATCCGCCTGGATCTGGCGGTACACGAGGAGCCCGCCGATGGCGGCCAGTGCGACCAGGAGAAGCTTCTTCACCGCGCGACCTCGTCTTTCCTTGACGTAGGGGACCTCTGGCGCCCGACTATACACACCGACCGATACCGATCGGTGACCTGCGTCCGGGCCCTCAACTCCCGTCGGGAACACCCCAGTAGAAGCGGAGCAGAGACCTACGATCAGAGGGTGATCGCACGGGTGATCGCACGGGTGACCACAGGGATGATCACACCCTCACGGCCGGTCTCTTCGGCCTCCGTCGCCCCGCTTCTCCACTTTTCCGCCCTTCATGCACCCATCCGTGTGGTGTTCATCTGAAGATCGACGCGCCACAGGCTCAGGTCCGTGATTTCACGGCGCCCATACACATCATGAGGAAAGTACGCAAATCGCCCAACCCGAAAGTGAGGGACCATGGCCCGGAACAAGGTCATGAAGCTGTGGACCGTCGTCGTCACCGCCGTCCTCGCGCTGTTCACGGCGCTCGGACTCATCACGACGACCGCCGCCGCTGCCGTACCGCAGACCCAGTCGGCCCGCAACAGCGCCGCCGCACACCCGGAGCCCCCGGCGTCGTCCCACGGGCTCTGGTCCTACGTCAGGTCCCTGCCCCCCACGATGAAACAGCGCATCCGGGCGGAGGCCCACGGCAAGACTCCTAGCTGCCGCCCCCGCTCGCTCGCCGACACGGACACGGCCGCGGACCCGGACACGGCCCCCGACACGAAAGACACAGCTGAACCTGCTGGAGCGGACTGCTCCTGAGGTCACGGCCTCACTCGAGAAGCACCGCGGACGTAATGAAGACGCACCGCAGACGTATCGAACACGCACCGCAGATCACACCGCAGACGTACCGAAGACGCAGCAAAGACGGACCGAAGAAGCGCTGAAGAAGTGACGACGTCGCACACCGCACCACAGAGCACCGCACCACAGATCACCGCATCACAGATCACCGCACCGCAGAGCACCGCACCACGACGTCACCCCGCATCCCACCGCGAGGACGTGCTCCGGAGGGCACCGCACACGATGGACACGCCATCCGTGTTCGCCGGCCCCCCCGCGCCCCTCAGGGTCGCTCACTGACGCCGTTGGCACAGGACACAGAACTCGTTGCCCTCGGGGTCGGCCATGACCACCCACGACTGGTCGCCCTGGCCGATGTCGACGCGCTTGGCGCCATGAGCCTCAAGGCGAGCCACCTCGGCGGCCTGGTCATCAGGCCGGAAGTCGAGATGCAGCCGACTTTTGACTTTCTTGCTCTCATCGATCCTGACGAAGTCCAACCCCGGCAGGCGATCCGGCTCCGGGCGGATCTCGAACTCGTCGTCGGAGGAGTGGACCACCACCCAGCCGAGAGCCTCGGCCCACCACTGCCCCAGGGCCGCGGGATCCACGGAGTGGACGATCACCTGTTCCCATTCCAAGGTCATCCGGCGAGTCCAGGCACCCGGCCGACCGACCGACACGGCATCGAGGACTGATTTCGGTCGTGGATGACAAAAACCCCCAACCATGATCGGTTGGGGGTCTTCGTGCTGGTGGGGCTAACAGGATTTGAACCTGTGGCCTCATCCTTATCAGGGATGCGCTCTAACCAACTGAGCTATAGCCCCGCCGCGCTCTGCGGAGTGTGTCCCGCGCGCTGACTCCTGAAGATTAGCGCACGACGTGGGCAGTCCCAAAATCGGTTCCCCGAGGACCGCCCCCGTCGGTTTGAGGCAGCGTTACTCGTCCTCGGCCAGCGTCAGCTCGACGCCGCCGACGAAGCCCGCGGAGAGGTTGTAGATGAACGCGCCGAGGGTCGCGAGCGCCGTCGCGAGGACGACGTCGATGACCGCGATGATCGACGTGAACATCAGGACGTTCGGCAGGGAGAGGAAGGCCTGGAGGTCGAAGCCGTTCGACTCGTTCGAGCCGGTCGCCTCGGAGATCGTGCCGCCGACCGTCGAGAAGACGCCCATCGCGTCCATGACCATCCACAGCACGGCGGCCGCGACGATCGTGCAGATGCCGAGCGCGATGGAGAGCAGGAAGCTCACCTTCATGACGGACCACGGGTCGGCCTTGGCCACCCGCAGACGTGCCTTGCGGGTCCGGGGCACGGTCCGCGCACCGGTGCGTGGCTGGCGTACCGCGCCGGCCGACGCGGCCTGCGTCGGGTAGGCCTGCGGCGGGTGGTACGGCCCGGCCTGCTGCTGTGGCTGCCGTTCCCCCGGCAGCGGAGAGGGTGAAGGCTGTGCCGCGGCCTGGGGCTGCGGCTGGGCCGCCGCCCTCGGCGGTGCGGCGGGCGCCGTCGGCTGGGCCGGCGGCTGGGTGTCCGTCACAGGTCCCCCCTGGGATCCATGAGTCTCGGGCGAACGCGACTCCGTAGCGGGCGGCTTGATCGCCTTGAGTTGAGTCGTGTGCGTATCTGTCGCGTGCGGTTGTGTTGCCCGAGTGTCCGTCGCCCGGGCGTCTGTTGCCCGAGCCTCTGCTGTCCGGGCGTCCGCCGCCCGCGCGTCCGCCGCACGCGCGGCAGAGCCACGGCCGCCGCCGTCCGCCTCCGTGCCGGGGGAGGACCCCCTAGAGGTTCCGGTCGATCCGGCGCCCGTGGCTCCGCTCACGATGACTCACTCCTCGTGCTACTCGGCCGAGGGTGCCTCACCCTCGTCCGTGCCGATGGTCTCGGCGGCACCTTCGACGGTCTCGTCGTCGGCCACATCGCCGTCGACCTCCTCCGCCTCACGCCCCGCCTCGGCGTTACGTGCGATGCCGACCACGGCATCGCGCTTGCCCAGGTTGATCAGTTGGACGCCCATGGTGTCACGGCCCGTCTCCCTGACTCCGCTGACTCGCGTACGAATCACACCGCCGGACAGCGTGATGGCGAGGATCTCGTCGGTCTCCTCGACCACCAGCGCGCCGACGAGCGATCCACGGTCCTCCACGATCTTGGCAGCCTTGATGCCGAGGCCGCCGCGACCCTGGACGCGGTACTCGTCGACGGCGGTCCGCTTCGCGTACCCGCCGTCCGTAGCAGTGAACACGAACGTACCGGGTCGAACAACATTCATCGAGAGCAGCTCGTCTCCCTCGCGGAAGCTCATGCCCTTGACGCCCGAGGTGGCGCGGCCCATGGGACGCAGGGTGTCGTCCGAGGCGGTGAACCTGATCGACTGTGCCTTCTTGCTGATCAGAAGCAGATCGCTCTCGGCCGAGACGAGTTCGGCACCGATCAGTTCGTCGTCCGAACCGTCCTCGCGCTCCCGCAGATTGATGGCGATGACGCCACCGGAACGCGGAGAGTCGTAATCCTTCAGTGACGTCTTCTTGACCAGACCCGCCTTCGTGGCGAGCACCAGGTACGGCGCCGCGTCGTAGTCGCGGATGGCGAGGATCTCGGCGATCGCCTCGTCCGGCTGGAAGGCCAGCAGGTTGGCGACGTGCTGACCGCGCGCGTCCCGCCCGGCGTCCGGCAGTTCGTACGCCTTGGCCCGGTAGACGCGGCCCTTGTTGGTGAAGAACAGCAGCCAGTGGTGCGTGGTGGAGACGAAGAAGTGGTCGACGATGTCGTCTTCCTTGAGCTTCGTACCGCGTACGCCCTTGCCGCCGCGCTTCTGGGCGCGGTAGTCGACGGTCTTGGTGCGCTTGACGTAACCGCCACGCGTGACCGTGACGACGATGTCCTCCTCGGCGATGAGGTCCTCGATGGACATGTCACCGTCGTAGGGCACCAGCATGGTCTTGCGGTCGTCGCCGTACTTCTCGACGATCGCGGCGAGTTCGGCGCTGACGATGCCGCGCTGGCGGACCGGCGAGGCGAGGATCTCGTTGTACTCGGTGATCTTCGCCTGGAGTTCGTCGTGCTCCTGGATGATCTTCTGACGCTCCAGGGCGGCGAGCCGGCGCAGCTGCATCTCGAGGATGGCGTTGGCCTGGATCTCGTCGATCTCCAGGAGCTCCATCAGGCCGCCGCGCGCGATGTCGACGGTGTCGCTGCGCCGGATGAGCGCGATGACCTCGTCGATGGCGTCCAGGGCCTTCAGCAGGCCGCGCAGGATGTGCGCCCGCTCCTCGGCCTTGCGCAGCCGGAACTTCGTACGGCGGACGATGACCTCGATCTGGTGCGCCACCCAGTGCCGGATGAACGCGTCCAGGGACAGCGTGCGCGGGACGCCGTCGACCAGGGCCAGCATGTTGGCGCCGAAGTTCGACTGGAGGTCCGTGTGCTTGTAGAGGTTGTTCAGCACGACCTTGGCGACCGCGTCGCGCTTCAGGACGATCACGAGCCGCTGGCCCGTGCGCGACGAGGTCTCGTCCCGGACGTCCGCGATGCCGCCGACCTTGCCGTCCTTCACCAGGTCGGCGATCTTCTGCGCGAGGTTGTCGGGGTTGGTCTGGTACGGCAGTTCCGTGACCACCAGGCACTGGCGGTTCTGGATTTCCTCGACCTCGACGACCGCGCGCATGGTGATCGAGCCGCGGCCGGTGCGGTACGCCTCCTCGATGCCCTTGCGGCCGACGACGAGGGCGCCGGTCGGGAAGTCGGGGCCCTTGATGCGCTCCATGAGGGCGTCCAGGAGCTCCTCGTGCGAGGCCTCCGGGTTCTCCAGGTACCACTGGGCGCCGGCCGCGACCTCGCGCAGGTTGTGCGGCGGGATGTTGGTCGCCATGCCGACCGCGATACCGGCCGAGCCGTTGATCAGCAGGTTCGGGAAGCGGGCCGGCAGGACGGTCGGCTCCTGGGAGCGGCCGTCGTAGTTGTCCGTGAAGTCGACGGTCTCCTCGTCGATGTCACGGACCATCTCCATGGACAGCGGCGCCATCTTGCACTCGGTGTAGCGCATGGCCGCCGCCGGGTCGTTGCCCGGGGAGCCGAAGTTGCCGTTGGAGTCCACCAGCGGCATCCGCATCGACCACGGCTGGGCGAGGCGCACCAGGGCGTCGTAGATCGAGGAGTCGCCGTGCGGGTGGTAGTTGCCCATGACGTCGCCGACCACGCGCGCGCACTTGTAGAAGCCGCGCTCGGGGCGGTAGCCGCCGTCGTACATGGCGTACAGGACACGGCGGTGGACGGGCTTGAGACCGTCGCGGACGTCGGGCAGCGCGCGGGACACGATGACGGACATCGCGTAGTCGAGGTACGAGCGCTGCATCTCCGTCTCGAGCCCGACGGGCTCGACACGCTGGGCGATGACGCCACCCTCTTCGGAGGTGACAGGAGTGTTCTCGTCGGCCATTGCTGGTGAAGATCCTTCCTGGTGCGGTCAGCTGAGACCGACTCAGATGTCGAGGAACCGGACGTCCTTGGCGTTGCGCTGGATGAACTGGCGCCGGGCCTCGACGTCCTCGCCCATCAGGACGGAGAACAGGTCGTCGGCCTGGGCGGCGTCGTCGAGGGTGACCTGGCCGAGGACCCGGTGCTCCTGGTCCATGGTGGTCACGCGCAGCTCCTCGGCGTTCATCTCGCCGAGACCCTTGAAGCGCTGGATGGAGTCCTCGCGGACGCGCTTGCCGCGCTGGCGGCCCATCTCGATCAGCGCGTCGCGCTCGCGGTCGGAGTAGGCGTACTCGACGTCGTCCCGGCCCCACTTGATCTTGTACAGCGGGGGACGGGAGAGGTACACGTGCCCGGCCTCGACCAGCGGCCGCATGAAGCGGAACAGGAAGGTCAGCAGCAGGGTGGAGATGTGCTGGCCGTCGACGTCGGCGTCCGCCATCAGGATGATCTTGTGATAGCGCAGCTTCTCGATGTCGAAGTCCTCGTGGACTCCGGTACCGAAGGCCGAGATCAGCGCCTGGATCTCCTGGTTCTGGAGGATCTTGTCGATCCGCGCCTTCTCGACGTTCAGGATCTTGCCGCGGATCGGGAGGATCGCCTGGTACTCCGGGTTGCGGCCGGACTTGGCCGAGCCGCCGGCGGAGTCACCCTCGACGATGAAGATCTCGCACTTGGTGGGGTCGTTCGACTGGCAGTCGGAGAGCTTGCCCGGCAGGGACGCGGTCTCCAGCAGGCCCTTGCGGCGGGTCAGGTCGCGGGCCTTGCGGGCCGCCACGCGCGCGGTGGCCGCCTGGATGGACTTGCGGATGATGTCCGCGGCCTCGACCGGGTTGCGGTCCAGCCAGTCGGTGAGGTGCTCGTAGACGACCTTCTGGACGAAGGTCTTCACCTCGGTGTTGCCCAGCTTGGTCTTGGTCTGGCCCTCGAACTGCGGCTCGCTCAGCTTCACCGAGATGATCGCGGTCAGACCCTCGCGGATGTCGTCACCCGTGAGGTTGTCGTCCTTCTCGCGCAGCAGCTTCTTGTCGCGCGCGTACTTGTTGATCAGCGAGGTCAGCGCCGCGCGGAAGCCCTCCTCGTGCGTGCCGCCCTCGTGCGTGTGGATGATGTTGGCGAAGGAGTACACACCCTCGCTGTAACCGCCGTTCCACTGCATCGCGAGCTCGAGGGAAAGGCTCTTGTCCTTGTCCTCGGCCTCGAGGTCGATCACGGTGGGGTGAACGACCTCTCCCTTGCGGGAGTTGAGGTACTTCACGAAGTCGACGATGCCGCCCTCGTAGTGGTACGAGACGCTCTTGACCTCGTGCTTCTCGTCCTCGCCCGCCTCGTCCGCACCCGCGGTGGCCTTCGCCGACTCCCGCTCGTCGGTGAGGTTGATCCTCAGACCCTTGTTGAGGAACGCCATCTCCTGGAAACGCCGCGAGAGCGTCTCGAAGGAGTACTCCGTGGTCTCGAAGATGTCCGGGTCGGCCCAGAAGGTGACCGTGGTGCCGTGCTCGTCCGTGGCCTCGTGCTGGGCCAGCGGGGCCGTCGGCACGCCCAGCTTGTAGTCCTGCGTCCAGCGGTAGCCGTCGGTCTTGATCTCGACGGCCACCTTGGTCGACAGGGCGTTCACGACGGAGACACCCACGCCGTGCAGACCGCCGGAGACCGCGTAGCCGCCGCCACCGAACTTGCCGCCCGCGTGCAGCACGGTCAGCACGACCTCGACGGCCGGCTTGCCCTCGGAGGGGACGATGCCCACCGGGATGCCGCGGCCGTTGTCGACGACACGCACGCCGCCGTCGGCGAGGATCGTCACGTCGATGGTGTCCGCGTGGCCGGCCAGTGCCTCGTCGACGGAGTTGTCGACGACTTCCTGCACCAGGTGGTGCAGACCGCGCTCGCCGGTGGAGCCGATGTACATACCGGGTCGCTTGCGGACCGCGTCCAGACCCTCGAGGACGGTGATGGCGCTGGCGTCGTACGAGGCGGTTACCTCGCCGTTCGACGAGGTCGCCTCGGCGTCGGTGGACGGAATGTTCTCGTTGGGGTTGCCGGAATCGGCCACGAAGCGCCCTTTCTGGCACAGGCACGAGCCGGGCTCGTCGGCGGGTTGCCGGAGCGGCTGCGGCATGTTGCGTTGGTAAGCCTTGATCAGCGTTGCTCAGCTTCTCCCGGGCGGTCCCCACGTTCGGGGCGGGATTGGCTTCCAGTCTACCGGTAGCGCCGACAGTGATGGGGGTTTGCCGGTACCTGAGTCCGCATGTGCCGCCCTGAACCGGCGTCTTCCGGGTCCCCATATACGGAGCGGGGCTCCAAGAGGCTCACAGCGGCACTCAGCGCTTTCGGCCGTCAACCCTTGGCTACTTGGGAGTCAGGTCGAAATTCGCAACCGCGCGCGGTGCGGCGACGGCACTGATCACCCAACGGGCACGTGACGTAAGTCACCTGTAGGGATCGCCGGGCCTGCTGCTGCCGGGGGCCCTCAGCGGGCCGTAGTTACGGGGCGGACCGCCGGGTCCGAGGACCCTGATCTGCCGCACCGTGCCATGGCCCAGGTCCTCGTTGAGACGGGCGACCAGGCTCGGGGCGAGACGGCGCACCTCGGTCGCCCAGACCGGCGACTCGCACTGCACGATCAGGACGCGCTCGTCCTCGTCGTACCTCTGGGGCGCGCAGTGATCGGCCAGCTTCTCGCCCACGATCTGCGGCCAGCGACCCATAACACCGCCCACCGCGGCCGGCGCCTCCCAGCCCCGCTCGGTGATCAAGCGGTTGATGGCGGCACCGAACGCCATGGGATCCCGCCCGTCGGCGTGCGCGCCGGAGCGCAGGCCCCCTCCGCGCCGCGCCTGCCGCTTCTGCTGCGCCGCGTCCCCACGCGCGCGTGCCTGCTCCTTCGCCGCCCTGAGCGCCACGCGCGCGAGGTCGACACCGGAGGGCTCGGCGGGCTTGGGGGTCTCGGAGTTCGTGGGATTCCCGGGGGTCCCGGCTTTCCCGGCAGAGCGTGGTTCGTCGGTCATACGCGCTCCACCGTCCCCTCGGCCACGGCGTACCGCGTCCCCGTCAGCACGTGCGGCACGTCGTCGTCGACCGCCGCCGTCACCAGCACCTGCTCACCGGGCGCGACCAGTTCGGCCAGACGCTCACGGCGGCGGGTGTCCAGTTCCGCGAACACGTCGTCGAGGATCAGCACGGGCTCGTTGCCCTCCGCCCTGAGCAGGTCGTACGACGCGAGGCGCAGCGCCAGCGCGAACGACCAGGACTCGCCGTGCGAGGCGTACCCCTTGGCGGGCAGCTGACCGAGTTTGAGCAGCAGATCGTCCCGATGCGGTCCCACCAGGGTCACGCCCCGCTCGATCTCCTGCTTGCGCGCCTCGGCGAGCGCGGCCATCAGCTGCTCGTGGAGATCCTCACGCGTGTGTGCCTCGCCGGGCGCGGACGGCTTGTACTCCAGGGCGACCGGGCCGCCGCCGGGGGCCAGTTGCTCGTACGCCTTGTCGGCCAGCGGCTGGATCGCGGCGATCAGGTCGAGCCGCTGGGCGAGCAACTCGGCGCCCACGCGCGCGAGGTGCTGGTCCCACACGTCGAGGGTGGACAGGTCCATCGAGCGGCCGCCGTGCCGCCTCGCGAGGGCGGCCGACTTCAGCAGGGTGTTGCGCTGCTTGAGGACCCGCTCGTAGTCGGAGCGGACCCCGGCCATGCGCGGGGAGCGCGCGGTGATCAGCTCGTCCAGGAACCGGCGCCGCTCGCCCGGGTCGCCCTTCACCAACGCGAGATCCTCCGGCGCGAACAGCACCGTGCGCACGATCCCCAGCACATCACGGGGCCTGACCTGCGAGGACCTGTTGATGCGGGCGCGGTTCGCCTTGCCGGGGTTCAGCTCCAGCTCGACCAGTTGCTGCCGCTCGCCCTGACGGACCTGCGCCCGGACGATCGCGCGGTCGGCGCCCATGCGCACCAGGGGGGCGTCGGAGGCGACCCGGTGGCTGCCGAGGGTGGCGAGATAGCCGATCGCCTCGACCAGGTTCGTCTTGCCCTGCCCGTTGGGGCCCACGAACGCGGTGACGCCCGGGTCGAGCGGAACTTCGACCCGGGCGTACGAGCGGAAGTCGGCCAGCGACAGATGCGTGACGTGCATGGTCGGTCGCCGACCTCCCCCAGCTTGTGGACTGTGGTGACAGCCCTGTGGATTACTTCGTCTCGACCGCGTGGCCGCCGAACTGGTTGCGCAGCGCCGCGATCATCTTCATCTGCGGTGAGTCGTCCTGGCGGGACGAGAACCGCGCGAACAGCGAGGCGGTGATCGCCGGCAGCGGCACCGCGTGGTCGAGGGCGGCCTCCACGGTCCACCGGCCCTCGCCGGAGTCCTGTGCGTAACCGCGCAGCTTGTCCAGGTGCTCGTCCTCGTCGAGGGCGTTGACCGCGAGGTCCAGCAGCCAGGAACGGATGACCGTGCCCTCCTGCCAGGAGCGGAAGACCTCCCGGACGTCGGTCACGGAGTCGACCTTCTCCAGGAGCTCCCAGCCCTCGGCATAAGCCTGCATCATCGCGTACTCGATGCCGTTGTGGACCATCTTGGCGAAGTGGCCCGCGCCGACCTTGCCGGCGTGCACCGCACCGGCGTCGCCCTCGGGCTTGAGGGCGTCGAAGACCGGCTGCACCTTGGCGACGTTCTCCGCGTCCCCGCCGTACATCAGCGCGTAGCCGTACTCCAGGCCCCACACGCCGCCCGAGACGCCGCAGTCGACGAAACCGATGCCCTTGGCCGCCAGCTCCCCGGCGTGCTTCTCGTCGTCCGTCCAGCGGGAGTTCCCGCCGTCCACCACGACGTCACCGGGCTCCAGGAGCTCGGCCAGCTCGTCGATGGTCGCCTGGGTCGGCGCACCGGCCGGGACCATCACCCACACGACCCGCGGACCCTGCAACGCGTCCACAAGCTCCTTGAGGCTGTGGACATCGGCGAGGTCCGGGTTGCGGTCGTATCCGATCACGGTGTGGCCTGCGCGGCGGATCCGCTCGCGCATGTTGCCGCCCATCTTGCCGAGGCCGACGAGACCGAGCTCCATCAACTGTTCCTTAGGTTGCTGTGGCGTGTGAGGCACCTTCGTACCCACGTACGAGCCTAAACCCGGACGCTCACGCACACCTGTGGGCATACGCGCTCAAACGTATGCCCTCACCTGGGGCTTTGACTCAGCCGCTCAGCCGCACCGGCATGATCAGGTACTTGTAGGCCTCGTCCGCCTCGGCGTCCAGGGCCGGCTTGCCGCTCAGCAGCGCGGGCTTGGTGGACGTCGTGAAGGAGAGCTGGGCCACCGGGGAGTCGATGGCGCTCAGGCCGTCCAGCAGGAAGGTCGGGTTGAAGGCGATCGAGATGTCGTCGCCCTCGAGCTGGGCGTCGACCCTTTCCACAGCCTGTGCGTCGTCGCTGGAGCCGGCCTCCAGGATGAGCACCCCCTGCTCGAAGCTGAGCCGCACCGGGGTGTTGCGCTCGGCGACCAGGGCCACACGCTTGACGGCCTCCACGAAGGGGGCGGTCTCGATCACGGCGACGGAGTTGAACTCCGTCGGGAACAGCGTGCGGTACTTCGGCAGGTCGCCTTCGAGCAGACGCGTGGTCGTACGCCGACCCGCGCCCTCGAAACCGATCAGCCCCTCGCCCGCACCCGAGCCCGACAGCGCCAGGATCACGCTGTCGCCGCTCGTGAGCGCCTTGGCGGTGTCCAGGAGCGTCTTGGCGGGCACCAGGGCGACGGCGGACGCCTCCGGGTTCTCCGGCTTCCACAGGAACTCGCGGACGGCGAAGCGGTAGCGGTCGGTGGACGCCAGGGTGACGGTGTCGCCCTCGATCTCGATACGCACACCGGTCAGGACGGGAAGCGTGTCGTCACGGCCCGCGGCGATGGCCACCTGGGAGGCGGCGGAGGCGAAGACCTCACCGGGAACGGTGCCGGTCGCGCTCGGCATCTGCGGCAGCGCCGGGTACTCCTCCACAGGCAGGGTGTGGAGTGTGAACCGCGAGGAGCCGCAGACCACCGTCGCCCGTACACCGTCTGTGGAAATCTCCACCGGGCGGTTGGGCAGAGCGCGGCAGATGTCGGCGAGCAGGCGGCCGGAGACGAGCACGGTGCCCTCCTCCTCGACCTCGGCCTCGACGGACACCCGCGCGGAGACCTCGTAGTCGAAGCTGGACAGGCTGAGCTGGCCTTCCTCGGCCTTCAGGAGAAGGCCGGCGAGGACAGGCGCCGGCGGACGGGCCGGGAGGCTGCGCGCCGCCCAGGCCACTGCCTCCGCGAGTACGTCGCGTTCCACCCGGATCTTCACTGTTGCCGCCTCCTGCTGTTGCCGGCGCTTCTCGGCCTGCCTGGCTTCGTCGTCTGTCTCGGCGTCGTCGGCCCGTGTGACGGGAAGGACACCGGGGAACAGTCTGACGCACCCCACTGACAGTAGGTGCCTCTCGGGGTCAAGTCGTGACGAGGGGCAGTCGGGCGCCGAACAGCGAGTTGTGCACAGGGCCCCCTTCGAAACGGATTCCCAGCTCTCTCTAGTTGGGAGTAGTAGTAGGGGCTGTGGATACCGTGGATAACCCTGTTTTCCCAGCTCAGAGCGGAAATTTTATCCACGGACCCTGTGGGTGACACCGGTGGACAACCAGGCGTATCTGTGGAGAACAGAAAGTTCTGCACACTCCGTGCACAGCCTGAGGCGACTTCTCCCCAGCGCCGTCCCCAGCTTTACCCACCTTTCCCACAGCCCAACCCGGCACCTTCGTGTGACGCCTTTCACTCGACCCGGTGATCAGGCGCGTCGCGTTGCCGAACAGTGGACAGGCATGTGGAGAAGCCGCTGATCGCTGGGGACAACAGGCCCCCGCCTGTGGGCAGCCGGTGGACAACTCGATGCACAGCCTGTGGATCTTCTCGCTGTCCACAGTCTGTGGAGATCGTTCGTCCACGAATCCCCAACCACCTGACCTGGCCCGATGGTCTGTCGACAGGGAGCCTGTGGACCGCGCTCTGGACAACTTCGCGGTCCCCAGGATGTGGACGGCAAAAAGTCACCGGATCTGTGGAGGAAGGCCGTAACCCTGCGGGGAATCGAACACCGGGCTACGGCGTCGTGACCTGAGGAATGACGAAGGGCGCCCCGGGACCTCGTCCCCGGGGCGCCCTGGACGCCGTGACTCTGTTGCCGTGCCGTGCCGTGCCGTGCCGTGCCGTTGAGGCGGGGCGGGGCGGGGCGGGCGCCGGTGCATGGAATGCGACCTTCGCGGTGGCGCTCAACAGCGCCTGGGCCTTGGAGCCGCCGTGGCCGTCGCCGCCGACCTCAGCCGTTCTTGATGCGGTTCGTCAGCTCGGTGACCTGGTTGTAGATGGAGCGCCGCTCGGCCATCAGATTGCGGATCTTGCGGTCCGCGTGCATCACGGTCGTGTGGTCGCGGCCGCCGAACAGGGCGCCGATCTTCGGCAGCGAGAGGTCCGTCAGCTCGCGGCACAGGTACATGGCGATCTGGCGGGCGGTGACGAGCGCGCGGCCGCGCGAGGTGCCGCACAGGTCCTCGACGGTCAGGCCGAAGTAGTCCGCCGTCGCGCTCATGATGGCCGTCGAGGTGATCTCGGGCGCCGAGTCCTCGCCGCCGGGGATCAGGTCCTTCAGGACGATCTCCGTCAGGCCCAGGTCCACCGGTTGCCGGTTGAGCGACGCGAACGCCGTCACCCGGATCAGCGCGCCCTCCAGTTCGCGGATGTTGCGCGAGATCCGGGAGGCGATGAACTCCAGCACCTCCGGCGGGGCGTTGAGCTGCTCCTGCACCGCCTTCTTGCGCAGGATCGCGATCCGGGTCTCCAGCTCGGGCGGCTGGACGTCGGTGATCAGGCCCCACTCGAAACGGTTCCGCAGCCGGTCCTCCAGCGTCACGAGCTGCTTGGGCGGCCGGTCGCTGGAGAGCACGATCTGCTTGTTCGCGTTGTGGAGTGTGTTGAAGGTGTGGAAGAACTCCTCCTGCGTCGACTCCTTGTCCGCGAGGAACTGGATGTCGTCGACGAGCAGGATGTCCATCTCGCGGTAGCGCTTGCGGAAGCTGTCGCCCTTGCCGTCGCGGATGGAGTTGATGAACTCGTTGGTGAACTCCTCCGAGCTCACGTACCGCACGCGCGTGCCGGGATACAGGCTGCGCGCGTAGTGCCCGATCGCGTGCAGCAGGTGGGTTTTGCCGAGTCCCGACTCCCCGTAGATGAAGAGGGGGTTGTAGGCCTTGGCCGGGGCCTCGGCGACGGCGACCGCGGCCGCGTGGGCGAAGCGGTTGGAGGCGCCGATGACGAATGTGTCGAAGAGGTACTTGGGGTTCAGCCGCGCGGTGGGCTCACCGGGGCCGGTCGCCGGCGCGGGCTGTGCGGCCAGCGGGCCGGGGGCGCCGGTGGTGGGCAGGTTGGAGCCGACCGGGCCGCCGCGGTGCACATGTCCGGAGCCGGACGGCGGGTCGGGCAGTTCCCGGCGGCCGTCGCGCTGGTCGTAGTCCGGGCGGGGCTGGTCGTAGTCGGAGCGAGGCTTGTCGTAGTCGGGCCGCTTGTCGTAGTCCGGTCGCTTGTCGTAGTCGGAGCGCGAGCCGTCGTAGGACGGGCGCTCCATCGGCTGCGGGCGGTAGTCCTGCGACGGGGGCCCGTACGAGTCCTGAGGGTACGACTCCTGCTTGTACGACTCCTGGGGATAGGTCTCCTGCGAGGGCGACGCGTAGGGGTCGCGATCCGGGAAGCCGAGCCGCTGCTGCTGCCAGCTGTACTCGTCCTGCGCTGGGCGCGGCCAGGAGCCGGGCTGGGGGCGCTGGTACTCCGACGGATAGGCGGGGCGGGCGGTCGGGAGCTGGTCGGGTCGGGGCGCGTGGTCGCTCTGGGGCCCGGGGCGCTGGTCGTCACGGTTCGGACGGGAGTCGTCGGCGCGGTGACGGCCGTAGCCCTCGTACTGGTTGTCGTACTGGCCGGAGGGGAGTTCCGGCTCCTCGTAGCGTGGCTGGGGCCGGGGGGCCGGGGGCGCGGGCGGCTCGCCCGCGGAGTCGTCGACGGTGATCGCGATGCGGATCGGGCGGCCGCATTCGCGGCTCAGCGTCTCGCTGACGGCCGGGGCCAGCCGGCCCTCCAGTACGCCTTTCGCAAATTCGTTCGGTACGGCGAGCAGGGCGGTGTCGGCGACCAGCGCCAGCGGCTGGCAGCGCCGGATCCAGTGCTCGTCCTTCGCCTCCACACCCTGGACGCGGCCCTCACCGAGGAGTTGCTCGAGTACGCGTGGCCACACTGCGGCAAGATCGGCAGGTACGTCAGCCACAGGGCACGCTCTCTCACGGGTCCCACGAACGTGTGGTTGTGGGACGAGTCGGGATTCAAATGGGGTGGAGCCGAAACACGGGGGTCAAGGGAACGAATCGGAGTTCAGCCACGGTAGTCAGGGCGACGGCTGCGGTTCAAGTTGTTGTCCCCAGCCTGTGGATAGTGTCTCCCGGTGACCACTGGTTTGACCGGATGGCGTAGCCGCGCGTACCGTAACCAGGTCGAGTTGTCGATGGCTGCTGCCGCCTGCCTCCGATGGGCACAGATCGCGT
The DNA here is from genome assembly GCF_040612795.1 of Streptomyces sp. NPDC006335. Lineage (NCBI taxonomy): Bacteria > Bacillati > Actinomycetota > Actinomycetes > Kitasatosporales > Streptomycetaceae > Streptomyces > Streptomyces sp. NPDC006335. Next base: position 204,383 of record NZ_JBEXQX010000009.1, read on the forward strand.
CAGGTGATCGGTCAGCGGTGCACACGGGCGTAACTGCGAGCTACTCGTGGGCGCACGGTGACAGCCAGGACGGCACCCGCCACCACCGATTGATTTCTGGAGCCCCCGAGTGAGCAAGCGCACCTTCCAGCCGAACAACCGTCGTCGCGCCAAGACCCACGGCTTCCGTCTGCGGATGCGTACCCGTGCCGGCCGCGCGATTCTGGCGAACCGCCGCAGCAAGGGTCGCGCCAGCCTGTCCGCCTGATCCCGGTCAGGTCATGCCGTCGTGCTGCCCACCGAGAACCGGCTGAGGCGGCGCGAGGACTTCGCGACCGCGGTACGACGAGGGCGCCGGGCCGGACGCCCGTCCCTCGTCGTTCACTTTCGTAGCGGTGCCACGGACCCGCACGCGCCTGGGGAGAGCGCTCCCCCGACGCGTGCGGGTTTCGTCGTGAGCAAGGCCGTGGGCGGTGCTGTCGTGCGCAACAAGGTGAAGCGCAGGCTTCGCCATCTGATGCGCGACAGGGTCGCCCTGTTTCCCCCCGGTAGCCTGGTAGTCGTACGAGCGCTGCCCGAGGCGGGCGACGCCGATCATGAACAACTGGCCCGAGACCTGGATGCCGCCGTTCAGCGGCTGCTGGGAGGGGGCGCACGATGAAGTACCCGCTGCTGGCGCTCATCAAGCTGTACCAGTGGACCATCAGCCCGCTGCTCGGGCCGGTGTGCAAGTACTACCCGTCGTGCTCCCACTACGGCTACCAGGCCATCGACCGGCACGGTGCGATCAAGGGAACGGCACTCACCGCCTGGCGCATCCTGCGGTGCAATCCGTGGTCGCTGGGCGGTGTGGACCATGTCCCGCCGCGCAAGCGTCCGCGGTGGCACGAAATGCTGCGTAACGCCTGGCGTGCACGTAGGGGCGGGCCCTCCGCCGCCTCGGCCACCGAGGGGCAGACTCCTTCGAGCCCGGCCGCAGAGACTCCGTCCCATGCCCAAGGAGCATGATTAGTGGACACGATTGCCAGTCTTTTCAGCTTCATCACGACACCCGTCTCCTGGGTCATCGTCCAGTTCCACAAGGTTTACGGCGCCATCTTCGGCCCCGACACCGGGTGGGCCTGGGGCCTGTCGATCGTGTCCCTGGTGATCCTGATCCGTATCTGCCTGATCCCGCTCTTCGTGAAGCAGATCAAGTCGACGCGGGCCATGCAGACGCTCCAGCCCGAGATGAAGAAGATCCAGGAGCGCTACAAGAACGACAAGCAGCGTCAGTCCGAAGAGATGATGAAGCTGTACAAGGAGACGGGCACCAACCCGCTCTCCTCGTGCCTTCCCATCCTGGCGCAGTCCCCGTTCTTCTTCGCCCTGTACCACGTGCTCAACGGCATCGCGACGGGCTCGACGATCGGCGTCATCAACGAGTCGCTGCTGGCCAGTGCGCGTAAGGCGCACATCGTCGGTGCCCCGCTGGCCGCGAAGTTCACGGACGGTTCGAGCAAGGTCGAGGCACTCGGCGCCTCGCTGACCGACGTCCGGGTCGTCACCGCGGTCATGATCGTCCTGATGTCGGCGTCGCAGTTCTACACGCAGCGCCAGCTGATGACGAAGAACGTCGACACCACGGTCAAGACGCCGTTCATGCAGCAGCAGAAGATGCTGATGTACGTCTTCCCCGTCATGTTCGCCGTCTTCGGCATCAACTTCCCGGTCGGTGTCCTCGTCTACTGGCTGACCACCAACGTGTGGACCATGGGCCAGCAGATGTACGTCATCCGCAACAACCCGACGCCGGGTTCCAAGGCCCAGGCCGCCTACCTGGAGCGCCTGACCAAGCACGTCACGCACCACGGCAAGGCCCGCAAGCGCAGCGAGCGCACCATCATCAAGGCGATCGTCGCCAAGGGCCGTGACCGCAACGAGTTCGAGCGCAAGTTCATCAACGGTCTGAACAAGGCCGGCCTCGCGGCTCAGGCCGACGGTTCGGTCATCCAGAGCGAGTCCCAGGCCGCGGTGCAGACCGAGGACGGTTCGACGGCGAGCGCGGCGGCTCCCAAGCGTCAGCAGCCCAAGCGGCAGAGCAAGTCCCAGCGTCAGTCGGGTGCGGCTGCTGCCGGCTCGAAGGCGGCCGGTGACACCTCGTCGGAGCCGACCTCGCTGAGCAAGTCCGACGAACCCGAGGACGCCAAGCCCGCCGCTCCCGCCAAGAAGCAGCCCGGCGGCGGTACCCGCAGCAAGGCCCAATCCGGACAGCGCAAGGGTCCGCAGCGGCCCAAGTCCCCGTCCAAGAAGTAAGAAGGAGTCCATCCCGTGACGGAAGGCACCACCTCCGCCGCTGCCGAGGGTGCAGACACCCTGACCCGCCTGGAGCAGGAGGGCGAGATCGCGGCGGACTACCTCGAGGGCCTGCTCGACATCGCCGATCTCGACGGCGACATCGACATGGACGTCGAGGCCGACCGCGCCGCTGTCTCGATCATCAGCGACTCGGGCGGCCGAGACCTGCAGAAGCTGGTCGGCCGTGACGGCGAGGTGCTGGAAGCCTTGCAGGAGCTCACCCGCCTGGCCGTGCACCGGGAGACCGGGGACCGCAGCCGACTGATGCTGGACATCGGCGGTTACCGGGCCAAGAAGCGCGCCGAGCTTTCCGAGCTCGGCGCCAAGGCTGCCGCCGAGGTGAAGAGCACCGGTGAGTCCGTGAAGCTCAAGCCGATGACGCCGTTCGAGCGCAAGGTCGTCCACGACGCGATCAAGGCCGCCGGGCTCCGCAGCGAGTCCGAGGGCGAGGAGCCGCAGCGCTTCGTCGTCGTGCTTCCCGCCTGATCGGTCCGTACGTTCCTCCGGCCCCGTCTGTAGAGCAGGCGGGGCCGAACTTTGTCAGCCTGATAGTTCTGATGGTCGGCGCCCGGTGCGCTGATGCGGTACGGAAGGACGGTTCCCCGTGACGGAGGCAGCGGAGCTTCCCCCCGCGCCCGAGCAGGCGCGCGAGGTGTTCGGCGATCGCTTCGAGGACGCGGTGCGCTACGCCGAGCTGCTCGCCGAGGCGGGTGTGCAGCGCGGTCTCATCGGACCCCGTGAAGTGCCCCGCCTGTGGGAGCGGCATCTGCTGAACTGCGCGGTGCTCTCCGAGGTCGTTCCCGAGGGCGTGACGGTGTGCGACGTCGGCTCCGGGGCCGGTCTGCCCGGCATTCCCCTGGCCCTCGTCCGTGAGGACCTGAAGATCACGCTGCTGGAGCCGCTGCTACGGCGTACGACCTTCCTGACGGAGGTCGTGGAGCTGCTGGGCCTGGACCATGTGACGGTCGTGCGGGGCCGTGCCGAGGAGGTCATGGGCAAGCTGACCCCGGTGCATGTGGTGACGGCGCGAGCCGTGGCCCCGCTGGACCGGCTGGCGACCTGGGGCGTTCCGCTGCTTCGTCCCTACGGTGAGATGCTCGCGCTCAAGGGCGACACCGCGGAGGAGGAACTCAAGGCGGCACAAACGGCCCTGAGCAAGCTCGGTGCCGTGGAGACCTCCATCCTGCATGTGGGTGAGGGCGTGGTCGATCCGTTGTCCACGGTGGTGAGGGTCGAGGTCGGGGAGAGTCCTGGCGGTGTGCGTTTCGCGGCCAAGCGTGCCAAGGCGGCCCGGACAGGCCGGACTCGCCGGCGCCGCTGATCCGTCCTGAGGACGAGACGTACTCCACACAAGCTGCCAAACCTATGCATGCCGGAGTGTCGCGGCAGAACGGGCACGGCTGCCCTGCATCGTGTTTCACGTGAAACGTCGCTCACTGCTGCACGGCATCATCAGCCGGGGCCGCGCTGCGGCCGAACCCCGCGACCGGAAGCCTCTCGGGTCACTCGGAGAGGTAACGGAGTTGTCCACAGAGGTGGATTTCTCCACAGAACAACAGGCCTCACTGGTTCACGACCCCGAAGACATGGGAGGCTCTGTTCATTGCGAGCCTGAAGTCGAGGAGAGTGAATCCTTGCGGTCCGACGCCAACATCGCGGGACCGATGACCGATCCGGTCCCCGGTCCCCGAACCGAGTCGATGGGGGACGATGTTTCACGTGAAACACCGCCCCCGATGGACGACACTCCGATCGGTCGTGCTGCCCAACTGGCGGTAGAGGCTCTTGGCCGCGCCGGCGAGGGCCTGCCACGGCCCGAGCAGACCCGGATCATGGTCGTTGCCAACCAGAAGGGCGGGGTGGGCAAGACGACGACGACCGTCAATCTTGCTGCTTCGCTGGCTTTGCACGGCGGCCGTGTCCTGGTGATCGACCTCGACCCCCAGGGCAACGCGTCCACCGCGCTGGGTATCGACCACCACGCCGAAGTCCCGTCCATCTACGACGTCCTGGTCGACAGCAGGCCGCTGGCCGAGGTCGTCCAGCCCGTCCCCGATGTCGAAGGCCTCTTCTGTGCCCCCGCCACCATCGATCTCGCCGGTGCGGAGATCGAGCTGGTGTCCCTGGTGGCGCGGGAGAGCCGACTGCAACGCGCCATCCAGGCGTACGAGCAGCCGCTGGACTACATCCTCATCGACTGTCCGCCCTCGCTGGGTCTGCTGACGGTCAATGCGCTCGTGGCCGGCGCGGAGGTCCTCATCCCGATTCAGTGCGAGTACTACGCGCTGGAGGGCCTGGGACAACTCCTGCGCAACGTCGATCTGGTGCGGGGCCACCTCAACCCCACCTTGCACGTATCGACCATCCTGCTCACCATGTACGACGGCCGGACGCGCCTTGCGTCCCAGGTCGCGGACGAGGTGCGCACCCACTTCGGCGACGAGGTGCTGCGGACGAGCATTCCCCGCTCGGTCCGCATCTCCGAGGCGCCGAGTTACGGACAGACGGTGTTGACCTACGATCCAGGATCGAGTGGCGCGCTGTCCTACCTTGAGGCGGCGCGAGAGATCGCGTTGAAGGGCGTCGGCGTCAGCTATGACCCGACGCAGGCGCACATCGGCGCACAGAGCAACCCGAGCATGGTGGAGGGGATCCAGTGAGCGAGCGACGGAGGGGGTTGGGCCGTGGTCTCGGCGCACTGATCCCCGCTGCCCCGACCGAGAAGACGCCGACTCCGGCGGCGATGGGGGGCGCTGGTTCCGCATCTCCGACGTCCGTCCCGGTGCTGACGACCGACCGTGGAGTGGCCGCGGCGAAGGTGGCCACGCTGCCGCCTGTTTCACATGAAACAGAGGAGCCGTCGGTCAACGGCTACGCGGAGACACCTGCGCCTCCCCTGGGTGCCCACTTCGCGGAACTCCCTCTCGACTCCATCACGCCGAACCCGCGCCAGCCGCGTGAGGTCTTCGACGAGGACGCGCTCCAGGAGCTGGTCACCTCCATCCAGGAGGTCGGCCTCCTCCAGCCGGTCGTCGTACGGCAGGTGGGCCCCGCTCGCTACGAACTCATCATGGGCGAGCGGCGCTGGCGGGCCAGTCGTGAGGCCGGCCTGGAGGCGATCCCCGCGATCGTGCGGGCCACGGATGACGACAAGCTCCTTCTGGACGCCCTCCTGGAGAACCTGCACCGAGCGCAGCTCAACCCGCTGGAAGAGGCAGCCGCCTACGACCAGTTGCTGAAGGACTTCAACTGCACGCACGACCAGCTCGCGGACCGCATCGGCCGGTCCCGCCCGCAGGTCTCCAACACGCTGCGTCTGCTGAAGCTCTCGCCGGCGGTGCAGCGCCGAGTGGCTGCCGGAGTGCTCTCCGCCGGACACGCTCGTGCCCTGCTCTCCGTCGAGGACTCGGAGGAGCAGGACCGGCTGGCCCACCGGATCGTGGCCGAGGGACTCTCGGTACGGGCAGTCGAGGAGATCGTGACGCTCATGGGGTCGCGACCGCAGACCGCCCAGCGATCCAAGGGGCCGCGAGCCGGTGCGCGGGTATCGCCGGCGCTGACCGACCTCGCCACTCGTCTCTCGGACCGTTTCGAGACGCGAGTGAAGGTCGACCTGGGGCAGAAGAAGGGCAAGATCACCGTCGAGTTCGCCTCGATGGAGGACCTTGAGCGCATCCTCAGCTCCCTCGCCCCCGGTGAGGGGCCGGTTCTGCAGAAGAGCCTGGTGGAGGGTGAGGACGAGGAGACGGAAGCCTGAGCCGGGTGTCGCCAGAGTGACCCCGTCCAGGCGAGGTAGGAAGAGCGGGCCGTGTCCGGTGTGCATCGGACACGGCCCGCTCTTTGCTTTCAGCCGGTATCGATGGAATCGCGGTATGGATACGATGCGAATGGGTGTGGCACATCCACCCGGCGGTACCTCTGAGGGGAGGCAGGGGCCATGCGAACGATGAGCAGAAGCGGACTGGTGAGCGCGGGTCTGGGACTGGGGGCGGTCGGCGGCTTCGTCGGCAGTCTGCTCAGGGAACGGAGCGCTCTGACGGCCGCCCGCGACGCGGCGGGCGAAGGAAGCGAGGAACAGCCTTCATGGGGCGTCGGCTCGTACCGCTTACGCTGGACAACCTTCCGGACCTACCCCAGCGTTGCCGCTCGTGTGTCTTCTGGGAACTGGACCCCGTCAGCGGAGAAGCCGCGGTAAAGGCGGGGACAGCCGCTCTGGAGAAGGAGGCCTGGATCTCCGCCGTCCTGCTGGACTGGGGATCGTGCGGCCGGATCGTCTATGTCGACGACGTACCGGTCGGCTTCGTCCTCTACGCCCCTCCCGCTTATGTTCCTCGCTCGACGGCGTTTCCCACGAGCCCTGTCTCTCCTGACGCTGTCCAGTTGATGACGTCGTTCATCATGCCGGGCTATCAGGGGCAAGGGCTGGGCCGGGTGATGGTGCAGACGGTCGCGAAGGACCTGCTGCGGCGGGGCTTCAAGGCCATCGAGGCCTTCGGTGATGCCCGCTGGAAAGAGCCCGCCTGTCTGCTTCCCGCAGACCATCTTCTCGCCGTGGGCTTCAAGACGGTCAGACACCATCCCACGTATCCGAGGCTGAGGCTGGAGCTGCGCACCACGCTTTCTTGGAAGGAAGACGTGGAGATGGCACTGGACCGGCTTCTGGGGGCGGTGCAGAAGGAACCGGCGCTGCGTCCCCTGTAATGCGATGGGCCGGTCCTTTCGGACCGGCCCATCGTGTTTCACGTGAAACATCACTCGGCGATGAAGTCCTCGAGGTCGCGGACGATCGCGGCCTTCGGCTTGGCACCGACGATGGTCTTGGCGACCTCGCCGCCCTGGTAGACGTTCAGCGTCGGGATGGACATGACGCCGTACTTGGCGGCCGTACCCGGGTTCTCGTCGATGTTCAGCTTGACGACCTCGATCTTGTCGCCGTACTCGGCGGCGATCGCCTCGAGGGACGGAGCGATCTGACGGCACGGTCCGCACCAGGCGGCCCAGAAGTCCACCAGGACGGGCTTGTCGCTCTTCAGGACGTCCTGCTCGAAGGAATCGTCGGTCACATTCTTGAGGGTGCCGGCCACGGCGGGCTCCTTAACTGGGTTGGTGCGGTGGGGCGGGATGGGGGTCAGACAGCGGTCTTCTCGGGCTCGGCCTTCTCTTCGTCCGCGAGGGCGGCGAGGAAGCGCTCGGCGTCGAGAGCGGCGGAACAGCCGGTGCCGGCCGCGGTGATCGCCTGGCGGTAGGTGTGGTCGACCACGTCACCGGCGCCGAAGACACCGGTCAGGTTGGTGCGCGTCGAAGGCGCTTCCACCTTCAGATAGCCCTCGTCGTTCAGTTCGAGCTGGCCCTTGAAGAGCTCGGTGCGCGGGTCATGGCCGATCGCGATGAACAGGCCGGTGACCGCCAGGTCCGAGAGCTCGCCGGTCTTGAGGTTGCGCAGCTTCAGGCCCGAGAGCTTCGGGTCGCCCTGGATCTCGGCGACCTCGCTGTCCCACACGAACTTGATCTTCGGGTCGGCGAAGGCGCGCTCCTGCATCGCCTTGGAGGCGCGCAGGGTGTCCCGGCGGTGGACGATCGTCACGGACTTGGCGAAGCGGGAGAGGAAGGTGGCCTCCTCCATCGCGGTGTCACCGCCGCCGATCACGGCGATGTCCTGGTCCTTGAAGAAGAAGCCGTCACAGGTGGCACACCACGAGACGCCGCGCCCGGAGAGGGCGTCCTCGTTCGGCAGGCCGAGCTTGCGGTGCTGTGAGCCGGTGGTGACGATCACGGCCTTCGCCCGGTGGACCGTGCCCGAGGTGTCGGTGACGGTCTTGATCTCGCCGGTCAGGTCGACGCTGACGATGTCGTCCGGGATGAGCTCGGCACCGAAGCGCTCGGCCTGGGCGCGCATGTTGTCCATGAGCTCGGGGCCCATGATGCCGTCCTGGAAGCCGGGGAAGTTCTCCACCTCGGTGGTGTTCATCAGCGCGCCACCGGCGGTGACGGCGCCCTCGAACACCAGCGGCTTCAGCGACGCGCGCGCGGTGTAGAGCGCCGCCGTGTAGCCGGCGGGCCCGGAGCCGATGATGATCACGTTACGGACGTCGCTCACGGCTTGGTTCCTCGTCTCTGGACTGCGTCGTCGGACCGGTGGAGCCTCTCAGAGCTCTCACCCCACCCAACGGATCCTAAGGGGCGCGCATTCCCGGTGTGTCCGGGCACACGGAGAGGCCTCACCGTACGCATTACCGCGCAGGACGGCGACGAAGCGTGCCCGTTCAGGACCGGGCGTAGGTGCGCTTCAGCAGAACCTTCGCAGTGCCGGTCGGTGCGTTCTTCACACACGAGGCATCCACGATGTAGGCGGTGATCCTGGTGCTGTCGGAGGGATCACGCAGCACGACCAGTAGCGCGTCCGTGCCCTTGTAGACGCCGTCCTCCGTCGCGAGCGGGGCGTCGCTGGAGTGGATGCCCTTTCGGATGCACTGGGGAACCTCTGGCGTCACCAGGGTGCGGGTATGTCCGGAGCCGGGGATGTCAGCCGCGCCCATGCTGGTGTGCGGGGCCCGGGACCCGCCGCTCGCGCTCTTCTTTCCGGTGAGAAGGTCGGAGACCTGCTTCTCGAGTCCGCTCGCGGAGAAGGTGTCGGCGGAGGGGGCCGTCTGTTCGTGTGCCGTGCCGTTCGGCTTGCCGTCGTCCAACGACGACAGCAGGACGGAGCCGAATCCCAGTGCGGCGACGGTGAAGACAGCTCCGAGGACGGCAACCTTGGGGCGCCCGTTCCTCCTGCGGTCCTTGCGGCCCGGGCCGGTGGTGGAAGTACGGGCATGCCCCGTAGGGCGGTCAGCGGTGGGCGATGTTTCACGTGAAACACGCACGCTCTCGACCGGCGCCGGTGCGTTCACGGCCTCGGGAGCGGTTGCCTGGAGGAGGGCTTCTGCAGCGAGGGCGGCGTCGATCCTGCCGGCGACGTCGGCGGGCATGTGAGGCGGCCCCGGCAGCGTGCCGAGCAGGCTGCGGATCTCCTCCAACGATGCGTGCACGTCCGCGCAGAGTTCACACGCGTCCAGATGCCGACGTACGTTCGCCGTCCTGGAGGGGGAGAGGATGCCTTCGGTGAGGTCGGAGATCTCCGCGACGTCCGGGTGCCCGTCTGTGTCTGTCGTGGAAGTCACGCTCGCCCACCTCCGCCCTTCACTGCGGCTGAATCGCTTGATGCCGAATCTTGCGTGCCTTCTGACGGAGGCCCCGCTGCGGGTGGGACGGATGTCCCCTGCGTCCGGTTCCGTCCAGCGCCCGCTTCTCTGCCGCCTCCGGCGTTTTCCGGCCGCAGATGGGTGAGGAGCGGGAGCAGTCTGGCTCTTCCACGGGCGCAGCGGCTCTTCACCGTCCCCGTCGGCACGTCGAGCATGCTGGCGGCTTCGGCGACGGGGTAGCCCTGCATGTCCACGAGAACGAGGGCGGCGCGCTGGTCGGGCGGGAGTGTGCCGAGTGCCTCCACGAGCTGGCGGTGGAGGTCGTTGCGCTCGGCGGGCGCCGAGGCCTCCTCGTGCGGCTCCAGGAGCTGCTCCAGGCGCTCGGTGTCATCGACCGGAGATGTCTTGCGGGAGGCGGCCTTTCTGGCCCGGTCCAGGCAGGCGTTCACCGTGATCCGGTGCAGCCAGGTCGTGACCGCCGACTGACCGCGGAAGGTGTGCGCGGCCCGGTAGGCGGACACCAGGGCGTCCTGAACGGCGTCAGCGGCTTCCTCACGGTCCCCGAGCGTGCGGAGGGCCACGGCCCAGAGCCGGTCCCGGTGCCGCCGCACGAGCTCCCCGAAGGCGTCGGGGTCGCCCTCTACGTGACGGGCCAGGAGGTCCTGATCGCTGGTGTCGCCGTACACGGTGTCATCTGCCATCGGACCCCCTCCTCAGCCTTAACTGGTGACCTTGATGTCCGCCACCCGGCCGCGGTAGGTGCCTTCCTCTGTCAGAGGCAGCTTGGTCAGCCAGACCAGAAGGTAGCGGGACTTCACGGTCTTGTCCGGCTTGAGCGGGACACCCGTACCGGAGCCTTCTGCGACCTTGGTGTAGGCGTCGAAAGTGGTCGGCCGGGCACTCGCGTCGCTTGAGGCGGCGCGTAGTTCGACGGAGGTGTCGCCCTTGAACGTGACGGTGACCTTGCCGATGTTCTGGACCTTGCCGAGGTCGAGGATTATCCCGAGGCCCGGCTTGAGGTTCCCGAAGCGGGCGCCCTCGTAGAAGTCCGTCTGCCAGTACGACGAGGTGTCGTCGTCGTAGGCCTTGCTTATGTCGGTCGGCTTCTCGGATCCGTCGCCGAACGGGTCGAAGTCATACGCCTTGGCGATGGTGATCGGAACGCTGGCGGGCTTCTTCGGGCTCTTGTCGCCGTCGTCGGTCGTCTGCGTCTGGTTCTCGTCCGACGTGCCGCCCCGGTCCATCAACGCGTCCGCGAGCTGCCAACTGCCGAGGCCCAGCGCGGCGATGAGGAGAGCGGAGACCGCCCACTTCAGGGCCCGGCCGGTGCGGCTCTGCAGCGGTGGTGGCGGGGCCGCTACGGGCTGGGTGACACCGGAGTGCGGTGCCGGGCGGCCGTACGTGCCCTGCTGGTACGTCGTGCGCTGGTACTCGGGAGGGGCCGTGAACGCCGGCTCCGGCGGGCGGATGCGGGGCATCTCACCGATCGCCCTGACCAGCTCCTCGGGCGTCGTGCACGCCGACTCGTGCCGGGAGGCGGTCGCGCCGTCGTTGGCGAGGGCCCGCATGGACAGCTCGGACAGCCCACGGTGGACACCGGCGCGCACCTGGTCGGGGGCGATGAGACCGACGTCCTTGGGCAGACCGGCCAGACCGTAGGCGTCGTTCTCGTACGGCCACCGCTGGGTCAGGGCCGCGTACAGGAGCGCGCCGATCGCCTCGGTGTCCGTTCGCTGCGGAGTCTCCGAACTGACGCCCCGCAGCGCGGCGTTCACGGCGAGGCCGCGGATGCGCCACTGCCCGCTCGACGTGCGCAGAACGGCGTTCGGGTTCAGTCGCAGGTGTGCGAGGCCCTCACGGTGGGCCGCGGCCATGGCGGAGGCCACCTGACTGACCATCTGGTAGGCGTCGTACACCTCCAGCGGGCCCGGGGCGAGGAGGGTGGTCAGCTCGGTCGCGTCGGGCAGCCATTCGTGGACGACGTAGACGAGGTCGTTCTCCTCGACGGCGTCCAGGACCTGGACGAACCGCGGGTCGCCCAGCAGCGCGGAGGAACGGGCCGCGGCCAGGACGGAGCGCGCCCGCGCATGGTCCGCGGGCAGGATGTGCACGCCGACGGCTCGACGGAGCTTCTCGTCGACGGCACGCCAACTGCTGAACCCGTCCAGACGGGTGACGCACTCCTCGAGACGGTAGCGTCTGGCGAGTTTGTGGCCGCTGTGCAACTCCGGCGGTGACGCCTTGCCAAGACTTTCGGTCCCGCCACTCCCCTGTGCCTCGACGTCTTCCGTGTCCCGCTCCCGGTTCTTGGCCACGCCGTCGGCCGTGGACTGGTCCGCCTTGGCGGTCAGCGGTTGGTCACCGCTGGTGTCTGCCACGTCGACGGCAGCCGTGCTCCGTTCCGCCACCGTCGTTCCCTGCCTCCCCATTCATTGCGCGCCGTGCGACGCAGAATCCAATTGTGCCCACAGTCCGCCGCTATGCACGACACACGGTGGCGGACGATGGTTGTGCGCGTACCCCTGCCTCAGCGCCCCAGACGCCCCCGGACCATGCCGACCAACGAGTTCAGCTCCTCGATTCGCATCTTGCGCGCGGCGACGAAGAAGATCCCGAGGAGCACCGCTCCCCCCGCGATCAGTGCGGCGAACGAACCGACAACGCCCTGGCCGAGCGAGTGGCTGATGCCGTAGCAGGCCGCTCCGCTGAGTAGTGCCGCCGGGATGGAGGCGATGCAGAGCCGGGCGTAGGTCCGCAGGACGCGGTTGCCGTCCAGATCGCCGCCGAGGCGCTTGCGCAGCCGGTTCCAGGCGACGCCGACACCGATCGCGTAGGCGAGACCGTAGGAGGCGGCCATGCCCGCCACTGCCCAGCGCGGCGGCAGCGCCACGTAACACAGCGCTGAAGCGCCCGCGTTGACCGCTGCCACGATGACCGTGTTGTAGAAGGGGGTCCGGGTGTCTTCGTAGGCGTAGAAGGCGCGCAGGACGACGTACTGCACTGAGTAAGGGATCAGGCCGAGGCCGAAGGCCATGAGCATGTACCCCATGTTCGTGGCCTCGCCAGTGCCCGAGGAGCCGAAGATCAGCGTGCACATCGGGATGCCGAGAGCGAGGAATCCGAAGGAGATCGGCACGATGGCGACGGCCGTGGTGCGCAGGCCCTGGGAGATGTCGTCTCGGACTGCGCCGCTGTCTCCCTCGGCCGCCGAGCGGGCCAGACGGGGCAGCAGAGCCGCCATCAGGGAGACGGTGATGATGGCCTGCGGCAGGCCCCAGATGAGTTGGGCGTTGGCGTAGGCGGAGAAGCCGGTGCCGTCGAGTGGAGAAGCCTTGCCGGATGCCGTGGACAGCTGGGTGACGACGAGTGCGCCGGCCTGGTTGGCGAGGACGAACAGGACGGTCCACTTGGCGAGTGTCACGGCCTTGCCGAGTCCGTGGCCCCGCCAGTCGAAGCGCAGCCTCATGCGGAAGCCGGTTTCGCGCAGGTAGGGGATCATCGCCAGCGCCTGCACCACCAGGCCGAGCAGGACACCGACGCCGAGCAGGCGCTGCCCCTCCGGCGGGATGTTCGTGACCTTCATGCCGGAGTCGGCCGCGGTGCCGTAGACCCACATGAACATGCCCAGCGTCACGATGATGACGATGTTGTTGAGGACCGGGGTCCACATCATCGCGCCGAACTTCCCGCGCGCGTTGAGGATCTGGCCCATCACCACATGGATGCCCATGAAGAAGATCGAGGGCAGGAAGTAGCGGACGAAGGTGATGCCGACCTCGTTGGCCGCCGGGTCACTGGCCACCGAGTCGGACAGCAGCCGGATCAGGAACGGGGCACCGAGGACCGCGAGGGCGGTCAGAGCGCCGAGTGCCACCATCACCAGCGTCAGCAGCCGGTTCGCGTAGGCTTCGCCGCCGTCCTCGTCCTCCTTCATGGCACGCACGAGCTGCGGGACGAACACGGAGTTGAGGCCACCGCCGACGGTCAGGATGTAGATCATCGTCGGAAGCTGGTAGGCAACCTGGAAGGTGTCACCGAGCAGACCGACACCCAGCGCCGACACGATCAGGGCCGAACGGATGAAGCCGGTGAGGCGCGAGACCATCGTGCCGGCCGCCATCACGGCGCTCGACTTGAGCAGGCCCGTGGCCTTCCCGCCCTTTTTCGCGGGGGCTGCGGGGGCTGCCGATGCTGCCACAGCCGACGCCGTACCCAGGTTCATGGTCTCGTCGGCCGAAGGCGCGGGCGCCGCGGGAGCCTGGAACTGCGGGGTCGGTGGCGGTCCGGCGGGCCCCGGCACCGACGGCGGGTCCGTCGGGCGGCCGCCCTGCTGCTGGTCGCGGAAGAGGTGGGCGAAGGCGTCCGGCTCGTGGCGTTCCTCGCCGGCCTGGCTCACCAGGTCGTCGACCCCCACGAACTGCGTGGTGCGAGGGTTGTCGCCGTACGGCAGGTACTGCGTCGGGCCCTCCGGTTCGGGCGCCGGGGTCTGCGCCCACACGTGCGGGTCCGGGGCGTAGGGGGACTGGGGCGGCTGCGAGTACAGCGGCTGCTGCGGCTGATAGGTGCCGGGGGGCGGCGGGGGGTGCGCGGCACGGTCGTAGAGGGCCTCGGCGACCGGGTCCTGGGCCTGGAGGTCCTGTGCCCGGTAGGGGTCCTGGTCGTAGGCGTCCTGGAGGTACATGTCCGCGGGAGCCTGCGGCGGCACCTGGCCATGCTCGGGCGGCGGCCCCTCGGGGCGGTCCGAGTTGTCCGCGCCCTGACCGCGATCACCGTCGTACGGCGCGTTCATGGTTACCCCACCTCATCGTCCCGGGCCCACCGGCCACGACATCCTCAACGGTCCACTCTCTCACCCGTGCCGGACGGGTCGGCGCTTTCCGCTTCGGTGTCCGCCGTCAGGTCACTCGGCTGCTCCGGGTCTTCCGCCCCGGGCCCGGTGCCGGCCTCCTCCTTGAGACGGTCCGCGGGGGCTTCCGGGTTCTCCGGGCCGTCCACGGCTTCGCCCGCCTCGTCGTCGGGGCCGTTCTGCTCGGCCTCACGGGCCGCCGCGCGCTTGCGCTGGGTGTACATGCGGAATCCTGCCAGCACCAGCAGCAGGACACCGCCGCCGATGACGAGCATCACGGTGGCCGTGAACTCGGTGACCTTCACGTCGAACCTGACGGGCTGGCCGTACGGCTGACCGTCCTCCGTGTACAACTGGGCGATCACCGAGGCTTTGCCGTTGGCGTTGGCCGTCGTGGTGAACTTCACCGTCTGGCTGTGGCCGCCCGAGACCTCCACGCGCTGCTCGTAGTAGGAGGAGCCGCCGATCTCGAGCCGGTTCGGGCTCAGCGAGGTCAGCCGCAGCCTCAGGTGCTCGACTCCCTGCACCAGGTTGTTCTGGACGGTCACGGGGATCGTGGCGCTGCGTCCGGAGAGCTTGGTCTCCGACTTGTCGATCAGGCTCACCTGGGAGGTCAGTTCGTCGAGGTAGGCCTCGACATCACCGCGGAAGCTGCTCGCCTCGGTGGCGCGGCCCCGCCACGACGTGGACATCTCGCGGTTCATGGCCCGCCCGAAGGGGGTCACGACGCGGGACTGGTCGGAGAGGATCACCTTGAAGTTGTCGAGCTTGTTCTGTGTGCTCGCCATCTGCTGGAAGGCCCACTTCGGCAGCTCCTGCTTGCGCAGCGAGGCGGGGTAGGCGGACGTGGCGGGCACCTTGGTGGTGGCCTCGGGGTCGGGCTTGGCCGCGGCCGCCGCCGTGAGCTTCTGGGGCTGTGACCAGTTCCCGCTCTGCAGCGCGGTGATGGCTTCGGCCATGGCGTCGGCCTGGCCGGCCGTGGGCATGCGTTGCGGGGCGACGACGACGCTGCGCTGCTTGTCCGTCTGGAGGTCCAGAGCGAGGCTCTGGGCGAGGAACCGCTGCACGGCGAGCGTGGCGGACGAAGCCTTCGTCAGATCGCCCTGGAAGGCCGTGGACAGCCGCGCGTCCGCGACCACCGCCGTGGTGCCGCCGCCGATGGGGCGGGCCGCGGTAGGCGTGTACGACAGTCCGGCGGTCTCCTGGAGGCTGTCGCTGCGGGCGATCACCTTGTCGGCGCCGGCGGAGGTGGCGACCTTGACGATCGACGGGTCCACGGCGCCGTTCACGGGCCAGGCGAAGTCGGTGCTCGGGCTCACGTGGAGCACGGTCCTCACCGTGGTGGCCGCGACGTCGGTGGCCTCGTCGAGATGGCTGAGCGAGCCGGTGACGCTCGTGCCGTTGTGGGCCAGGGAGGCGAGGTCGGGATCGGCGAAGGGAAGCGCGACGACCTCCTTGTCCTCCACCGCCTTCTGCAGCCTGGCCAGCCACTGCTTGGCCAGCGCCTGGTGGGAGCCCGGGACGGTGGTGTCGCCGTCGCCCTGGATCCGGTAACTGCGGGTCATCGCGTCCACGGACGCCAGCAGGTCCGGATCGATCACCCACGTGACGTCCAGGTTCTCGCCCAGCGACAGCATCTGGTCCAGCCGGCCCCCCGCCGAGATCTCCTCGGCGAGGTCGTCGTTGAGGAAGACCGGCGTCTGCTGGGCGTTCGAGCCGGTCTCCGCCGTCATGTGCACGGTGGAGATCAGCGGCCACAGGAACGTCGTCTTCGTCTTCGTGTCCACCTCGTCGGACTGCCAGGGCAGCAAGGTCCGCTGGATGCCCAGCTGCTGGTCCCACGACTGTGCGGCGGTCTTGCCCGACACGGAGACCGCGAACTGGTAGACCCCGGCGTCACCGAGGTCCAGCTCGTCGACCGGCACGGAGATGGAGAAGGGCTGGGCGACCCCGGGGGTCAGCTTCGCGAACTTCGCCACGTACTTCCCGCCGACCTCGGAGCCCGTGGCGCCCTGGAGCGAGTCCTCGTCGTCGGTGACGGTGTCGATCGACGAGCGGGTGTTCAGCTCCGGGCCCACCTGCAGCCCCACGTGGGCGGCCGAGACGGCCTGCTTGCCGGTGTTGGTCACCGTCCCCGACACGGTGAGCGTGTCACCCTCCGTAGGCGCGCTGGGGCTGAGTGTGTCGATCGCGACGGAAACCGATCCGGAGTCGTCGGCGGCCTCAGCGGGCGCGGCGGCGGAGAGCTGGCACAGGCCGGCCAGTAGCGGGACCCCTGCGAGCAGGGCCCCGGTACGCCGCAGCCAGCGGCGGGCAGGTGAGGGACTCGTCCCCTGGAAGTCTGCCGCCTCGGCCACGCGCTCGCCCGTCCCTCGTCGTCGTCAGTGGTCGTCGGAATGTGCGTCCACGCATGGTAACGATGCGCGTTGAGGGGAAGTGCCGCGGACCGCTGCACAAGATCGGGGGACGCTGCCGCACTGTCCTGAATGTGCACGTATAAGAGGGAGCACGTGCGTGAGTCTCCGGAGCAGACCTTGTGCAGGCCCGTATGGCGAGTCTGTGCACGTTTAATGGAGGCGCCCGGGAACCCGCGAGCCACGTACCCTCTTCTGTTGTGCCGAACGCCAACGAAGACAATCTCAGTGCTCCGAGTCAGGTGCAGGACCGCGCGGTGAACGAACCGCTCGAAGTCGCGCCTGTCGCCGACGACCTCGCCCGCCGGTTCCAGGAGGCCGGGTTCGCACTCGCCCTGGTCGGCGGTTCGGTCAGGGACGCACTGCTCGGCCGGCTCGGCAACGACCTGGACTTCACCACCGACGCCCGTCCTCAGGACGTTCTGAAGATCGTCCGGCCGTGGGCGGACGCCGTGTGGGAGGTCGGGATCGCCTTCGGCACCGTGGGGGCGCAGAAGGACGGTTACCAGATCGAGGTGACCACCTACCGGTCCGAGGCGTACGACCGCACCTCACGCAAGCCCGAGGTGTCGTACGGCGACTCCATCGCGGAGGACCTCGTCCGGCGTGACTTCACGGTGAACGCGATGGCCGTCGCTCTCCCGGAGAAGAAGTTCATCGACCCGCACGGCGGCCTCGACGACCTCGCGGCGCGTGTGCTGCGGACGCCGGGCACTCCCGAGGCGTCCTTCTCGGACGACCCGCTGCGGATGATGCGGGCCGCGCGCTTCGCGGCGCAACTCGACTTCGAGGTGGCGCCCGAGGTGGTCACCGCGATGACGGAGATGTCCGGCCGTCTGGATATCGTCTCCGCCGAGCGGGTCAGGGACGAGCTGAACAAGCTCATTCTGTCCGCCCACCCGCGCAAGGGACTGACCCTGCTGGTCGACACGGGTCTCGCCGAGCATGTGCTGCCGGAGCTCCCGGCCCTGCGCCTGGAGAGCGATGAGCACCACCGGCACAAGGACGTCTACGAGCACACGCTGATCGTCCTGGAGCAGGCCATCGCGCTGGAGAACGAAGGGCCCGACCTGACCCTGCGCCTGTCCGCGCTGCTCCACGACATCGGCAAGCCGCGCACCCGTCGCTTCGAGAAGGACGGCCGGGTCTCGTTCCACCACCACGAAGTGGTCGGAGCGAAGATGACCAAGAAGCGGATGACGGCGCTCAAGTACTCCAACGAGCTGGTGAAGGACGTCTCACGGCTCGTCGAACTCCATCTGCGGTTCCACGGATACGGCACCGGGGAGTGGACGGACTCGGCGGTTCGCCGCTATGTGCGGGACGCGGGCCCGTTGCTCGACCGGCTCCACAAGCTGACCCGCTCGGACTGCACGACCAGGAACAAGCGCAAGGCAGCCGCGCTGTCGCGTGCCTACGACGGTCTGGAGGAGCGGATCTCCCAGCTTCAGGAGCAGGAGGAGCTGGACTCGATCAGGCCTGACCTCGACGGCAACCAGATCATGGAGATCCTCGGTGTGGCACCCGGTCCCGCTGTGGGCCGCGCGTACAAGCACATGCTGGAGCTTCGCCTGGAGAACGGGCCGATGGAGCGTGACGAAGCGGTGGCCGCGCTCAAGGAGTGGTGGGCCGCGCAGGGCTGAGGCTGCGAAACGGGTCATGTTTCACGTGAAACATGACCGCGAACGCATCGAGGGGCGGTGTTTCACGTGAAACATCGCCCCTTCATCGTTCCCTCGCCACCTGTCGTTGCCTCGTCATGGTCACAGCGATTGCCGCGTAGAGGACGGCGACGATGACCACCAAGGCCGCCGAGCGACCGTCCGGTGGCAGAATCAGGGCGGCTACGGCCGCCGCGCCCACGAAAGCGATGTTGAACAGGACGTCGTAGACGGAGAAGATCCTCCCCCGGAACCCGTCGTCGACGCAGGACTGCACGATCGTGTCCGTGGCGATCTTCGCGCCCTGGGTGACCAGGCCCAGTACGAACGCCGCGACGAGCATGGGGGCGGTGGTGAAGGGGAGCCCGAGAGCGGGCTCCAGTATCGCGGCGGTCGCCGCGCAGACGACGATCCAGCGCACCGCTCCGAGCTTGCGCGCGGCCCAAGGAGTGAGGATCGCGGCAACGAAGAAGCCGACGCCCGAGATCCCCAACGCCAGCCCCAGCAGAGCCAGTCCGTCGTCCGGATCGGACGTCAGGGCGTACCGGCAGAGCATCAGCACCATGACGAGCAGAGCGCCGTAGCAGAACCGCATGACTGACATCGCTGCGAGTGCCCGGGCGGCCGGCCGACGTGCGGGTGCGGTCAGATGCCGTACGCCGGCGACCAGGTCGCGGGCAGTACCGGTGAGGACAGTGCCCAGGCGGGGTTGGACCGTCGCGCGGTCCGGACCCAGCAGTTCCGGTGGCATGCGCAGCGCGGCGAGCGCACCGCACAGGTACAGTCCCGCTCCCAGCAGCACCACCGCCGCGTCGGAGTCGGCGACCAGCAGCCGTACGAGGAAAGCGAGACCGCCGCCCGCGGTCGCGGCGAGCGTTCCGGCCGTCGGGGAGAGGGAGTTGGCGATCACCAGACGTTCCTCGTCCACGACACGGGGCAGTGCGGCGGACAGACCGGACAGGACGAAGCGGTTGACGGCGGTGACACACAGGGCGGAGACGTAGAAGAGCCAGTCCGGGACATTGCTGAGCATCAGGGCGGCTGTCGCCGATGCCAGCAGGGTGCGCACGAGATTGCCGTAGAGGAAGACCTGGCGGCGGCGCCAGCGGTCCAGGAGGACGCCGGCGAAAGGGCCGACCAAGGAGTACGGGAGCAGCAGGACCGCCATCGCGGAGGCGATCGCCGTGGCAGACGTCTGCTTCTCCGGGGAGAACACGACGTAGGCGGCGAGCGCGATCTGGTAGACGCCGTCGGCGCCCTGGGAGAGCAGGCGCACGGAGAGCAGCCGCCGGAAGTCCCGGAAGCGGAGAAGGGCACGCAGATCGCGGACGACGGACATGGGGCACAGCCTCACATACGGCGAAGGTCCCCGGGCGACAGCCCGGGGACCTTCTGCAGCCCTGGCAGGAGCGTTTTGAGTGAGCCTTAGCGCTCGACTTCACCCTTGATGAACTTCTCGACGTTCTCGCGGGCCTCGTCGTCGAAGTACTGGACCGGCGGGGACTTCATGAAGTAGCTGGAGGCCGACAGGATCGGGCCGCCGATACCGCGGTCCTTGGCGATCTTCGCGGCGCGCACGGCGTCGATGATGACACCCGCGGAGTTCGGGGAGTCCCAGACTTCCAGCTTGTACTCCAGGCTCAGCGGCACGTCGCCGAAGGCGCGACCCTCGAGGCGGACGTAGGCCCACTTGCGGTCGTCGAGCCACTGCACGTAGTCCGACGGGCCGATGTGGACGTTCTTCGCGCCGAGATCCCGGTCGGGGATCTGAGAGGTGACGGCCTGCGTCTTGGAGATCTTCTTGGACTCCAGGCGCTCGCGCTCGAGCATGTTCTTGAAGTCCATGTTGCCGCCGACGTTCAGCTGCATCGTGCGGTCCAGGACGACGCCGCGGTCCTCGAACAGCTTCGCCATGACGCGGTGCGTGATGGTGGCGCCGACCTGCGACTTGATGTCGTCACCGACGATCGGGACGCCCGCCTCGGTGAACTTGTCCGCCCACTCCTTGGTGCCGGCGATGAAGACCGGGAGGGCGTTGACGAAGGCGACCTTGGCGTCGATGGCGCACTGGGCGTAGAACTTCGCAGCGTCCTCGGAGCCGACGGGCAGGTAGCAGACGAGGACGTCGACCTGCTTGTCCTTGAGGACCTGGACGACGTCGACCGGGGCCTCGGAGGACTCCTCGATGGTCTCGCGGTAGTACTTGCCGAGGCCGTCGAGGGTGTGGCCGCGCTGGACGGTCACGCCGGTGTTCGGCACGTCGCAGATCTTGATGGTGTTGTTCTCGGAGGCGCCGATGGCGTCGGCGAGGTCGAGACCGACCTTCTTCGCGTCGACGTCGAACGCCGCGACGAACTCGACGTCACGAACGTGGTAGTCGCCGAACTGGACATGCATCAGCCCGGGGACCTTCGACGCCGGGTCGGCGTCCTTGTAGTACTCGACTCCCTGAACCAGCGACGCGGCGCAGTTGCCCACGCCGACGACGGCTACGCGAACCGAACCCATTCCGGTTGCTCCCTGTGTGTACGAGTGAGGCCCTGGCAGGGACCTCACGTGGCGGTGTCGCCGGGCGTATCCGGACCGGGGGTGTCCCCGGGCCGGGGCAGGACGCCCGGCGCTCCCTCTGTGGTGTCACGAGCGGCCT
This sequence comes from Streptomyces sp. NPDC006335, assembly GCF_040612795.1. NCBI lineage: Bacteria > Bacillati > Actinomycetota > Actinomycetes > Kitasatosporales > Streptomycetaceae > Streptomyces > Streptomyces sp. NPDC006335. The sequence goes on from NZ_JBEXQX010000009.1 coordinate 225,448, forward strand.
CTCCGTGGCCGGGGCCCTTCAGGTCCCGGCCGGCCCGCTCGCTCTCGATGAGCTCGTTCAGCCAGCGCACTTCGCGCTCCACGGACTCCATCCCGTGGCGCTGGAGCTCAAGCGTGTAGTCGTCGAGGCGCTCCCGGGTGCGTGCCAGCGAGGCACTCATCTTCTCCAGGCGCTCCTCCAGCCGGCTGCGGCGGCCTTCGAGGACTCGCATGCGGACGTCCCGCGAGGTCTGCCCGAAGAAGGCGAAACGAGCGGCGAAGGTTTCGTCCTCGTACGCGTCGGGGCCCGTCTGCGAGAGCAGCTCCTCGAAGTGCTCCTTACCTTCCGCCGTCAACCGATAGACGATCTTGGCGCGACGCCCTGCGAGTGGTGCGGCGAGGGCGTCCTCGGTGGTGTTCCCCGGTTCCTCGATCAACCAGCCGTTCGCGACCAGCGTCTTGAGGCAGGGGTAGAGCGTGCCGTAGCTGAAGGCACGGAACACACCCAGTGAGGTATTGAGACGTTTGCGCAGCTCATAGCCGTGCATCGGGGACTCGCGGAGCAGGCCGAGCACGGCGAATTCGAGGATCCCGGAACGCCGGCTCATCGTCGCCTCCTCGTCACTGTCTCGCCCCGATGTATCGACTCGATACATCAAGACGATAGAACGCCCTTCCGGAAGCGACAAGTGGGAGGACGGTGAACGGGATCACATCAATGATTCATGCGAACCAAGTTGCCTGATTTGGGGTGAACTTCGGGGCTCGGCGGGTTTTGACGGTGCGTAGTCTGTGCGGCATGCACACCACCGGGGACCGAGTGACGCCTGGGGGGCGTCGCTGTCCCGGTGCGGTACGGATGAATGCGCGACCGACCACATCCGTACTTCGGGGGGACCGGAAACCAGCCGCCGTTTCCAGGCGCGCAAAGGTGCGCCTGCCCGAGGAGTAGTCGTTCGATGAGCGAGCACCGTCGCAAACCGCCGCAGCCGCAGGGAGGCGGACGTGCCGCGGCCCGACGCGGCCAGTCCGGCTCGTCCTCCGGCCGCCGCGCGGCTCCGCGAGGCGCCACCGGGTCTCTTTCCGACTCCTATGGGACGAGTTCCCAGGAGTCGGCCTCCTACGGTCCGGGAGGCGAGGAACGCCAGTACGGCAGCCGTGCCGAGGCCCGCCGTGCGGCCCAGAGAAGCACGGGCGGTGGTCGCCGCAGAGGGGCGGAGCCTGCTCGCGGAGGCAGGCGCGGGGCGCCGGCCGGTCGGGGACGGCCGTCCGATCCGAGCAAGAAGCGGCTCGTCGACTACCCGCGCGCGGGCAAAAACGGCGTAGCACGCTGGGTGCCGTCCTGGAAGCTGGTGACGGGCCTGTTCATCGGCTTCATCGGAAGCCTGGTGGCCGTGGCCGGCATCGGATACGCGGTGGTGTCCGTGCCCGACCCGGCGCAGACCGCGACGGCTCAGAACAACGTCTTCTACTGGCGTGACGGCAGCCAGATGGTCGCCACGGGTGGTGAGACCAACCGTCAGATCGTCAACCTCGCGCAGATCCCGAAGGCGATGCAGTACGCCGTCGTCTCGCAGGAGAACAAGACCTTCTACACCGACAGCGGTATCGACCCCAAGGGCATCGCCCGCGCCGTGTTCAACATGGCGAGGGGCGGCAACACGCAGGGTGGTTCCACCATCACCCAGCAGTACGTCAAGAACGCGCGCCTGGACGACCAGTCCCAGACCATCACGCGCAAGTTCAAGGAGATCTTCATCTCCATCAAGGTGGGCGCCACGGTCAACAAGGACGAGATCATGGCGGGGTACCTGAACTCCGCCTACTACGGGCGCAATGCTTACGGCATCCAGGCAGCCGCGCGCGCGTACTTCAACAAGGACGCCAAGGACCTGAATCCGGGCGAGTGTGCCTTCCTGGCCGCCACGCTGAAGGGCGCCACGTACTACGACCCGGCGGGTGCGACCTCCATCGACCCGGCCAATGCCAGGCCCGAGGACAACGCCAGGCGGGCCCTGCGGCAGATGCAGGACACCCTGGACAAGATGGTCGAGTACGGCCACCTCAGCGCGGCGGAGCGGGCGAAGTACACCACGCTGCCCAGGTGGCAGAACCCCCGGTCCAACACCCAGCTCAAGGGGCAGATCGGCTATCTGGTCGACCTCGCCAAGGCCTATCTGGTCAACAACAAGATCATCAGCGCCGACCAGCTCCAGCAGGGTGGCTACTCGATCTACACGACCTTCGACAAGAAGAAGGTCGGTGAGCTCGAGGCAGCGGTCAAGAAGGTCCGCAAGGAGAACATCGATCCCAAGAAGCGCCCGGACAAGGACACCTACGTCCAGTTCGGCGGGGCGTCGGTGGAACCGGCCACCGGGGCGATCCGGGCCTGCTACGGCGGCGAGGACGCGACCACCCACTTCACCAACAACTGCGACTCCACCGGTGCCCAGGTCGGCTCGACGTTCAAGACGTTCGTGCTCGCCGCGGCGATGAAGTGGGGTGTGCGCGATCCGGATCTCGGTGAGAGCCAGGCGCAGGACGAGCGCACGGTCGTCAACGCGAAGAGTCTGTTCAGCGGCAAGAACGACCTCAAGATCGAGAACTACGACGGTTCGATCTGGAAGAACGAGGAGGGCAAGGAGTGGCTCCAGGAGAACGACGGCAAGCAGTCCTACGGCTCTCCGCCCAAGTACCAGATCGATCTTCGTGAGGCGATGCGGGAGTCGGTGAACTCCGCCTTCGTGCAGCTCGGCATGGACGTCGGCCTGGACAAGGTGAAGGAGGCGGCCATGGACGCGGGCCTCAAGGAGAACAGCCTGGCCGGCACCAACTACCCGTCCTTCTCCATCGGTATCTCCGACCCCAGCGCGATCCGCATGGCGGGCGCGTACGCGACCTTCGCGGCGAGCGGCAAGCAGAACGAGCCGTACTCCGTCGAGAAGGTCACGAGCAAGGACGGCGACGTCTTCACGCACAAGGCGCAGCCTGAGCAGGCCTTCGAGAAGAAGGTCGCCGACAACGTCACCGATGTCCTCAAGACCGTGGTCGAGGACGGTACGGGTACCAACGCCCAGCTGACCGGCCGTGATGTGGCGGGCAAGACCGGTACCACCGACGGCAACAAGTCCGCCTGGTTCGTCGGGTACACCCCGCAGCTCTCCACGTCGATCACCATGTTCCGGCTGGACGACGACGAGACCAAGAAGAACCGCACGTTCCTCGAGATGTACGGAACGGGTGGCCAGGAGAAGATCCACGGTGCGTCGTTCCCGTCCGAGATCTGGCACGACTACATGGAACAGGCGCTGAAGGGTCAGAAGTCGATCCCCTTCCCGACGCCGGAGCCTATCGGTCAGATCGTCAACGAGGAGCCGAGCCCGACGCCCACCCCGACGCCCACGGAGACCGAGTCGGCCACCCCGACTCCGACCCCGACGCCCAGCCAGTCGCTCATCACACCGACGCCCACGGCGTCCGAGACCTGCCGGTTCGACTGGCAGTGCGACGACACAGGCGGTACCGACAACGGTGGCACCGACGGAGGGGTGAGCTCGACGCCCACGGCCACAGCGACCGACCCGAACGGCGGCAACACCAACGGCAACGGCAATGGCAATGGGGGCCTCTTCGGCGGCCCGGGCGGTTAGTCGCCAATGCCCCGTCGAGGGTGTTTCACGTGAAACATGGGCCGTCGCACCCACGAGGTGCGGCGGCCCTCGGCGTACTCCTGGCCTCGTACGGCAGGATGGGCCGCATGCCCAGTGCTGAATCGACGCCAGCGAGCGTGCACGAGTCGGACCCGGTGCGTCCGACCAAGGACGACGAGGTCTCCAGGAACGGCAGTGAGTTCATCGGTGGCCCTCTCGGGCGGCGCGCCCTGCTGGGGGCCTCCTGGTGGACGCCCGTCCGGGTCATCGCTCTCGTGGCCATCGGCGTGTTCGCGCTCGGCCTGGTCCAGAAGGCGCCCTGCTACAACGGCGGCTGGTTCTTCGGCGCCAGCTCCCAGTACACCCACGCGTGCTACTCGGACATCCCGCACCTCTACCAGGGGCGCGGCTTCGCCGACGGACTCGTCCCGTACTTCGACAAGCTCCCCGGCGACATGCAGTACCTCGAATACCCGGTGCTGACCGGTGTGTTCATGGAGGTCGCCGCCTGGCTCACGCCCGGCAGCGGCAGCATCCAGCACCAGGAGCAGTGGTACTGGATGGTCAACGCCGGAATGCTGATGGTCTGTGCGGCCGTCATCGTCGTCTGTGTGAGCCGGACCCACGCCCGTCGGCCCTGGGACGGCCTGCTGGTCGCCCTGGCGCCCGCCTTCGCGTTGACCGCCACCATCAACTGGGACCTGCTGGCGGTCGCTCTGACGGCCTCAGCGATGCTGATGTGGGCGCGGGGCCGCTCGCTCGCCTTCGGTGTCCTCCTGGGGCTCGCCACGGCCGCCAAGCTCTACCCGGTCTTCCTGCTGGGGCCGCTGTTCGTGCTGTGCTGGCGGGCCGGCAAGTGGCGGGACTTCGGCAAGGCCCTGGGCGGTGCGGTCGTCTCCTGGCTCGTGGTGAACCTGCCGGTGATGTACTTCGCCTTCGACGGCTGGTCGAAGTTCTACACGTTCAGTCAGGAGAGGGGGGTGGACTTCGGGTCCTTCTGGCTGGTCCTGGCCCAGAACTCCTCGGACCCGCTGAGCACCGAAACCGTGAACACGCTCGCCATGCTGCTGGTGCTGCTGTGCTGCGCGGGCATCGCGGCGCTTGCCCTGACCGCTCCGCGTCGGCCGCGCTTCGCCCAGCTCGCCTTCCTGATCGTCGCCGCGTTCATCCTCACCAACAAGGTCTACTCGCCGCAGTACGTCCTGTGGTTGGTGCCGCTGGCCGTGCTGGCCCGGCCGAAGTGGCGGGACTTCCTCATCTGGCAGGCGTGCGAGGTGGCGTACTTCCTGGGGATCTGGATGTACCTCGCGTACACGACCAGTGGGAACGCCCACAAGGGTCTGCCGACCGACGGCTACCACTGGGCCATCGGACTGCATCTGCTGGGCACGGCCTACCTGTGCGCGATGGTCGTGCGCGACATCCTCATGCCGGAACGGGACGTGGTGCGCCGGGCCGGCGACGACGATCCATCGGGCGGTGTGCTCGACGGAGCCGAGGACGTCTTCGTGTTGGGCCCCGCCGCCCATCCGCCCCGGCACGCGGCCCCCTTCGACGGACCGCAGGTGGAGTGGGGCAGCGACCGGGAGTCCACCGAGCGTTCGCTCTGAGCGAACAGCACCCTTGCGGCGTACGCCGATTGGGTCACACCAGCGAAAAGGCCGCACACGGAAATCCCGTGTGCGGCCTTTCCGCGTGCGGTTCTCGACGCGTTCTAGCGGTCGACGATCCGGTCGAACTGGGTGGTGGTGTGCCGCAGATGGGCCACCAGCTCCTCGCCGACCTTCGGCTCCGGGGCGTCCGAGGGCACGAACAGGATGGAGACCTGCATGTGCGGCGGTTCGGCGAACCAGCGCTGCTTGCCGCCCCAGACGAACGGAGAAAGGTTCCGGTTGACCGTGGCCAGGCCGGCCCGGGCAACCCCCTTGGCGCGCGGCATGACGCCGTGCAGGGCCTTCGGGGCCTCCAGGCCCACCCCGTGCGACGTACCGCCCGCCACGACGACCAGAAAGCCGTCGGAGGCCGCCTTCTGCTGCCGGTAGCCGAAGCGGTCCCCCTTGGAGACGCGGGTGACGTCCAGGACGGCGCCGCGGTACTCGGTGGAGTCGTGGTCCCCGAGCCACAACCGGGTCCCGATGCGGGCGCGGAAGCGGGTCTGCGGGAACTGCTGCTGCAGCCGGGCGAGGTCCTCGGCCTTGAGGTGGCTGACGAACATGGTGTGCAGCGGCAACCGGGCCGCGCGCAGCCGGTCCATCCAGCCGATGACCTCCTCGACGGCGTCCGAGCCGTCGGTGCGGTCCAGCGGCAGGTGGATCGCGAAGCCCTCCAGGCGGACGTTCTCTATGGCGGCGTGCAGTTGCGGCAGGTCCTGCTCACTGATGCCGTGCCGTTTCATCGAGGACATCACCTCGATGACCACGCGGGCGCCCACCAGGCCGTAGACACCGTCGATCGACGACACCGAGCGGATCACCCGGTCGGGCAGCGGTACGGGCTCCTCGCCCCGGCGGTACGGCGTCAGCACCAGCAGGTCGCCGCCGAACCAGTCCTTGATCCGAGCGGCCTCGTAGGTCGTGCCGACGGCGAGGACGTCCGAGCCCAGCCGGGTGGCCTCCTCCGCCAGCCGCTCGTGCCCGAAGCCGTAGCCGTTGCCCTTGCAGACCGGCACGAGTCCCGGGAACTGCTCCTGCACGTGCTTGTGGTGCGCCCGCCAGCGCGCGGTGTCGACGTAGAGCGTGAGCGCCATGGCCGGACCCGGAACCTTTCTAGTGGCTGCGGTGTATCAGAGGTGTGCGAACTATTGAAGCGAAGAACGCGACGTCAGCGGCGCGACATGTAGATGTCGAGGGCCTTGTGGAGCAGCTTGTTGAGCGGGAAGTCCCACTCGCCGAGGTACTCGGCGGCCTGCCCGCCCGTGCCCACCTTGAACTGGATCAGACCGAAGAGGTGGTCGGTCTCGTCCAGCGAGTCGGAGATGCCCCGCAGGTCGTAGACGGTCGCGCCGAGCGCGTAGGCGTCACGCAGCATCCGCCACTGCATCGCGTTCGAGGGCCGGACCTCACGGCCGATGTTGTCGGAGGCGCCGTAGGAGTACCAGACATGGCCGCCGACGATCAGCATGGTCGCCGCCGACAGGTTCACGCCCTCGTGACGGGCGAAGTACAGCCGCATCCGGTTGGGGTCCTCGGAGTTGAGGGCCGTCCACATGCGCTGGAAGTACGACAGCGGGCGGGGCCGGAAGTGATCGCGCACCGCTGTGATCTCGTACAGCCGCTGCCATTCCTCGAGGTCCTGGTAACCGCCCTGGACGACCTCGACGCCGGCCTTCTCGGCCTTCTTGATGTTGCGCCGCCACAGCTGGTTGAAGTTCTTGTGGACCTCTTCCAGCGACCGGTTCGCGAGCGGCACCTGGTAGACGTAGCGGGGCTGCACGTCACCGAAGCCGGCCCCCCCGTCCTCGCCCTGCTGCCAGCCCATGCGGCGCAGCTTGTCGGCGACCTCGAAGGCGCGCGGCTCGATGAAGTCGGCCTCGATGTCGCGCAGGCGCTTGACGTCCGGGTTCTGGATACCGGCCTTGATGGAGGTGGCCTCCCAGCGCCGGATGATCACCGGAGGGCCCATCTTCACGGAGAAGGCGCCCTGGTGCTTGAGGTGCGCGAGCATGGGTTCCAGCCACTCGGTCAGATTCGGCGCGAACCAGTTGATGACCGGGCCCTCGGGCAGATAGGCGAGGTAGCGCTTGATCTTGGGGAGCTGGCGGTAGAGGACGAGGCCCGCGCCGACCAGCTCGCCGGTCTTCTCGTCGAACCAGCCGAGGCTCTCCGAGCGCCATTCCGCCTTGACGTCTGCCCAGGCAGGAACCTGCATGTGGCTCGCCGAGGGCAGGCTCTGGATGTACGCCAGATGCTGCTCGCGACTGATCGTCCTCAGGGTCAGGCTCATTCGGGGCGCTCCTCGGGCTGGTGTGTCCCCATGGGTACAGGGGCTCCGGCTCTCGCGCCGAAGCCTACTGCGCCTGGCGGGCGCCCCGACTGGGCGTACGGATGCTGCGCCCCGGCTCATCGGCCGCCGGGGCGGTGCGTGGTGCTTTGGGTGGTGTTGAGGAGACGGTGCCCGTGGCGTCAGTTGATGACTCCACCGAAGAGGCCGCCGTGCGCCATGCCGAGGAAGAAGCCGACCGCTGCCGCGCCGAGACCGAGGATCAGTCCGAAGCGCTCACGGGTCGTCTCCGAGATCCACTGCCCGTAGGCGCCGGTGAGGATGCCCACCAGGCCGGTCCAGGAGCTGAGCAGGTGCAGGTTGTGGAACATCGCGGAGACGAAAGCCGTGACGCCCAGCACCAGGGTCACCGCGAGCAGCGTGTCCTGGAGGGGGTGGGGCTTGCCGTCCGTGGCGAAAAGGCCTCCGGCGGTGTTGGGTCGCATTGCCTGTGCCATAGGGCACCTCCTGCGGAAGGCGGCGCATCGTAGCGCCATACACACCCGATGTGTACAGAGTGGCCGCCCTCGGGGCCGGATTTCAACCGGAAGCCGGTGTGCGGGTAGTCTGTACCGTCTGCACGGTGTCTGCCCATGTCACGACCGGGTCTACCGCGAGGAAGCCCCGATTGTCAGTGGCGGCCGATACCGTTGCGTACGCATCACAACCCTCCTGCCACGGAACGACCGTGGCCGTTGAGTCCAAAGGAGGTGGGTTCCACATGCGTCACTACGAGGTGATGGTCATCCTCGACCCCGATCTGGAGGAGCGCGCTGTCGCCCCCCTGATCGAGAACTTCCTTTCCGTCGTCCGTGAGGGCAACGGCAAGGTGGAGAAGGTCGACACCTGGGGCCGTCGTCGGCTCTCGTACGAGATCAAGAAGAAGCCCGAGGGCATCTACTCGGTCATCGACCTGCAGGCCGAGCCTGCGGTCGTCAAGGAGCTCGACCGCCAGCTGAACCTGAACGAGTCGGTCCTCCGGACCAAGGTCCTCCGTCCCGAGACCCACTGAGCTTCCGCTCAGCTGATCCCGGGATTCGAGTAGCAGCAACCAAGCAGCCAGAGCAGCAAACCCGCCGAGAGGTTCCCCATGGCAGGCGAGACCGTCATCACGGTCGTCGGCAATCTTGTCGATGACCCCGAGCTGCGCTTCACCCCTTCCGGTGCGGCGGTCGCGAAGTTCCGTGTCGCGTCCACCCCCCGCACCTTCGACCGCCAGACGAACGAGTGGAAGGACGGCGAAAGCCTGTTCCTGACCTGCTCGGTCTGGCGTCAGGCGGCGGAGAACGTCGCCGAGTCGCTCCAGCGAGGCATGCGCGTCATCGTGCAGGGCCGACTGAAGCAGCGGTCCTACGAGGACCGTGAGGGCGTCAAGCGCACGGTCTACGAGCTGGACGTCGAGGAAGTCGGCGCCAGCCTGCGCAGTGCCACGGCCAAGGTCACCAAGACCGCCGGCGGTGCCGGCCGTGGTGCCCAGGGTGGTTACAGCGGCGGTGGTGGCAGCCAGGGTGGCGGCGGCTGGGGCGGTGGCTCCGGCGGCGGCCAGCAGGGCGGCGGCGCTCCCGCGGACGACCCGTGGGCGACCGGCGCTCCTGCCGGTGGCAACCAGGCCGGCGGCGGTGGCGGCGGCTGGGGTGGAAACTCCGGCGGCGGCGGTGGCGGCGGCTACTCGGACGAACCCCCCTTCTAGGCCTCTGGCCGAGGGGTGGGTCGTACCCACACTTCTTGATCACACAGGAGAAACACCATGGCGAAGCCGCCTGTGCGCAAGCCTAAGAAGAAGGTCTGCGCTTTCTGCAAGGACAAGGTCACGTACGTGGACTACAAGGACACGAACATGCTGCGGAAGTTCATTTCCGACCGCGGCAAGATCCGTGCCCGCCGCGTGACCGGCAACTGCACGCAGCACCAGCGTGACGTCGCCACGGCTGTCAAGAACAGCCGTGAGATGGCGCTGCTGCCCTACACCTCCACCGCGCGATAAGGGAAGGGTGACCGACTAATGAAGATCATCCTCACCCACGAGGTCTCCGGCCTCGGTGCCGCGGGCGACGTCGTCGACGTCAAGGACGGTTACGCTCGCAACTACCTGATCCCGCGGAACTTCGCGATCCGCTGGACCAAGGGCGGCGAGAAGGACGTCGAGCAGATTCGTCGTGCTCGCAAGATCCACGAGATCCAGACCATCGAGCAGGCCAACCAGGTGAAGGCCCAGCTCGAGGGCGTCAAGGTCCGCCTGGCTGTCCGCTCCGGCGACGCCGGTCGTCTCTTCGGTTCCGTCACCCCGGCCGACATCGCTTCCGCGATCAAGGCTTCTGGTGGCCCCGAGGTCGACAAGCGTCGTATCGAGCTGGGCTCGCCGATCAAGACCCTGGGCGCCCACGAGACGTCCGTGCGTCTGCACCCCGAGGTTGCCGCCAAGGTCAACATCGAGGTCGTCGCGGCCTGATCGCTGCGGTTGTCTTGAGCAGTAGTGAGAGGGGCCGTACCCACCGGGTGCGGCCCCTCTCGCATGTCGCGGACTCAGCGCGTGGTTTCACGTGAAACGTGACGGCCCACGACGTTTCACGTGAAACGGTCAGCGGGTCGCACCGGTGACGAGCCAGCGGCCTGAACGGGTTCGCAGCCAGAGCGTCAGCATGCGGATCACCATCATCAGTGTCATCGCGGCCCACAGCGCGGTGAGCCCGCCGCCCAGTACGGGTACGAGCAGCGCTGTCGGGGCGAAGACAGCCAGGGTGATCACCATGGCCCAGGCTAGGTAGGGGCCATCCCCCGCTCCCATCAGCACGCCGTCCAGAACGAAGACGACTCCACAGATCGGCTGGGAGAGGGCGACGATCACCAGAGCGGGCAGAGCGGCGTCCTTGACTGTGGAGTCACCGGTGAACAGGGGAAGGAACAGCGGTCGGGACAGGACGACCAGCACGCCGAGAGCGACTCCGACCGCGATACCCCACTCGACCATCCGGCGGCACGCGTGGCGGGCGCCTTCGGTGTCGTCGGCGCCCAGATAGCGACCGATGATGGCCTGCCCGGCGATGGCGATCGCGTCCAGTGCGAAGGCGAGAAGGCTCCACAGGGACAGGACGATCTGGTGGGCGGCGATATCTGCGTCCCCCAGGCGGGCCGCCACGGCTGTGGCGATCATCAGGATCGCCCTCAGGGAAAGGGTGCGGACCAGCAGAGGGACACCGGCTTGGGCGGAGGCCCTGATCCCTGCGGCGTCAGGACGCAAGGAGGCGCCATGCTTGCGCGCTCCGCGGACGACGACCACGAGATAGGCGGCGGCCATGCCGCACTGGGCGATGACGGTGCCCCAGGCGGAGCCCGCGATACCGAGCTCGGCACCGTAGACGAGGCCGGCGTTGAGAGCGGCGTTGGCCACGAAGCCGGCGATGGCGACGTAGAGCGGAGTCCTGGTGTCCTGCAGCCCGCGCAGTACCCCGGTCGAAGCAAGCACCACCAGCATGGCCGGGATACCGAGGGCCGAGATCCGCAGATACGTGGTCGCGTAGGGGGCGGCGGTGTCAGAGGCGCCGAAGAGTTCCACGATCGACGGCGCTGCGGGCAGGACGACGGCGATGACAACGGCACCGAGCAGGAGCGCCAGCCAGATGCCGTCCATGCCCTGGCGGATGGCTGCCGGGAGATCGCCCGCTCCCACACGGCGGGCTACGGCGGCCGTGGTGGCGTAGGCGAGGAAGACGAAGACGCTGACGGCCGTCGTGAGAAGGGCCGAGGCAATGCCGAGGCCGGCGAGTTGGGCGGTGCCCAGGTGGCCGACGATCGCGCTGTCGGCCATGACGAAGAGGGGCTCCGCGACGAGCGCGCCGAAGGCCGGAACGGCGAGTGCGACGATCTCGCGGTCGTGCTGTCGCCGAGTGGCCTTGGGGGTCGCGGACGCCTGTGTCATGTGCACCAATCTAATCGTCCACAGGTAAGAGATGCAATGGAGATTAGACCCTTACCTGTGTTCGGGGGGTGTGCGCTGCTGTGTACAGTTCGAACTGATCTTGCGCCGACTGGGAAACTTTTTCTCCTGCACAGCCGGTGGACGGTGAAGATGCAGGTCAGGGTGCATTTTTTAGAAGGGGTAGGAGCTTGTTCACAGGGCTGTCCACCGGGTCGTGCACAGGTTTTGGGGAGTTCTCCACAGCATCCGGGCCGTCGTCCACATGGCCTGTGGATAACCAGATTGGCTGACGGTGCCCGCGGGCCTACCGTGGTCCGGCTGCCCGCTCCGTCCGTCGGCTTGGAAACCATCCCAAAACCGACGCGCCACAACCGGAGTTGGGCCTCTCAATTGTCAGTGCCGTGCCGTAGAAATGAGAAGCACGGCGAGGTCCGTCTCGGCGGACGGGAGGAGGTGGCTCGGTGAGTATTTCCGAGCCCTTGGACGACCCGTGGGCCGACAGCGGTCCCAGTGATCGTCTGCCTTCCTCGCGCCGCCGTGGCGACGGGGGTCGGGGACGCGACGAGCAGCACGACCGCGGCAGGGACACCGGTGACTGGGACGGTGGCGGCACGGCCTTCGAACGGGTCCCGCCCCAGGACCTGGACGCAGAGCAGTCCGTCCTCGGCGGCATGCTCCTGTCCAAGGACGCCATCGCGGACGTCGTCGAGGTCATCAAGGGCCATGACTTCTACAAGCCCGCCCACGAGACGATCTTCCAGGCGATCCTGGACGTCTACGCCAAGGGCGAGCCGGCCGACCCCATCACCATCGCCGCCGAGCTCACCAAGCGCGGCGAGATCAACAAGGTCGGCGGCGCATCGTATCTGCACACCCTCGTCCAGACCGTGCCGACGGCGGCGAACGCCGAGTACTACGCGGAGATCGTCCATGAGCGGGCGGTCCTGCGGCGCCTGGTCGAGGCAGGCACGCGCATCACCCAGATGGGATACGCGGCCGACGACGACGTCGACGAGATCGTCAACCGCGCCCAGGCCGAGATCTACGCCGTCACCGAGCAGCGCACCAGCGAGGACTATCTGCCGCTCGGCGACATCATGGAGGGCGCGCTCGACGAGATCGAGGCGATCGGTTCGCGCAGCGGCGAGATGACGGGTGTGCCGACCGGGTTCACGGACCTCGATTCGCTCACCAACGGACTGCACCCGGGCCAGATGATCGTCATCGCTGCCCGTCCCGCCATGGGCAAGTCCACCCTCGCGCTGGACTTCGCGCGCGCGGCCTCGATCAAGCACAACCTGGCCAGCGTCATCTTCTCCCTCGAGATGGGGCGCAACGAGATCGCGATGCGTCTTCTGTCGGCCGAGGCGCGGGTGGCTCTGCACCACATGCGTTCGGGCACTATGACGGACGAGGACTGGACCCGGCTGGCACGCCGGATGCCCGAAGTGTCCTCCGCGCCGCTCTACATCGACGACTCCCCGAACCTGTCGATGATGGAGATTCGGGCGAAGTGCCGACGGCTGAAGCAGCGCAACGACATCAAGCTCGTGATCATCGACTATCTGCAACTGATGCAGGCCGGTGGTTCCAAGCGCTCCGAGAGCCGTCAGCAGGAGGTCTCGGACATGTCCCGTAACCTCAAGCTCCTGGCCAAGGAGCTGGAGGTCCCGGTGATCGCGCTGTCGCAGCTCAACCGAGGTCCCGAGCAGCGCACGGACAAGAAGCCCATGGTGTCCGACCTGCGTGAGTCCGGCTCCATCGAGCAGGACGCCGACATGGTCATCCTGCTGCACCGCGAGGACGCCTACGAGAAGGAGTCACCCCGCGCGGGCGAGGCGGACATCATCGTGGGCAAGCACCGAAACGGCCCGACGGCGACGATCACTGTCGCATTCCAGGGCCACTACTCGCGCTTCGTGGACATGGCCCAGACCTGACGTCCGTGCTTGTCGGGTCCCGAGCTGCCCGGCACAGTCTCATCTGCGATGGACAGCGGGGTTCCGGCGCGCTCCTCCCAGCAGTGCCCGGCTGACACGCTTGGCTGTACGGGGCGTTGCACGTGGGGCGGGGTTACTCCATGGACAGGGCCAGGCGACGGCGAGTATCCGTCAGCAGCCTGGTGCTCTTGTGGCGGACCGGGATCGGGGCGGCATGTATCGACCTTCTGCATTCGACTTGCCGATGTCGATCCGTCCGTGCGGTCGCGTGACGGGCGCTCAGCGCCTCGTCTCGTACCTGGTCAGGACCACGCCGTTGGGAAACGTCCGCGTCTCCACCAGGTTCAGGTTGACCCAGCTGTCCACCGCGGTGAAGAACGGCGTGCCCCCGCCCACCACGACCGGGGCGGTGGCCAACACGTATTCGTCGATCAGACCGGCCCGCATGGCCGCCCCGGCGAGCGTCGCGCCGCCGATGTCCATCGGGCCGCCGTCCTCGGCCTTGAGCCGGGTGATCTCTGCGACCGCGTCACCGGCGACCAGGCGGGTGTTCCAGTCGACCTTGTCGATCGACGAGGAGAACACCACCTTCGACATGTCCCGCCAGCGGCGCGCGAACTCGATCTCCGCCGGGGTGGCGTTGGGCTGCTGGTCGCCGGTCGGCCAGTGGGAGCTCATCGTCTGCCACAGCTTGCGCCCGTACAGCGACAGGTCGGTCGCCTGCAACTGGTCGGACCAGAACTGGAACAGCTCGTCGCTCGGCACGCCCCAGCCGATGTCGTCGCCGGGCGCGGCGATGTAGCCGTCCAGGGACAGGTTCATGCCGTAGATCAATTTGCGCATGGCGACAGCCTTCCGTGAGTTGGTCTCCCGCGTGCAGACCGGCGCGGCGCGGGGAACTCATCGGTGCGCGATCCGAGCTCGTTGTGTGGTCCCCGTGCTCGGTGGCTCAGCCGTAGACCCACTGTTCCGCGGGGTAGTGAGATTTGATCTCGGACTCAACTTGCGGACGACTCGCTGCACGCATCCGCGGAGCTGGAGGCGTCAAGCCGACGCGATGCCGGCGGCTATGCGGCTGACGCCCTCAGGGCTAAAGAAGTCGACGCCCGCGTCCTCAACGGGATGGACTGGGGACATGACGACATCTCAGGAAGAGCTGCTTCCCGGCACGCGCCGGGCGCTGCTGCACAGGATCGCCGTGGCACAGGCGGAGGGAAGGGCCCCCTCGCTGGTCGCGGCGGTCGTGCGGGACGGACGGACCGTGTGGCGCGGTGCGCGTACCTCGGTGGACGGGCACGGCCCGGACGAGAACGTGCAGTACCGCATCGGCTCGATCACCAAGACCTTCACCGCTGTCCTCGTCCTGCGACTGCGTGACGAGGGGCTGCTCGACCTCGGCGACCCGTTGGAGAAGCACGTGCCCGGCACTGGAGCGGGGGAGGCCACCGTCGCCGAACTCCTCGCTCACACCGGCGGGTTGGCGGCCGAGTCTCCCGCACCGTGGTGGGAGCGCACCTCGGGGGCTCTGCGTCCGGAGCTCGCCGACGTACTGGGCGAGCCCCCTCTCCTGCATCCGGTGGGGCGGCTCTTCCACTATTCGAACCCGGGCTACACCCTGCTGGGAGCACTCGTGGAGAAGCTGCGCGGGGCTCCGTGGGAGGAGGTGCTCCGGCGTGAAGTACTTGCACCTCTGGGCCTCGACCGCACGGGTGTCCGTCCGGAAGCGCCGCATGCGGGCGGCTGGGCGGTACATCCGTGGGCCGATGTGATGCTGCCCGAGCCCTCCGAGGACCTGGGGCGGATGGCTCCCGCCGGACAGCTCTGGTCGACCACGGCGGACTTGGCCCGCTTCGCGGTCTTCTTGGTGAACGGGGACGACCGGGTGCTGTGCGCGGAGACCGTGCGCGAGATGCGCATGCCCGCGGCACCGGCCGGAGAGGAGGAGCTCGCCGACGGTGCCTCGTACGGGTTGGGATTGCAGGTCCAGCACCGTGACGGGCGGCTGCTCGTGGGCCATTCGGGCTCGTTGCCGGGCTTCCTCGCGAATCTCACGATCAGTGTCTCGGACGATGTTGCCGCGGTCGTGCTGGCCAACTGCACTTCAGGCCCGCTGCTGTCCGTCGTGGGGGCCGATCTCGTACGGATCGTCGCCGAGGCCGAGCCCAGGATCCCCGAGCCCTGGCGGCCGGTGCGCGAGGCTGAATCGCCCGCACTGGAGTTGGCGGGTCAGTGGTTCTGGGGAACGAACGGGTTCGCCCTACGGCTGACGGCGGACGGGCTCGTCTCGTTGGAGCCCCTGTCGGGAGCGGGACGGCGTTCGCGATTCCGAGCCAACGGTGACGGCACCTGGACCGGTCTGGAGGGGTACTTCCACGGGGAGCTGCTGAAGGCCGTACGGCGCCCTGACGGATCTGTGGACCATCTCGACCTCGGTTCGTTCGTGTTCACGCGACAGCCGTACGACGAGACGGCTTCCGTGCCGGGTGGCGTGGATCCGGAGGGGTGGCGTGGCATCGGTTAGGTGCCTGCCTGCCTGATTGAAGGGCGGCGCTCTGTTTCACGTGAAACAGAGCGCCTCGCTGTGCCATGAGGAAGCGACCCTGGGGAAGGTCACAGGGCCAGCTTGAAGCCCACGTGTGAGGCCGTGAAACCCAGCCGTTCGTAGAAGCGGTGGGCGTCCGTGCGGGTGTTGTCGGACGTCAGTTGCAGCAACTGGCAGCCCTGACGGCGGGATTCCTCGATCGCCCACTCGATGAGCCGGGACCCGAGTCCACCGCCACGCTCTTCGGCGTGGATGCGGACCCCTTCGATGATCGATCTGGTGGCACCGCGCCGGGACAGCCCCGGAACGATCGTGAGCTGAAG
Source organism: Streptomyces sp. NPDC006335 (assembly GCF_040612795.1). Classification (NCBI taxonomy): domain Bacteria; kingdom Bacillati; phylum Actinomycetota; class Actinomycetes; order Kitasatosporales; family Streptomycetaceae; genus Streptomyces; species Streptomyces sp. NPDC006335. The sequence continues at coordinate 241,775 of NZ_JBEXQX010000009.1, forward strand.
CGTGCCGACCACGCGATCCGCTCGCGTGGCCACGACCAGATGCTGGTTCGGATCGGAGGAGAGGCGCTCCAGCGCGGCCAGATAGGGCTCCAGATCGTCCGGGGACTCGCGCTGGGCACCCAAGGAGTCGTCGGCGAGCATGCCGACGATGGCGGGGACGTCGTCCGTCGTGGCGGGTCGAATCTCAAGATCTCCCATGTCCGCACCCTATGCGGGGCACTCGTCCGAGGGCGCCGGAGATGTGCGGAGGAGGGCTTCCAGGGCTCGTACGGGGGGAGCGAGTTCGGGGTCGGTGGCGGCCTGGTCGAGGGCTTCTCGCAGTGCTTCTCGTTGGTGGCGCGGGCTTGTTCGAGGAGGGTGCGGCCGGCGTCGGTCGGTGGGGCAGAGGTAGCGGGCGAGCAGGTCGCGGTCCTCGTCGGGAAGAGGGAAGCAGGTCGCACGACCGCCACAGCCCTGCGCGCACCACCCTTGCCCAGGGCTGGTGTGCGTTCTCCCTGCTGCATGGACGGATCGGTTTGGGCCGCGACTCGAGCCGCGGTGAACCGCGATTGCCGTCGCTTGCAAATATAACGCGTCTGCAATTATTGTGAGCGTGCGCAACATGCTCCTGCAATCGTCTGGGAAGGTTTCACCCCATGCCGCTCGCGCTTCTTGCCCTTGCGATCGGGGCCTTCGGAATCGGAACGACCGAGTTCGTGATCATGGGGTTGTTGCCCGAGGTCGCGGACGACTTCGGGGTCTCCATCCCCACCGCCGGTTTCCTGGTCACCGGCTACGCGCTCGGCGTCATGGTCGGCGCCCCGCTGATGACCGCCCTCGGTACCAAGATCTCCCGCAAGCGGATGCTCATGCTGCTCATGGGGCTGTTCATCGTCGGCAACCTGCTCTCCGCTGTCGCCCCGGCTTTCGCCGTCATGCTGATCGGCCGCGTGGTTGCCTCCCTCGCTCACGGAGCCTTCTTCGGAATCGGCTCGGTCGTCGCAGCCGACCTGGTGGCCCCCGACAAGAAGGCCGGAGCCATCGCGATGATGTTCACCGGCCTGACCGTCGCCAATGTCGTCGGCGTTCCGTTGGGCACGCTGATCGGTCAGAGTGCGGGCTGGCGTCTCACGTTCGGGATCGTCGCGGCCCTCGGTGTCGTCGGCCTGGCAGGCATCGCCAAGCTGGTCCCCGAGATGCCCCGACCGGAAGGCGTACGGCTGCGGCACGAACTGGCCGCCTTCAAGAACGCCCAGGTGCTGCTCGCCATGGCGATGACCGTCCTCGGCTTCGGCGGTGTCTTCGCCGCCATCACCTACATCGCGCCGATGATGACCCACGTGGCAGGCTTCGCCGACGGCTCGGTGACCTGGCTGCTGGTCCTCTTCGGCCTCGGCATGGTCGGCGGCAACCTCATCGGCGGCAAGTACGCCGACCGGGCCCTGATGCCCATGCTCTACGTCTCCCTCGGCGCCCTGGCCCTCGTGCTCGCGCTCTTCACGTTCACCGCGCACGACAAGGTTCTGGCCGGCGTCACGATCGCTCTCATCGGCGCCCTGGGCTTCGCCACCGTGCCGCCGCTCCAGAAGAGGGTTCTCGACCAGGCACACGAGGCCCCGACGCTCGCCTCGGCAGTCAACATCGGTGCCTTCAACCTCGGCAACGCCCTCTCCGCCTGGCTCGGCGGTCTGGTCATCTCGGCCGGCTTCGGCTACACCGCCCCCAACTGGGTGGGCGCAGCCCTGGCCACGGGAGCTCTCCTCCTCGCCTTCCTCTCGGCCGCGCTGGAACGCCGAGACAGCGTCCCCAGCACCGTGGTCGCGGGAGCGATCACCGCAGAACAGCGGACCGCGGTGCACCACTGAAACCGCGCGGCCCGCAGACTGGCACAACGACGGCGCCGGTGCCCCGAAGTCCGGGGCACCGGCGCCGTCGTACAGGCATGCCTCAGAGCGCGGCCACCGTCAGCGGGGCGAAGCGCCGACTCCAGTCGCCCGGCAACTCCGGGATTCCGTACGTCATGACAGAGTTGAAGCTGACCGACGCCAGACCGCGTTCCTTGGCCCACGCCCGTAGCTCTTCGTGCCGTACGTCGATGTCGGTGCGCAGGGGACGGTCGGTGCCGGCGGCGAGTGACGTGAGGAGTGCCTGGGCCGTGTCGGTGTCACGGGCGATCAGCGGACCCACGACGTGGGTGCGCATGTTGGGCCAGGCGGCTGCGTATCCGATGATCCGGCCGTTCTCCTCGGCGACGCGGAACTGGTCGGCGAAAGCGGGCAGCCGGGTGATGAGGTGCGTGCGATCCGTGCCGAGCACCTCCTCGTCGAGCCGGAGAATCGCGGCGAGGTCCTCGGCGGTGGCCGCGCGCGTGCTCGTCGTCGGTGCTGGGCCGCCCGGCGTGAAGTGTCCGAGGAGCATCTCCGCCCGGCCGGTCACCTTGAAGCCCAGTTCCTCGTAGAGCGGGCGGCCGTAGGGCGTCGCGTGAAGGGTCAGCGGGGTGGTGCCCATCACGGAGAGAATGTGGTGCATGAGCCGGCGCCCGATGCCCTGCCTGGCGTGCCGTTCGGCGACCAGCACCATCCCGATCGTTCCCAGATCCGGCTCGCTGTACGGGCCGTACTCCGTGACCACGCATGCGGTGACGAGTCCTCCGTCGGGGTCATCGATGCCGTAGCCCTTACCCGCCGAGAGGAGAAGGCCCCACTTGTGCTCCTCGCGTGGCCACCCCCGGTCCTCGGACAAGTCCGCGCAGGCGGTGAGGTCACGTACCGTCAGACGGCGGATGGGGAGAGCGGTGAGAGAAGGAGTCGGCACGCAGGTCAGGCTGTCCGACGAGTGCCCTCGGCGTCCACCTGTTTCCTGGGGTGCGCATGAGCTTTTGGCCATCTCGTGGTCAAGCGCACAACACGCGATCAGATGGCGCGTGTTTCACGTGAAACATCGGAGAACGGCGACCGTCCCGCGATCGACAGGGAGCGGCGTGGTGTCTCACCGTTCTCATGGACCACCGCCCGCAAGTGGCCACTAGCCTCAAGAACATGGCGAGACTTCATCTCTTCGACCTCGACGCCACTTTGCTGCACGGAAGCAGCGCACCCGTACAGATTTCCCGGCAGCTCGGACTCGAGGCCGAGACGGTTGCACTCGACCAGGCGATCGGGGCCGGACTGATAGACCCGTCCCAATATGCGCAGCAGGTGTACGCGTTGTGGGAGTCCCTGACCGAGGCACATGTCGTCGCGGCCTTCGAAGGTGCCCCGTGGCTGGCCCGCATTCGCGAGGTCTGGGCGGAGATCAGGGAACAGGGCGACTACTGCGCGGTCGTGTCGCTCTCGCCGTCCTTCTTCGTGGAACGGCTCACGACCTGGGGAGCCCACGCCACATACGGATCGCGTTTTCCGGCCGTCCCCTTCACCGAGCCCGTGGATCCTGCCGGGGCGCTCAACGCCGCTGCCAAGGTCCTGATCGCGGACCGGTTGTGTGAGCAGTTCGGAGTGACGCGGGCCGACTGCGTTGCCTATGGCGACTCGGCTTCCGACAAGGACCTTTTCGCCGCGGTGCCGATCTCGGTGGCGGTCAATGCGGACCATCATCTGTCCGCAATCTCGACCCACTCCTACACGGGCATGGACCTGTGGGAAGCCTATGAATTGGTGCGCCACGCTCGGTAATTGAGCCCATTCATGGTTCACTCCGCGAACTTCCCGCGATCAATGCGTGGAGGGGAGGGAGGACTCGTGTGCGGAACGACGGCCGGTAGGGTCGGATCCGGTTCCTGTCCGTACTGGGGTGCGAAGGCCATGGGCGGCCGAGAGCGGGGCAATGCAGCCTAACGGGACGGGGAGATCGAAGACCCGCATTTGTGGTTATGCGGCCAGGGCATCCGTACGCGGTGGGACTCTGCGGTGAGGATGCTGCGGTCCTTGCCACACCCTCGCCCACCAGTTCGTAGGGACTGCGAACAGGGGCTGGGTGCGCCGTATTGGCCCTGACGTCGAGCGGGGACAGCAAGCCGTCTGCGGGGGAAGCAGGCATCTTCCGACCGAGGAAGTGCGCAGACTGACCGAAAGATGTTCGAGGCGAGGCACACCATGGACGCTCCGACCGCCATGTCGGCCGACGACGGCACTCCGGTGGGCGGCTGGTTCACTTCACGCAATCAGCCGACGGAGGTGCCCGACGCCGAGCACGAGACGGCAGAGGGAGGCAGGCCGGCCGCTCTGAGCCCGGTCGGCAGGCCAGGTCCGCACAGCCCTCCAGGAGTCCCGACTGTCGCCGAACCGGACCCGCCGGCCCAGGTGACAGCGTCGTCCGACGCCTCGGCTGGAGCCACAGTGCCGCCTCGTACGGAGCCCGCCCGCGCGGAGGCGACACTCGCCGAGGAGATACCCGCCCCGGCGGACGACGCACACGTCCCGACGAGGCCGGACGAGATACACACCCCGGCGCAGACTCCGCAGACACCACAGGCTCCGCCGACACCACGGTCCGCTGCGACCCAGCCCCCGACAGCGCCGGGCGGCACCCCTCCCGTACGCCCCCCGGACGCCGTCCAGTCCTCGTCCCCGCACCAGGCCGCCTTCACGGGGCCCGGCACGATTCCTCCGCGCCTCCCGCGCCCGTCCCCGAGAGACCAGCCACCCTCCCCGGACGCCGTCCGCATCCGCCGGACCATGGCCGAGGTCACCCCCGTCGCAGAGAAGGTCACGTCGTACTTCTACGCGCTGCTCTTCGTACGCCACCCGCATCTGCGTCCGTTGTTCCCCGCCGCCATGGACGCCCAGCGGGATCGCCTGCTCAGGGCGCTGCTGACGGCGGCCGAGCACATCGACAACACCCCGGTCCTGGTCGATTACCTGCAGAACCTGGGCCGCGGTCACCGCAAGTACGGCACCCGCGCCGAGGACTACCCCGCAGTCGGGGAGTGCCTCATCGGCGCGCTGAGCAAGTACGCCTCCGTCTGGGACACGGAGACCGAAGCGGCCTGGGTCCGGGTGTACACGACGATCTCGCAGGTGATGATCGACGCGGCCGCCGCGGACGAGCTGCGCGCCCCGGCCTGGTGGTACGCGGAGGTCGTGTCGCACGAGCTGAGGACCCCGGACGTCGCCGTCGTCACCGTCCGGCCCGATCAGCCCTATCCGTTCCTCGCCGGCCAGTACACGAGCCTGGAGACGCCCTGGTGGCCGCGTATATGGCGGCACTACTCGTTCGCCTCGGCGCCCCGCTCGGACGGGCTGCTGTCGTTCCACGTGAAGGCCGTCCCCGCGGGCTGGATCTCCAACGCCCTGGTGCACCGTGCCCGCCCCGGCGACATCATCCGGCTCGGTCCGCCCACCGGATCCATGACCGTGGACCACACCACCGACAGCGGCCTGCTCTGTCTGGGCGGCGGTACGGGCATAGCGCCGATCAAGGCGCTCGTCGAGGACGTGGCCGAACACGGCGCACGACGGTCGGTCGAGGTGTTCTACGGAGCACGCACCGACAACGACCTGTACGACATCGACACGATGCTCAGGCTCCAGCAGTCCCACCCGTGGCTGTCGGTCCGCGCGGTCGTCGACCGGCAGGCCCGTCTCCGGTTCCCGGACGCGGTACGCGAGTACGGCCCGTGGCACGAGTACGACGCCTACCTGTCGGGGCCGCCCGGCATGATCCGCAACGGTGTGGACACGCTCAGGTCCATCGGAATCCCGTCGGAACGCATACGCCACGACTCCGTGGAGGAGCTCGTCCTGGCCCAGTGACCCGGCCGGGAGGTCAGCCCAGGTCCGGTGCGTGCATGGCCCGTACGCCCTCGATGTTGCCGTCCAGATAGTGGCGCAGGGACAGCGGGACCAGGTGCACGGAGGCGATCCCGACACGAGTGAACGGCACCCGGACGATCTCGTACTCTCCGATGGGTTCGTCCACTTCCGGGCCGTGTCGCAAGGACGGGTCCATGGACTCCAGGTGGCAGACGAAGAAGTGCTGCACCTTCACTCCGGTCGCCCCACCGTCGTCGCCGATGTGCTCGACGGTGTCCACGAAGCAGGGCACCACGTCGGTGATCTTGGCGCCGAGCTCCTCGTACACCTCGCGGTGCAGGGCGTCGACGACGGTCGTGTCCGTCGGCTCGACTCCGCCGCCGGGAGTCAGCCAGTAAGGATCCATGCCGGGTTTGGTGCGCTTGATCAGGATCAGATCATCGCCGTCGAGCAGGACGGCACGGGCGGTGCGCTTGACCACGGGTCGGACGGTCATGGGGGGTATGTGGCCCGGATGGTTCCACGTGAAACATCGCATGGCGTCACCGACCGGGCTCACTGCGTGAATGGTGCGAAACCCCTGGTCAGTCCCAGTCGACGGCCGCCCGCAGCAGCCATTCGTGTGCCCGTGCGACATGGGGCATGGCCAGCGTCCCGGTGCGGACCACCAGGAAGTACGTCCGAAGCGGGGGCACCGCGGGCTCGTGCAGCGCGACGACGTCACCGCGCTCCAGGGCGGCCGCGCACAGATAGCGCGGCAGCACCGCGAGCCCGGCGCCCGCGACGGCGCAGGCGAGCACGGCGCGCAGATCGGGGACGACGACGGTGCCCGGCGCGGCGGGGCGGGAATCGAAGACGGAGGCCCAGTAGCGCGAGACGAAGGGCAGCGACTCGTGCACCTCGATCACGGGGACGTCCTCGATCGCAGGGTCTCGCTTGACGGCGGGAAGGGCCCCGACCGCCTCCCGCGAGCCGAGCTGGGCGGCCCAGCCCGGGGCGGCGACCAGGACGTGCTCCTCGTCGCAGAGCGTGCTCGCGGTGAGCAGGGCACCCCGCGGACGGGCCGTGCTGATGGCCAGGTCGTGATGCCCGGCGGCCAGACCCTCCAGGGTCTCCTCGGCGTTCCCGAAGGAGGCCCGTAGGGCGAAGCCCTGGCCGTCCTCTCCGGTCAGCTCGGTGAGTGCGGGCAGCGCCCGCTCGGCGGTGAACTCGGGAGGCCCCGCCAGATGGAGCGTCCGCAGGGACGACTCGTCGTCGAGTCCCGTCTCGGCGATCTCCACCAGGGCGTCGAGATGAGGTGCGGCTTTGTGGGCGAGTTCGTCGCCGATGGTCGTGGGGGTCACTCCGCGGGCCTGCCGTAAGAACAGGGGGCGGCCCAACTGCCGTTCCAGAGTGCGGATCTGCGAGGTGACGGCCGGCTGCGACAGGCCGAGCAGGGCGGCGGCGCGGGTGAAGGAACCGGCCCGGTGCACCGTGACGAAGGTGCGCAGCAAGGCCAGATCCATGGTGACGTCCCCTCCCCGCCCCTCTCCCGGCCCTGGGGCAGGGGCCCAACTATAAATATGTCGATAGGCCTGTGTCGCTACTGTGATTGGACACTGACACAGAGTCAACTAGCCTTGTTCGCGCGGTTCTTCGCGCGCGGGAACCGGGACGGTCCGAGCCACGAGGGGGGAGGCTCGGACCGTCCGTTGTACGTAGCCGGGCATGGCTGTGCGTCCGTGAAAATCTTCGCTGAAACGGTCAGTCGGCCGACTCGTCCAGCGCACGCATCACATCCGTCACCAGGTCCCCGGGATCCTCCGCCCCGACCGAGAAACGGATGAAGCCCTCCGGCACGTCGTCGCCGCCCCAGCGCCTGCGTCGCTCGGCCGTGGAGCGCACTCCGCCGAAGCTCGTCGCGTCGTCGACGAGCCGCAGGGCGTCGAGGAAACGGTCGGCACGCGTGTGCGTGGGCAGCGTGAAGGAGACCACGCACCCATAGCGGCGCATCTGCTGCGAGGCGATCTTGTGCGAGGGGTCGTCGGGCAGCCCCGGGTAGCGCAGCCCGGTCACCTCCGGCCGCTCCCGCAGTGCCTGGGCGAGCACGAGCGCGGTCGTGTTCTGCCGGTCGACCCGCATCTGGAGCGTGGCGATCGAGCGGTGGGCGAGCCAGGCCTCCATGGGGCCCGCGATCGCCCCGACGATCTTCCGCCAGCGGCGGACGGCGTCCATGGCCTCGCCCTCGCGGCCTGTCACATACCCCAGGAGGACGTCTCCGTGCCCCGTGAGCTGCTTGGTGCCGCTCGCGACGGAGAAGTCCGCGCCGAGCTCCAGCGGGCGCTGTCCGAGGGGCGTGGCGAGCGTGTTGTCGACGGCGACGAGCGCACCACGCGCGTGTGCCGCCTCGACGAGCCGCCGGATGTCACATACGTCGAGGCCGGGGTTGGACGGGCTCTCGATCCACAGCAGCCGCGCGCCGTCGAGGACGTCGAGCTGGGCGTCGCCGCCGGTAGCGGCGGTGCGCACCGCGATGCCGTACGCCTCCAACTGGGCGCGGACCAGGGGCAGCACCTGGTAGCCGTCGCTGGGCAGGACGACCGTGTCCCCGGCGCGCAGTTGCGAGAAGAGCACGGCGGAGATGGCGGCCATGCCCGAGGCGAAGACCAGCGTCTCCACGCCGTCCTGTCCCGGTGCCTCCAGCTCGCCGATGGCGCGCTCCAGCAGGCTCCAGCTCGGGTTGGTGTCGCGGCCGTAGGTGTACGGGCCGTCGACCTCCCCCGGCAGATGGAAGTGGGCGGCGAAGGCCGGACCGGGCAGGGTCGGTTCGTTCTTGACCGCCTCGGGAAGTCCCGCCCGCACCGCGCGCGTGCCCTCTCCCCGGCCCGCAGCCCTGTCGCTCATGCCACCCGTCCCTTCGTATGCTCGCGCACCTCGGCGAGCAGACCCTCGCTCGCCGCCTCCACCATCTCAAGGCACTCCTCGAAACCGTCCAGGCCTCCGTAGTACGGGTCCGGAACGTCGAGGTCGGCGCCCGCGGCGGGATCGTACGAACGCAGCAGCCGTACCTTCGCCGCGTCCTCCGGGGTGGGCGCTAGGCGGCGCAGGGCCCTGAGGTGGCCGGCGTCGAGGGCGATGACGAGGTCCAGGCGGGAGAACCAGGAGGGCTGGAACCGCCGGGCCGTGTGGGCGCCGTCGTAGCCGTGCTCCTCCAGGACGGACACGGTGCGCGGGTCCGCGCCGTCACCCTCGTGCCAGCCGTCCGTACCGGCACTGTCGACCTCGACCAGGCCGTCCAGACCGGCTTCCACTGTGAGGGCGCGGAAGACCGACTCGGCCATCGGGGAACGGCAGATGTTGCCCGTGCAGACGAAACAGACGCGGTAGGTCATGCCTCCTCAGTCCTCGTCGGGCAGGACGACGTGCAGGGCCCAGGACACGATGGAGATGATCAGGCCGCCCAGGACGGCGGTCCAGAACCCCTCGACGTGGAAGCTCAGGTCGAGCTTGTCGGCGAGCCACGAGGTCAGCAGCAACATCAGTGCGTTGACGATCAGCGTGAACAGGCCGAGCGTCAGGATGAACAGGGGGAAGGTCAGGACCTTCACGACCGGCTTGACCAGGAAGTTCACCAGGCCGAAGACCAGGGCTACGAGAAGCAGCGTCCAGACCTTCTTGCCGGTGCTGCCACCGGTCAGGGTGATCTTGTCGAGCAGCCAGACGGCGACCGCCAGGGCACCCGCGTTGGCGATCGTCTTGACTAGGAAATTCTTCATGTGTCTGATCGTGGCAGAAGAGATCGGTTACGGGTACGACGAGGGCGGGCTAAGTCGATGAAGGCATTCCGGTTGGATGAACTGGAGGCGGAGCGCGCCGCCAACGACGGCGCCTACCTGCAGTTCCTGCGGGAGCGGAACATGTCGGTCGGCCTGTACGCACTCGACGCGGGCGCGCAGGACCCGCAGCAGCCGCACCACCAGGACGAGGTCTACTTCGTGGTCAGCGGACGCGCGGCGATCACCGTGGGCATGGAGACCACCCAGGTGGCGCGAGGCAGCGTGGTGTACGTGCCGGCCGGTGTCGCGCACAAGTTCCACCACATCAGCGAGGACCTCCGGGTGATGGTGGTGTTCTCTCCCCCGGAGAGCTGACCCGTGGCCTCGGGGTTCCCTAGGGGATCAGTCAGGGGAGGACAAGGGGTGCGAGGCCCCCGCGGCGGTACCTCCCGGCCCTAGCATCGAGTGCAGGACATTGGTGGATCCGGTACCAGAGGGGCCGGACGGTGCCGGACTGCAGAGAGGTTGAGTGCGATGGGAGAGATCTTCGCGGGGTTGCCGTGGTGGGTGAAGTGGATCGCGGTGCCGGTCATCGCTCTGGTCGTGTTCGGCGGACTGATAGCCACGGTCGTCGGCTTCGTCATCGGCCTGCTCTTCAAGCTGCTGGTCTTCGTGGCCCTGGTCGGCGGACTCATCTACGTCGTACGGAAGTTCATGACGAGCTCCTCCTCGCGCAGCGACTGGTGAGCGTCCGGAGCGGGCGGGGCGACCGGTAACAGGAATGCCCCGTTCCCTCGGGCGAGGGAAGTTTTCCGGACGGCCCGTATACGTGCGGTGGCGGGCCGTTAAAGTCCGGAACTCGACGCGGGGACGACCCCGCGAGCGGAGTACCCCCTCCCGTGTTCCCCCGCACGGGCTCCCCCCTCGCGCTCCGGGAGTGCCCCTTGGCCACGGTTGACACCGCACCCGCACAGATCGACGCCCGCTCGACGACGCCTCCGACACAGCCGACAGCTTCGGCACAGCCGACGGCTCCGGTACAGCCGACAGCCTCGGCACGACCGACGGCTCCTGGAGCCCCGGTAAGTCCCGCTCAGGCTGTGGCTCCCGCCCAGCCGGTGGCTTCGGCTCAGCTCGTGGCTCCGGGCGAGCCGGTGGCTTCCGCTCAGCCCGTGGCTTCCGCCCAGCCCGTGGCTTCCGCCCAGCCCGTTGCTCCGGCTCAGCTCGTGGCTCCAGGCGAGCCAGTGGCCTCCGCCCCGCCCGCGGACCCCGCTCCCGCCCCGCCCGTGGCTTCCGTACGGCCGGTGGGCCCGGCTCAGCCGGCAGCTCCGGTACGGGTATCCGCTTCCGGCCAGTCATCCGGTCCCGCCGGGCCGACGGCCCCGGTACGGGCGTCGGCCCCCGTGCAGCCCGCTGCCTCCGTACGGTCGTCAGCCCCCGTCCAGCGGCGCGCGGCGGCCTGTGAACCTCCCGAACAGGCTCACTCCGCGACCCTGATCGGATCTGTCCAGCGCGCGATGCGCCTGCTCGAATCCGTCGCGGAGCACGAGCACGGAGCCCCCGCCAAACAACTCGCCCGCGAGACCGGGCTGGCGCTGCCCACGGCGTACCACCTGCTGCGCACCCTCGTGCACGAGGGCTATCTGCGCCGAGACAGGGGTCTGTTCTTTCTCGGGGAGGCGGCCGAGCGACTGAGCAGCAGCGGAGCCGAGCAGAAACGTCGCAGCACCGTCGTCGAGGCGCTCGGGCACTGGCGCGATTTGATCGGCGTGCCGGTGTACTACGCGCAGTACAGGGACGGCGAGATCGAGGTCCTCTGTGTCTCCGAGAGCCCCGGAAGCCCGGCGGTCGAGGAGTGGGCCGACTTCCGTGAGACCGGGCACGCGCACGCCATCGGGCAGTGTCTGCTCGCCCAGCTGGACGACGAGGCCCGGCGTGACCATCTCGACCGGTACCCCGTGCAGTCCATCACGCCGTACACCGTGCGCGACGGCCACAGTCTGCTCCGGCGTCTCGAACGGACCGCGCGGATGGGGCCGGTGATCGAACGTCAGGAGTACGCGTTGGGGACGGTGTGCGCGGCGATTCCGATCACGGTGGGTAACGCTGCGGCAACGATGGCCATCTCTCTGCCCGCCCATCAGGCGGACCGGTTGCTGGCCGCCACCCAGCAACTGCAAGCGGAAATCGGGCGTTTGATGGGTTCGCTGGCGATCTCTATCAGTATCTGAAAACTCACTCCTTGTGATCTGTCGTGCACGTTCAGCAAGATGCCTCCAGTGTCAGAGGGATCATTCCGGCCGACGAAGGCAGATGACGGGGTAAGCGATGCGCGAGACCGTACAAGCAGAGGTCATGATGAGCTTTCTCGTGTCGGAGGAGCTCTCCTTCCGCATTCCGGTGGAACTGCGCTACGAGGCCTGCGATCCCTACGCTGTCCGGCTGACCTTCCATCTCCCGGGCGATGCCCCGGTGACCTGGGCTTTCGGCCGGGAGCTGCTGATCGACGGGGTGGGCCGGCCCTGCGGGGAAGGTGATGTGCGGGTCGCACCCGCCGGTTCCGACCTGCTCGGCGATGTCCTGATCAGGCTTCAGGTCGGCGGCGACCAGGCCCTGTTCCGCTCGTCGACGGCGCCGATCATCGCGTTCCTCGACCGCACCGACAAGCTGGTGCCGCTGGGCCAGGAGGCCGCACTGGCCGATTTCGACACACATCTCGACGAAGCGCTGGACCGGATCCTGGCAGAGGAGCAGAGCGCGGGCTGACGCTTTACGGCAGCGGGGTGGCGGAACGCTTCAGCGTGGGGTGGGAGGGTGCAGGAACGCTTCTGCTGAGGGTGGCGACGGGGGCGGGGTCGGCGCTCCGGTGGAGTTACGGCTGGATGAGGCCGCCGTGGTGCTTCTGCCGAGGTGGGGGGCGGCGGCAGTCCGGTTAGCTGAGATCGGCGAGCGGGGCCGTGGGCGCCGTGGCCGTGGACGCTGAAGGAAACGGTCAGGCGGCGGGGCGCTCGGTGCTTCGGCGGTGAGGTCGCGCTGGAATGCAGCGTGCGTGTGCACATCTTCTACGGCGAGCGAGTCCCTCGTAGGAGTCGGCCGGGAGCCGGGTCTGGGAACCCGGAACTGGAGCCTGGGACCAGGGATTGGCCAGGAAGCGGAGCTCCAGCCGAACCCTGGTCCCCCTCAACGCCTGCGCCGCCGCCCCTTCCCACCACCGCGTCCCGACGCCGGCCGACTGTCGGCCGTGCCCGCGCTCGCACTCGTCGCCGGTACGGGTGCGGATGTCCCAGCCACCTCCGCCCCCGGTCGGTCGGCCGAGACCACCAGGGCCGCGAGGGCCGTGGTGACCGGCACCGAGGCGACGAGGCCGATCGAGCCGACCAGTGTGCGCACGATCTCCTCCGCCACCAGCTCGCTGTTGGCGACGGTCCCCACGCTGGACTGCGCGATGGAGAAGAGCAGCAGCAGCGGCAGCGCGGCACCGGCGTAGGCGAGGACGAGGGTGTTGACGACGGATGCGATGTGGTCCCGGCCGATCCGGATTCCGGCGCGGTACAGCCCGCGCCAGCCCATCGTCGGGTTGGCCTCGTGCAGCTCCCAGACCGCTGACGTCTGAGTGACCGTCACGTCGTCGAGGACACCGAGCGAGCCGATGATGACGCCGGCGAGCAGCAGACCGCTCATGTCGATCGTCGGGTACAGCCCGTGGATGAGTCCGGTGTTGTCGTCCGTGTTGCCCGTCAGTGCTGCCCAGCTGATGAACAGCGAGCCGAGGATGCCGATCAGCACCAGCGAGATCAGCGTCCCCAGTACAGCCACGGAGGTTCGGGCCGACAGGCCGTGGCACATGTAGAGGGCGATCAGCATGATGGCGCTCGACCCGATCACCGCCACGAGCAGCGGGTTCGAGCCCTGGAGGATCGCGGGCAGGATGAAGAAGTTCAGCACCATGAAGCTGATGGCCAGCGCGACCAGTGCCATGACTCCGCGCAGCCGCCCGACGACCACGACGGCGAGCGCGAAGATGCCGGCGAGCAGCCCCATCGGGAAGCGGCGGTTGACGTCGGTGACCGAGTACTGCAAATCCCTGGGCGCGGAAGGCTCGTATGCGACCACCACCTTCTCGCCCTCGTGCAACTGCCGTGACTGGTCCGGCTGGACGATCTCCGTGAAGGTGCGGCCCTTGTCGTCGCCGGTGTCGACCCGGATCGTCGCCTTCTTGCAGGTCCCGTTCGCCTGTTGTTCGGCGGACGAGCCCTCGGCGGTGGACGTGTCCCCCGTCGGGGGCTCCCCCGAGGCGTTCACCGACTTGCAGTCGACGCTCACTACCTTGCTGACCGTGGCCTGCTGAGTCTGCCGGTCGAAGCCCACCCCAGTGCGCTCGTGCGCCGGTGCGCCACCGGGCCACAGCACCCCGAGCCCCACCACCACGGCTACGCCGAACGGGATCAGGATCGCCGCGATGACCTTGCGCAGGTGCTTGGAGACGGGAGCCGCCGGCCCATGACTGTGCGAGTGGCCGTGCCCACCGCCGGAACCGGACCTGTCCCCGTGCCCATGTCCCGGTCCGTGCCCGTCGCCGGAACCGTGTCCGTCACCCGGACCATGCCCGTGCCCGCCACTTGAACCATGTTCGTGCCCGTCTCCGGGGCCACGCCCGTGTTCATCCCCGCCATAACCATCGCCGCTGCCGTAACCATCGCCACCACCGGCACCACCACTGCCCTGGCCGCCATGACCCGCGCCGCCCTGGCCATGACCGTAGCCCTGACCGCCCGCATGCCCACCACGGCGCTCATGCTCGTGCCAGCCGCTGGTCCCGCCCGTGCCGCCTGCCCCGCCGACCCCGCCGTCTCCGAAGCCGCCGCGGGAACCGCTGCCCGGGCCGCTTCCGGAGCCGTGCCCAGGACCGTTTCCGGAGCCCGGTCGGCGCGGAGGCTCGGGGGGCGGGTAAGGAGACTGATGCGTCGTGGTCACCGACCGATCATCGCAAGAACGACAGGGGCCCTCTGTTCACCGCGCCCGAATTGACGCTAGCGTGGTGGCACCTTTTGTACACGCGGGAGCTCGGAGCACCGGGCTGAGAGGGCGCTGACCTCCGTCCCAGCGATGTTTCACGTGGAACGTCACTTCAAGCGAGTGACGTTCCCCACGAAACGTCGGCGGACGGAAACCGCTGCGTCGACCGCCGAACCTGTTACCGGGTAATGCCGGCGTAGGGAGTAGGTCTCATGACCATCAAGGACGCGCGCACGCCTGCCTCCGAGCAGAACGACCAGCTCGACACGGAGGCCGGGAAGTCCATCGGCTGGCACAAGGCGTACATCGAGGGCTCGCGCCCCGATCTGCGGGTGCCGGTCCGCCAGGTGCACCTCACCAACGGGCAGTCGGTCACGCTGTACGACACCTCGGGCCCGTACACCGATCCGCTCGCCGAGACGGACGTCCGCCGGGGCCTGGTGCCGCTGCGGGAGAATTGGATCATCGCTCGCGGGGACACCGAGGAGTACGCGGGCCGGCCCGTGCGCCCCGAGGACGACGGGATCAAGCACACCTCACCTCGGGGCGGCCTCCGTAACCTGGACGCGGTCTTTCCGGGACGTGCCCGCCAGCCTCGCCGTAGCCGCGACGGCAAGGCGGTCACACAGCTCGCCTACGCCCGCCGCGGCGAGATCACGCCCGAGATGGAGTACGTGGCCATCCGGGAGAACGTTTCTCCCGAGGTCGTGCGGGAGGAGATCGCGGCGGGCCGTGCGGTGCTGCCGGCGAACGTCAACCACCCGGAGATCGAGCCGATGATCATCGGCAAGCGGTTCCTGGTGAAGGTCAACGCCAACATCGGCAATTCCGCGGTGACCTCCTCCATCGAGGAGGAGGTCGAGAAGATGACCTGGGCGACCCGCTGGGGTGCCGACACGGTCATGGACCTGTCCACCGGCCGCAACATCCACACCACCCGCGAGTGGGTGCTGCGCAACTCCCCGGTCCCCATCGGGACGGTGCCGCTCTACCAGGCGCTGGAGAAGGTCGACGGCCGCGCCGAGGAGCTGACCTGGGAGATCTACAAGGACACGGTCATCGAACAGGCCGAGCAGGGCGTGGACTACATGACGGTCCACGCGGGCGTACGCCTGCCGTACGTACCACTGACGGCCAACCGCAAGACGGGCATCGTCTCGCGTGGCGGCTCGATCATGGCGGCGTGGTGCCTGGCGCACCACAAGGAGTCGTTCCTGTACGAGAACTTCGAGGAACTGTGCGAGATCCTCGCCGCCTACGACGTCACGTACTCGCTGGGCGACGGCCTCAGGCCCGGTTCGATCGCGGACGCCAACGACGAGGCCCAGTTCGCGGAGTTGCGCACGCTCGGGGAACTCAACCGGATCGCGAAGCGTTTCAACGTACAGACCATGATCGAGGGCCCGGGACACGTTCCGATGCACAAGATCAAGGAGAACATCGACCTTCAGCAGGAGATCTGCGATGAAGCTCCGTTCTATACGCTCGGCCCGCTGACCACCGACGTCGCGCCGGCCTACGACCACATCACCTCCGGCATCGGCGCCGCGATGATCGCCTGGTGGGGCACCGCGATGCTCTGCTACGTCACGCCCAAGGAGCACCTGGGCCTGCCCAACCGGGACGACGTCAAGACGGGTGTCATCACCTACAAGATCGCGGCCCACGCGGCCGACCTCGCCAAGGGACACCCGGGCGCCCAGGAGTGGGACGACGCCCTCTCCGACGCCCGCTTCGAGTTCCGCTGGGAGGACCAGTTCAACCTGGCCCTCGACCCCGACACGGCCCGGGAGTTCCACGACGAGACCCTCCCGGCCGAGCCGGCCAAGACGGCTCACTTCTGCTCCATGTGCGGGCCGAAGTTCTGCTCGATGAAGATCTCTCAGGACATCCGCCGCCGTCACGGCGGCAGTCAGGAGGAGATCGAGGAGGGCATGGCCCAGAAGTCGAAGGAGTTCGCGGCGAGCGGTAATCGCGTGTACCTGCCGCTGGCGGACTGACGTCCGTAGATTGGCGCTGTTCCGGAGGGAGGGTGCCTTCGGGGCAGCGCCATCGTGCGTTCGGGGATGAGATGAGGGGGAGTCTTGATCGTTCTGAAGGTGACGGCTGAAGCACAGTCGCTGGTGTGGGACGGCGATGATCTGGTCGACCTGGTGGATGGTGGCCGCCGATGGGGTACTGACGGAGTGGAGCAGAGTGCCTCGGTCCGCTATGCGTTTTCCTTCGACCGGAGCGTCGTCTCCCCGTCCGGCCGCTACTCCGTCGTCTATGCCGAGCGTGGTACCAAGGCACTGCTGTTCGACGGTGATCAGCTCATCCGTGAGCTGAACCGCAGCTACTACCAAGCTGAAGTTTTCGACTATCCGGTGGCACTCGGGACGTTGCAGGACGGCCGCGAGGTTCTGGTCCACTGCCCGGAGGAGTACAACATCCTCGAGATCGAGGACGCGGAGTCGGGAGAGTGGCTCACCAGTGGTGAACGTGATCCGAAGGACGTGTTCCACTCGCGGCTGGCGGTGAGCCCGGACGGGAGACACCTGCTGTCGGCGGGCTGGGTGTGGCATCCGTACGGGGTCGTCGAAGTCTTCGACCTGGCCAGTGCGTTGACGGACCCTTCCGTGCTCGATGGCCGTGGCGTGCTGCCCTCGGCCCCGGGCATCGACGCGGAGGTCGTCTCGGCCTGCTGGCTCGACGGTGACCGCCTGGCCGTGGCGACCGATGGCGAGTTTCTCGACGACGAGGAGAGGCCTGCCCTGGGTCCTAGGGAGTTGGGCGTGTGGTCGCTCTCCGCAGGGCGGTGGATCCACCGCAGCAGGGTCGATTTCAGCATCGGCACTCTGCTCGCCCGTGGCGACACGGTCGTCTCGCTGCACGGGCATCCGCGGCTGATCGATGTCACGACAGGTGCCGTGGTGGCGGAATGGCCGACTGTGAAGGTGCCTCGGAGAGAGGGCAGCTACGGGGTCACGCACATTCCGACGCCCGTTGCGGCCCTGCACCCGGATGGCACCCGCCTGGCCATAGCCCAGCCGGAGAGCATCGCGATCATCACTCTGCCGGAAAGGAAGCAATCACCACTGCCCCCGCAGGACTGAAACCCGCGCGCGGCTGAACGGACGTCTCCTGAGCAGGTTGCTGAAGGGACGCTCCAGAAGGCGAAGGAGTTCGCGGCCAGCAGCCGGGTCTCCCTGCCGACAGCCGACTGACGAGGGGAGACGGTGCTCCACGGTGTGGCGCCCCTGGAGCACCGTCTGCTGCTCACTGCCGTTGAGCGTTCTGCAGGCGCTCAACTTGCTTTGCGATGAGATCAGGTGGGAAGGCTGCCCGCTTGTCGATCTCCATCGCGCTGAACACTGCGATGACGCTGCCCACACGGACCACCACGTGATCGTCGTGGCGGACACTGCCGTCGTTCGTCGGAGACGTGAGGCTGTAGCGCACGGCCTCGTCCCCGACGCGAGGTGAGCTCTCGACTGCCAGTTCCGATCGGTACTTGCCGGTGTAGCCGGTCCCCGTAAAGGTTCTGCACGCCTTGAGACCCTCGCCAAGTCGGTTGAAGGCGGCTTGTGCTTCCGTCCCCTTGTACGAGGCGAGGGTCGATCCGCCGGGGAAGATGTTGTCCTTCCAATTGAAGGTCTGATGCACGGCAGAGGACGCGCCGTCGGCGTCGGCGATGTCCAAGACCTGCTCGCATGCCGGGTCCGAGACAGGAGGTAACGTCGAGCGGTCGGTCTCCGGCTCACGATCGAGGACGGGGATCGCACCCTCGTAGGCCTGGGGCACCTCACCCTCCCGGAAGGTGAGGGTCCTGAGCTCGCTCACGCTCAACAAGCGCCCAGTCCTCGGGACGGAGGCATGCGCCTGCGGAGACGTTGCAGAGGTACTCGGCTCCCGGTCCGCACCGCAGGCGCTCACGCACACTGATCCAGCCAGCAGTGCGCCGAACATGAAGACGCTCGGTGTTCTCGGCAGTGACTTCCTCGTTGGCATGTACCCCCCAGAGCCGTAAATGAGGGGCAGATACTACGTGGTGCGCCGCTTCAGCCAGTCGCCGGCTTCGAGGTACAGCCGTGCCAGACGGGGCAGGCGCCGATGCATCTCGTCCGCGTCGTCGAAGTCGAAGTCTTCCCCCATGTCCGCTGCGTCGGAGTTCTGCTTGTCCGTCGGCCGGTATTCGGCCCAGGCCTCGTAGAAGGAGTCGGGGTTACCTGTGAGGCGGGTAAAAGCCCCGCTGGCCGCGTAGTTAACGTCCTCGTAGAACAGTGCTTCGTCGTCGTGTTCGCTCGCGGCTTCGATGACAGCGGGGTGCCCGGCGAGGCTGTCCGGACTCAGCGCAACGCGCTCGTACCAGTCCCGCCCCAGCGCGATCACGCCTGCTCGAAAGTCCATGA
This sequence comes from Streptomyces sp. NPDC006335, assembly GCF_040612795.1. NCBI lineage: Bacteria > Bacillati > Actinomycetota > Actinomycetes > Kitasatosporales > Streptomycetaceae > Streptomyces > Streptomyces sp. NPDC006335. The sequence continues at coordinate 260,666 of NZ_JBEXQX010000009.1, forward strand.
AGCTGTCGTCGGAGCAGCCGCCGCCCATGAGATACGCCGCCGCCCAGACATCCCACCGGTACAGAGCGTCGTGTACCTCGTCGAATCGCTCGGCGTACTCCAGGATCTCTTTCGGAGGGCACCCGGTCAGGAGGTCCACCAGAGCGTCGTCGAAGCGCACCCGGGAGACGGCGGCCGAAGATCGCGCGGATTCGATGATGTTCCAGAACCGATCAATGTTCATGGGGCCGGACTGTGCCATCTCGGTATGACAGTGGCCGAGGTCCGGCTGAGCTTCTCTGGGGCGTCTCCTGAGGAGATCGCGGAGGGCACGGCCCAGAAGGCGAAGGAGTTCGGGGTGCGGCGGCCAACCGGGTCCATCCGCCGATCGCCGACTCACGTAAGCCGATCGCCGACCGACGCAGGCGGGTCTTCGGCTTGCGCTCCCCGTGGTGGGGGCGCAAGCCGAGGGGCTGTGCCGGGTGTCATTCCGGCTGGTGTTCCGGCCCCCCGAAGTCCGGGCTGGTGTAGTCCGGGCTGGTGAAGCTCGGGCGGGCACCGGAGGCTCCCTCGTCCGGACTGCTGAAGCCCGGGCGGTCGTAGCCGAGGCTGGGCATCCGGCTGGTCGGGGCGGGCGGTGCCGTGTGGTGCAGTGCGGCGGTGCCGGGGTCGGCCAGGGCGTCCCTGAGGAAGGGGAGGAGGCCGCGTTCCAGCAGGGCCTCGCGCCAGGCGTCCCTGGCCCGTGCCACCTCCTCGCTCAGTTCGCCGTACCCGGCGTCCGGCGAAGGGCGGTTGTGCAGCGCGGTGATCAGCAGGCCGACTGCGGCGACGAGGATCGCGGCCGCGGTCAGGGCGCCGAACACCCATCCGATGGTGATCATGGCGTGGGCGAACGCCGGCGGGGGGCTGAGCATCTGGAGGATGTAGCCCACGAGCAGGAAGATCGCCGCGGCGATTCCGGCGAGAACGGGCGTCAGGACGGCGGCGACGGCGACGGCGCCCGCACCGGCGGTCTCGGCGACCTCTCCCATGGTGGTGGCGAGCCCCATCGCACCCGTGCCCGAATCGGCGGGGCCGGGTTCGTGCACGGACGACAGGGTGGACGGCGTCGCGGGGCGGCGCTGTTCCTCGCGGACCTTCACGTAGTGCTGGTACTCGGTCGCCGCAGCCGCGGTGATGAGTGCGGTGGCGTTGAGCGCCATGGTGCGCAACTGTTCGGGATTCAGCCGCTGTCCGACCGCGGCCAGTTCGGGACGGTGTGGTGCGGAGCGCAGCGCCTCATCGAGGATCCGCTCGTACTCCTGGCGGTCCTCGCTGTGCAGGTGCTGCGGAACGCTGTTCATGTGCATCCCCCGATGCTCCGTAGGGCTTGGGGCTCGCATGCCAACGAGCCGTCGGGCAGAAACGGAGGGGAGCCTGCTACGGATAAGCAGATGGTAGAGCGGTCACGGCACACGGTGACAGGGGGTTTCCAGAAATTGGCCCCTGGCCTGCGCGGTCGACGGTCGGTCCGTCCCGGGGGAACGTCTGCCCCGTGAAGGTTCAGATATCCAGAGGCAGTTGCTGGACCAGCAGTTTTCCGGCCATGGTCACGCCGCCGTCCATCGCGATGGCCAGTCCGTCGGCGTAGACGTGCGGTCCCTCGACCACCGGACCCGATTCCTCCTTGTCGTCCTCGGAGCCCACTTCGCCGAGCAGATAGGGGATCGGGCTGTGGCCGTGGACGATGCGGGTGCCGCCGTACGTGTCGAGCAGGGAGCGCACATGGTCGGCGCCGCCTTCGTCGCGGAAGGAGAAGCGCTTGGTGAACTTGCGGAACAGGTCCCACACCTCGTCCGCGTCGTTGCGCGTGATCGTCTCGCGGACGGTGTCGTTGACCGCCTCGATCGAGTCGCCGTAGTCGAGATAGGCGGTGGTGTCGGAGTGGACGAGGAGATGACCGTCGACCTCCTCGACCGCGTCGAGGCGGGACATCCACTGGAGGTGGTGGTCCTGGAGGCGGTCCATGTCGGTCTTCTGCCCGCCGTTGAGCAGCCAGGCCGCCTGGAAGGTGGCGGTGCCCGCGCCGGAGTTGACGGGGGTGTCACCGAAGCGCTTGGCGCCGATCAGCAGCAGCTCGTGGTTGCCCATGAGGGCCTTGCAGTAGCCGCCCGCCGCGGCGGCCTCCGCGGACAACCGCATCACCAGGTCGATCACGCCGATGCCGTCGGGACCGCGGTCGGTGAAGTCGCCGAGGAACCACAGCCGGGCGGTGCCCGCGCACCAGTTGCCCGCGGCGTCGACCAGGCCCTTCTCGTGGAGTGCGGCCATCAGTTCGTCGAGGTAGCCGTGGACGTCGCCGACGACGAACAGCGGACCGGGCCCCTCCTCCGGCTGTGCGGCGGGGTCGGCGGCCGCCTGGAGTCCGTCACCGTGGTCGATGACCGGCAGGTCCTGCTCGGTGGGGGTGTACCCCTCCGGGTAGGCCTCCTCATGGGCCGGGACGACGTCTCCGGGGTGCGTGCTGTGGCCGTACGGACCGGTCTCGTTGACGTACGCGGGCACCCGGAAGTCGCGCAGCACCGCCGTGCGCTCCACCTCGGGTCCCTGACCGGCCCCCTGAGTCATCAGACCCCTCCACCATCGCGCCGCATCTGCACCGCTTCGGACTGCCTGGTCGCAGCGGCCCCGCGGTGTCGTGGGCCCATCATAGGAATGCGGATCGCGCCATGTGATGACCCAGGGGTGGTGAATCGGAGCAAGACTCCTGTTCACCGCGGCATTCGCCCCGATTGGGCCGGGCTTCGACCCCCGCCCGGCCATTTCCCGGCTACTCCTCCTCGGGCGACCGCGGTGGGCTGACCGTGGTGCGCGGGGCGCGCCGCTGGGAGGAGGTGCGCACGATCAGCTCCGTCGGTATCACCTGCTCGACCGGTTGGTCCGATTCGACCCCTTCGATGGCGTCGATCAGGAGCTGGATCACGGCCGTGCCGATGCGGCGGGGCTTGAGGGAGAGCGTGGTGACGGGCGGCTCGGTGCTGGCGTACACGGTGGACTCGCTGCAGCAGACGATGAGCAGGTCGTCCGGGACGCGCAGCCCGTAGCGGCGGGCGGCGGCCAGCAGGTCGGTGCCGTTCGGGTCGAACAGGCCGTAGACGGCGTCGGGCCGGTCCGGGCGGGCGAGCAGCCGGTCGGCGGCGACGGCGCCCGCGCACGGGTCGTGCGCGGGGTAGGCCTCGTAGACCGGGTCTTGTCCCACCCGCTCGCACCAGCGCAGGTACGCGGTGGTCGACAGATGGGTGTACGTGTCCGTCGTGGTCCCGGTCAGCAGGCCGATGCGGCGGGCGCCGGCGTCGGCCAGGTGGTCGAGGATGCCGAGGACGGCGGCCTCGTGGTCGTTGTCGACCCAGGCGGTGACCGGGAGCGCGCCGGCCGGGCGGCCGTCGGAGACCACCGGCAGGCCCTGCCGGACCAGTTCGCTGACGACCGGGTCCTGGTCGGACGGGTCGATGACCACCGTGCCGTCCAGGGCGACGTTCGACCACACGTCGTGGCGGGAGGTCGCCGGCAGGATGACGAGGGCGTAACCGCGGGCGAGCGCGGCGGAGGTGGCGGCCCGCGCCATCTCGGCGAAGTACGCGAACTCGGTGAAGGTGAAAGGTTCATCCCCGTACGTCGTCACGGTCAGGCCGATGAGCCCCGACTTGCCGGTACGGAGGGTTCTGGCCGCGGCCGAGGGCCGGTAGCCCAGTCGGTCGGCGACCTCCCTGACATGGCGGCGGGTGGCGTCCGGGAGCCTGCCCTTGCCGTTCAGGGCGTCGGAGACGGTCGTGATGGAGACTCCGGCGGCGGCGGCCACGTCTCTGATGCCCGCCCGGCCCGGCCGACTGCCTCGACGTGAGGTTTCCGCGCGGCTCACCTGGTGCTTCCCTGCTGCTGTCATGGCGAGCCGATAGTAGGGCTCATGCGGTGGGGTAGGGCGGACGCATATGCACGCGTTGACAGGCACGTTTCTGCAAGGTCATCTGATGCCAACTGCCTTTGAAACAAAGCCAGTTAAACGATCCAATGGCACTACGTAACTTGTCGGCACGCATGAGCCTGCCAAGCCCCCGATGTTTCGAAGAGGTCTCAACTCACCTTCACGGGTGACGCGCGCTACGGCGCGAGCCACCGGCGCATAGATATATGTGACCGCGCCCCCTGTTTCGTCTGGCTTCGTACGGTGATGCCCCTGATGCCTGTGAGCCGATGAGGTTGGTTCTCACCTGTACGCACCGGGGCCCAATCCTCATAAGGTGAGCAGTATTGGAAGCCGGCTGCCGGAGTCGGCCGCCATACATGTGTCGGTGGTCATGGGTCGGTGGTCATGAGGAGGACTGCGGTGAGCGAGACAAGCCCCAAGCTGCGCGCCGAGCTGGAGGGTATTCCCACGTACAAGCCGGGCAAGCCCGCCGCCGCCGGCGGTCCGGTGGCCTACAAGCTGTCCTCCAACGAGAACCCCTATCCGCCGCTGCCGGGTGTGCTGGAGACCGTCACGGCAGCGGTCTCCTCCTTCAACCGCTACCCGGACATGGCCTGCACGGGCCTGATGAACGAGTTGTCCGAGCGCTTCGGTGTCCCGCTCTCCCACCTGGCCACCGGCACCGGCTCGGTCGGTGTCGCCCAGCAGTTGGTCCAGGCGACCTCGGGGCCGGGCGACGAGGTGATCTACGCGTGGCGGTCCTTCGAGGCGTACCCGATCATCACGCAGATCAGCGGCGCCACCTCGGTGAAGGTGCCGCTGACGGCGGGTGATGTGCACGACCTGGACGCGATGGCCGACGCGATCACCGAGCGGACCCGGCTGATCTTCGTGTGCAACCCCAACAACCCGACGGGCACGGTCGTGAAGCGGGCCGAGCTGGAACGGTTCCTCGACCGGGTGCCCAGTGATGTGCTGGTGGTGCTGGACGAGGCCTACCGCGAGTTCATCCGTGACCCCGAGGTGCCGGACGGCGTGGAGCTGTACCGCACGCGCCCGAACGTCTGCGTGCTGCGCACCTTCTCCAAGGCGTACGGCCTGGCGGGGCTCAGGGTCGGCTTCGCGATCGCCCACGAGCCGGTGGCCGCGGCGCTGCGCAAGACGGCGGTGCCCTTCGGGGTGAGCCAGCTCGCGCAGGAGGCCGCGATCGCCTCGCTGCGGGCCGAGGACGAGCTCCTGGGCCGGGTCGGCTCGCTGGTCTGCGAGCGCAACCGGGTGGTGGAGGGGCTGCGGGCCCAGGGCTGGACGGTGCCCGAGACACAGGCCAACTTCGTCTGGCTGCGGCTGGGGGAGCGCACGGTCGACTTCGCCGCCGCGTGCGAGCAGCACGGTGTGGTCGTACGGCCCTTCGCGGGCGAGGGTGTGCGCGTGACCGTCGGCGAGGCCGAGGCGAACGACATCTTCCTGAAGGCGGCGGAAGGCTTCCGCAAGGAGCTGTAGCTCACACCGGCCTGGCGTCTCCGCAGGTCACGGCAGTTCGGCAGGGGGTCCCCGAAGGTGATCGGGGACCCCCCTTCGTTTATCGAAAGCAGGTACGGCATACTAGCTTGTGAATGTGAACGCTTTCACAAGCGGACGCTTCGCACGCATTTGTTCCACAAGCCTGTGAGGTAAGGAGCGGCGACGTGGACCTGGCTCTGGCGCCGGAGACCCTGGCGCGCTGGCAGTTCGGCATCACCACCGTCTACCACTTCCTGTTCGTCCCCCTGACGATCTCCCTGGCCGCCCTCACGGCGGGCCTCCAGACCGCCTGGGTGCGCACGGAGAACGAGAAGTACCTGAGGGCCACCAAGTTCTGGGGCAAGCTCTTCCTGATCAACATCGCGATGGGTGTGGTCACCGGCATCGTGCAGGAGTTCCAGTTCGGGATGAACTGGTCCGACTACTCGCGCTTCGTCGGCGACGTCTTCGGCGCCCCGCTCGCCTTCGAGGCCCTGATCGCCTTCTTCTTCGAGTCGACCTTCATCGGCCTGTGGATCTTCGGCTGGGACAAGCTGCCCAAGAAGATCCACCTGGCCTGCATCTGGATGGTCTCGATCGGCACGATCCTGTCGGCGTACTTCATCCTCGCGGCCAACTCGTGGATGCAGCACCCGGTCGGCTACCGGATCAACAAGACGAGGGGCCGCGCCGAGCTCACCGACTTCTGGGCGGTGCTGACCCAGAACACCACGCTCGCCCAGGTCTTCCACACCATGTCGGCCACTTTCCTGACCGGCGGCGCCTTCATGGTCGGCATCGCGGCCTTCCACCTCTTCCGCAAGAAGCACATCCCCGTGATGAAGACCTCGCTGCGCCTCGGCCTGGTCACCGTGGTCATCGCCGGCATGCTCACCGCGATCAGCGGTGACACCCTCGGCAAGGTCATGTTCAAGCAGCAGCCCATGAAGATGGCGGCCGCCGAGGCCCTGTGGGACGGCCAGGACTCGGCACCCTTCTCGATCTTCGCCTACGGTGACGTCGAGAAGGGCCACAACACCGTGGCCATCGAGATCCCGGGCCTGCTGTCCTTCCTCGCCGACGACGACTTCACCTCGTTCGTCCCCGGCATCAACGACGTCAACAAGGCCGAGCAGCAGAAGTACGGGCCGGGCGACTACCGGCCCAACATCCCCGTCACCTTCTGGGCCTTCCGCTGGATGATCGGCTTCGGCATGGCGTCCTTCGCCATCGGTCTCGCCGGACTCTGGTTGACCCGCAAGAAGTTCATGCTTCCCCAGCACCTGAGGGTCGCCGACGACGAGGTGCCGCACCTGGTCCTCTTCAAGAACAAGGCCCTCAGCCCCAAGCTCGGCAGGCTCTACTGGCTCGTGGCGATCTGGACCCTGGGCTTCCCCCTGATCGCCAACTCCTGGGGCTGGATCTTCACCGAGATGGGCCGCCAGCCCTGGGTCGTCTACGGCGTCCTGCAGACCCGGCACGCGGTCTCCCCCGGCGTCTCGCAGGCCGAGGTCCTCATCTCGATGCTCGTCTTCACGACCCTGTACGCCATCCTCGCCGTCGTCGAGGTCAAGCTGCTCGTGAAGTACGTCAAGGCCGGCCCGCCCGAGCTCACCGAGGCCGACCTCAACCCGCCCACGAAGATCGGCGGCGACACGAGTGACGCCGACAAGCCGATGGCCTTCTCGTACTAGGCCGAGGGAGATCGAGTCATGGAACTTCACGACGTCTGGTTCGTGCTCATCGCCGTCCTGTGGACCGGCTACTTCTTCCTGGAGGGCTTCGACTTCGGAGTCGGTGTCCTCACCAAGCTGCTCGCCCGCGACCGGGCCGAGAAGCGCGTCCTGATCAACACCATCGGCCCCGTCTGGGACGGCAACGAGGTGTGGCTGCTGACGGCGGGCGGCGCGACCTTCGCCGCCTTCCCCGACTGGTACGCCACCCTCTTCTCCGGCTTCTACCTGCCGCTGCTGGTCATCCTGGTCTGCCTGATCGTCCGGGGTGTCGCCTTCGAGTACCGGGCCAAGCGGCCCGAGGAGAACTGGCAGCGCAACTGGGAGACCGCGATCTTCTGGACCTCGCTCATCCCCGCGTTCCTGTGGGGCGTGGCCTTCGGCAACATCGTGCACGGCGTGAAGATCGACCAGCACTTCGAGTACGTCGGTTCCCTCTGGGACCTGTTCAACCCGTACGCCCTGCTCGGCGGACTGGTGACACTGACCCTGTTCACCTTCCACGGAACGGTGTTCACGGCCCTGAAGACCGTCGGGGAGATCCGGGAGCGGGCGCGGAAGCTGGCCACCCGGGTCGGTCTCGTCACGGCCGCGCTGGCGCTGATCTTCCTGCTCTGGACGCAGATCGACAGCGGTGACGCCAAGAGCCTGGTCGCGCTGGTGGTGGCCGTGGCCGCGCTGGTCGCCGCCCTGGTGGCCAACCAGGCCGGCCGGGAGGGCTGGTCGTTCGCGCTGTCGGGCATCACCATCGTGGCCGCCGTGGCCATGCTCTTCCTGACGCTCTTCCCGAACGTCATGCCGTCCTCGCTCGACGCGGACTGGAGCCTGACGGTCACCAACGCCTCGTCGAGCCCGTACACCCTGAAGATCATGACCTGGTGCGCGGGGATCGCCACGCCGATCGTCCTGCTCTACCAGGGCTGGACCTACTGGGTGTTCCGCAAGCGGATCGGCACGCAGCACATCGCCGAACCTGTGCACTGAGCCCGATATGGGGCATGTTTCACGTGAAACATGCCCCTTGAGAAGAGGGTGTGTTTCACGTGAAACCGATCGACCCGCGACTGCTCCGATACGCCCGGGCCACCCGTCTCTTCCTGGTGGCCGTCGTCGGCCTGGGCGGCATCGGGGCCCTGCTGGTGATCGCTCAGGCGATGCTCATCGCCGAGATCGTGGTCGGTGCGTTCCAGCACGGTCTGGCGGTCGCCGAACTCCGCACTCCCCTGCTGCTGTTGGCTGCCGTCGCCGTGGGCCGTGGGTCTGTTTCGTGGCTCACCGAACTCGCCGCGCACCGGGCGAGCGCGGCGGTGAAGTCGGAGCTGCGGGGACGGCTCCTGGAGCGGGCCACCGCGCTGGGGCCCGGCTGGCTGAGCGGGCAGCGGACGGGGTCATTGGTCGCCCTCGCCACCAGGGGAGTCGACGCCCTCGACGACTACTTCTCGCGCTACCTCCCGCAGTTGGGGCTCGCGATGGTCGTGCCGGTGGCGGTGCTGGCGCGGATCGTGACCGAGGACTGGGTCTCGGCGGCCATCATCGTCGGGACCCTGCCCCTCATCCCGGTCTTCATGGTGCTGATCGGCTGGGCCACGCAGTCCCGGATGGACCGCCAGTGGCAACTGCTGTCCCGCTTGTCGGGGCACTTCCTGGACGTCGTCGCGGGACTGCCGACCCTGAAGGTGTTCGGCCGGGCCAAGGCGCAGGCCGAGTCGATCCGGCGGATCACCGGCGAGTACCGGCAGGCGACCATGCGGACGCTGCGGATCGCCTTCATCTCCTCCTTCGCCCTCGAGTTGCTGTCGACGCTGTCGGTGGCGCTGGTCGCCGTGACGATCGGGATGCGTCTCGTCCACGGCGAGATGCACCTGTACGACGGACTGGTCATCCTCATCCTGGCCCCCGAGGCGTATCTGCCTCTGCGGCAGGTGGGTGCGCAGTACCACGCGGCCGCGGAGGGGCTGGCGGCCGCCGAGGAGATCTTCTCGGTGCTGGAGACGCCGGCACCGGCAGCAGGCACGGCCGCGGTGCCCGCCGGTGCGCTGGCCTTCGAGCAGGTCACGGTCAGGTACCCCGGGCGTTCCGGGGACGCCGTCACGGACGTGTCCTTCGAGGTCGCCCCCGGTGAGACGGTCGCGCTGGTCGGGCCCAGCGGGGCGGGCAAGTCGACACTGCTGAACGTCCTGCTGGGATTCGTGCGGCCGGCCGAGGGGCGGGTGCGGATCGGAGGAACCGATCTCGCCGAGGCCGACCTGACGGAGTGGCGGTCACGCATCGCGTGGGTGCCGCAGCGGCCGCAGCTCTTCGCCGGGACGATCGCCGAGAACGTACGGCTGGCACGACCCGACGCCGACGAGACCGCAGTACGGCGGGCGTTGGGGGATGCCGGAGCGTTGGGGTTCGTCGACGCTCTTCCTCTCGGGACCGACACCGTGCTCGGCGAGGACGGAGCCGGGCTGTCCGCCGGACAGCGGCAACGGCTCGCGCTGGCCCGGGCGTTCCTCGCGGACCGGCCGGTACTGCTCCTGGACGAGCCGACGGCGGCGCTCGACGGGGCGACCGAGGCGGAGATCGTGGAAGCGGTACGGCGGCTGGCGGCCGGGCGGACCGTGCTGCTGGTGGTGCACCGGCCGGCGTTGCTCCAGGTGGCGGACCGGGTGGTGCGGCTGACGGAGCCCGCGGCACCGGCTCCCGCGGACGCCATGGTCAGGACGTCCGCGGCACGCACGGTCGAGGAGGGAGACGGCGACCCGGCTTCGGCCGAGCCCGGAACGACCGAGCGGGCGGCAGAGGCGCGCGGTGTTCTCGCCCGGGTCCGTGCCATGTCCGGTCCCCGGCGAGGCCGACTCGCGCTCGCGCTGCTGCTCGGCAGCCTCGCCCTCGGCAGCGCCGTGGGACTGATGGCCACCTCGGGGTGGCTGATCTCGCGGGCCTCGCAGCAGCCGCCCGTGCTGTACCTGATGGTGGCCGTGACGGCGACCCGGGCCTTCGGGATCGGGCGGGCCGTGTTCCGGTACGCGGAGCGGCTGGTGTCCCACGACGCCGTGCTGCGCATGCTCGCCGACACCCGGGTCTCCGTGTACCGGCGCCTGGAGCGGCTGGCGCCCGCCGGTCTGCGGACGACCCGCCGGGGTGATCTGCTCTCGCGGCTCGTCTCCGATGTGGACGCCCTCCAGGACTACTGGCTGCGCTGGCTGCTGCCCGCCGGTGCCGCCGTCGTGGTGTCGGCCGCTTCCGTGGGTTTCACGGCCTGGCTGCTGCCGGAGGCGGGCGCCGCGCTGACCGTGGGTCTGCTGGCCGCCGGTGTCGGGGTCCCGCTCGTCACCGGAGCCGTGGCCCGCCGCGCCGAACGCAGGCTCGCCCCCGCCCGCGGGGAACTGTCGACCCGTGTGACCGATCTCCTCACCGGGACCGCGGAGTTGACCGTCGCCGGTGCCCTGCCCGCCCGTACCGCCGAGGCTCGGCGGGCCGACGGCGTCCTCACCCGGATCGCCTCCCGCGCCGCCACGGCCACCGCACTCGGTGACGGCCTCACCGCCCTGATCTGCGGTCTGACCGTCACCGCGACCGCCCTCGTCGGCGCGCAGGCGGTCGCCTCCGGTCGGCTCGGCGGGGTCGCCATGGCCGTCGTCGTCCTCACCCCGCTGGCGGCCTTCGAGGCCGTCCTCGGGCTGCCGCTCGCCGTGCAGTACCGCCAGCGGGTGCGCAGGAGCGCGGAACGCGTCCACGAGGTGCTGGACGCGCCCGAGCCGGTACGGGAGCCGGAGCACGCCCGGCAGGCGCCCGCCTCACCGTTCCCCGTCGTCCTCAAGGGAGTCACCACCCGCCACGAGGGCCAGGACCGAGACGCGCTCGCGGGCCTCGACCTCACCCTCGCCGAGGGCAGGAGGATCGCCGTGGTCGGCGCCTCCGGATCCGGCAAGACGACCCTAGCGCAGGTGCTGCTGCGCTTCCTGGACGCGGACGCCGGCACCTACACCCTGGGCGGCGTGGAAGCCTACGGGCTGCACAGCGACGACGTACGGCGGCTGGTGGGACTGTGCGCCCAGGACGCCCACCTCTTCGACAGCTCGGTGCGCGAGAACCTGCTCCTCGCCAGGAAGGACGCGAGCGAGGAGGAGCTGCGGGACGCGCTGCGGCGGGCCCGTCTGCTCGACTGGGCAGAGGGCCTGCCCGACGGGCTGGACACCCTGGTCGGCGAGCACGGGGCCTGGCTGTCCGGAGGCCAGCGCCAGCGGCTCGCGCTGGCCCGGGCGCTGCTCGCCGACTTCCCCGTCCTCGTGCTGGACGAACCCGCCGAGCATCTCGACCTGCCCACCGCCGACGCGCTCACCGCCGACCTGCTGGCCGCCACCGAGGGCCGTACGACACTCCTCATCACGCACCGCCTGGCGGGACTGGAGTCGGTGGACGAGGTGGTCGTACTCGACGAGGGTCGGGTCGTGCAGCGGGGTTCCTACGCGGAGTTGGCCGGTGTGGAGGGGCCGTTGCGGAGGATGGCCGAGCGGGAAGCGGAGTCGGAGCTGCTGGTGGCGGCACGCTGAGGACGGTGGCGGTGCGACGATCGTGCGGTCGGCGCCGCAATGACCCGTGCGCAGCAACCTGTCCCCCGGCCGTACGCCTTGAACAGGACCGCGTCCGGGCGTCCGGGACAGGATCGCTGACATGCGATCACCTTGCCGTCGTCCACTGCGCGTTCCGGCTCTGCTGTGCGCGTTCGCGGTCCTGGCGGCCCACCCCGTGGACGCCGCCGCTGTGGAGCGCCGCGAGAACGGTGACTCGGAGGTCGGCGCGCAGGTGTTGCGGCTGTATCAGGAGGCGGCGCTGGCGACCCAGCGGTACGAGGCGGGGCGCCAGGAGGCTCAGGCGCAGCGGGCGCGGGCGCAGTGGTTGGAGGACCTGCTCGGCCGCGAACGCCGGGAGATCGCCGTGCTGCGTGAGGGGCTCGGACGTATCGCCCGGGCCCAGTACCGCGACGGCGGCGGTCTCCCGCTCACCGCGCAGATCATCTTCGCGCGCGACCCCGCCGCACTCATGCAGGGCCGGCATGTCTTCTCCCGGACGGCGCTGGCCGTCGACAACGCGGTCGAGAAGAGCCGTCGGGCCGAGGCCCGGCTCGCGGCGGACGAGGCGAAGGCCGCGACGGCCCGGCGCAGGCTGGAGCGGCGCAGCGCCGAACTCGCCGCGTTGAAGCAGGACATCGAGCGGACACTCGAAGAGGCCCGCGGGCAGTTGCAGGGACGGGCCGACGCCTCTGTGGCGGCCGGCTCGTGCCGGGGTGCCGTACGCCTGGATCAGCCGCCGCGGGCCGCGGGGGGCGCCTGGGTCACTCCGGTGGCCGCGTACGACCTGTCCGCCGGGTTCGGCAGTGGCGGCTCGCGGTGGGCGAACCGGCACACCGGGCAGGACTTCGCGGTGCCGATCGGGACGCCGGTGCGGGCGGTGGGCGCGGGCCGGGTGGTGAAGGTGTCCTGCGGCGGCGCCTTCGGCATCGAGATCGTGATCGAGCACACGGACGGCTACTACACGCAGTACGCCCATCTCGCCGCCGTCACCGTCGACCAGGGGCAGAGCGTCGCACCCGGGCAGTGGATCGGTCAGTCGGGCACCAGCGGCAACTCGACCGGCCCGCACCTGCACTTCGAGGTGCGGGTCACTGCCGAGACGGGCTCGGCGGTGGACCCGGTGCCGTGGCTGGCGGCGCGCGGGGCGGCGGTCGGCTGAACCGGGTGCGGAGTGTTTCTCGGCCGGGCCGCCACTCCCTCTACAGCCGCTCCAGCATCCGCTCGATCACGACGGCCACCCCGTCGTCGTTGTTGGCGACAGTCCGGCCCGAGGCCGCCGCGATCACGTCGGGGTGGGCGTTGCCCATCGCGTACGACTGGCCCGCCCAGGTGAGCATCTCGACGTCGTTGGGCATGTCCCCGAAGGCGACGACCTGCTCGTGCGAGATACCGCGCTCGGCGCAGCACAGGGCGAGTGTGCTGGCCTTGGAGACGCCGGGGCCGCTGATCTCCAGCAGGGCGCTGGGGCTGGACCGCGTGACGTTGGCACGCTCGCCGATGGCCAGGCGGGAGAGGGTGAGGAAGGCGTCCGGGTCGATCGAGGGGTGGTAGGCGAGGATCTTCAGCACCGGCTCGGCGGCACCGGCACCGTCCTCGGCCAGCAGTTCCTCGGCGGGCGCGAGGTGGTCCGGGATCTCCATGTGCAGCTTGGGATAGTCCGGCTCCTGGTAGAAGCCGTACGTCTGCTCCACCGCGTACACCGTGCCCGGCGCCGCCTCCCGCAGCAGCCGTACGGCGTCCAGCGCGTTCTCCCGGGCCAGCGCGCGCACCTTCACGAACCGGTGGGCGCCGGGGCCGCCGTGCAGGTCGACCACTGCGGCGCCGTTGCCGCAGATGGCGAGGCCGTGGCCGTGCACGTGGTCGCTGACGACGTCCATCCAGCGGGCCGGGCGACCGGTGACGAAGAAGACCTCGATGCCGGCCTTCTCGGCGGCGGCGAGGGCCGCGACCGTGCGTGGGGACACGGACTTGTCGTCGCGCAGCAGAGTGCCGTCGAGATCGGTGGCGATCAGGCGCGGCGGTATGTCGGCGGCCGGGGTCTCGTGCTGTCGAGTCGCTGAGGTCACCCGCTCATTCTCCCGCATACGCGTGCACGACCGTGGAGGTGCCCGCACAGGTGAGACATTGGCGACGCGGGGCCGGCCTCATGCGTCTCTGTGCCGTTGTCTCAGCGCAACTGTGCCGGTGCCTCCATGGCGATCTGCTCGAAGACCTTCTCCTCGGCGGCGAAGTCCGAGTCGGGGATCGGCCAGTGGATCACGAGCTCCGTGAAACCGAGCTCCCGGTGGCGGCCCGCGAAGTCGACGAAAGCGTCGAGGGACTCCAGCGGACGGCCGCGGTCGGGGGTGAAACCGGTGAGAAGGATCTTGTCCAGGGTGTTCACGTCCCGGCCGAGCGCCGCGCAGGCGTCGGTGAGCCGGTCGACCTGGCCGCGGAGGGCCTGGACGGACTGCTCGGGCGTGCCGTTCTCGTACAGCTTCGGATCACCCGTGGTCACCCACGCCTGCCCGTGGCGGGCGGCCAGCTTCAGGCCGCGCGGCCCGGTGGCGGCCACGGCGAAGGGCAGCCGGGGCCGCTGGACGCAGCCGGGGATGTTGCGGGCCTCGTGCGCCGAGTAGAAGTCGCCCTCGTAGGACACGGAGTCCTCGCTGAGCAGGCGGTCGAGCAGCGGGACGAACTCGGCGAGCCGGTCGGCACGCTCACGCGGGCTCCACGGGTCCTGGCCGAGTGCGGTGGCGTCGAATCCGGTGCCGCCCGCGCCGATGCCGAGGGTGACCCGGCCACCGGAGATGTCGTCGAGGGTGATCAGTTCTTTGGCGAGGGTCACCGGGTGCCGGAAGTTCGGCGAGGTCACCAGGGTGCCCAGACGCAGCCGGTCGGTGATGCCCGCGGCGCCGGTCAGGGTGGGCACGGCACCGAACCAGGGCCCGTCGCGGAAGGTGCGCCAGGACAGGTGGTCGTAGGTGTATCCGGTGTGGAAGCCGAGCTGCTCCGCGCGCTGCCATGTCTCGCGGCCCCCCTCGTTCCAGCGGCGGTGGGGGAGGATCACGGTGCTCAGACGCAGGCTCATGTGTCCGAGCGTATGCGCCGGGCCGTGTTTCACGTGAAACAGTGACTCACGGTCACCGTGCGCGGCCGCTGAGCCAGGGGCTGAGGCCCACCGGGATGAACTCCTTGTGCACGCGGTCGCCCGGGAGCGGCACCATCAGGAAGTGGCTGGGCGGGAAGCGGCGCGTCTTCACCCAGGCGTGGCCCTCGTACAGGGCGCGGAGGAACGCGGGGACGTCGTCGCGGGCGATGTCGGGGCACTCGACTCCGTCGACGGTGATCAGGGCGTCGTCGTCCGGGAACAGGCGCACATCCACCTGGGGCCGGCCGCCGAGCTCGACGTACGCCTCGTGGGGCAGGGTGCCGTCCGGGTCGGTGGTGACGCCCACGCCCGCGGCGCTGCGGCGGGAGGTCTGGTCGGCGCCGATGTCATGGGTCACCTCGATGGCGAGGTTGTACTCGGCGGCGAGGGCGCGGAGCGCGGTGACGGCGGCCTCGGTGGTGGGGAGGTGGTTCCTGCCGTGGTCCATGGCGCCGATCATCTCCCACCGGGTTCAGTGCGACGGGTTCGATGCGACGGGTTCAGTGCGACTGGGGAAACCGCAGATAGCGGGGCGGCACGGTCTGGGTCAGCCACACCCCGTTCGCGCTCACGTGGAAGACGTGGCCGTCGCGGTGCATGGCCTGAGCGTCCACGGAGAGCACGACGGGACGCCCGCGGCGGGCGCCGACCCGGGTCGCGGTCTCGCGGTCGGCCGACAGGTGCACGTCGTGCCGGTTCATGGGGCGCAGTCCCTCGGCGCGGATCGCGTCCAGGTAGCGGCCCACCGTGCCGTGGTAGAGGTACGGCGGCGGGGTCGCGGGTGGCAGGCCGAGGTCGACGTCGATGCTGTGGCCCTGGCTGGCGCGGATGCGGGTGCCGTCGATCGCGAAGCGCTGCTTGTCGTTGGCGGCGACCACGTGGCCCAGCTCGTCCCGGGTGAAGCGGAAGCCGTGCGCGGTGGCCGCGGCGATCAGCACGTCGATCTCGACCCAGCCGGCCTCGTCGAGCGTGAGCCCGATCCGTTCGGGCTGGTGGCGCAGATGCTTCGAGAGGTACTTCGACACCTTCACGGTGCGTCTCTCGTCCCCCTCGCGTGGCTTGTTCTCGTTCATCCCGCCAGGGTGCCGGGAGAGACGTGAATCACGCGAATGATTTTGACCCGGATGTTTGATCCACAACCAACTGTAGTTATCCACAGGCTACTTGGGGTTTCTGTGGACAACTCCCTGTCATGTCAGCCCTCTTCGTCAAAATCAAGTGGGGGGCGTCCACTTGACGTGAGCGCATCCAACTTCCGTGCTCGCACCTCCCGTTCAGCCGCCAGCACAAAGAACTCCGCCACCCGCTCCGCCCCGACAAGCTCCTCCACGGCCCGCATCGTCTCCTCGGGCACGGTCACGGAACGTGGCACCGGACGCTCCTCGGGCGTCTCCGTGGCACCGAGGTGCTGCCGCAACTGCCGTACCGCCAACAGCCGCATCGCGCGGGCGAGTTCGGCGTCCACGGTCTGCTGCGCGAGGGGCCGCAGCCGTCGCACGAGGGAGGCCGCTTCGGTGGCGTCGGAGTCGCTCGGTCGGTGAGGTCCTTCCAGGTAGCGGGCGAAGACGTGCTCGGTGGTGAACTCCAGGAAACGGGACGCGATGTGCTCGACCTGCCCCCTCAACTCCCGCAGATGGCCGGAGATCGCGGACAGCGGCACCCCGGCCGCGTACAACTCGACGGCCACGGCGAGCTCTTGGGGGCTCGGCACGAGGAAGGAGCCCTCGTCTCCGGGCACCGGTTCCAGCACACCGAGGTCCACCGCCTCGGCGACCGCGGTCTCGTCGGGGGTGCCGCCGAAGCGTGCGTCCAGTTCGGCGCGAGTGATCCGGACGGCCTCCTCGTCGGTCCAGGGGCCGTCGACCTCGGCGAGCAGCCCGAGGATCCCGCCGAGGCCGCGGCCGGAGTCGTAGGCCTCCAGGAGCTCCTTGATGGAGGCCAGGCCGTAGCCGCGGTCGAGGAGGTCGGCGATCTGCCGCAGCCGGGCGAGGTGGGTGTCGGTGTAGATGTTGGCGCGGCCGCGGCGCTCGGGGCGGGGGAGCAGCCCGCGGTCCTGGTAGGCGCGGATGGTGCGGACGGTGGCGCCGCTGAGGTGGGCGAGGTCCTCGATGCGGTAGGCGGGGGTGTCGCTCACGAGGCCGCCCTCGCCGCCGGTGACCGCTTCAGGTACTCCACCGCACGGCTCAACGACCCTTCGCGCGACGGATGATACGACCGCCGGAGGTATCGCGGTACGGCCGCGCCCAGCTCCCGCCAGGCGGGCAGCAGGCCCTTGCGTACGGCCTTCTCGTGCTCCTTGAGGGAGTAGCGCAGCCGTCCGGCCGGCTGTGGATCGTGGCGCATGAGGTAGGCCGCGCCCCATACCCACAGGTACAGCATCACCGGGGCGGTCACCGCCATGCCCGCGATCCGGCGGGCGTAGCGGGGTGTGCCGGTGCCGCCGCAGTGCTGGTACATGTCGAAGGCGACCGCGCGGTGTTCGACCTCCTCGGCGCCGTGCCAGCGCAGCAGGTCGAGCATGACCTCGTCGGCGCCGGCGCGGTCGAGGCCGTCGGCGGCCAGGATCCAGTCGCCTAGCACGGCCGTGAACTGCTCGACGGCGGCGACGACCGACAACCGGAACCGCAGCCATTCGCGCGCGGGGACGGGCGCGTTGAGCGGTGGGCGCTCGCCGAGCAGCCGCTCGAAGAGGAAGTCGACGTGCTTCGTGAAGGCGGCGGTGTCGAGCCGCTGGGCCGCCAAGTGGTCCAGCACGTGCGTGTGCTGGACGCTGTGGGTGGCTTCCTGGCCCATGAACCCCTTGACGTCGGCACGGAGTTCGGGGTCCCTGACCAGCGGCAGGCCCTCCTTGAAGACCTTCACGAACCAGCGTTCCCCCGCCGGCAGCAGCAGGTGCAGCACGTTGATGACGTGGGTGGCGGTGGGCTCGCCGGGGATCCAGTGCAGGGGTGTGCGGGACCAGTCGAAGGCCACCCGGCGCGGGGCGATCTCGTGGCTCACCGCGGCGGCTCCAGCCGTGCGATGGCCCGCAGTGCTCTCGGCGCCCACCGGGACAGGGCGAGTGCGCCGCGGGCCTCGGGGGTGACCGGTACGACGGCCTGGTTGCGCACGACCGCTCGCAGGATGGCGTCGGCGACCTTCTCGGGCGGGTAGTTCCGCAGCTTGTAGAGGCGGGCGGTGCGCTTCTGGCGGCGTTTCTCCTCGTCGGCGTCGACGCCCGCGAACCGCGCGGTGGAGGTGATGGCGGTGTTGACGAAGCCGGGGCAGATCGCCGAGACCCCGATCCCCCGGCCCGCCAGTTCCGCGCGCAGGCTCTCGCTGAGCATGAGGACGGCGGCCTTGGAGGTGCCGTAGGCGGACAGCGCCCGGGAGGGCTGGTAGGCGGCCGCCGAGGCGGTGTTCACGATGTGGCCGCCCTGTCCGCGCTCGACCATCTGCTTGCCGAAGAGCCGGCAGCCGTGGATGACGCCCCACAGGTTGACGTCGAGGACCTTCTTCCAGTCTTCGGTGGTGGTGTCGAGGAAGGCGCCGCCGAGGCCGATGCCGGCGTTGTTGACCAGGACGTCCACCACGCCGTACTCGGTGGCGACCTTGGCGGCGAGTTTCTCCATGGCCTGTTCGTCGGAGACGTCGACGGTCTCCGCCCAGGCCGCGGGGGCGCCGAGCAGCCGGGACAGTTCGGCGGTGCGGGCGGCGGACTCGGCGTCCCGGTCGACGGCGACCACGCGCGCGCCGGCCTCGGCGAAGGCGAACGCGGTGGCCCGTCCGATGCCGCTGCCCGCGCCGGTGACGAGGACGAGCTGTCCGCCGAACCGGTCGGCGTACTTCCCGGTCGCCCGCACAGGGGTCCGGCCGCCTTCGACGGACGTCACGAACTCGGTGATCCACGCCGACAGCTGGTCGGGCCGGGAGCGGGGGATCCAGTGCTTGGCGGGGAGGGTGCGCCGGGTGAGCTGCGGTACCCACTGCTCCAGGCCGTCGTAGAGCTTCTCCGAGAGGAAGGCGTCTGCCAGGGGCGTGATGAGCTGCACGGGCGCGTGTGCGTACGCGTCGGTGCGCGGGCGGCGCAGCCGGGCCCGGACGTTGTCCCGGTACAACCAGGCGCCGTGGGCCGCGTCGGCGGGCAGCGAGGCGGTCGGGTAGCCGTCGGCGGGGACCTTCTCGACGCGCTCCAGCACGCGCGGCCAGGCCTTGCCGAGGGGGCCGCGCCAGGCGAATTCGGGCAGGACGGGGGTGTGCAGCGCGTACACGTACCAAGACCTGGCGCCCTGGCCGAGGAGCTGGCCGACCCGGCGGGGGGTGGGGCGGTGGAGGCAGCCCTGGATCCAGTGGCCGAAGTGGTCCAGGGACGGTCCGGACATCGAGGTGAAGGAGGCGATACGGCCCTCGGTGCGCCGGACGGTGACGAACTCCCAGGACTGCACCGAGCCCCAGTCGTGTCCGACCAGGTGCACGGGCCGGTCCGGGCTGACGGCGTCCGCGACGGCCAGGAAGTCGTCCGTCAGCTTCTCCAGGGTGAACCCTCCGCGCAGCGGCCGGGGTGCCGTGGAGCGGCCGTGGCCGCGGACGTCGTAGAGGACGACGTGGAAGCGGTCGGCGAGGCGGGAGGCGACCTCGGACCAGACCTCCTTGCTGTCCGGGTAGCCGTGCACCAGGACCATGGTCGGCTGGGCCGCATCGCCCAGTTCGGCCACGGACAGTTCGACGCCGCCGGTCCGTACCCGGCGCTCGCGCGCACCTTCGAGCAAGGTCACTTCTCCTCCGCCCAGCGCCGCACGTGCGGCAGATCGTCGTCCAGCCAGAAGGCGCTCTGCTCGGGATCCCTGGAGTCGGTGACGACGAGGATCTCCTCGAACTTGGCGCCGGTGCCCCGGAATCCGAGGTGGGGTTCGACCGCCCACAGGCCCGGCTGCGGGGGGTGGTCGGAGAAGCGGTACGGCGACCACAGGGGCGACCAGCCCTCGCGGTGGCCGTGCAGCGCGTCGGCCGCCAGGCCCTTCAGGGACTGGACGCCGAACCCGAAGACGTGGGGCGACCAGCGGCGCTGCCTGACCCGGTCGACCTTGTGGGCGATCACCCCGAAGGGGTACGCGCGGTGCCGGTTGGCGTAGCCCTGGCGGACCATGAGGCGGTCTACGTCCTCGTAGATCTCGCGCAGCGACCGCCGCTCGCGGACCTCGCACAGGATCAGCTCGCGGTGCGGCTCCAGGTCGGCCATCAGCCGGTCCTGGACGGGGTTGACGCCGAGTGAGCCGGAGTAGCCGATGTCCGCGGTGTGTCCCTCGTACACGGGGGCCATGTCCAGGATGAACGGCATCCCGGGCTCCAGGCGGCGGTCGGTGGGGAAGAACTGGAGCGGAACGCGGAAGCCGGTGAACGCCGTGCGGTCCCCGAACCAGGCGAAAGGCAGATGGAACCAGTCCCGTACACCCCGCTCGCGCAGCCACTCGCGCTGCATCCGGGCGGCCTGCCGCTCGCTCACACCGGGCTCCAGACGGGCCGCGACCGCCTCGGCGCAGTCGTACGCGAGCCGCTGGACCTGCCTGAATCCCCGCAATCGGGCGGAGAGTTCGCCGTTCACTGCTGTCGCCATTGCCGCCTCGTCCCCGTCGACCGCGGTACGTGTCCGTAACGTGACACTGGCGAATGTGACAGTCATTGGAGGTTGCGTCAATAGGGCCGGGTCGGGCTGTGGAAAAACCGGCCGATGTGGAAAACGGAGGCCCCGTTGTTGGACTTCAGGGTGACCCTTAGGTGCCCGTACACCTGGAGTCTGATGCCGATCCAGCTCTGCGGGGTGACGACCCGAGTGGTCCGCGTCACTACTGTCGGGGATGTGACTGTGATCGCGACCGAAAGCCTGAGCAAGCGGTTCCCCCGGGTGACCGCGCTTGACCGGCTCTCCTTGGACGTCGGACCCGGTGTTACCGGACTCGTCGGCGCCAACGGAGCCGGCAAGTCCACCATGATCAAGATCCTCCTGGGTCTGTCCCCCGCCACCGAGGGCCGCGCCGAAGTGCTCGGGCTCGACGTCGCGACCAAGGGCGCCGCCATCCGCGAGCGGGTCGGCTACATGCCGGAGCACGACTGCCTGCCGCCCGACGTCTCGGCCACCGAGTTCGTCGTGCACATGGCCCGCATGTCCGGCCTGCCGCCCACCGCCGCCCGCGAGCGCACCGCGGACACCCTGCGCCATGTCGGCCTGTACGAGGAGCGCTACCGCCCCATCGGCGGCTACTCCACCGGTATGAAGCAGCGCGTGAAGCTCGCCCAGGCCCTGGTGCACGACCCGCAGCTGGTCTTCCTCGACGAGCCGACCAACGGCCTCGACCCGGTCGGCCGCGACGACATGCTGGGCCTGATCCGCCGGATCTACACCGACTTCGGCATCTCGGTCCTGGTCACCTCGCACCTGCTGGGCGAGCTGGAGCGCACCTGCGACCACGTCGTCGTCATCGACGGCGGCAAGCTCCTGCGCTCCAGCTCCACCACCGACTTCACGCAGACCACGACGACCCTCGCGGTCGAGGTCACCGACACCGACGAGCACCCGGACGGCACCCGCGCGGTGCGCGAGGCGCTCCACGCGCGCGGGGTGGAGATCCTCGACGCCCAGAGCGGTCTGCCGGGCGCCGGCCACATCCTGCTGCTGACCGCGCAGGGCGAGGAGACCTACGACGTCGTCCGGGACGTCGTCGCCGACCTCGGCCTCGGCCTGGTCCGCATGGAGCAGCGCAGGCACCACATCTCGGAAGTCTTCACGAACGAGGACGAGCAGCGGAAGGAGGCCGTCGGCCATGGCAGTTGAGCACCCGGTCACCGCCCCCGCGGGCGACCAGACCCGCATCCACAACATCGGCTACCGCGCCTACGACGGCCCCCGCCTCGGCCGGTCCTACGCCACCCGCTCGCTCTACTCGCAGTCCCTGCGCGGCGCCTACGGCCTCGGCCGCTCGGTCAAGTCCAAGGTCCTGCCGATGCTGCTGTTCGCGGTGATGTGCGTGCCCGCGGCCATCATGGTGGCCGTCGCCGTCGCCACCAAGGCGAACGACCTGCCGGTCGACTACACCCGCTACGCGATCATCATGCAGTCCGTGATCTGCCTGTACGTCGCCTCGCAGGCGCCCCAGTCCGTCTCGCGCGACCTGCGCTTCAAGACCGTTCCGCTGTACTTCTCGCGGCCGATCGAGACCGCCGACTACGTACGCGCGAAGTACGCGGCACTGGCCAGCGCGATGTTCATCCTGACCGCCGCCCCGCTGATCGTGCTCTACGTGGGCGCGCTGCTGGCCAAGCTGGACTTCACCGACCAGACCAAGGGATTCGGTCAGGGACTCGTCTCCGTGGCGCTGCTCTCGCTGCTCTTCGCCGGTATCGGCCTGGTCATCGCGTCGGTGACCCCGCGCCGCGGCTTCGGCATCGCTGCCGTGATCGCCGTCTTCACCATCTCCTACGGCGCCGTCACCACCCTCCAGGCCATCGCCGACGCCCAGGGCAGCACATCCGCCATTCCCTGGATCGGCCTGTTCTCGCCGGTCACGCTGATCGACGGCGTGCAGTCCGCGTTCCTGGGCGCGACCGCGGCCCTGCCGGGCGGACACGGCCCCTCGACCGGGCAGGGCGTGGTGTACGTCCTGCTCACCCTCGGCCTGATCGCCGCCAGTTACGGCCTCCTGGTGCGCCGCTACAAGAAGGTGGGACTGTGACCACGCTCCAGATCGACCATGTCTCCCGCTGGTTCGGCAACGTGGTCGCCGTCAACGACGTCACCATGACGATCGGCCCCGGCGTCACCGGCCTCCTCGGCCCCAACGGCGCCGGAAAGTCCACCCTCATCAACATGATGGGCGGCTTCCTCGCCCCCTCCACCGGCACCGTCACCCTCGACGGACAGCAGGTGTGGCGCAACGAGGCCATCTACCAGCACATCGGCATCGTCCCCGAGCGCGAGGCGATGTACGACTTCCTCACCGGCCGCGAATTCGTCGTCGCCAACGCCGAGTTGCACGGACTCGGCGCCAAGGCCGCCCAGAAGGCGCTGGCCACGGTCGAGATGGAGTACGCGCAGGACCGCAAGATCTCCACGTACTCCAAGGGCATGCGCCAGCGCGTGAAGATGGCGTCCGCGCTGGTCCACGACCCCTCGCTGCTCCTGCTCGACGAGCCGTTCAACGGAATGGACCCGCGCCAGCGCATGCAGCTGATGGACCTGCTGCGGCGCATGGGCGACGAGGGCCGCACCGTGCTGTTCTCCTCGCACATCCTCGAAGAGGTCGAGCAGCTCGCCTGGCACATCGAGGTCGTCGTCGCGGGCCGGCACGCGGCCAGCGGCGACTTCCGCAGGATCCGCCGCCTGATGACGGACCGTCCACACCGCTACCTGGTGCGTTCCAGCGACGACCGCGCGCTCGCGGCCGCGCTGATCGCCGACCCGTCCACGTCCGGCATCGAGGTCGACCTGACGGAGGGCGCGCTGCGCGTCCAGGCCGTCGACTTCGGCCGCTTCACCGCACTGTTGCCCAAGGTCGCGCGCGACCACGGCATCCGGCTGCTCACGGTCTCGCCGTCCGACGAGTCGCTCGAGTCCGTCTTCTCGTATCTCGTAGCGGCGTAGGAGGCCGAAGATGTACGACCCCACAGTCGCCCGACTCACCTACCGGGCCCTGCTCGGCCGCCGCCGGGCCCTCATCCTGGGCGCCCTGCCGGCGCTGCTGATCCTGATCTCCGTGATCGTGCGCGGTCTCGTCGGCGCCGACGACCAGACCGCCTCCGACCTGCTGGGCGGGCTCGCGCTCGCCACCATGGTGCCGATCATCGGCGTCATCGCGGGAACCGGCGCGATCGGTCCGGAGATCGACGACGGATCGGTGGTGTACCTGCTGTCCAAGCCGGTCAAACGTCCGACGATCATCTTCACCAAGCTGATCGTGGCGATCGCCGTGACGATGGTGTTCTCGGCCCTGCCGACGCTGATCGCGGGCTTCATCCTCAACGGCAACGGCCAGCAGATCGCCGTCGCCTACACGGTGGCCGCACTGGTCTCCTCGATCGCCTACGCGGCGCTCTTCCTGCTGCTCGGCACGGTGTCCCGGCACGCGGTGGTGTTCGGGCTCGTCTACGCGCTGGTCTGGGAGGCCCTGTTCGGCTCCCTGGTCTCCGGGGCGAAGACCCTGAGCGTCCAGCAGTGGTCGCTGGCCGTCGCCCACAAGGTCGCGGGCGGGGACCTGGTCACCTCGGACGTGAGCCTGCCGACGGCCACGGTGCTGCTGGTCGTGGTGACCGTCCTCGCGACCTGGTACGCGGGACAGAAGCTGCGGTCGCTGACGCTGGCGGGCGAGGAGTAAGAGCCCCTGACGTCCCGCTTATTGACGGGGACCTCACCGTTGTCCGGCCACACTGGACAAGGGGGAATGTCCGGCTTGCGAGTGGAAGGGAACGGGCATGGCAGACGACTGGGACGACCTCGTCCTGGACGAGGACTTCATACGGTCCGCCGGGACGACCGAGCCGTCTGCCCGCGCCCGGATGCTGGCGGCGCGCTGGCGCGAGGAGGAGCCCGAACCGCAGCCCTGGCGCTCCGACGAGCCCCCTGCCGGGTGGTTCTTCAGCAAGCGCCGGCGGCGGTGGCGGCGCCGGTAGGTTCGAACACGCGGCCGTATTTAATCGGTGGCGCCCAACTCGTCGTCCGGGCACAGTGGTTGTGTCCACACCGCCGGACGACGGTCCGGCGCCGCGATCTGGGAGAGGAGCCGGGCGATGTCCATGCACGACAGTACGTCCAGCTCCCGTCAGGGCGGCCGGCGGAGGACTCCGGTGTAGTTACGCCACCGTCGAGTCCCTGCGCAGGCAGCCCGGGGCGGCCGCTTCGAGCACGCGATGTCGCTCTCGCGTGAGGCCGCCCACCCGGAGGATTGGCCGAGTGGTAAGGCACTGGCTTGCTAAGCCAAGGTCGGGCCTGGAAAGCCCGCGCACGTTCGATTCGTGCATCCTCCGCAAGACGTAGTCGCTGGGATCTGACCGGGCGTACGGGCCCAAGTGGCAAGAAGGCCCGGAGTTGAGCTGGGGGTCGGCTTCGTGCCCGTTCGGAAGGGCGAGGTCTGTTCCCCGGCCGGAAGAGCGAGCGGACCACCGCACCGGACTACCGCCGGCTCCGCCTGGATCGAGACCGGCCAGCAGGCGGCCGCTGCCCGGGACATGGTCGAGGAGTGCGGTGGCCGGTGGGCCGGGTGCAGCGTGATCGTCGATCAGCTCGGGCCGGAAGGCCACGCCCCGGGGGGCCGGTGCATGCGCTGCTGTCGTACGACGAGCTCCCGGCGGTCCGGCCGGATGCGCCGTAGGCGTCAGCTCAGCAGCCGCTCGAGGACCACCGCGATCCCGTCCTCCTCGTGGGAGGACGTCACCTCGTCGGCCACCGCCTTGAGGTCCTCGTGCGCGTCGGCCATCGCCACGCCGTAGGACGCCCAGGCGAACATCGGGATGTCGTTGGGCATGTCGCCGAAGGCGATCGTGTCCGCGGCCTTCAGCCCCAGGCGGCGGGCCGCCAGGGACAGGCCGGTCGCCTTCGACAGGCCCAGCGGGAGCAGTTCGACGATGCCCGCGCCCGCCATCGCCACCGTGACGAAACCGCCGGCGGCCCGCTGGGCCGCCTCGGCCAGTTCGTCGTCCGACAGCTCCGGATGCTGTATGTAGATCTTGTTCAGCGGGGCGGCCCACAGATCCGACGCGTCCGTGAACGGCATCGACGGCAACTTCCCCGTCACCGCGTATCCCGGCCCGACCAGCACGTCGCCCTCGAGGCCGTCACGGCTGGCCGCCAGGTACAGCGGGCCGACCTCCGCCTCGATCTTCGCGAGGGCCACGCCCGCGAGCTGCCGGTCCAGCGTCACCGACGTCAGCAGACGGTGCTCCCCGGCGTGGTACACCTGCGCCCCCTGCCCGCAGACCGCGAGACCGTCGTAACCGAGGTCGTCGAGGATGTGCCGGGTCCAGGGGACAGCGCGCCCCGTCACGACGATGTGGGCGGCACCCGCCGCCGTGGCCGCGGCGAGCGCGTCACGGGTGCGCCGGGAGACCGACTCGTCGGAGCGCAGGAGCGTTCCGTCGAGGTCGGTGGCGATCAGCCGGTACGGAAAGGGTCGGCTCACTTGGCGACCGGCTCCAGCAGCTCCCGGCCGCCCAGGTACGGACGCAGCACCTCGGGCACCCGCACCGAGCCGTCGGCGAGCTGGTGGTTCTCCAGGATGGCCACGATCGTGCGCGGAACGGCGCACAGCGTGCCGTTGAGCGTCGCCAGCGGCTGGACCTTCTTGCCGTCCCGCATACGGACGGACAGGCGGCGGGCCTGGAAGCCGTCGCAGTTGGAGGCCGAGGTCAGCTCGCGGTACTTGCCCTGGGTCGGGATCCACGCCTCGCAGTCGTACTTGCGCGAGGCGGAGGAGCCCAGGTCGCCCGAGGCCACGTCGATGACCTGGAACGGCAGTTCAAGACCGGTCAGCCACTGCTTCTCCCAGTCCAGGAGCCGCTTGTGCTCGTTCTCCGCGTCCTCGGGGGCGACGTAGGAGAACATCTCGACCTTGTCGAACTGGTGCACGCGGAAGATGCCCCGGGTGTCCTTGCCGTAGGTGCCGGCCTCGCGGCGGAAGCACGGCGAGAAGCCGGCGTAGCGCAGCGGCAACTTGTCGGCGTCCAGGATCTCGTCCATGTGGTAGGCGGCGAGCGGGACCTCGGAGGTGCCGACCAGGTAGTAGTCGTCCTTCTCCAGGTGGTACACGTTCTCCGCGGCCTGGCCGAGGAAGCCGGTGCCCTCCATCGCGCGCGGGCGGACCAGCGCGGGGGTGAGCATAGGTGTGAAGCCGGCCTCGGTGGCCTGCGCGATCGCCGCGTTGACGAGCGCGAGCTCCAGCAGCGCGCCGACGCCCGTCAGGTAGTAGAAGCGCGAGCCGGACACCTTCGCGCCGCGCTCGACGTCGATGGCGCCCAGCGCCTCGCCGAGCTCCAGGTGGTCCTTGGGCTCGAAGCCCTCGGCGCCGAAGTCGCGGATGGTGCCGTGCGTCTCCAGGACGACGAAGTCCTCCTCGCCGCCCACGGGGACGTCGGGGTGGACGAGGTTGCCGAGCTGGAGTGCGAGGCGCTTGGTCTCCTCGTCGGCGTCGTTCTGCGCGGCCTCGGCGGCCTTGACGTCGGCCTTGAGCTGCTCCGCCTTCTGGAGCAGCTCGGCGCGCTCCTCCGGAGTGGCTTTGGGGATGAGCTTGCCGAGCGACTTCTGTTCGGAACGCAGCTCGTCGAAGCGGACGCCGGACGACCTGCGCCGCTCGTCGGCAGACAGGAGGGCGTCGACGAGGGCGACGTCCTCTCCACGGGCGCGCTGGGACGCGCGCACTCGGTCGGGGTCCTCACGGAGCAGGCGAAGGTCAATCACGCGGCCAAGGCTACCGGTGCGGGGATACGGCCCACGACTCACTATTCCCGGTCGCGCCAAATCTTGCCTTACGTACCGTTATGGGTGAATTGCGGAGCGTGTCAATGAAAGGTGCGGCCGGGTCCCTGGGACGAAGCACGCGCGAGGAGTCGGGTTGACCCGACTCCCTTGCGGCGAGCGGGACTTGGCGCATGGTTGTCCACAGGAATCCACACCCGCCGAAAAGTTATCCACAGGGTGTGCGGAAGATCTGTGGATTTCGGAATGGATCACTCCGAAAGCTGGGGATCACGCCGAGGATTCCCGACGCAAACCCACTTCTACCCCTACTTTCGAGTGGAAAGTGCTCACTCCAAAGGATTACCTAAAGGAAAACAGTGGACGAAGGGTGACGTGCGCGCGTGTGGACACCGATGTGCCCTGAGGGGCGATTTGTCGACAGGGTCACCTTTTGTTGTCGACTTGTCCCCAGGTCGAGAAGCGGACCTGTGGATAACTCCTGTGGATAACTAAAATCTGCAGGTAGGACCGGCTCTAGAAGCGGCCGTCCTGGCAGCGGGCCACCCAGTCCGAGGCGGCCATGAACTCCTCGTCCGAGGTGCCGGTCAGGGGCGCCCCCAGATCCGCCGGTTCCTTGTCCGCACGCGGGTACGAACCGAGGAACCGCACCTCGTGGCAGATCCGCTTCAGCCCCATCAGCGCCTCCGCCACCCGGCGGTCGGTGATGTGGCCCTCGGCGTCGATGCAGAAGCAGTAGTTGCCGATGCCCGCGCCCGTGGGCCGGGACTGGAGCAGCATCAGGTTGATACCGCGGGTGGCGAACTCGCCGAGCAGGTCGCGCAGTCCACCGGGGTGGTCGTCGCGCTGCCACAGCACGACGGAGGTCTCGTCGGCCCCGGTCGGCGCGGCGGGCCGGGCCGGGCGGCCGACCAGCACGAACCGCGTCTGCGCGTTCTCGGCGTCGTGGATCCCGGTCTCCAGCGCTTCCAGGCCGTAGCGGGCGGCCGCGAACTCGCCGGCGAAGGCCGCGTCGTACTGGCCCTCCTGGACCAGCCGGGCCGCGTCCGCGTTCGAGGCGGCGGACTCCCAGCGGACGTCCGGGAGGTTCCTCTTCAGCCAGTTGCGCACCTGCGGCTGGGCGGCCGGGTGCGCGGAGACCGTCTTGATGTCCGTGAGCGCGGTGCCCGGCCTGGCCAGCAGCGCGAAGGTGATCGACAGCAGCACCTCGCGGTAGATCATCAGCGGGGCGCCCGCGACCAGTTCGTCGAGCGTGGTGGTGATGCCGCCCTCGACGGAGTTCTCGATCGGCACGAACGCGGCCTCGGCCTCGCCCGTGCGCACCGCGTCCAGCGCGGACTGCACCGACACGTACGGGATCAGCTCCCGGGTCGCCGCCTCGGGAAGCGTTCGCAACGCGACTTCGGTGAAGGTCCCCTCAGGGCCGAGATACGCATAGCTCGCTGGCATGACCTCACCCTAATGGCCCTTGTGGAACGGGAGGCACCTGTCTCACGAGTGCCCCTCCGCTGAGTGAAACGGCGTGACCGACGGGCCGCTTCCGACGTTCGCGTGACCCCCACCCCCACCTCGCACGCCCGCCCCGGGCCCTCACCCCTCCAGCAGCGACTGCCCCACGTACTCCCCCTGCGCCGCCCCGCCCGGTACCGCGTACAGCCCGCTCGACTCGTGCCGGATGTACTGGGAGAGCGCGTCCCCGCGGTCGAGCTTGCGCTGGAGCGGGACGAAACCGCGCAGCGGGTCCGCCTGCCAGCAGACGAACAGCAGACCCGCGTCCGGTGTCCCGTCCGCGTCGATGCCGTCGTGGTACGAGAACGGGCGGCGCAGGATGGCCGCGCCCCCGTTCTGGTCGGGCCGGGTGATCCGGGCGTGCGCGTTCACCGGGACGAGGAGATCGCCCTTGGCGTCCGTCTTCTCCAGGTCCATCGGGGTCGTCTCGGAGCCCCCGGAGAGAGCCGCGCCATTGGCCTTGCGGCGCCCGATGACGGCCTCCTGGGTCCCGAGGGACAGCTTCTCCCAGTCGTCCAACAGCATCCGAATCCGTCGTACGACCGCGTAGGAGCCGTTGGCCATCCACGCGGGTGTGCCGGACTCCGGGACGAAGACGCGCTGGTCGAAGTCGGACTCGCCCGGCTTGGGATTGCGGGTGCCGTCCAGCTGGCCCATGAGGTTGCGGGCCGTCATGGGGTGGGCCGTGGCCCCGGGCGTGCGGTTGAAGCCGTTCATCTGCCAGCGGACCTTCGCCGCGCTGCCCGCGTCCTTCTGGACCGCGCGCAGGGCGTGGAAGGCGACCAGGGCGTCGTCGGCGCCGATTTGCACCCACAGATCGCCGTTGCTGCGGGTTTTGTCGAGCTGGTCGGAGGAGAAGTCGGGGAGCGGGTCGAGGGCGACCGGTCGCTGCTTCTCCAACCCGGTGCGGGAGAAGAAGCTGTGCCCGAAGCCGAAGGTCAGCGTCAGAGCGGAGGGCCCGGCGTCCCGGGCCACATCCGTGTCGTGGGACCCGGGAGCCTCCCCCGCCATCAGCCGCTGAGCCGTCTGCGACCAGCGGCGCAGCAGTGCGGCGGCCTCCTTGCGGCCGGCGCCCGCCGCCAGGTCGAAGGCGACGAGGTGGCCGCGCGCTTGGAGGCCCTCGGTGATGCCCGGCTGATGTTTCCCGTGAAACATCACCTCGTTACTGCCGACCGAGGCCAGGGGAGTCGCCGCGGCGGGTGCGGCGGCATAGCCCGCGGCCGCGCCGGCCGCCCCGAGGACGAGACCGGTGGCCCCGGCGGTGCCGAGCAGGGCACGCCGTGAGATGCCCTGCCCGGAAGCGGGACTCTCCTCCGGGCAGGCGCCTTCGTCGACGACGGGAAAGGACTGTTCAGCCATGGTGCGGTTCAGCCGATCTGCGCGTTCTTGGAGACGGTCGTCTGGTCGATGTCGGAGGTCCGCACGGTCACGGCGACCTTCCAGTCGCCCGCCATGGGGATCTGCACGTTGCTCGCCGACCAGTGGCCCGTGGCGATGCGGTCGGGGGTGACGGCCAGTGGCCCGATCTTCTTGGCTTCCAGGGTGAGGGCGACCTTCACCTCGGGGATGTCGAAGGCCCGGCCGTTGGGCCGCTGGACGTAGACGTGCATTTCGTTGCCGCCCACGCGCGCGGGGTCGAAGTCGACCGTCACGACGCCCTTGCCGTCGGTGCCGGCGGTGTCGAAGGACATGTCCAGGGTCACCGCGCCGGACCCGGCAGCCGAGGACGAGGAGGACGAGGAGGATGCCGCCTTGGCTGCCTTGGCGTCCTCCTCCGTACGGCCGGGTTCGGTCTGCGTCAGCACGGTCGTGACCGCCAGCAGGACGACCGCGACCCCCGCCTCGGCCAGCACCGAGCGGCGCAGCCCGAACCGGTGCGGATCGGCGTCCCGGGTCCGCTTCTGCCGTGCGGAGTCCATCGCGGCCTGCTGCCGGGCGAGCTGAGCGGCCCGCTTGGGGTCACCGGAGCCGTTGGAACCGGCACCCTTGGCACCGGCGCCCTTCGACTCGGCACCCTTGGACCCGCTCCCCTTGGAGCCCGCGGCCCCTTTGGACCTGCCGGAGCCCGAGGCGCTCGCGGACTTGCCGGAGCCGGAGCCGGAGGCACTCGCCCCGACCCGCTCCTTCTGCTGCGCCCGCTTCCCCCGCTGCACCACCGTGTCCGCGAGCTGCGCGGTCCACCGCCGTGAGATGAACGCGATGCCGACCAGCAGCGCCACCAGCCCGATCTTGACCAGCAGCAACTGTCCGTACCGGGTCCCGGTGAACGCCGACCACGAGCCGAGCTGCCGCCAGGACTGGTAGACGCCGGTCGCGACCAGCGCGACGACGCTGCCGAACGCGACCTGGGAGAACCGTCGTACGGCGGCCGACTCGATCGGCGCCTCGGAGCGGTACAGCGCGACGAGCAGCGCGGTCAGCCCGCCGAGCCAGGCGGCGACGGCCAGCAGGTGGACGACGTCGACGGGCATCGCGATGCCGGCCTGGAGGCCGACCGAGGCGTGCTCGGCCATCGCCCAGCTCGCCGCGAGCCCGGCCGCGACGACGGTCCCGCCGATCGCGAGCCCGAAGGTGAGGTCCCGCTTCTCCTCGTCCTCGCGCTTGTCGTAGGCCCCGAAGAGCACGGAGATGAACAGGGCCGCCGCCGCGAGGAGCAGCAGCCGGGAGACGAGGGCCGCGCCCGCCTTGGTCTGGAGCACGTTCCCGAGCAGGTCCAGGTCGAAGACGTCCCCGACCTTCCCGGAGCCCGTGTAGGAGCCGCGCAGCAGGAGCAGCAGCAGGGTGGACGCGGTGAGCGTGAGCCAGCCGCCGACGACGAGCCGCTGCATGGGCCGCACTCCGGCGCCGCGCTGCCAGCAGCCGAGCACGAAGGCGGCGCCGCCGACCAGCACGATGAAACCGGCGTACGACATGTACCGTCCGAAGCCGTACAGCCAGCCGACGACCCCGCCGCCCGCCGTGTCCCCGGAGACGGAGACGGAGGTGGTGGAGGGGGCGCCGATGGAGAAGGTGAAGGCACCGGCGACCGGATGGCTGTCGGCGGAAACCACCTGGTAGGTGACGGTGTAGGTGCCGTCGGGCAGTCCGCTGTGGAGTTTCACGGCGTACGTCGTGCCGCTGACCTCGAACGGCTTGCCCTCCTGGACGGCCTTGCCCTTGGGGTCGAGGACGCGCAGCGAGTCGTTCGACAGGGCGACCTTCTCGGAGAAGGTCAGCGAGACCTGGTCGGGTGCCTTGTCGACCACCACCCCCTGCTGGGGGTCGCTGCCGGTGAGCGCGGCGTGCGCGGAGGCAGGGCCGGCCGTGGTGAGCAGCAGGCCGCAGGCGGCCAGGAGCAGCAGTACCAGGGTCCGGACGCGGGGGGCGATGGTCTGCGTCAAGGTGGTCCCTCCCTCAGTGTCCGGTCTTCGGGACGTAGGTCGCCGACTTCACCGGCATCTTCACGACGACGGGGTCGGACTTGGCGAAGTGCAGTTCGACGGTGACCGTCCGACCCTGCTTCGGCGCCTGCTTCAGCTTGTCGAACATCAGATGGTTGGCGCCGCTTTTGAACACGAGTTGACCGTGGGCCGGGACGGGGAGGCGGGTGACCTCCTCCATCGCGCCGCCGTTGGTCTCGTGCATGGTGACCTCGCCGTCCTTGCTGGTGACCGAGGTCAGCTCGTCCTTCGACGAGCCGGAGTTGGAGATGGTCAGGAACCCGGCGGCCATGTCGGCCGAGACGGGCTGAGGGATGTAGGCGCCGGAGACGGTGAGGCTTCCCGAGGAGCCGCCGGAATCCGAACAGCCGCCCAGCAGCAGGGCCGCCCCCGTCAGGACGGCGAGCCCGGTGGACGAACGGTTCACGGGTTCTGCCCCTTGATGATCTTGGGCAGGTCCTTGGTGTAGTCGTCGACGGTGGCGTCCTCGCCGTACAGGACGTACCCCTTGTCGGTCTTCGGGGAGAAGGCGACGACCTGGGTGCCGTGGACGGAGACGGTCTTGCCGGTCTTCTTGTCCTTGTGGGTGGGCTCGATGGAGATGCCGAGGGTGCGGGCGCTCGCCTGGATGGTGGCGAAGTCGCCGGTCAGGCCCACGAAGGTGGTGTCGATGCCCTTGAGCCACTTGCCGAGCTCGGCCGGGGTGTCGCGGGCCGGGTCGGTGGTGACGAACACGACGGCCAGCTTGTCCTGCTCGGCCTTGGGGAGCTGCTTCTTCGCGACGGCGATGTTGTTCATCGTCAGCGGGCAGATGTCGGGGCAGTGGGTGTAGCCGAAGTAGACCAGGGTGGGCTTGCCCTTCGTCTCCTTGCGGAGGTCGTACTTCTCGCCCTTGGTGTCGGTGAGGACCAGGTCCGGCTTCTCGAACGGCTGGTCGAGGACGGTGGCCGCCTTGTCCGAACCGGCCTCCTCCGAGACCACGGAGACGGGCGAGCTGCCGCTGTCGTCACCGCTGCCGCAGGCGGAGAGGGTCAGGGTGGCGGCGGCGAGCAGCGCGGCCGCGGCGAACGTCTTCTTGCGCATATCAAAATGTCCCAGATGTAAGAATTTCGGTGCGCGCCGGGGCCCTACGGCCCCGGCTCGCCTCCCGGGATACAGGTCAGGCGTCGCTGCGCCGGCGGCCGGCGAGCACTCCGTAGGCCACGCCCAGGGCGCCGATGACGATGCCGACCACGCCGAGGACACGGGCGGTGGTGTCGCTGCTGTCGCCGTCGGCGGCCTCGGTGGTCGCGGCGGCGTTCTCGGTCTTGTCGTCCGCGTCCTCGGCGGCCGAGCCGTGGTGACCGTCCTCGGAGGCCGCGGACAGGGCGAGGACGGGGGCCGGCGTCTCGGGCTCCTCCGCGCCGTCCTCCTGGACCTCGATCCAGCGCACGACCTCCTTGTTGGAGTACGTCTGGATCGCCTTGAAGACCAGTTCGTCGGCGTCCTCGGGCAGGGCGCCGACGGAGACCGGGAACTTCTCGAAGTAGCCGGGCCGGATGCCGCCGTCCTTGCCGGTGGCGGTCCAGGTGACCTTGGAGACGGCCTCGGTGATCTGCTCGCCGTGCAGTTCGAGGGGCTTGGCGAGCTTGGACTTGGTGACCTCGATCTTCCAGCCCGGCATCGGCTCCGGCATCACCGAGGCCAGCGGGTGGTCGGTCGGGAAGTTGACCTCGAGCTTGGTGGTGGAGGCGTTGTCGCGCTCGTTGGGGACCTTGAAGTCCACGACCGCGTAGCCGCCCTTGGCGGCGGTGCCCTCGGGCTGCACGGTGACGTGCGCGAAGGCGGGTGAGGACAAGACGACGACGGCACTGACGGCGGTGGCGGCGACGGCACCGGTGGCGGCGAGACGAGAAGCCTTCATGAAGAGCACTCCGCTTGTGAAAGGGATTCCTGTGGAGAGGGATACGCGTGCGCACACGCGCGTGCCGCACGACGGCGGCCCCTTTCTCATCTCCCTCGGGAAGTGGAGCGGTGGTCGCGTCGCGTCAGGCGGCGAGAACGAGTCCGGCGGCGGCCGGCGGCCCGCGCCTGATCACCGTGTGCTGGAGTGCCGCGGTACGCGGTCGGGGCGGCGCGAGCGCCTCCGCCAGCGGAGCGCGCGGTCCGGCCTCGGGAGCCCCCGGCAGCCCCGCGCGCAGGGCACGCACCAGCGCGAGCGCCCCGCGCAGGGACCGTACGAGCGCCCCTTCCGCGACCGCTTGCGCCGAGCACGTGGACAGTTCGGCGAGCCGCAGCAGCGCCAGGTCCCCGCGCCGCAGCAGCCATCCGGCGACGACCGCCGCGAGGACGTGCCCGAGGACCATCGTCAGGGACGGCCAGACGGAGGTGCCGGTCGTGGTGTCCGCGGAGTGGTGCACCGCGGTGGTGCCCGTGCCCGGATGGAGCCGGGCGTCGGTGAGGATCTTCTGCGCCCGCGCCGGGCTGATCGCCGCGGCGGTGGTCCCGCACAGCAGCCGCGCGGCCTGCTGGACCAGTGCGGCGTCGGACGCCGACTGTACGGACCCCGTGGACGAGGGCATCGACATCGACGAGGACATCGCCGTCGTGCCGTGCTGTCCGAGCCCGAACAGCACGTGCAGCACGGTCTGTCCGACCGCGAGCAGTGTCGCGATCCCCGGCAGTGAGCGTTCGCGCCCGGCGAGAGGTGCCACGACGAGCACGGCCCCGGCGAACCCCGCGCCGAGCGTCCACAGCGGAACCGTGGCGCAGGAGGCGATCGAGTGACCGGCCGCGGCCAGCACGACGCAGACCGCGGCGAACACCGCGGCCCGCAGAACCCGGAGATCCCCTCCGGAGCGCGCGTGGGGGGCAGTCATGGCGGGCTCATCATCGCACTGGGCTGATGAGCGCCGTACGGCAGGTCCACAAGATGACGTACGGGGAGTACGACCGAAAGGTCACTTCTGACCCAAGCTGCCCCACATACACCGTCAGTTGCCCCCAAAACATCCCCCATATGGGCGGCATCACGTCAACGATGTGCTTACGGACGGGCATGCGCGGCAATACGTAACGGTATGTCGAGCCGCGGCCAGGAGGCTGGAGCATGAGCATCTGGTGGTCACTCCATCTGCGGCGCGAGGCTGCGAGCGTTCCACTCGCCCGGCGCCTGTTGCTCGGCACCATGGAGACCGCGGGCGTCGACCCGGACGTCTCCTACGACCTCTCCCTCGCCCTGAGCGAGGCCTGCGCCAACGCCGTGGAGCACGGCGGGGAGAGCGGGCCGCAGGACTCCACGGAGGCGTACCGGGTCACCGCCTACCTCGACGGCGAGAAGTGCCGTATCGAAGTCACCGACTCCGGCCCGGGCTTCTCGCCCGTGCGGCCCCGTCCCACCCCCATGGAGGCGGAGCACGGCCGCGGCCTCTGTCTCATCCACGAACTCGCCGACCACGTCCAGATCGGCAACAAGCCGGGCCGGGGCGCCGTGGTGAGTTTCGACAAGATCCTCAAGTGGCGGGAGGACGCACCGCTGATGGCGGTGTGACCGGCAGAACCGAGGACTCCGGCTTCCGCATCTTCGGCATCCTCAGCTCGCGCACAGCCTCCCCTCACGCTCCTGACGGGCACGGTTCCTAGGTTCCTGCCCATGACGGGAAACCACAGGAACTCCACCCTCACCCGGCGCCGCGCCCTCGCGGTGACGGGTGGAACGGTCGCGGCGGGCGGCCTCGCGGTCGCCGGCTACCAGTCGGCCTTCGCCGACACCACAGGCACCACAGGCACCGCCGAGGCGACGGCCACCGCCTCCGCCACGAGCACCGGCGCGTGCATGACGCTCATGTCGAGCGTCACCGAAGGGCCGTACTACCTCGACGGCGCCCTGGTCAGGAAGGACATCACCGAGGGCAAGAGCGGGGTGCCGCTGACGCTGCGGCTGACCGTCGTGGACGCCACCGACGGCTGCACCCCGGTCAAGGGCGCGGCCGTGGAGATCTGGCACTGCGACGCCTGGGGCTACTACTCCGGCTACACCACCGCCAACCCCGGCGGCTCCGCTCCCGCGGAGAGCGAGGACGGTTCGACCGCGAACGACGCCACCTACCTGCGCGGCTACCAGATCGCGAACGCCAACGGCGTCGTGAAGTTCGAGACGATCTTCCCGGGCTGGTACACCCCGCGCACCTGCCACATCCACGTGAAGGTGCACACCGGCGGCCAGAAGGAGGACGGCACCTACGAGGGCGGCAAGGTCAACCACACCGGCCAGCTCTTCTTCGACGACACGGTCGCCGAGGAGGTCTTCGCCCTGGAGCCCTACTCCCGGCACTCCGGCAGCTACACCGCCCTCGACGACGACATGGTCTACGACGGCGGCGGCGCCGCCAGCGGCCTGCTCACCCTCAAGGCCGTGCACAGGACCGACCCGTCCAAGGGCTACAAGGGCTCCCTGACCCTCGCCGTGGACCCGGACGCCGAGAACACGGGCGCGGGCAGCGGCGGTGGCGGCGAGGGAGGCACACCCCCGAGCGGCGCCCCGACGGGCCAACCCCCGAGCGGTGCCCCGACCGAAAGCGCCGCTCCCTCGGCCTCCGCGTCCTCGTGAGGTACGGCCATGAGCAGCCGTGAGGACGAGGCGCTGGCTCTGGCCGCCGTGGACGCGTTGACCGGTCAGCTGGCCCTGGCTCCCAAGCCGGGCCTGCCAGACCCGCGTGACCTCGGGGCCCGTGCCACGCGCCAGGACCACTGTTCCCTGCGCTGGTCGGCCAAGGCGCTCGCGCCCGGCCTCGCGGCGATGGCCGCCGCCGCCCGTCGCACGGGCGAGCCCAGTCCCCGGTTGCGGACGGAGCTGGGCGCGATCGGCCGATGCACCGAGCACTCGGTGGGCCTGGCCGGCGGTGGCCACCGCGGTGCCCTGTGGACGCTCGGTCTGCTGGTCGCCGCGGCCGCCCTCGCCCCGGGGGCGCGGCCCGGGGACGTGGCCCTGGCCGCCAAGAAGATCGCCGCGCACAGCGACAAGCGGGCCCCGCGCCGGCCCTCCCGGGGCTCCTCGGTCTCCGCGAAGTACGGCGCGGCGGGCGCCCGGGGTGAGGCACGGGCCGGATTCCCGCACGTACGGCGGGCGTTGGACGCGCTGGCCACGTCCCGCCGGGCGGGCGCCGACGAGGCCGAGGCCCGCCTGGACGCCCTGCTCACCGTGATGTCCACGCTCCAGGACACCGAACTCCTCCACACAGCGGGCCCGTTGGGCCTCCGTCACGTCCAGGCCGGCGCCCGCGAGGTCCTGGCGGCGGGCGGTACGACGACGGAGGCGGGCCGCGCGGCCCTGCTCGCCCTCGACGCCGACCTCCACGCGCGCGCGTGGAGCCCCCGCGGCAGCGCGGGACTGCTCGCGGGGGCCCTGTTCCTGGACGCGCTTCCGGTCAAGGCCGATCCAAGGGCGGCCTGACACCGGTCGGTTGGTGAGCGTAGGTCGGTTGTCGAGCGTAGGTGTCGAGCGCGGGGCCGTCGGGAGCGTCCGTCAGTTCACGAGCGCGGGCGCCTCGACGTCCCTCCCCGGGGCGCCCGCCCGCGACGCTCGGCCGGCGGCCCGCCTGGTCGCCGGGCCCATCGCGTACGACGCCACGAGTGTCGCTCCGCCGAGCAGCAGCCACCCGGGCGTGCCCCACTCCACCAGCAGGGTCGTCAGCACGAGTGGTCCCAGGGTCCGGGCCACCGTCACCCCGGTCCCGAAGAACCCCTGGTACTCGCCGACCCGCTCGGCCGGAGCGAGGTCGAAGGAGAGCTGCCAGGACCCGGCCGACTGCCCCATCTCGGCCACCACCTGCAACACCGCCCCGACGACCAGCGCACCCACGGCCACCCACGGCGAGGCCCCCGCCGACAGCGCGAACACCGCGCAGGCCGCCAGCATGACCCACCCCGACCGCCGCACCGCGCGCGTGGCCGACGCGAGCCCGGTCACCCCGCGGGCCATCCGTACCTGGAACACCATCACGGCCCCGGTGTTGAGCACGAACAGCGCGGAGACCAGCCAGGTGGGAGCCGCGGTCCGCTCGGCGATCCACAGCGGGATCCCCAGGCTCAGCAGGGGCATCCGCAGCAGCAGGACGGTGTTCAGCAGGGTGATCACGGCGTACGGCCGGTCGCGCAGCACCCCGGAGCCGTGGCGTTTGTCCACGGCCACGCGAGGGGCCACCGACGGCAGCCGCAGCAGCAGCCCCGCGCACAGCACGAAACTCACCGCGTCCACCGCGAACACCCCGAGATACGCGGCCCGCGTGCCGGCGTGCAGCGCGAGCCCGCCCAGCCCCGCGCCCACCGCCAGCCCGGCGTTGAGCGTCGCCTGGAGGTGGGCCAGCAGCCCGGTCCGCTCCCCGGCGGACACCAGCCCCGCGAGCAGCGCCTGCCGGGCCGCCGCGAGCCCCGACTGCGCGGAGGCGTAGGCGCAGGCCGCCAGGACGAACGGCACGAAGTCCCGCACCACCAGGAAGGACGCCACCGCAAGCCCCGTCGCGAGCGCCAGCAGCACTGCCGTGCCGCGCGCCCCGCGCCGGTCCGCGAGCCGTCCGAGCGGCACTCCCACCACCGACCCGACCGCCCACCCGACGGTCAGTCCGAGCCCCACGCGCGCGGGGTCGAGGCCGACGACGTGCGTGAAGTAGAGGGCCGACGTCACGTAGTAGGCGCCGTCCCCGACGGAGTTGCTCAACTGGGCGAGTGCCAGGACACGTTGCGGCCCCGCGGGCGGGACGAGTGAGTTCGTCATGGGAACCACGCTAGAAGCAGGGTGGACCGCTCGGCAGACCCAATAAGGGCCCTCAGGAGTGGCCCAATTCCAGAACCCGGGCCAGGGTCTCCAGCGCCCCGGGGTACGCCCCCTCACGAGGTGTCCCGTACCCCACGACGAGCCCTTCGCGAGACCCCGCCGCGTGCCAGTGCTCCCGGAGAGAGCCCACCGCGAGCCCCTCGGCCACGGCCCGCGCCAGCACCGCGGTCTCGTCCTCGACCTCGACCAGCGCGTGCAGTCCGGCCGCGATCCCCTGGACCCGCCACCGCGCCCCCAGCCGCTCCACGAGCCGGTCCCTGCGCCGCCGGTATCTGAGCCGGCACGCGCGCACATGGCGGTCGTAGGCGTGGCCGCGGATCAGTTCGGCGAGCGCGAGCTGGCCGATGGCCTCGGTGCTGTGGTCGCTGTGCAGCTTGGCGTCGGCGACGGGCCCGACGAGGTGCGGCGGCAGCACCATCCACCCGAGCCGGAGCGCGGGTCCGAGCGTCTTGGACGCCGTCCCCAGGTAGACGACCTGCCCCGGCGCCATTCCCTGCAGGGCGCCGACGGGCTGCCGGTCGTACCGGAACTCCCCGTCGTAGTCGTCCTCGACGATCAGCGCCCCACGCGCGCGTGCCCAGTCGGTCAGCGCCCGCCGCCGCGAGGGGTGCAGCGTCACGCCGGTCGGGTACTGGTGGGCCGGGGTGACGACGACGGCCGTGGGGTCCCCGAGACCGTCGACCTCGACGCCCCGCTCGTCGACCGGCACCGGCACCACCCGTCCACCGGCCCGCCGTACGACATCCCGGTGGAAGGGCAGCCCGGGGTCCTCCATGGCGACGGCCCCGCCCTCCAGAACCCGCGTGAGCAGCGCGAGCCCCTGCACGGCCCCGGAGGTGACGACGATCCGCTCGGGCGGGGCGACGACTCCGCGGGCCCGCCCGAGATACTCCGCGAGGGCGGTCCGCAGTTCGATCCGGCCGAGGGGATCGCCGTAGTCGTACGCGGAGACCGGCGCGGTGGCGACGGCCCGCCGCAGGGCCTTGACCCAGGCGCCGACGGGGAAGGCGCCGACGTCGGGACTGCCGGGCCGCAGATCGAAAAGCGGGGCACGCGCGCGTGCCCCGCTCCGCGACGGTTCGGCTTCGGCGGCGGGCAGCGGAGCGACGACCGTCCCCGATCCCTGCCGAGCGGTCAGATACCCCTCGGCGACCAACTGGTCGTAGGCCGCCTTCACGGTCCCCCGGGACACCCCCAGCTCCTCGGCGAGGCGCCGGGTGGCGGGAAGCCGGGCGCCGGGAGCGAGCCGCCCCTCCCGCACGGCGTCGCGCAGGGCCCGTTCAAGCCCGGCACGACGCCCGTCGACGGGGTCGGCCTCCAGATGCAGGTCCACCGAACCCCCCGACCGGTGACTCAGCCCTTGAGACCCGCCATCCACGCCTCGACCTCTTCGGACCGCCGGGGAAGCCCGTCCGACAGGTTCCGGTTCCCGTCGGCGGTCACCAGGATGTCGTCCTCGATCCGCACCCCGATGCCCCGGTACTCCTCGGGCACGGTCAGGTCATCGGCCTGGAAGTACAGACCGGGCTCGACCGTCAGCACCATCCCCGCCTCGAGGACCCCGTCCACGTACGACTCCACCCGCGCGGCAGCGCAGTCGTGGACGTCCATGCCCAGCATGTGTCCGGTCCCGTGCAGCGTCCAGCGCCGTTGGAGCCCCAGCTCCAGCACCCGCTCCACCGGGCCCTCGACCAGACCCCACTCCACGATCCGCTCGGCCAGCACCCGCTGGGCCGCGTCATGGAAGTCCCGGTACTTGGCACCCGGCTTCACGGCCGCGATCCCGGCCTCCTGGGCGTCGTACACGGCGTCGTAGATCTTCTTCTGGATCTCGCTGAACCGGCCGTTGACCGGCAGCGTCCGGGTCACGTCGGCGGTGTAGTACGTGTGCGTCTCGACGCCCGCGTCGAGGAGCAGGAGGTCACCGGAGCGCACCGGCCCGTCGTTGCGCACCCAGTGCAGCGTGCAGGCGTGCGGTCCGGCCGCGGCGATCGTGCCGTAGCCGACGTCGTTGCCCTCGACGCGCGCGCGGAGGAAGAACGTGCCCTCGATGTAGCGCTCCGAGGTGGCCTCGGCCTTGTCGAGGACCTTCACGACGTCCTCGAAGCCCCGCACCGTCGAGTCGACGGCCTTCTGGAGCTCCCCGATCTCGAACTCGTCCTTGACGAGCCGCGCCTCGGACAGGAAGACCCGCAGCTCCTCGTCCCGCTCGGCGGTGACCTTGTCGGTCAGCGCGGCCTCGATGCCGGCGTCGTAGCCCCG
Organism: Streptomyces sp. NPDC006335; assembly: GCF_040612795.1. NCBI lineage: Bacteria > Bacillati > Actinomycetota > Actinomycetes > Kitasatosporales > Streptomycetaceae > Streptomyces > Streptomyces sp. NPDC006335. The sequence goes on from NZ_JBEXQX010000009.1 coordinate 301,947, forward strand.
CACGACCCGTACCGGGCCGGTGGCCTCGCGCAGCGCGTCGGCGAGCTCGCGCACATCGGAGACGGGGACGCCGTACAGCTTCTCGGACTCGGTCAGCGAGTGCCGCCGCCCGACCCACAGCTCACCCTGTCCCGACAGCCAGAACTCGCCGTTCTCACGGTCGGAACGCGGCAGCAGGTACAGCGTCGCGGTGTGGCCGCCGGGGGCGGGTTCCAGGACGAGTACGCCGTCCTCGGTCTGGTTGCCGGTGAGGTAGGCGTATTCGACGGAGGCCCGGAAGGGGTACTCGGTGTCGTTGGAGCGGGTCTTGAGGTTGCCCGCGGGGATCACCAGCCGCTCGCCGGGGAAACGGGCGGAGAGCGCCGCGCGGCGGGCCGCGGTCTCGGCGGCCTGCGCGATCGGCTCCAGGCCGTGCAGTTCCGTGTCGGCCCAGCCGGACTTCATGCTCTCGGCCAGCTTGTCGGAGACGCCCGGGTACAGGCCGTTCTTCCGCTTCTTGATCGGCTCTTCCGACTCTTCCGGGGTCTCCGGGGTGAGTTCGTCGGACACGGTCATCCTCCTTGGAACGGCACTGGACCCCGTCCATCGTACGGTCGTGCGGAAGGGGGCCCAGGGCCGAAGGGCCTGTTACACCCCGCTACTCGAAGTGAGCCGCGAGTAGCACCACGTCCTCCTCGGAGTCCGCCTCGTCCAGCCCGTCCGGCAGCACGGTCCGCAGCACGTGGTCGGCGACGGCTTCGGGGTCACCGCGCAGCGCCTTCGGCACCCCGGCCGCCGCCGCGTGCAGGCGCGCGAAGGCGCGGTCGGTGGGGTCGCCGGTGCGGTGCAGCAGCCCGTCGGTGTACAGCAGAACCGTCTCTCCCGGCTCCGCGCACACCTCCACGCTCGGCGCCTCCCAGCAGGCGAGCATGCCGAGCGGCGCGGACACGGACGTCTCCACGTAGTCGGTGCGCCGCTCGCCGATCAGCAGCGGCGGGCAGTGCCCGGCACCGGCCAGCGTGATCTTGCGCAGCGCGGGCTCGCAGTAGGCGAACAGGGCGGTGGCGGAGCGGGCCGGCTCGGTCAGCCGGAGCAACAGCTCCAGGTCGGACAGGACCGCGACCGGGTCCTCGCCCTCCATCACGGCGTACGCCCTGAGGGAGGCTCTGAGGCGACCCATCGCGGCGATCGCGCTCGGGCCGCTGCCGGTGACCGAACCGACGGCGAGACCCAGCGCCGCGTCCGGCAGCGGCAGTGCGTCGTACCAGTCGCCGCCGCCGCGCGGGCCGGTGCGGCGGCGCACGGCGAGCCGGACCCCGGCGACGCGGGGGAGCCGGGACGGCAGCAGCTCCTCGGCCATCGTCGCCATGCACGCGCGCGTGCGCTCGACCTCGACGAGCCGGGCCAGGTGCTCGGTGGCGTGGCGGACGTACAGGCCGGCGAGGTGGCGTTGGCGCTCGGACGGTTCGGCGGGCTCGTCGTAGAGCCACACGGCGGCCCCGAGGCGGCCGGCGTCCGCGGTGGACAGGGGGAGGGCGTAGCAGGCCGCGTAGCCGAGGCGGGCGGCCACCTCGCGGTGACGCGGGTCGAGGCCGTCCTCGGCGAGCAGGTCGGGCTGGGCGATCTCGCCCTCACCGCCCGGCAGTCCGGCCGCTGTGTCGAGGAGTCGGCCGTACGACATCGCGCTGCGCGGCACGGTCTCGATGTGCCCGAGGTCGGCGCGGGCGAGACCGAGGCCGATGGTGGTGTCGGGGCCGAGACGGTCGTCCGGTTCGAGGACGACGAGTCCGCGCCGGGCTCCCACGAGGGCGGCGCCGGCGCGCAGGAGTTCCTGGAGGGCTTCGGACAGCGCGTCCGTGCGGGCGAGGCGTTCGGTGAGTTCGTGGAGGGTCGTCAGGTCGGAGACCCAGCCGGCGAGACGGTCCTGGAGCAGGGCGCCGGGTGCGTGCGGCGCGGGGACCGCAGGGGTGCCCGGGGCGGCTGGCGCGGGCGCGACAGTGTGTGCGGGTGCGGGAACCGTTGAATCGATTCCAGCCACTTTCGGAGGGTGAGGGGCGTTCATGGCGTCCGGCTTTCCGACCGGTGCGTATTGCTCAAAAGCATCGCAAACCCCCATGTCATTCTGCGCCGCTAGCAGTGTCTCCACATGTACACGCACTCGTGAGGGGATGTCCAGCATTGTCCTGCCGGGATTCCTGGTGTCCGTGGGCAACCGGTGGAGAGTGGGTTGGTGGGTAAACTTGGCTAAAAACTGCTTCGGGTTACGGTGTATTGAGGTCGACTGGCCTTGCTCCACAGAGCGTCACAGCGGTCGTGATGGGTACGTACTCGGTAAGGACCAGGGGTGCTGGACAGTCACCCGGAACCTGGTGACCGACCCGGGCGTCTTAGCCACCGACGATCGAGCCCCATCCTCCCGTGGCGGAGGCGGAGAGAAATACGCGGGACGGCAAAACGCCAGACTTCGCCACCCCCCGCCACGCCCATGCTTTTGATAGACGACGCAGTATGGGGTTCCCCTTGTCTCGGACAAGGGTGTGATGCGCCAACAGGTACGCACAGTGAAGTGATCGACACATGGTGTGATGTGGTCCACGGTGTTGCCAGCGGTGCAACGGAAAGGAACGAGCGCTCATGCGCGAGATCCTCGGAAGGCGACGCAGGCTCCTGTCCCAGCGCAGCGACGGAAGGCCTGAATTGTTCAGCGCGGCCCTGACCTTCGCGACGGAATGGCAGTGGCCCGTACTCCCGGGTGTGGCCCCGGACCCGGAGGGCCGGGCCCGCTGCGGATGCCCCGACCCGGAGTGCACGGTCCCCGGCGCCCACCCCTTCGACCCGGGCCTGCTCGCGGCCACCACGGACGAGCGCATGGTGCGCTGGTGGTGGACCAACCGCCCGGCCGCGCCGATCGTCCTGGCCACCGGTGGCAGCGCCCCCTGCGCGGTCAGCCTGCCGGCCCTCCCGGCCGCCCGCGCCCTGGCCGCGCTCGACGCCCAGGGCATGCGCCTCGGCCCGGTGGTCGCCTCGCCGACCCGCTGGGCGATCCTGGTCAAGCCGTACTCCCTGGAGCAGTTGGGCGAACTGCTGTACGCCCAGGACCACGTCCCCGGCTCCCTCCGCTTCCACGGCGAGGGCGGCTACCTCGCCCTGCCCCCGTCCGAGACCGGCCAGGGCGACATCACCTGGGAGCGGGCTCCGCTGCCCGGCTCGGCCTCCCCCTGGGTGCCCGATGTCGAGGCCGTGGTGGACGCCGTGGTCGAGGCCCTCACTCGTACGGGTGTGAGCGCACCCGAGTTGTAGGGGTGTCGGGCGCGGGCGGACCGGCTGTCCGCGTCCGGTCGTTATCGTCCGCTTCATGCCGCGACATTCCGGGGGACGACCCCCAGACCCCCGAGGGATTCGTCTGCTTGCCCTGTCGGCTGCCGTGGTGGGCGCGGTAGGGCTGCCGCTGGCCGTGGCCTCCGCGGGACAGGTGGGCGACGCAGGCCGCACGGTCGTACGCGATCTCGTGCGTCCTTCCACGACTTTGCCCGCCGTACCTCCTTCAGCCGTGTCTTCCGCTGTACGGCCGTCCGTAGCGTCCTTGGCCGTACGACCGTCCGCGGCCGATGACCGCAAGGCGCCACTCGCCGGCCCCGGCCGCTCCCCGCTGCTGCTCGGCGTGGGCCTGGCCACCGCCGCGCGCTGCGGTCCCGAGCTGACCTCCCCCGACGGCGTCGAGGCGCAGACCTGTGTGCTCACGCAGGGCGAGCAGACGTGGGCGCGGACCTACTACCGCAACGCGACCGGCGCCGTGCTGGACGCCGCGCTCAGCTTCATGGGACCCGGCGGACGCACGGTGGAGCTGCGCTGCGCGGTCGGCGCCGGGGACGAGCCGGACAGTTGCGAGACGCCCCGGGAGCGCATCCAGGGGGCACCGGCCGACTACACGGCGGTCGCGGAGTTCGCCCGGCGGGGCAGCGGGCCGCTGCTGCTGCGGGTCGGGAGCAACTCCGGGCAGTACACGGGCAGTTGACGCGCGGCGGCGTTCCGTAAAGCTGCCCCGGACACAGAAAGACCCGGTTGCTGGCGACGGGGGATGCACCAGCAACCGGGCTACTCGAACGGTAACAAGAGATCCGCCGTTCGCAAATTCGACCGCGACGCTCCCTGGCTTATTCGGACACCGATTCGCCTTCTCCCGGCGGGAGTTGTGAGCGGCGGCGGCCGTTCCGTGAAGGTTCGGTGCGGCTGACCGGCCGGTCAGCCGCACCCGTTTCGTCAACTCAGCGTGACCTGACGGTTGGTGAGGCCGCCACGGGCGCGGCGCTCGTCGGCGGTCAGCGGTGCGTCCGTGGCCAGAGCGCCCGCGAGCCGCTCGCCGAACTCGGCGGCCGGCTTCTCGACGTCCTCCGCGGTGACCCCGCTCGGCAGGTCCCAGACCGGGACGGTGAGGCCGTGGGCGCGGAAGGAACCGACGAGCCGGGTGCCCTCGCCGAGGCTCGACCTCCCGGCCGCGTGCAGCCGCGCCAGCGCGTCCAGAAGTTGCTCCTCGGGGTGCGGCATCACCCAGCGCAGGTGGTTCTTGTCCGGCGTCTCGCACCAGTAGGCGGCGTCGACACCGGTCAGCCGGACGGTCGGGATGGCCGCGGCGTTGGCCCTCTCCAGGGAGGCGGTCACCTCGGGCGTGGCGTTCTCCGCGTCGGGCACCCAGAACTCGAAGCCCTCGTGCACAACTGGCTCGAACGCGCCTTCGGGATCGAGCAGATCCTGCAGCCGCGGACCGTCGGCGGGGGCGCGCCGGCCCTCGACCGGGGTGCCGGGAGCCGCCGTGAGAGCGCGCTGGAGGGTGTCGGCGAGATCGCGGCTGATGTCGCCCGACGCCGTGTCGTTCTGCAGACCGAGCAGCACCGAGCCGTCGTCGCGGCGCAGGGCGGGCCAGGCCATCGGCAGGACCGTGGCCAGCGTGACCGACGGGACGCCCTCGGGGAGGCCGCTCTTGAGGGTCAGCTCGACCGTGGCGGCGGGGACCAGCTCGCGCAGGGCCACCCAGTCGCCCTCGCCCGCGAGACCTTCGAACGGGCGGTGCACCAGCTCGGTCGCGGCCTGCGCGGCGGCCCGGCCGTGGCAGGCCTTGTAGCGGCGGCCGCTTCCGCACGGGCAGGGTTCGCGGGCGCCGACGACCGGAATCTGACCATCAGCGCCTGCGGCGCGGGCGCCATCCGTGATCTGCGGGCGCTTCGCCTTCGTCTGAGGTCGCTTCTTGGCCATCGTGGCTGTCTCCCGGTTACGGCTCGTCTCGTACGGCGCGAGCCTAGCCGCTCGCGACTTGGCCGACGGGAGCCTGTGGACAACCCCGGGGTGTCCTGCCCGGACGCCCGGCCCGGATCCCCTCAGCCGAGATCGTCGTACGCGTCCGAGAAGTCCAGGTCGGGTATCGCGACCGACGGGGCCACGACACGCGTCGCGAAGTCGTCGCGGCGGCGGCCGGCGTCCCGGTCGTGGACGTCCGCGTGGACGACCACCCAGACCGTGACCTCGCCCCGGGCGTCGTCCCTGACGCCCCAGTCGTCGGCCAGCGCGGTGATGATGTTGAGCCCGCGGCCGCCGTGCGCGGTGACCGAGGGCGTGGCCGGAGCCGGGCGGGTGGGCCCACCGCCGTCCGTCACCTCGACCGTGAGCCTGCCGCCCGCGTCCACCCGCCAGGCGGCGCGGACGTCACCGTCACCGGCCAGGGCGTCGCCCAGCGGTCGGCCGTGTTTGCACGCGTTGCTCAAGAGTTCGGAAAGAATCAGTACGGCGTCGTCGATGACCGATTCCGCCACGCCACCCCTGCGCAGCTGCACGCGCATACGGTGTCTCGCTTCCCCCACGCCCGCAGGGCCATGGGGTACGGCCATGCTCGACGACGTGGGCACCTCCTGTGCCACCACCAACGCCACCCCCGAGACCTCCTTCGCCCCACGCCACGGTGTGGATGCCCCATTGGCCTGTACCGGAAACCGGCCAATCCCGCTCCGCCGACGCATTCGCCACGCTCGAACACGCACCGAACGCGCCGGGGCACACCCTGTGACGGAGGGGACGTCAGCGGCCGAGTCGGTCGAGCACCGCGCGGGGCCGGTTGGTGATGATGGCGTCGACGCCCAGCTCGACGCAGAGGTCCACGTCCTCGGGTTCGTTCACGGTCCACACGTGCACCTGGTGGCCCGCCCGCTTCAGGCGCTCGATGTAACCGGGGTGGTTGCGCACGATCCGGATCGAGGGACCCGCGATCCGCACCCCCGCGGGCAGCCGTCCGTCCCGCAGCCGGGGCGAGACGAACTGGAGCAGATAGACCGTCGGCAGGGTCGGCGAGGCGGCACGCACGCGATGCAGCGACCGGGCCGAGAAACTCATGACCCTGATCGGCGACTCCGCGGCCGAGGCGGGCGCGTCCAGGCCGAACCGCTTCAGGAGCTCCAGCAGCCGCTCCTCGACCTGGCCCGCCCAGCGCGTGGGGTGCTTGGTCTCGATGGCCATCTCCACCCGCCGCCCCGCGTCCGCGACGAGTTCGAGCAGCCGCTCCAGAGTGAGCACGGAGGTGTCCTCCCGGTCCTCGGGCCGGAACACCCAGTCCGGCTCCTCGTCGCGGGTGCGCCAGAACTCGCGTGTCCTGCGCGAGCCGAAGTCCAGGGCGGCGAGGTCGGCGAGTTCCAGGGCCGAGACCGCTCCGCGGCCGTTGGACGTACGGTTGACCCGTCGGTCGTGGACGCACACGAGATGACCGTCGGCCGTGAGGCGTACATCGCATTCGAGGGCGTCCGCACCGTCCTCGATCGCTTTCCGGTACGCGGCGAGGGTGTGCTCGGGAGCGTCTTCCGAGGCTCCGCGGTGGGCGACGACTTGAGTCAGCTGCTGCCGTGCGTGGGTCACCGCGTCATGGTGCCACCGCTCGGGGGTACGCGTGCGAACGGAGGTATCCAGAGGCGTACGGTTTGCGCCTCATTTGTCTTGCATGGCCTATATAAAGAGCAGCCGTAGACCCACAGGCACCGCTTATGGTGCCCTGACGGCCCGTGGGAAAAGCTGACGGCATACAAAAGGACATGCACAGCTGACGCACGCCGGACACGAGAGCGGCACGGCCGAGCGTGACCGAGTGCGACCGACAATCGACAGCCGTGGACCGAGGAGAGAAGCTGTGAGCACCGAGAACGAGGGCACCGCGGTACCCCCCGCCCCGTCTGCACCCCCCGTGCCGGTGGACGCTCCCGCGGCTTCGGCACCCCAGGCCCCCGACGCGGGCGCCCCCACCACCCCGATCCCGCCACACCCCGCCGGCCCCGCCCAGAACCCGGAACTCGTGCACGCGGGACCGGCTCCGGCGTACGCCTCGGCGGAGGGGCAGCGGCACGGTGGCGCGGGCGGCCCCGAGGGCGCCTGGCCGCCGCCGCAGGTCCCGCAGACTCCCGGCACGCCCTCGTACGCCGACGGCGGTGCGGGCGGCGCCGGTCCGACGGGTGTCTGGGGCGCGGGCTACCAGCAGCCCGCTCCGAAGCCGAAGAACGGCCGCGGTGGTCTCGTCGCCGCGATCCTGGTGGCCGCGCTGGTCGCCGGCGGCCTCGGCGGCGGTCTCGGCTACACCCTGGCGAAGAACAACGACAACGGCTCCTCGACGACCCTGTCCGCCTCCGACAGCGGCGGCAGCGTCAAGCGGGACGCCGGCACCGTCGCGGGCGTGGCGCAGAAGGCCCTGCCCAGCACGGTCACCATCGAGGCCGAGTCCACCAACGGCGAGGGCGGCACCGGAACCGGGTTCGTCTTCGACACCCAGGGCCACATCGTCACCAACAACCACGTGGTCGCCGACGCGGTCGACGGCGGCAAGCTGACCGCCACCTTCCCGAACGGCAAGAAGTACGACGCCGAGGTGGTCGGCCACGCGCAGGGCTACGACGTGGCGGTCATCAAGCTCAAGAACGCGCCGGGCGACCTCAAGCCGCTCACCCTCGGCAACTCCGACCAGGTGGCGGTCGGCGACTCCACCATCGCCATCGGCGCCCCCTTCGGCCTGTCGAACACCGTCACGACGGGCATCATCAGCGCGAAGAACCGCCCGGTGGCCTCCAGCGACGGCAGCGGCAGCAACGCCTCCTACATGAGCGCGCTCCAGACGGACGCGTCGATCAACCCGGGCAACTCGGGAGGCCCCCTCCTCGACGCGCAGGGCAACGTGATCGGCATCAACTCCGCGATCCAGTCCACCAGCAGCGGCGGCCTCGGCGGCACCAGCCAGTCCGGCTCGATCGGCCTCGGCTTCGCCATCCCGATCAACCAGGCCAAGTACGTCGCCCAGCAGCTCATCAAGACCGGCAAGCCGGTCTACGCCAAGATCGGCGCGTCCGTCTCCCTGGAGGACTCCACGGGCGGCGCGAAGATCACCACCGAGGCCGCGGCGGGCGGCTCCGCCCCGGTCGAGCCGGGCGGCCCCGCCGCCAAGGCCGGCCTCAAGCCCGGCGACGTCATCACCAAGCTGGACGACCACGTCATCGACTCCGGCCCCACCCTGATCGGCGAGATCTGGACCCACAAGCCCGGCGACAAGGTCGAGATCACCTACGAGCGCGACGGCAAGACCCACACGGTCGATCTCACCCTGGGCTCCCGCACGGGCGACAGCTGACCCGCACGCGCCCGCCCCGACCCGTTACTCTGGTCCCCGCGCCACGATCATCAGTGGCGCGGGGTGGGTTGCCCGAGCGGCCTAAGGGAACGGTCTTGAAAACCGTCGTGGCGCGAGTCACCGTGGGTTCAAATCCCACACCCACCGCTTCGCAGGTCAGAAGCTTGCAGGTCAGAAGGGGTGCCACTCTCCGGAGAGGCACCCCTTCTGCGTTCAGCCTGTCTCACCCTTTCTCGCCCGTATCCCAGCTTTGACCAGTGCGTATGGGCCATCTGTGGGCCAGGATCAGGGCTGTTCCCCGTCGTCGAGCGCGCGGGAGATCAAACTGTTGGAGTGTTGCTGGCCTCCTTTGAGGATCTTCGCGTAGAAGCGGTACAGCACGGCGATGCTGTGGCCGGCGCGCGCGGCGACCTCCGCGGGGTCCACACCCGACTTGATCCAGAGCGATACTCCCGCGTGCCTGAGCGAGTAAGGCACCGCAGCAAGACTGGACTTCACCTCACTCGGAGTGAGCACCGTCTTCCTGGCTCTCTCCCAGAGATCGCAGTACTCGGTGGACGCGACGCGTCCGCCCCGTGCCGCCCGGAACAGTCTGCCGTCATCGGCCGTGCCGTATCGAGCGATGTGCTCTCGGAGCAGATGCACGAGAACCGGAGGGATCGGAACGGTGCGCGTTGCGCCGCTCCTGCGCCGCTTGAGGCCGCGCTTCTCGTAAGAGGTGCCTTCGTCGGTCCAGCCGCCCCCAACCTCGGGACGGCTCTCTCCGAGAAGCAGTTCGCCCCACTCCTTCACGGACTCCGGTCCGTTGGGTGGCAAGGTGCAGTCCGACTCCTTGAGCGCGACGATTTCACCAGGTCGCATGGCTGCGTAGTAGAGGCACCCGAAGAAGGCGTGCAAGTGCTTTCCGCGAGGTCCGGAGTCGCGGACAGCACCGAGCAAGGCGCGGGCCACGTCCGGGCCTGGCACGTACCGGAAGTCGATTTCGTCGTCGCTCTCGGCTGGCGTCCAGTCCACGCGGGGGAGAGGGTTCGCCGTGAGCAAGCCTTTCTCCTCAACCGTGTATCGCAGTACGTTGCTCAGCACCATGCGCTTCCGCCGGGCAGTGTTCTCGGCAGCCTTGCCTCCGTCCATACGGAGCGACAGAGCCTCCAAGGCTGGACGTAGAAGCGCAGGATCCTCCAAGTCTCTGACCTTGATGGAATGAGCAGCGATCCACTCCAGAGCCGCTCGAACGTCGGCGGGCGGCTCCTCAACGACGTAACGCGAAACCCAGGTCCCATCGGCGTCACGGACGGCTCGGAACGCCCATTGGTACAGAGCGGTGCGTAGTACCGCGGCGGGGGGTGCGCCCCGCCTGGTGGTTACGAGCACAGGAGTCACCACAGCGAGCGATTCAGCGATGCTCGCCCGGTGCTTCGCCGCGGCCCGCGGCCACTTCATCAGTACGTATCCGGTGACGTGCTCGTACCAGGAGGGGGAGGTACGAGCCCGCAGCTCACTCGCGGGCAACCCCGTTTCTTCGTCAAACTGCTGGTGGTCACGCAGAGCGGTCATCAACTCGGACCGGCGCCCCTCAGCCTGTGGCTTGAGCTTGAAACTTCGGGAGTGGGGACGCTCTCCAACTCGCCAACGCAGTTCCCAGGGTTTCGGTCGGCCAGCACGCTTGCGGATAGACCAGATATCGACGTCGTACGTGAGCATCTCTCTCCAGACAGAACGAGGGGCCCGTGCTGGGCACGGGCCCGGTGAAGCGATCGGATTTACGCGGCGCGCTGCCCGCAGCTCTCCCACCACGCGTCGAGGTCTGTGCGGTTGACGCGGAGTTGGCCATTGGGAAGCTTGTGGATGCGGGGGGCTTGGCCGCGAGCACGCATGCGGTAGAAGGCGGCGCGGCTCATCTTGATCTCAGTGAGGACTTCGGAGAGCTTGAGCTTTTCGGGGCGAGCCATCGTTGCGACTCCTCGTCTCGGGCCTTCTGGGGGATCCGCAACATCCGCCACGCCGCAACATTGCAGGTCAGCGGCTTGAATGTGTGGCGGATGCCGTTTGTGTTGCGGATAGCTGCCGCCACGCGGAGCGCGCGGCGGCAGCTTCGGGTTCGGCTGGTCAGCCGGCGATGCGGAGTTGGCGTGTGTCGGTTTCCGCGTGCATGTGGCGGCTCCCGGAAGCGTCTTCCGCCACAGGTTCACCCCCGTTGACCTGCGGTGTTGCGGATGTGGCGGATGTTGCGGATTCTCCGGGGGGAGGGGGGCAGTAGCGGGCCCAGGCGTCGCTGAGGTCCTCCGCGTAGTAGCCCTTGGGGGTCGTCGCACCGACGCGGATCCCGCGGGGCTTGATCGGACTGTTGTCGGGGCGCACGTACTGGCTCAGTAGCTTGGACAGGGCGCGTGCGGTCAAGGGCTTGCTGCTCTGTCCGTCCTCGCTCAGGTCGGACCAGGGGGCGTCGTCGAGCTGGAGGAGAACTTCCAGGATGGCGGCGGTGGGCATGCGGTCCACGCCGCAGAACACGCGGTCGCGCAGGTCCGTGAGCAGCTTGACCCCGAGGGAGGCCTGGTCGCCCTCGGATGCGGCCTTGATGAGCGCGACGCAGGCGGCGCGGGCCCGCTCGGGCCAATGCCCTCCTGCTGCGTCGGCGACCGCGAGCAGGGGCTCCCACACGTCGGCCGGCCGGTCCGTGACGCCCTCGGGCATCTCGGGCCAGGCGGCGGCGATCTCGTCGTGAATGGTCGCGGTCCACTTTGCGAGCCGGTCACGCAGGACGTGTCCCTGCTTCTCGTGAATGCGGCGCCGGTAGGGCTCGCACTTCTCGTTGGGCGCCTTCTTGCGCATGCGGATGATGACCGACCGGGTCAGGATCGTGTCGGGCAGCGAGCCGAGTCCGGCCATGGCGACCGCGCAGAACGACGGGAAGAACCCTGCCTTTTGCTCGGAGCCCTCGCCGACGCAGCGCAGGGACTTGGCGCCGCGCCGGTAACCGGAGTTGAGGAACCCGCGCACTTCCTCGTTTCCGCCGGCCTTGGGCCCGAAGACGGTGTCGATCTCGTCGAAAAGCAGCGTCGGCGTTCCCGCATCGGCCGCGACCAGCCGGAACAGGGCGTTGGCGGAGGCGTTGACGGTGGTCGCGGACCGCGGGGTGAGGGTCTCGATGATCTCCAGTGCCCGCGACTTCCCGGAGCCCGGCTCGGGGCTGAGGAACGCGATGCGGGCGGTGCCGTCGAGCGCGTCGATCAGGTGCGCGTGCGCGTCCCACAACGCGACGGCGACGTAGGCGTGTTCGGTGGGGAAGATGTTGAAGCGGCGGTGGAAGGCTTCCACCTCGTCCAGCAGAGCGGCCCCGTCGATGGTGTCGGTCATGCGGCGGCCCTCCTTTCGGGCAGAGTTGCGGGCGTCCCGGTGCAGGCGGATTTGTGGGCGGCGTACTCGGCTGCGAGCGCGGCCACGTTCGGCGCCCCATTGGCGGTGCCGGCATGCCCGCAGGCGCAGGCGTAGACGGCGTTGGGGGTGTCCCCGGGGCGGGTGGACCAGCGGGCACCGTCCCAGTGATGCCGGTAGACCGGTGGGGCGTAGATGCGGATGCCGGGCTGCTCCGGGGTGGGGTCGGGGGTGCTGTGGCGGGCCTGGTCGCTGCGGAACTTCTCAGAGCGAAGAGCAGAAGGGACGCCCTTGCGGGCGGCGACCTTCGGCACGCACACGCTCGGATGGTCCACAGGCTGTGGAGCGGCTGGCGCTCCGCCGTGGCGGGTGAGGCTCTTAGTAGGCGGGGGGCTGGTCATGCCGCCCTTCCACCAGGGGTGTTGTGGGCGATGGACCAGTCCAGACCGCGCGTGATGACGTCGTCGTAGTAGCGCTGGGACTGTGTGGCGTTGCCCGATGCCGCCCTACTAAGAGCCTCCTCAACCTCCGACCGGTCCAGGTCGCCGGACGTGATCAGCCGACCCAGTGCCCGCGCGGCCCGCAGCAGGGTGGCGTTGCGGGTGCCCGCCGCGGCCGTGGCCACGTTGGTCACCTCGCCCCGCAAAGCTGCCGCGGCATACCCGCTCGCCTGGGTCGTCACCGCGATGGTGCCGCCGTGCGGGAGCCGGGGGCGCGGCTTGAGCAACTCGTGCAGCCAGTCAGGCAGCACGGCCGGGGGCCGGTCGTCCAGGATCTCGTACGTGCCGTTCGCGGTGACGCTGCCGGCAGCGACGACGTACCCGCCCCACCCTCGGGTGTCGATCTTCTTCGCGAGCCGTCCAGCCGTGTTGTGCAGCCGGGCGCCAGGGGGTTGGGTGAAATACAGATGCTCGCCGCCGCGCGCAGTCCGCAACCGGTAGGTGCCGGGGACGGTCTGCCCGGCGCGCTCGCAGAGCGCTTGAAAGGAAGTGGCGCCGTCAGGCGTTCCTTTCGGATCTTCGGGCTTGAGCGTGTCCAGGTCGACGACCAGTAGTCCGGCGGGTCCGGTGGCGATGCCGACGTTGTAGGGCCGTTGGGCCCATGCGGCGGTGAGCAGTTCGGTGTCGGTGGTGGCGCGCTGCTCGGGGGTCTTGTGCCCGTCGACGCAGCGGCCGGTGTGCGGGCAATACTTCTCCGCGTGACCGGCGGGCCGCTTGTCGTGGGGGTGCAGCAGGATGACGGGCCAGGCGCGTTGTGCGGCTTCCAGCGCCGCGCAGAGCAGCGCGGAGCGGGTGTCATGGGTCATGCTGGATGTCTCCAGTTCCTTTGATGGGTTCTGGCTGGACAAGGGCGGCCCCGCTTCTTTGGCGAGATGGAGGGGCCGCCCTTGGCGTAGCTACTTCTTCGAAAAGAGCTTGAGCGTGATGCCACCGGCGCCGATCGGTCCGGCCGCGCCGGCGATGACGGTGGCGGTGTGGGCGGCGACGTCCATGAGCCAGCACAGGGCGGCGACCACTCCCCAGGTGCCGAGCGCGGCGGCGCCGGCGATCGCGAACGGGATGAGCAGGCGCTGCCAGGGGAAGGCCGCGGTGGTGTCGTGGGTGACGAACACGACGGGCTGTCCGGTCGCCTGTGCGCGGTGGTAGGCGTCGGCGGGGATGTGCGGGGCCATCTGGCCGGGCGGGGTGTGCTGGCTCATTTGCGGCTCCCTCGGGGTGTGCCGCGGGCCCGCGCCAACAGGTGGCTCGGGCCCGTGCGGCGGGTTGCGTGATGGCGTTGTGCTTGTCGCCTGTCTTGTCGTGCGGCTTGTCGTCTGGCTTGTCGCTTGTCTTGTCTTGTCGCTTGTCGCCTCCCAGCTCACAAGCCGTTTCAGGGCTCCCAGACCCCGGCAGACGGCATGTTGGAAAACAGGGGCGACAAGCGACAAGTGATCAGTTGCCGGGGGCGTGGGAGCGGTGGACGTAGCGGGCTTTGGTGCCCTCTCCGACCCGGACGGCGGTGCCGTCCGCCACCCACGTTTTCAGCCAGCCGACGACGGTCTGACGGGTCGTGCCGTACGCGTCAGCGAGGGCGCGGGCGATCGCGGATGCTCCGGTGCCCTCGGGCCCGGCGGCGAGTAGCGCGGCGAGCGCGGCCTGTTGCGCGGGGCTGTCCTGCTCGCCCCGCAGCGCCGATAGGTTCAACCCCCCTCCGGAGGGCGGCGGGGTGTCGCCGCCCGGGGCGTTCGGGTCGGGGGCGGTGGCGAACTGGGCGTCGATCTCCTCGCGGAACCGGCGCGCCAATTCCTCCTCCGGCGACTCCGGCCGCGGGTTCAGGGCCGACAGCCGCAGTCCCGTTCCCGCCCCGCCGGTCGGCACGTCGTCGGCCACATCCGGCACGACCTGGTCGCGCATCCACGCGATTCGCTCACTGTCCCAGCGCCGTGTGTAGGCGGGCCCGGCGGCCTTGGCGGACACGTCGTCCAGGAGCGGGTGTCGGTCGGAGGTGGCGGCGATGATGTCCCGGATCTGGTTCGGGAGGATCCGCCACGCTTTGAACAGTGCGGCCGGGGATTCGGGGGTGCCCATGAACCCGGCGCCCTTGTAGGGGGCTTGATCTACGCGCAGGCCGCGGGAGCCGGGGAACATCTTGCCCAGGTCCATGCCCTCGGTCTCACCGCCGGTCAGCGCGACGCGCACCTTGGCCTCGCGGCGGATCATCAGGTTGCCCAGCACGCTGCCGGTCGCACCCAGTGCGGTGAGCACGGTGCGCACGCCCATGGCACGGGCGATCCGGATGACCTCCAGGATCTTTTCCGCGAGCTTGCGCATCTGCCGGTCCGAGCTGGCCAGGATCTCCGCACCCTCGTCGATCACGATCATGATCTGAGGAATCCGCGGGCTGATCGGCAGCAGGTCGGTGTTGGCCTTGGACAGCAGGTCCTGGTAGCCCATCTTGCGCTGCTTGGCCACGCGCACCGCGGTGTCCAGCATGGTCACGGCCTCGTCGAACGTGCCGGCCAACCAGTCAATGCCGGGCCGGACCGGCTGACCGTCCTCCCGCACGATGTTCCCGTTCAGTGCGGGCAGTATCCAGGGCAGGCCGGCCGATCCGGCGTTGAGGTCGATCACCCACGTCAGCACGTCCTCAGCACGCGCGAACCCGGCGAGGATCGCGTGCACCATGTTCGTCTTGCCCGAACCGGTCGGCCCGACCACCAGCGCGCACTGTTCCCGCAGGTAGGCCAGGATCTGCTGAGCGTTCGTCCGGTACCCCCACGGGATGCCCGTGTGCAGGGACAGAACGCCGTAGTCCGCCGGGTACGTGCGCTCCTCTTCCAGGACGTTCACCGTGGTCACGTCGATGATGACGCGGCCCTGGTGGATGCCGGGGGAGGCGGTGGCGGTGCAGCCGTGCGGCAGCCGCGCGTCAGCGGACAGCCGCGGCGACTCGGCAGCAATCTTGTTCCAGGTCGCTCCCCCATGCGGGAGTTCGGCATCGATAGAGAACCCGGCGCCGGTCTCCCACATCTCCACCCCCAGCACGCGCACGGTGATGGAGCACACCCGCTGGATACGCTCCGCCCACTCGGTGGCGATCGCGCGGCGTTCCGCGGACAACTCGGCTGCGACCTGCCGCTGCTCGACGGCGAGGGCTTCCTCCTCGCGCGCCTCCTCGAACAGCGCGGAAGATCGTGCGGCGGCGCCGATGCCCACGCCGATGGTGGCCAGCGAGCCGAGCGCGGCCCAGGTCAGCGGCCCGTTCGTCATGGCCCAGGTGGTCCAGCCCGCCCCGATGAGCCAGGAGGCGGCGCGGGTGGCCAGGGTGCGGCCGGCGTTACGAACCCTCAGGCCCACGACCGTGTGGCCCAGGGCGCCGGCGGCGCCGACCGCGAGGGCCCAGCCGGGGGGCATGTGGGTCGCGGCGCCGGTGGTGGCGACGGCGAAGGCTCCGGTGGTGGCGGACAGGGCGCCGGTCACGGGTCCGTGACCGGCCGCCCAGTCCAGCACCGGGCCACTGCTCTGCTGTTTGGCGGTGGCGGTGCTGCTCATCTCAGACGTTCCAACCCTTCTCAGCCTCGGTGCCGTTGCGGGGGTCCTCGTGGCGGGCGATGTCCTGCTCGTGTGCCTGCCGGAACAGCGGCCCCATGTCCTCCGCAACCGCAACCGCGCTCATCACGGCGCCGAAGATGTCGTTGAAGCCGTCCGCAACCTCCTTCTCCAGCGGAAACTCACTGTCGGAGCGCTCCGCGAGGATCTTCATCACGTTCGCCACGCTGGTCAGCGCGGCAGGCAGTCCCTCGACCATGGCGAGGATCTCCATGGCGTTCTCGGGGTCGTACTGGTTGGCGGCCTGCTCCATCTCGGCAGCGGCCTCTTCGAACTGGAAACCGGACACATGCTCTCCTTCACTCACCTCGGGGAACGTGCTGGTGGGAACCGTGGCCGCGGGGCGTTCGACGCTGTCCGCGATGCCTTCCGTGCCGTCCTTGGCTGCCTCCGCATCGGCGGCGGCCTCCTGCTCGCGCAGGGTCTTGCGGGCTTCCTCGTCACGCGCGGCGCGCTGCTCGCCCGCGCTGTGCACCATGCACCGGTACAGGCGCCGGCCGGGGTGGATGAGGGCGAGGAGGTTGAGCTTTCGGCCGAGCCACGTGGAGAGGCAGCCCAGCAGGCCGACCGGCAGCGCGAGCAGCGCGGCGAGCAGGCGGCGGCCGTGGAAGCGGGCCGCGGACTTGCGCAGCGCCTTGCGCGCCGCTGCCCAGGCCGGGGCTTTGCGGATGGCGGCGCGCTGCGTCGCGACGGTGCCGCCATTCTTGGCGTCGCGCTTGGTGCGCTGCTTGGCGATCGCCGCATCCCGCGCGGCCCGCGCGTTGCGGACGGCGCCGCCCATCAGCCGCCCCGCCAGACCAGAACGCTTGCCGAGCCGTGTGTTGCCGGCGACGGCTTTGGCGTTGCGGCGCGCGTCGGCGACCGCACGCCGCGCGCTGGCGGTCTGCGCCCGCTGCCCAGACCGCGAACCAGCCGCAGCCTTCTGCGCGGCCCGCAACGCCTTGACCTGCCCGACCCGGCCCGCAGCCTTCCCCGCGGTGCGGGCTGCCGGGTGCTTGGACGCGCCGTGACCGCTCTTGCCCAGCGTCTTTCGGCTGGTCGCGGTGCCGGTGGTGCGGCGGTGCTGGCCGGGCACCTTGCCCAACCCGCCACCCGAGCGACCGGCACGCGAGCCGCCCGAACGACTTCCGGAGCTTCCGGAGCTGCGGCGGGTGCCTGCTCCGCCACTGCGCAGGCCAGCACTGCGGGCGGCAGAACGGCCGGCAGCGCGAGCCGCGGAACGGCGCGCCTCGCGGCGGGAGTTGGGCTTGCGGGAGCGGGCGGCGGCGACCGTGCCGAGCACCACCATGCCGGTAGCGGCCACGGCCGCGGCGATCGGCCCGCCGGCCAGCGAGGCGGCTGCGACCGCTCCCACCGTGCTGTTCGCCCCGGACAGGGCGAGCGGGACAATGGGCCAGCCGCCCGGCGTGTGCTCCACCTCCTCCTGCGCCTTGGCCGGCGACGTGTCGGGAGGCGGGGGCGGTGCGGTCGGGGGAGCCGGGGCTACTACCGGCTCGGTGCTGAGTTCCGTCATGCTGTGAGCACTCCTTCACGGGAGTAGGGCCCGGCCGGGCTGTAGGAGGCATGCGGCCGGGCCTGCTGAATTCGGGGGTTGCGCCAGGTCAGTGGCTGCGGTGCGGGTGCTGCGCGGCGATCTCCTGCCACTTGCGGCTCTCCGCGGCGTCCGTGTGGGCGAGGCTGACGCGGAAGTCGCAGCCGGGCCGCGTGCAGCGGTGCGTTGTCGTCGACCACGCGGCGATCACGCGGAACAGCAGGCTGGAGAAGGTGGCCAGGCAGGACAGGCAGCAGGCCAGCAGCAGCGCGAGGGGCACGCCGTAGGCGGACAGCCGCACGCCGATCGCGACGGCCAGAGCCGCACTGACAGCGGCGGCGCCCGCGGTGAGGGCGCGGTGACGTGTGGTTTTCACGCAAACTCCCTTGCATGGGTGGGGTGTTCAGGCGGCGCGCTGTTCCTCAGCGACCAGGCACAGGCCACAGATGCCGTGCGAGGTGGGGATGCAGTAACCGACGTCCAGCTGGCAGCGGGGGCAGGTGCGCCGGGCGAGCATCGCCAGCGCGAGCGCGCCCCACTTGCGCGAGGTCATCGGGCGGACCGGCTTGGCCAGGTCCTCGCGGTAAAGGAAAGCCACCCGGGGCGTGCCCCGGCGGCGGTTGATGCGTATGACCTGAGCCGCGATCGGCTGTCCGCCGGGCCGTAAGCCCTGCGCGCGCAGCTGGCGGCGGGTGGCGTAGCCGTCCGGGGCCATGCGCCACGGGTAGGTCGGTATGCCGAAGCGGGCCCCGTTCGGGTCGAAGCACTTCGCGTAGGCGGTCGCCATCAGAGCATCGCCCCGTCAGCCTCGAACACGGGGTGGCCGGCGTCGCGGAACTCCTGGTAGCGGGTGGACACCCACCCGACCGACCAGCCGCACAGCTCGGCAGCCGCCCGCACCGCGAGTCCTGCTTCGAACGCGGCCTGCACGGTGGCGCGCGCCTGCTCCTCGGGGAGCTTCTCGACAGCGGGTCCGGCGGCCAGCAGGGCGGCGCGTTCACGCTCGGCACGGGCCTGACGCTCAGCCTGTTCACGGCGTTCACGCTCCGCCCGCGCGGCCCGCTCCTGCTCGGCCCGTACAGCGGCCTCGCGCTCACGGCGTTCACGCTCCCGCGCCTGCTGTTCACGCTCGCGCTCAGCGCGTTCACGCGCCTCCCGCTCAGCCAGCTCACGGGCCGCGGCCTGCTCGCGTTCCTCGCGGCGGGCGGCTTCCTCACGCTCGGCCTGCTCGCGGACCAGGCGGGCTTCGTGTTCACGCTGTTCACGCGCCAGCAGCGCGGCATGCTCGCGCTCCTCACGGGCCAGTCGCGCGGCAGCCTCTCGCTGCTCGGCGATCGCCCGCTCGCGGGCTTCGCGCCGTGCCTGCTCCCGTGTCTCCAGCTCGGTCACGGCGGCGGCGATCGCCCGCCGGTAGGCGAGCCCGGTTTCCGCGGTGACGATCAGCAGCAGCGGCGCGACCGCATGCACAGCCACCCCGACCAGGTCGTTGTGCAGCGCGGAGTCGGCGACGTTGAGGGCGAGCGTCATGCAGCCGGTCATCCAGCGCAGCACGACCGGCCACTTCCCGCCGTGGCCTCCGAGCCGGGCCAGCACCGCATCGAGGCGGACCACGATCACCACCGCGGCATCCACCACCAGGGGCAGGATCGGCGCGGTCCACTTCCACTTGTCGGGGGTATGGGCGGCGGCGAGCGGGGTGACGGTGAGGATCGAATACAGCATCGCGCCCGCCACTATCAGCCACGTGCCGACGGACAGAGCGCGCTCGGCTGAACGGATCTGAACGGCGTTCACGAGAGCGCCCCCGTCCATGAACGCACCTGCACCGCGGCGATCAGCACGACCGGCGAGGCAGGGTTGTCGGGGTCGTCGCTATCCTCGGTCCACCGCCACTCAGCGCCCGGTACCGGCTCGAAGCCGAGCACGCTGAGCGCCTCCGTACGCTCCATGAACGTCGGCACCGGCAACGCTCGGTCGAAGCTGAACTCCGGCCACGCGTCGGTGGTGTTCAGCAACACCACGTACACGCGCCACCGACCCCTGGACACGGACATCTGCGCCGTGAACGTCTGGGTCGTCATGCCCCGACCTCCGACGCCGCGACCGTGTGGTTGATCAGCTCCACCCGCGCAGCCAGCGCCCGGCGGCGGGCCCGGCGGATGCGCCGCTTGTCCAGCTCGCTCGGGGTGCGGTCGAGGGCGGCGATGTGCGCGTCCAGCAGGTCGATGTCCGCGAGGATGCCCGGCATCTCGGTCTCGATCGCGTCCAGCTCCGCATCCGTCGGCTCGTTCCAGTCGGCGAACGCGGTAACAGCTTCCTGAACAGTGACGATGTGGTCCATTGGGTCGTGGTCCTCTCAGAAGGTGAACGGCCCGAACAGAGCCCCCGGAGTTGCACCTCCGGGGGCTCACGCTGTTGAAGTCGGAAGATCCGGCTCCCCGCGCTCCCGTCCGTCCCCCGGCCGCAAGCGCGGAGCGAGGTACGGCCGGGAGAGGCAGCCGGCCGCAGCGTCAGGCGCTGCGAAGCCAGGGCGGACCGGAAGAAGGAGGGCGCCGCTGGCCGGTCCATCGCGGCGACGCCTTGGTATGTCGTCGGCCCATGCCGACCTCCCGCGAATCGCAGGGACACGGCTTTCGCTGGTACGCCGTTGCCACAGCGGACCGGCCCCGAGCCGGGAACGTCGGGCGCGTCATCGTCACTGCTCTGACGCCAGCAGGGCAGCGTGCGGCAGGTGGCACCACGAGCGGGTGACCTCCCGGAAGGAAGGGATGATCCGCGCGAGTGTTCTCCAGAGCTGACGCACAGGGCAGGACACGTTCACCTGCCACGAAGTGGCTGCCAACGGCCCTCACCCCGGCCGTTCAGGGGACGGGACTCGTAGCCCGTCAGAGTTGAATCTCTATTGAATTCTCAAAGAACGGTCGCTGCCTTCGTACTGACCCCTGCGGGTTTTCCTCCGGGCTGCGCCCGCCGCGAGCACGGGCGCATCAAGGTGCAGCGCCTTCCGATCGGCTGTTCCGACCGGCGGGCACATCCCTAAGGTTCCCTAGGGTTCCCTGTGGTGTCAAGCGGTAAGCTAGGGAACCTCAGGGAACCGAAGCGAAGGAGCAGGCGAAATGGCCGGTCAGGCCGACAACCGGGCCCCGTACGCGAAGATTGCCGCCCACTACGCGGAGCTGATCACGTCCGGCCAGCTACCGCCGGGAACGCTCTTGCCGAGCATCAAGAACCTGTCGGAAGAGTGGAGCGTGAGCACAGCCACGGCTGAGAAGGCGTTGCGCAAGCTGCGCAACGAAGGCATGGTCCGGGGCATCCACGGGATCGGAACGGAAGTCCTAGACCAGCCGGGCCCGATGTCGTCGGGATCTCAGCGTCAGGACCGGGGCCGCCGGACCGGATCAAGTTGGGGGTCCGGCGAGCGGTCCGACTCACATAAGGCCGATGTGGTCCCTGCGCCTCTGGAAGTGGCGCAGGCTCTCGGCATCGAGCCGCGATCCGACGTGATTCGTCGGAGCCGGGTGTACCGGGACCGGCACGGCATCGTGGCGCACAGCACGTCTTGGATCCCGGCTCGGTACGGCAAGCTGATTCCGCAGTTGGAGAAGAGTGAGCGATTGACGGGGGGTACCTCACTCCAGCTCATCGCTGAGGCGACCGGCCTCCCGATCAGTCATCGGATCGACACCGCCTCAGCGCGCCTGCTGACAGCGGAAGACACTCAGCTCTTGGAGTTGGACCCGGAGAACCCGCCTGCGGAACCCGTTGTCGTGATGACCGCGAAGTTCATCAACAGCGAGAACAACGTCGTGGAATACGGCGTTGACCTCGGTGGCCCTGGTCGCACCTGGCGGACAGAATCGGAGGTTTCCCCGTGACGACTCTGGATGACACGCTCTTGAGCGTGCTTGAAGATCGGATGGACGCTCTACTCGCCGCCCGCCGCATCGGCACGCTCGCACCCGAAGCCGAAGTGGAAATCTCTGCGATCTCCCAGACCCTTACGAGACCGATGACCTCACGATCGCCGTTCTGTGTCCTCATGGCCGGACTTCCCGGCTCAGGCAAGACCACGCTTTCCCGGGTCCTAACCGATCGCGGGTTCGTTCGCCTCTGCCCGGATGAGGAGATGTATCGCCGGCACGGCGTGTACGGGGTGGACTTCCCGCGCGGGACCTTTCCCGCCCTTGAGCGACCGGTCCTTGAGGACGTCGCGGTTGAGCTGCGCGAACTGCTTCAGGCAGGGCGGGATGTCGTGGTTGACCATGGCTTTTGGACTCCGGACGATCGCGCCCGGTGGCGAACCATCGCGACCGACGCCGACGCCACTCCTCTACTGGTCTATCTCGACGCGAGCCATGACGAGCTCTGGTCGAGAATCAACAAGCGCAACGAGTTCCACGCCGACGATCCGAATTCAATTTACTTTTCGGAGAGCGACCTTCAGCGCTACCGCACCCGCTTCATTCCGCCCGGGAGAGACGAACCACATCTCACATACCACGGCGACCCTGCGGGCGTGATCGCAGCACTGGTCAGTGATTGAGCGCATGACGCGACGGCGGATCTGTACCACCAAGGCATGGCGCCGGTCATCGTGTTCATCGGTCCACCAGCCCAACGACTCTCGCATGCATGCCACGTGGCAGACGCCGACTCAATCCGGAATTCACGCATGGCAATCGACATGACCGCATGCGCGCTGCAGCGAGTGCTTGTGTTCCCCAGCTGGGGCTGATGGCTTCAGCTGCCGACTCCTACCGGCCGACGCCACATAGATCACCGGTCATCCCTCGTCGCGGGCTCGCGGTCTTCGGTTGAACCAGTCTCAGGTTCACGTTTTTCCTCATCGAGGACAGGTGACTTTTTGGGGTCGCCCCGAAGCCCCATCAGAACGTCCCGCGTGCGTCCTATCTCTTCATCGTCCGTTCCGAATTTTTCCTCAAGTGACTCTATGATGCCAAGTAGCTTTTCTTCGCAGGAAGAATGAGTCAGCCGGCCGGATATATGCTGGGTGAGCACGAGCGTCCTTTGGATGGAATGCGCTTCTCGACTATCAGGCGGCACCCCTTCCATGAGTGCCTCTAGTCCCAAGATAGATTCATCGTAGTTTCCGGCATCAGACAGTGTTCTGCACATGCACAGCATGTCGTGTCTGATCTGGCTGAATGCAGACCAAGCAACCAGCTCATCCTTTGGAAGCTGTACAAGCCGCCTGGCGGTTGATACTGCCTCCTCGCGCTTTTCCCTACGCTCAAGCAAGTGCACTAGACAGTGCGCTTCGGACAGGAGGCGCCGGTCCATCACTCGGTGATCCCTAGCAAGCCGAACTTCAAGCACACTGCGCATTAATAGCTCGGATTCTTCTAGCCGCCCTAGATCAACCAGCAGATCGGCGTATTCGTGCCGCATGGAAATTAGGTCTTCATCCGTGACGTCACGTGTCTGCTCCAGTAGCTTCACTCGCTCGCGGTAGGTGTTCGCCGACTCGTCGAGGCGCCCCTGACGGATAAGATTTTGTGCTAGACAATGCCGCATAGACTCGCAGAAATGTTGCCCTTCTGTTGGAGTTGAATCCAGCGCATCAATGATTGTTCTGTAGCATTCCTCAGCTTCGGCCCAGCGCTCCTTCTTGTCCAGCCAGTGTCCCAGTTGGTGCAGGGTTTCGAGATCTGCGAGGCCCGGATTTTCTGCAGAGTGTATAGAGTCGTAAACCTCCTCCCATTCAGTTTCCGCGCGATCCTTTCCACCCTTCTGGGCCTGCAGTATGTCAATCAACACGCGATGCGTGGAAAGCGTGTATGGGTGACTTTTTCCGAGAATCTCCCTACGTCCTTGGAGTACTTTTCGTAGTTCTCTCTCTGCTTCCTTAAAGTTGCCCGATTCGGCAAGGTGCTCCGCCCAATTATGGTGACTCATTAGCGTTTCTGGATGGAATTCGCCAAGTATCTCCTTCTCTTGTTTATAGAGCTCTCGGAACTCCATGGCCGCCGCCATTCCGCTTAGACGGGCGAACGCGTAACGATGCCTAGCCGCAAGGCGTAGCGCGTGATTGGGCTCAAGTGACTCTGAAATCGCGCGAAGCGCAGTGGCGGCCTCCCGTACGGGGCCCCTAAAGGCAAGGTGCATGTAGGAGAAGTTTCGTAGCCCTACTTGCAAAAGTGGCTCGGCAATTTCCCTCGAGGGCGCCTCCGTGCTCCCGGTAATTTGCATGACGTGCGGGTAAAGGAGGCTCCACCAATGATGATTAGCCCGGTCCTCTGGGGGCGTCTCTGTTGCTACCTCTAGTAGTTCCACTGCCGTTCTGGAGATTTTTGCCTGAGTCGTCCGATCTGCGATAGCAAGATGGTTCCTATTTGCTTCCAGCACAAGGTTGTGAACGGTGATTGCTGGCTGAGTCTCGAGGCCGCCGTCTGACACCTCAATAATGTCAAGCAAGCTTAGTGTTTGGAGGGCCTCAATGATGAGCTCCAATCGATCAATGCTGAAATCCTGCGGAAAAGCGTTGTGTCGCTTCAGGCTCTCGGCCTCCAGGATGTCCACCGGAATGGGATACGCACCGAAGCAGGACAGTAGGCGCATGAATGTTCTGGCTTCCGGAAATCCCTGCGTCTCTAGGAGGTCAAGACTGATTTCCCACGTTCGACTAATGAGGTGTCGATGTAGCTGCTCCGCGCTGCTGCGGCTAAGGGCGCCCTTATTCGCGCGATCTAGATATTCGATTCCTGTGTCGTCAAGTGCGGCTAGGTAGGACGTGAAGTCCCGAACCCTTCCTCGGTCTCTTCCTCTACGAAGAAGACCGGCGCCTCGTGTTGCTCGACTAAGCTGCGACCCGGCGAGTCGCAAAGCTAGTGGCAGCCCACCCAATCTTGCAGAAAGGTACTGAGCTTCACTCCTTGACCCTGCCTCATTGGCCAGATCTAGCAATACTTCCGCGCCGTCATCGGGCGTGAGAGGCTCAATGGCATGGAACTCTGCTGAGTTGCCCCAAATCTCTGGGTCGCCGAGACGGGTAGTAACTATCGTCAAACCATTGCGACTGGCACGAATCCAGCCGGTCCCATCTCCCGGCTGCCCGTTTGCGCTCCCAATCAATTCTGGCTCATCGACTTCATCAAGGATCAGCAGCCACCGGCGCTGAGAGGAGTTCAAAAGCTGCCAAAGTAGATCCGGCCCGTTTCCGATACTTCCCCAGGCCTCTTCGATCTCCTCATGTTCGGCGCCCAGCCTGCGTGCGATTTGGCGCATTGCGCTGTCCAGGTTGTCCTTACTTGCCTTGACCCAGAATATGTCGAACCCCTGAGTCCGGGCGGTTTGCGCGATACTCAATGCTACCGTGGTCTTTCCACACCCACCCATTCCGTGAAGAACGACGAATTTGTCTGGATAAGCATCGAGGTGCTCGCGAAGGCGTGTCAGGATGGACGACCTGCCCCTAACCTCCGGTGGAAGATTCCCTAGTGGTGGCTCAAGGGAATGCACTTGAGAGGCGGAAAGATGAGTTTCTGCTGTCGGGCGACTGGAATGGTGACCGGAGTGGGAATGTTGCCTTGCGGAATTCGGGGAGCTTTGCTCCCTGCGGGTTCGTCGACTGTTAGCCTTTTCCGCTGCCTCTGCGTTCTTCGCCCGCTCTTGTCTTCCCGCCCACACGCGGTCATAGACAAGGCCGCACGCCTCGAGAACCTTCTTCAACGTCTGTGAACTAGGAGCCCTCGTACCGCTCAGGGCCTCAGAGAGGGTGCTCGCGTTCACGCCGGAGTCCTCTGCGAGATGAGCGGCAGTGCGGTAGCCCGCCGCGAACATGATCTCCCTGAGTCGCTCTGCGAGGTCTCGGACTGGTTCGGGGCTGTGCTGGTCGACAGGGTTCAGTGCTCGGCTCAAGATCTCCCCCGCGCTTCGTAGCTCGCGAACTTCGATTATTCGGGTGCGCATGCAGGTCCCGCAATCGTTCTTCGCTCATACTTCGAGGTTGCTGTCGAAGATCACTCCAGGTGCCTACCAAGGTCCTGTCGGCCCGCGCCAAGCGGCCGGCAGGAGGAGGAGACGGTGGAACTTGTACGTACAGTTATCGAACACGCGGACGACATATCACTTGCTTGGAGGGCGGGCCGCGGGATCGTTTTCCTGGTGAGGCTAGGCATCCGGCTGAAGCGCAGGCGGGCTGACGCAAGCAGGGGAAGGGGCGCTCAGGGTGGCCTGAGCCTTCGCCCATCGACAGACGTATGCGCTGGGTGTGGACGTCGAGTGGACAACTGAAGTGGTCATCGCGGGTGTTGCACTGCTACACGCAGACCGGATGCCGCCAAGCGGGGCCGACTGCAAGTCTGCTGACTTAGGCTCAGTCGGAGGTGCATCAAAGGGCGATTCCTGAGAGCTCATGGGCCATGTGTGGGCCATAAGCCTTGCAGGACGCTGCTCCTGAGAGCACGGTGCAGGTCACAGGGGGTAGGCGCCGTGATACCCCATCGGTCTTGAAAACCGTCGTGGCGCGAGTCACCGTGGGTTCAAATCCCACACCCACCGCAGGTGCACGGCCCCTGACCAGGCGAGACGGTCGGGGGCTGTCCTTGCGTGCAACGTTGGGGCACGCAAGGGGGCACAGTCACTCTGCGCCATGGTCGGGTGCCGTGAGATCCACCCACATCCAAGGCTTGCGGTGCCACGTGCGCACTTCGCCTATGACGAGGTCGACGGTCGCCCCCACGGACGGCAGTTCCTGCGCGAGTCGCTGCACGCCCGGCTCGCTGCGGCGGCGAATGACGTCCAGTGAGGCGCCCACGGGCTCGTATCCGTTGAGTTCCGCTGTGAGCCCCCATGGCTGGTGGCTGGTGACCGTGGCCTGGACTGAGTTTCCTTGACGAAGCTCGCTGAGGGGGCGTCCCGGTTCATCTGCCATGGCGGCATCATCCCCTCGGGGGGTGTGGTTCATGGCATTGAGGTGGAGGGCGTCACTGGCCACCCATCGGAGGCTCGTTCTGGCCGAAGCCGCCGCGCGCTGGTCTACAACTCGTAGTCCCGTGCCAGTTCCTCCCAGGCGACGTCCCGTAGGCCGGCCTGTGCGTCGCAGCCGGAGGGCACGCGTGCGTGGGGCTGGAACCAGATGATCGTGAGGTGGCTGCCGTAGAGGACGGGGTCGCGGGACCGGGCCAGGGCCGTGGAGCGGAAGACGCCGACGCAGGCGACCGGCGGCAGCATCTCGACCGGACCGAAGGCGCCGGGGTAGTGAGCCGGGTACTCGTGCGGGGGCGGTACCAGGTGGACAGGGGCGGTCGGGTAGTCGTGTTCGGCCGATCTCAGCAGGCCTTCGATCCTCAGCTCGTTGACCGGTCTGCACGGGTAGCCGTCCAGCATTCCGCCGTACGTCGACGTCAGGCGCAGCTCCCCGAGGTCGACCCTGCGGCCGGAGGTCAGGACGAGCCGGGACAGGGTCATGGTCGGCACTCTGTGGCGCTCCAAGGTTGCTGGCCGTGCTGGTGGTTCTGGTGGGGCTGGATCGTTCGGGTCGGGCCAGTTATGGGCGGCGCCCCGTCATCCGTGCCGCCGACGCGATCGTCGCCCGTGCCTCGCGTTCGGTGAGCCCGGTGTCGACGGCCGCGTCCACCAGGGGCGCGACAAGCGCCGGGCCGATGCCGTTCTCGTAGGCGCGGCAGGCGGCCCAGAAGAGGCGGGTGTTGCGCTGGCCCTCGTGGGCGGCGAGGACGAACTGGACCAGCCCCTGGCCCTGGTCGCCGGCCGACGGGTGGGTCGCGGGGTGCGTGGGGCGTGGTGGGGGCAGGAGCAGGCGGAGCAGGGCCGGCGGGCAGGCCGCGGGGGCGAGATGGGCGGTGCCCGGGGCCGTGGAGTAGGTGCCGTGATCGGTGCGGGAACCGGGGCCGACGAGGTAGCCGCCGGCGCCGCGGATGTCGATGCCGGGGGCCAGGCGGCCGGCCGAGTTGGGGACGGCGGCGTCGGGCGGGCCGGTCAGCCAGAGGTGACGGCCGCCGCTCGGGGTCAGGACGACGACCGTGTCGGGGATCGTGAAGAGGTGGCGCAGGGCCAGTTCGCGCAGGGCCGCCGAGGAGTCCGTGCCCGACTTGGTGTCCAGGTCGACGCCGATCAGGTGGTGGGGCGGCAGACCGCACGCGATGCCGTAGCCGGTGGCCCAGGGGGCGGCCGCGAAGAGCTCGCGGATGCGGACGGGGTCGGTCGAGGCGTCGTAGACACCGTGGCCGAACGCGCCGCACTCGCCGTGGCAGCGGGTGGCGAGGGGATCGTGCCGGTGGGGGGAGCGCAGGGCCGGGAGCTTGGTGCGGGACAGGGGGATGACGGCCAGACCGCGCTCGGCGGCTGACAGGGCGTGTGCGAGGGCCAGCGTCGTGGCCTGCCGGTCTGTGGTGGCCATGCCTCCATGTTCGTACGCGTGTTCGAAAAAAGGAAGGGGTGGCGGGCTCGACGCGCCGAGGTCCGGGGATTGGCTGGAAAAGTGCCGGAACGCTTCCCCTGTTGTCCTGCTTGGGGGTTGGGAGTCCGTATCGCCCCGTCATGAGGCCTGAAGTCGCGAAAGTGGTTTATCGACTTGTCCTCACGCTTCAGGGGGAATAAACGCTTCCGCTCTGGTTCGCTGGGGATTCGGTGGGCAACTCTGGACTCACGACGTCGTGCACAGCACCGGGGTGGTCGGCCAACTGCCCTGCAAACAGCCTTACTTGACGTACTACCGGCCACAGGCCGGGTTCTGGAGGAAACACCATGGCAAGCATCCGTACCGCCCGCGTCATCGCCGCCGTCTCCGCCCTCCCGCTCGCCGCCGCGCTCTTCACCGGCGTCGCGTCGGCGGACAACGGCGGATTCGCGGACGACGGATCGAACGCGGGTGTCGCGAGCATCGTCGGCAGCGGTGTCGGACACGACAACAACGGCAACTCGTCCACCGGGCAGCAGAACGCCGTCGGCTCCGGGGCGTCGAACCAGAGCAACACGGCACAGGTCAACGGCTCCGCGTTCACGGCCATCAACCAGGGGAACAACAACACGTCCGTCAACTTCACCCCACTGTGGTGGTGATCCGCGGGGGCTGACCGGCGCCCACGACCGGGGGCGGGGGGCCCGGGGGGGGGCTTCATGGGGGGTGACATGTCCGCGCGGCGGTGCTTCGGCGCCGCCGCGCAGGCGTGTGCGCGTGCGCCGCACCGGCCTTGACACCGTGCAGGATCTGACGGACAGTCAGGAAATCTTGCGGACAAGGAGGTTGCCGTCATGGCCGACGATCCGGACACGCCGCGGACCCGGCCCGACACCCGCGACCCGGACGCCCCGCCTCCCGACCTGCTGACCCGCCTGAAGTCCTACGAAGGGCACCCCGCCGCCGTCTCCGCCGTCGGCAAGGACCCCGTCAACCTGCCCATGATCCGCCACTGGTGCGAAGCCCTGGGGGACGCCCACCCGGCCTACTCCGGCCCCGACGCCGTCGCCCCGCCCACCATGCTCCAGGCCTGGACGATGGGGGGCCTGAGCGGACACACGGGCAGATCGTCGTCGTACGACGAACTCCTCGCGCTGCTCGACGAGTCGGGCTGCACCTCGGTCGTCGCCACCGACTGCGAGCAGGAGTATCTGCGGCCGCTGCGGCCCGGTGACGAGGTCACGTTCGACACGGTCATCGAGTCGGTCTCCGACCGCAAGACCACGAGACTCGGCACCGGGCACTTCGTCACGACCCGGACCGACGTCCGCGCGGGCGGGACCCTCGTCGGCACCCACCGCTTCCGCATCCTCAAGTACGCGCCCGGACAGGCGAAGAAGCCCCCTCCCCGGCCCCGCCCCGTCGTCAACCGTGACAACGCCGGCTTCTGGGAGGGCGTCGAACAGCGCAGGCTCCTCATCCAGCGCTGCACCGCCTGCGCGGCCCTCCGCTTCCCCTGGCTGCCGGGCTGCGCCCACTGCGGCGGCCCCGACTGGGACACCGTCGAGGCGAGCGGAGAGGGGACCGTCTACTCGTACGTCGTCATGCACCACCCGCCGTTCCCGGCCTTCGACCCTCCCTACGCCGTCGTGCTCGTCGAGCTCGCCGAAGGGGTGCGGATGATCAGCAACGTGGTCGGGACGCCGTACGACAAGGTGCGGATCGGGATGCCGGTGCGGCTCGCCTTCCAGTCGTACGACGGTGATCTCACCCTTCCCGTCTTCCGTGCCGCCGAGGAGGCCGCCGTATGAGAACGGGCGACGAGCTGCCGGCCCTGGAGATCCCGGTCACCCGCACGCTGATCGTCGCGGGCGCGATCGCCTCCCGGGACTACCAGGACGTGCACCACGACCCGGAGGCGGCCCGGCAGAAGGGCTCCCCGGACATCTTCATGAACATCCTGACGACGAACGGCCTGGTGGGGCGCTACATCACCGACCACTTCGGGCCGCGGACCGTGCTCAAGAAGGTGGCCATCAGGCTGGGCGCGCCCAACTACCCCGGCGACACCATGGTGTTGAAGGGAACCGTGGAGGCCGTCGAAGGAGCCACCGCGACCGTGCGGATCGTGGGGACCAACGGCATCGGCGACCACGTGACGGGGACGGTCACCTTCTGCCTGCGGGACGCCGAATGAGCACACGCGCGCGTGACCGGCTCGGCGGCCAGGCCGCGATCGTCGGCGTCGGGGCCACCGAGTTCTCCAAGGACTCCGGCCGCAGCGAACTGCGCCTGGCCGCCGAGGCGGTCCGCGCGGCGCTCGACGACGCGGGGCTCACGGCGGCCGACGTGGACGGCCTGGTCACCTTCACCATGGACACCAGCCCGGAGATCACCGTCGCCCAGGCCTGCGGGATCGGCGAGCTGTCCTTCTTCTCCCGCGTCCACTACGGCGGTGGCGCGGCCTGCGCGACCGTCCAGCAGGCGGCGCTCGCGATCGCGGCGGGCGTGGCCGAGGTCGTGGTCTGCTACCGCGCCTTCAACGAACGCTCGGGGCGCAGATTCGGTTTGGGAGTGCAGCACCGCGAACCCTCCGCCGAAGGGGCCGCCCTCGGCTGGTCGCTCCCCTTCGGCCTGCTCACCCCGGCCTCCTGGGTGGCGATGGCGGCCCAGCGCTATCTGCACACCCACGGCCTCACCCCGGAGGCCTTCGGCCATGTCGCGGTGACCGACCGCGCGTACGCGGCCACCAACCCGGCCGCCTGGTTCCACGGCCGCCCCATCACCCTCGCCGACCACGCGGCCTCCCGCTGGATCGTCGAGCCGCTCAGGCTCCTGGACTGCTGCCAGGAGACCGACGGCGGCCAGGCGATCGTCGTCACCTCCCTCGCACGCGCGCGTGACCTCCCCCACCGGCCCGCCGTCGTCGCGGCCGCCGCCCAGGGTGCGGGTCGCGCTCAGGAACAGATGACCAGCTTCTACCGCGACGACCTCACCGGCCTCCCCGAGATGAACGTCGTCGCCCGCCAGCTCTGGCGGACCTCGGGCCTGGGCCCCCGGGACATCGACGTGGCGATCCTGTACGACCACTTCACCCCGTTCGTCCTGATGCAGCTGGAGGAGTTCGGCTTCTGCGCCCGGGGCGAGGCCGCCGACTTCGTGCGCCGGGCCGCGCTCCCCCTCAACACCCACGGCGGCCAACTGGGCGAGGCCTACCTCCACGGTATGAACGGCATCGCGGAAGCCGTACGGCAACTGCGGGGGACGGCCGTGAACCAGATACCGGACGCGGGACGCGCGCTGGTGACGGCCGGGACGGGGGTGCCCACGTCCGGGCTGGTGCTCGTCGCCAACGAGTAGCCCCCAGGGGTGAACCCGCAGTAGACGTGCCCCTCTCGTCCACCTTCAGGAGGTGGAGCCAGCCCCACCTCTACAACCTGAGGGGGAGTCCTCTTCGGGACCTGTGGCCGATGAGCGGAGGGTGTCGCGAATCTAGCGTGGAGCCATGACCACACCCGTCTGCACCAGCGCTTCGAAGGCCGCCGTACCGGCGACGCAGACCCTCGCGTACCCCTCGTTCGCCTCGTACGTGAAGGCCCGCCAGCCGGTGCTGCTGCGTACCGCCCGGTCGCTGACCGCGAACCCGAGCGACGCGGAGGACCTGCTGCAGACCGCCCTGACCAAGACCTATGTCGCCTGGGAGCGCATCGAGGACCACCGGGCCCTCGACGGCTATGTGCGCCGCGCCCTGCTGAACACCCGCACCTCGCAGTGGCGCAAGCGCAAGGTCGACGAGTTCGCGACCGACGAGATCCCCGAGCCCGACCCCGTGCCCGGCGACGACGACCCCGCCGAGCAGCAGGCGCTGCACGACGCGATGTGGCGGGCGATCATGAAGCTGCCGACCCGGCAGCGGGCGATGGTCGTCCTCAGGTACTACGAGGACCTCAGCGAGGTGCAGACGGCCGAGGTGCTCGGGGTGTCCGTCGGGACCGTGAAGTCGGCGGTGTCCCGGGCGCTCGGCAAACTCCGCGAGGACCCCGAGCTGGTGCTCGCCCGCTAGGGGATGGATATCCCCGGCCGGCAGCTGTTCGCTGGGAGTCCTCACCCCGGGCGGCATTCGCTCGCTGGGGAATCGTTACCCCCGAGCCGGCACGCGCTCGCCGGGCAATCGCCCCGCGCCCCGGCGCTCACCCCAGCGGGAATCCTGGGAACCGTCCGCGACGGTCGGCCGTTGTGAGGGCATCGTGACGTGATCGATCGCCCGGCTCTAGTGACATACCGCGCGGTATGTGCGCAGAATCGGCGCAGCCCTTACTACCGCGTAGGCAATGTCGCCTCGGGAGGACGCCGTGCTGAGCACCATGCAGGACGTACCGCTGCTGATCTCCAGGATCCTGACCCACGGGTCGTCGATCCACGGCACCTCACAGGTGACCACCTGGACCGGCGAGCCGGAGCCGCACCGCCGCTCCTTCGCCGAGGTCGGCGCCCGCGCCGCCCAGCTCGCGCACGCCCTGCGCGAGGACCTCGGAGTCGTCGAGGACGAGCGCGTGGCGACGCTCATGTGGAACAACGCCGAGCATGTCGAGGCCTACTTCGCGATCCCCTCCATGGGCGCGGTCCTGCACACCCTGAACCTCCGCCTCCCCGCCGACCAGCTGGCCTTCATCGTGGGGCACGCGGGCGACCGCGTCGTCATCGCCAACGGCTCCCTGCTCCCCCTGCTCGCCCCGCTGCTCCCGCACCTCAAGACGGTCGAGCACGTGGTCGTCTCCGGCCCCGGTGACCGCACCGCCCTCGACGGCTCCCACGCGCGCGTGCACGAGTACGAGGACCTGATCGCCGGCAAGCCCACCACCTACGACTGGCCCGAGCTGGACGAGCGCCAGGCCGCCTCCATGTGCTACACCTCCGGCACCACGGGCGACCCCAAGGGCGTGATCTACAGCCACCGTTCGATCTATCTGCACTCCATGCAGGTCAACATGGCCCAGTCGATGGGCCTGACCGACCAGGACACCTCGCTGGTGGTCGTCCCGCAGTTCCACGTCAACGCCTGGGGTCTGCCGCACGCCACCTTCATGACCGGCGTCAACATGCTGATGCCGGACCGCTTCCTGCAGCCCGCGCCCCTCGCCGAGATGATCGAGCGCGAGCGGCCGACCCACGCGGCGGCCGTCCCCACCATCTGGCAGGGTCTGCTCGCCGAGCTCACCGCCAGGCCGCGTGAGGTCTCCTCGCTCAACCAGGTCACCATCGGCGGCTCGGCCTGTCCGCCCTCCCTCATGGAGGCCTTCGACAAGCTGGGCATGCGGGTCTGCCACGCCTGGGGCATGACGGAGACCTCCCCGCTCGGCACCGTCGCGCGCCCGCCGGCCCATGTGGTCGGCACGCCCGAGGAGTTCGCGTACCGCCTCACCCAGGGCCGCTTCCCGGCCGGCGTCGAGGCCCGCCTCACCGGCCCCGGCGGCGAGCGCCTCCCCTGGGACGGCGAGTCCGCGGGCGAGCTGGAGGTCCGCGGCCCCTGGATCGCCGGTGCCTACTACAACGGCCCGGACGCCGAACCCCTGCGCCCCGCCGACAAGTTCAGCGAGGACGGCTGGCTGAAGACGGGTGACGTCGGCACGATCTCCGCCGACGGCTTCCTCACCCTCACCGACCGGGCCAAGGACGTCATCAAGTCCGGCGGCGAGTGGATCTCCTCGGTCGAGCTGGAGAACGCCCTGATGTCCCACCCGGAGGTCGCCGAGGCCGCCGTCGTCGCCGTCCCCGACGAGAAGTGGGGCGAGCGTCCCCTCGCCACGGTCGTCCTCAAGGAGGGCTCCACCGCCGACTTCGAGTCCCTGCGCGCCTTCCTCGCGAGCGATGTCTGCAGGATCGCCAAGTGGCAGCTCCCGGAGCGCTGGTCGATCATCGAGGCGGTCCCGAAGACGAGCGTCGGCAAGTTCGACAAGAAGGTGCTTAGAAAGCGGTACGCGGAGGGGGAGCTGGACGTCACCCAGCTCTGAGGAGCGAGAGGGGTACGGCGGCCGGAGCGCACCGGGCGGGGACCGGGCGCCCTGGCCGCCGTACGGCACGGGCCTCACCGAGGACCGACGGGGCCCTCACCGCCGTACCGAAGTGGCGATCCACCCCAGTCCCAGCCACACCCCCGCCACCGCGCACACCCCGCCCCAGCCCCACCATCCGAAGGCCGAACCGGCGAGTGCGGACGCCGTCGCGCCGCCGGCGAACCCGGCCACGACGTACGCCGTGTTGGCGGTGGCCGGGGTCGAGGTGGTCGTCAGGGCGAGGGTCTGGTTGGCGACGTGGGAGGCGACCAGGGCCGCGTGGACGGCGATCGCCGCGACGAACAGCGCCCACAGCGCGTGCCCGCCGAGCCAGAACAGCGGCACGGACACGGCGGCGAGCAGATACGCCGACCGTACGACCTTCGCGGCGCCGAAGCGGTCCACGAACCCGCCGGCCAGCGGTGCCACCACGCTCGCGGCCAGCCCGAAGAGGCCGAAGAGCCCGGCGGTCGCGGTCGACAGACCGTAGGACGAGCCGGTCAGCAGGAGGGCCAGCGAGGTCCACAGCGCGCTCCAGGCGCCGTACATCCCCGCCTGCCGCACGCACGCGCGCCACAGGTCGGGTGAGCGCCGGACGACGGACGGCAGGGCGGTGAGGCCTGAGAAGAGCGGACCGGAGCGGCGCACCCGCTCCGCGGGCAGGGCGTAGGCCGTCGCGAGGCCGAGGACGGCCGTCAGGGCGGCCGCGCCCACGAACACCACCCGCCAGCCGAAGGCCTGTCCGATCAGCCCGCCGAGCACCCGGGCCGCGACGATGCCGGTGAACAGGCCCGCGATGACGGCCGCGACATGGCGGGCCCGGCGGTCGGCGGGTGCGCGCTGGGCGACCAGCGGGACCAGGAGCTGGGGAACGACGGTGGCCGCGGAGGCGACCAGGACGGCGGCCGCGAGGGCGGTGGTGCCGGTGGCGAGCGCGGCGGCGGTCAGCGCCGCGGTGGTGACGAGGGAGAGGGCGGCGACCAGGCGCCGCCGGTTCACGCTGTCGCCGAGCGGGGCGAAGACCAGCAGCCCGAAGGCGTAGCCGAACTGAGCGACCGAGGCGACCCAGGCCACCGCGGAGGGTGTCGAACCGTAGTCGCGGGCGATGAGGGGGAGCAGCGGGGCCGCGAGGTAGATGTTCGCGGCCGTGACGGCGGTGCAGACGGCGATGAGGACGAGGAGGAGCGAGCCCGCGCGCCCGGCGGCGGGGGTCTCGGTGGACCGTCCTGTGGTGACGGTTGCTGTCGGCATGACCGGGGAATCCTTCGAGTCAGGTCTAACAACTAACTGGTTGGTTGGTCGAATGCCTCAACAGTCTGAGAGGCCCGTCGATTCCCTGTCAACCAAATAGTTGGTTGCTTGCCCTGGCTGCCCCTACCCTGACCCCATGGCAGCAGCAAGGGACCCCGAGGCCACGAAGGCCCGCATCTTCGAGGCGGCGGTCGCCGAGTTCGCCCGCCATGGCATCGCGGGCGCCCGCATCGACCGCATCGCGACCGAGGCCAAGGCCAACAAGCAGCTCATCTACGCCTACTTCGGCAACAAGGCGGAGCTGTTCACGAAGGTCCTGGGCAAGGTCATGCTCGATCTCGCCATTGCCGTCCCGGTCGACCCGGACGACATCGAGAACTGGATCGACCGCCTCATGGACTACCACGAGGCCCACCCCGAGGTGCTGCGCCTGCTCTTCTGGGAGGGCCTGGAGTACGGCTCCGGCACCGAGCTGCCCGACGAGGCCGAACGCCAGGAGCACTACCGCCGCAAGGTCGAAACCCTCCGGGACGGCCAGGCCCGCGGTGTCGTCACGGACGCCATCCCACCCCGTGACCTGCTGTTCCTGCTGATCGCCGTGGCCAACTGGGCCGCGGTGGTCCCGCAGATGAAACGGATCCTGGTGGGCGGGGAGCCCGCGGACCGGGAACGGCTGCGGGCGTCGGTGCGGGAGGCGGCGCGCAGGCTGACGGCGACCTGACGGAGCGCGCCGTCCGGGGCGCGGGGCACACCGGGGCCGGCGGCCAGGACGGCGCCGCGACCGCCGCGCCCCCTGGTTCTCGTTCGTCCCGGTTCTAGTTCGTCCCGATCCGGGCCAGCAGGTCCACGATCCGCGACTGGACCTCGGGGCTCGTCGACCGTTCGGCGAGGAACAGAACCGTCTCCCCGGAAGCCAACCGAGGCAGATCCGCCTGATCCACGGCAGCCGTGTACACGACCAACGGCGTCCGGTTGAGCTGCCCGTTCGCCCGCAGCCAGTCCACGATCCCGGCCCTGCGCCGATGCACCTGCATGAGGTCCATCACCACGAGGTTCGGCCGGAGCTGCCCCGCCAGCGTCACCGCGTCCGCGTCGCTCGCGGCCCGCGCGACCTGCATCCCGCGCCGCTCCAGCGTCGCCGTCAGCGCCAGCGCGATCTCCGCGTGCTCCTCGATCAGCAGCACGCGCGGCGGGTGCTGCTCACTGTCCCGCGGGGCCAGCGCCTTCAGCAGTACGGCGGGATCGGCGCCGTACGCCGCCTCCCGCGAGGCCTGTCCGAGCCCGGCGGTCACCATGATCGGCACCTCGGACGCCACCGCCGCCTGCCGCAGCGACTGGAGGGCGGTCCGTGTGATCGGCCCGGTCAGCGGGTCCACGAACAGCGCGGCGGGGAACGCCGCGATCTGCGCGTCGACCTCCTCGCGCGACTGCACGATGACGGGCCGGTACCCACGGTCGCTCAGCGCCTGCTGGGTCGTCACGTCCGGCGCGGGCCACACCAGCAGCCGCCGCGGGTTGTCCAGCGGCTCCGGGGGCAGCTCGTCGTCCATCGGCTGCGGCCGCGGGGTGTCCGGGATCTCGACGGCCCCACCGGGACCGTCCAACGGCTCGGGCCCCTCGGCGGCGTTCTCGTCCGGCGCCCCTATGGCGTACGACCGCCCGGCCGCCTCGGTGGCGTGCGCGAGCCGCGACTGCCCGGCCATCGAGGGCTGCGGCTGCGGTGCCTGCGCCGGTGCGGCCTGCTCGGCGGCGGCCGGATGCGGACGGGCCCCCTGCTCCGGTGCCGCCGCCACGGCGGGGTCGGGCCGGGTGCCGAGCTTGCGCCGCCGCCCCGAACCACCGGCCTGCTGCGGAGGAGGCGTGGCCGCCCCCGGCTGCTGCACCTGGGCCGCCTGCCGCGTGAACGGCACCCCCTGACCGAGGGTCCGCACACTGAAAGCCCGGCCCTGGGTGGAGTTCGGGTCGACGGGCGCGGCGGGGGCCGCCGAGGCTTCGGCGGGCAACGGCTGCGCGCCGACTCCCCTGCCCTGCGCCTGCGCCGCCTCCGCGGGCACGGGCACGGGCGTGCCGGACGCCGGAGTGGCCCGGCCGGCCCCGGGGGCCTGCGCGGGCTGGGGTACGGGCTGAGCCGCGGGCTGATTCGCGGGTACGGCGGTGGCGGCGCCGTTCGCCGGGACGGGAGTGCCGGCGCCGGGGGTGTCGTGACCGGCGGGCCACGGCTGGGAAGCGGGTGCGACCGGCGCCGGGGCCGTCTGAGCGGGGGGCTGGGGCTGAGGTGCCTCGGCAGGGAGGGGCTGGCCGGGGGCCGGTACGGGCTGGGCCGGGGCCGCGTGGAGAGGGGAGGCCGGGGCGGGGGCGGTCTGCGGGATCAGGCCGGCGTGTCCGGTCGCGTCCTGCACGGGCACGCCGGGGAACTGCCCCGGCGGTACCGCGCCGGGGACCTGCTGGGCGGGCGCCGTGGGAACTCCCACGGGCACGGGACGGCCGGGAACGGCTGCCGGGACACCCTGTCCGGCCGGTGCGGGGACCTGCTGCGCGGGCGTGGCGGCCGTCGCCTCCGCGGGCTGGGCCACGGCCCGTCGACGGCGGCCCGTCGGCGCGCTGGTGGGGTGCGGCTGCGGTGGGGTGTGGTCGTCGGCCTGGTCGTGCGGCACGGCGTCGTGCCGACCGTCGTCACCGTGACCGTCGGCGGGCAGGGGCTGCACGAGAGCGTCGGCGGGAACGGGGGTGGCGGCGGGGGCGGGACCGGCCGCCGGAACCGGCGCCGCGGGCTGACCCGGTGCTTGCACCTGGCCGGGCATCTGCGGCTGCCCTGCGAGCTGCCCGTGAGGCTGGCCCGCGACGTGCTGCGGGAGTTGGGACGGAAGCTGCCCAGGCGCCTGACCCGGCTGCTGGCCCTGACCGGGCACCGGCACCGGCACCTGCCCCGGGACCGGCACCTGCCCCGGGATCTGACCCTGGCCCGGGACCTGTCCCTGAACCTGGCCCGGAATCTGCCCCGGCACCGCCGTCTGTCCCAACCCCTGTCCGTGAGGCGGGGCCTGCACCTGAGCCTGCACCTGCCCCTGCGCCTGCCCCTGCGCCTGCCCCTGCGCATGCACCGGGGCCAGGCCCGCCGCGTCCGTGCCGTCGGCCGATCGGTCGGCGTCGGCGGGCGGGAGGGCGAATACCGAGCGGGGGGCCGCCTCCTGAGCGGCCGCGCGCTCCGACGCGGCGGCGAGGGCGCGCCGTCGGCGCCCGTCCTGCTGCGGGGCGCCGTCACCGGACCCGACCTGCCCGGCGACCTGGAGCTCACCCTGCGGCCGACCCGGTTCGGCGGAGCCGCCGGCCGGCAACGCGGCCGGCAGCGCGTGCTGTTCGCCGCCCTCGTGCCGGGCCCGATGCCCGGCCGGTACGGGTACACCCTGCGGCGGTACGGTCCCGCCGAGACCGGTGTTCACGGCCGCGGACCCGGCGCCGTGCTCGCCGGCCATCACCACGGCGCCCTCGGACACACCGGCTTCGGCACCCTCGGCGGGCCGCCCACGTCGCCGCCCGGTACCGCCGGAGCCGTCCCCGTCGTCGCCGGAGGCCTGCGCCGGTACGGACACGGGCTGTTCCTGCTCGGCCGCCGCCCGCCGCCTGCGCCGCCCGGTGGGAGGCACGGAGGGCGGCACGGACTCGTCGGTCCCGGGCGGGACGTCGGCGTCCAGGAAGGAGTCGGTGGAGGAGCGCCGGGCCCGCCGCCGCCCGCCGCCCTCGGCAGGGGCGGTCTCCGTCGGGGTCGCCTCCGTCGGAGCGGTCTCCACGGGGGAGGCCTCCACAGGAGCGGCCTCCAACGCGGCCGGACCGGGAACCGCGACGGCCCCCGCCCCACCACCGATCGGCACTTCGAGGACGTACGCGCTGCCGCTCATGCCCGGCACCTCGTGCGTCTGGAGCACACCGCCGTGGGCGCGCACGATCCCGCGCACGATCGGCTCGTGCACCGGGTCTCCCCCGGCGTACGGTCCGCGCACCTCGATGCGCACGCCCTCGCCGCGCTGCGCGGCCGCCACCACGACCGTGTTGTCCATGTAACCGCCCGCGGACACGGGGGAGTTCCCGGTCGCGTCGACCCCGGCCACGTCCGCGATGAGGTGCGCGAGCGCCGTCGCCAGGCGCTGGGCGTCGACCTCGGCCTCGATGGGCGGCGCGTGCACGGCGAACTGGACGCGCCCCGGCCCGATGAGCTCGACCGCGCCGTCCACACCGGCGGCGACGACCGCGTCGAGCATGACGTTCGTACGGACGATGTCGTCGGCGCCGGCGTCGAGGCGCTGGTAGCCGAGGACGTTGTCGATGAGGTTGGTGATGCGGGAGTAGCCGGCCGACAGGTGGTGCAGGACCTGGTTGGCCTCGGGCCACAGCTGTCCGGCGTCGTCGGCGGCGAGCGCGGACAGTTCGCGGCGCAGTTCGTCGAGGGGCCCGCGCAGGGAGCGTCCGAGCAGGGTCAGCAGCTGGTCGTGCCGGCCGGCGAGGGCCTCGTAGCGGTCCTTCTCACGCTCCCCGAGGGCGGCGTACCGCTCCTCACCGGCGGCGATCTCCTCGTCGTGCCGCTCCTGGAGCTCCTCCAGTTCGGTGATGTGCTTCTGGCGCAGCGCGGTCAGCTCGGAGGCGTGCTCCTCCTCGAGCCGCTCCAGCTCCTCCGTGTAGGCCTTCTCGGCGGCGGACTTCTCGTCGGCGAGGGCATCGTAGGGCCGCCGGTCGGTGAAGGTGAGCACGGCGCCGACGAGCTGGTCGCCGTCGCGCACCGGCGCGGTCGTCAGGTCGACGGGGACCTTCTCGCCCTTCTTGGACCACAGCACCTGCCCGCGCACCCGGTGCTTGCGCCCGGAGCGCAGGGTGTCGGCGAGCGGGGACTCCTCGTACGCGAAGGGAGTGCCGTCGGCGCGGGAGTGCAGGAGGAGGTCGTGCAGCTCGCGTCCGCCGAGGTCACTGGCCCGGTAACCCAGTATCTGGGCGGCGGCCGGATTGACG
This sequence comes from Streptomyces sp. NPDC006335, assembly GCF_040612795.1. Taxonomy (NCBI): domain Bacteria; kingdom Bacillati; phylum Actinomycetota; class Actinomycetes; order Kitasatosporales; family Streptomycetaceae; genus Streptomyces; species Streptomyces sp. NPDC006335. Next base: position 342,241 of record NZ_JBEXQX010000009.1, read on the forward strand.
AGCACGATCCGCCCGTCGGTGTCGGTGCCCACGACACCCTCGGACGCGGCCCGCAGGATCATCTCGGTCTGCCGCTGCGAACGGGCCAGCTCGGCCTCGGTGTCGACGGTCCCGGTCAGGTCGCGTACGACGAGCATGAGCAGCTCGTCGCCGCTGTAGCCGTAACCGTCGTAGGCCTGCTGGCCGTTCTCCAGGTTGGCGCTGGTGACCTCGACGGGGAACTCGCTGCCGTCGGTCCTGCGCGCCACCATCCGGGTCGGCTTGGTGCGCCCGCGCGGGTCCATGTGGTCGGGCCGCCGCATGGAGCCCGGGATGAGCCGCGAGTCGAACTGCGGCAGCAGATCGAGCAGGCCGCGTCCGACGAGCGCGGTGCCCGGTGCCTCGAAGGCCTCGAGGGCGATGGTGTTGGCGTTCACGACGGTCCCGTTGGCGTTGACCAGGACCAACGCGTCGGGCAGCGCGTCGAGTATGGCTGCGAGGCGAGCAGCGCCTCGGGATGGCCTGCTGCTCACGAGACGCTTCCTCCCTGTTACCGCACCTTGCCGACCGTTCGGGCCATCTTGCCAAGGGGCCCGCGACGTGTCACGCGAGGGAGTCTAAGCGCAGCGGTTGTGCGGGGGTGCCGGATGAGAGGGAGGTCGCACGACGAAGTGAGGTAGAACGTGTGACCGCCTCCCGGAGGCTAGGCGTCCATGCCGGGGAGGAGGGGCACGAACCGGTCCCAGCGCGCGGTCTCGCACCCGTTGCTCCGGTCGAACCGGGCGTCCACGGGGCGACCGGCCCAGGTTCCCGTGACGTGGGCGGTGGCGGGGCCGCCGTAGAGCATCGTGCAGACGCTGCCCTCGGGGACGGGGGCGAAGGTGTCGCGTCCCCACCGGGTGTTCCGGTCCAGGCCGGCGCACGCGCCCGCGGGGTCGGGGTGGGTGCCGCGCGCGGGGTGGCAGTCGACCTCGAAGGTCCCGTCGGCACCGCTGCCCGCGTGGTGGACGGTGACGGTGAGGTGGTCGCCGGTCTCGGGGTGCGCCGCCACGGGGGTGGGGGCGAGGGCGGCGAGGAACAGGGGGAGCGGACTCAACCGTGCGAGCCGGCCGAGCCGGATGACGTATGACATGCCCTGACTAACGGCGGACGGCGCCGTACGTTGCGCGGAAGCACTTTGCCCTGCGCCCCGCCTGCCTAGTACCGTGGGAACCGATTGGTGGCACGACCTCCGGCTGTGTCATCATCTGCACGCACCACTCGCGCTCGCGCGGGCGGCTGTGCTGGAGGCGTCGCCTAGTCCGGTCTATGGCGCCGCACTGCTAATGCGGTTTGGGACTTAAATCCCATCGAGGGTTCAAATCCCTCCGCCTCCGCGCAAGATCACCGAAGCCCCGGTCCCAGTGACCGGGGCTTCGTCGTTGGCCGTGGTTCCGCGTCGTCCCTGATCTCGCTCAGATGTACGTTTCCGCAGGTCGCAAGGGGTATGGCAAACGGATTTCACATGCGAGCGGCAGTCATGTAATGTTCTTCCTGTCGCCGCGAGCGGCCCGGAAGGGCAAGGAACGGCGAGAAAACAGAACAAGCACTCGTAGCTTAACGGATAGAGCATCTGACTACGGATCAGAAGGTTGCAGGTTCGAATCCTGCCGAGTGCACAGCATGTCAGAGGCCCTGTGGAGTGATCCACAGGGCCTCTGAGTTTTGCCTTGACGGCGGTGTTTGACGGCAACCGGTCCGTGAGTTGTCCGACGGGCTCCCTTAGGAGTGCGTGGTTGGTTCGAGAGGGTCGGCCAAGGCCCAGGAGTGGCAAACTCCTGCTCCGTGGCTGACTTGGCAACGCAAGTAGTTCCCGTGGCCTCCGCACTTGCGGGAGTGGCGCTGACCCTTGCAGGCAACGCGTACCTGGAGCGCAGCAAGTGGCGGCGGAGTCGGCAAACCGAGCAAGAGGCCAGGTCGCTACAGGCGTATGCCGATCTCCTCCAAGGGGCGACAGACATCGCACGCACCCTCCGGCAGACAGCTGAACAGCTGGAAGAGGGGCACGACGTCGACATGCAAGCGATCATCGCGGTCATTGATGACCACATTGGCCAACTGCGGCGACAGGGCACAATCGTCCGGCTGGTGGGGCCGCGTAGCGCCTTCGAGCTGGTCAAGGGGCTAGAGGACCAGGTCGCCATGATCTACCGATTGTTGATTGAGGTCGGGCGCTCGGGTGATGGCTCGGCGCTGGTGGAGCCTGCCCGGCGGTTGATGCGGACCCGGGATGAGATCACGGATCACCTGCGCCTCGCCGGAGGTCTTCCCTGAGCTGCGTTCACTGGGTAGCCCCCTGGCGAGGCTGGGGATGCAGATCAGACGACTACCGAAACACCGGCGGGACCGTCGTCATCGTCCCCGCCGTCACTCCTCAACGCGTCGCCGACACGGTCGAACGCTGATCGCTGTGAGTCGAGCCTTACGAAGGTGTAGATGTCCATGGTCACGCGGATCGAACTATGGCCGAGGACTTCCATGATCATTCGAGCGTCGGCACCCTGCTCATGGAGGAGCGAGGCGCAAGTGTGTCGAAGGTCGTGGAAGCGGACCTTGCGGACGCCGACCCGTATGGACAGCGCCTCGAAGGAGCGGTTCAGGTTGCGCGGCTCGATCGGCGTCCCGTTCTTCGTCGTGAAGACCAGACCGTGACCCGTCCCCTTCCAGTTGTCGCCTGCGCTCTTTCGATCGGCGACTTGCTGAGCGCGCTGAGCACGAAGCGCCGTCACGCACTCGGACGGCAAGGCCACGCGTCGCGCCGAGCGCTGAGTCTTCGGAGCCACGATCAGCAGCTCACCGCCGACCCGCTGTAGAGCCTGCCGGACGGTGAGGACGCCGTCGTGAAGGTCGAGGTCCGACCAGCGCAGCCCCAGCAGCTCACCGCGCCGTAGGCCGATGCGCACCGCCAGCTCGTACGCGGCCCAAAGCCGGTTGTCACGAGCCGCCGCCAGGAGCTGACGGCCCTCCTCGACCGTGAGCGGTTCGATCTCGCGCTTGGTTCCCATGCTCAGCTCCACGTTCCGAGCCACGTTGCGGGGCAACTCGTCTTCTCGTACGGCGTGCTGGAGAGCCGCACGCATGATCACCAGCAGGAAGCGCACAGTCCGGTCTGAGGGGAGCTTCTTGCAGCACTTACCGAGGGCGCAGCAGCGCCGCTTGTGCTCCGGACGATTCTTGTCCTTGCCCTGCGCGCAGCACTGGCAGGTGACGGCCGTCTTGGCCAGAAAGGCGCGGATGTCGCGGGCGGTCAGCCGGACCAGCTTCTTCCGGCCGAACTCCGTGGTGACGTAGTTGCGAACGAGGGACTCGTAGTTGACGTAGGTCGTTCGGCGGACCTTGCCCTGCGCAACGTTCGTCAGCCAGTAAGCCAGATACTCGGCGATCGTCATCTTGTTGGTGGCGACCGGGAGGCCACTGAGGGAGTTCGCCTTGAGCTTGGTGAGCTTCTCGTGGGCGTCATCCCAGGTCTTGCCGTAGACGCTGCGCCGCTTATATGTGCCGTCCGTCGTCAGGACGTACGCGCTGCCCTCCCAACGGCCGTCCTTGCGCAGGTAGATGGTGCCCTCGTTGTTGGCGTTCTTCTTCGACTGAGCCATCAGGCGGCTTCCTGTTCGGTGCGGAGGGAGATGTACACGTCCACGGCGGCTTCGCTGATGCGTCGGCAGCGGCCGATCTTGAAGGAGGCGAGTTCGCGGGATCGGATCAGGTCGTGGACCTTCCAGCGGCTGATGCCGAGACGCTCGGCGACCTGGTCCACGGTGAGCACGGCCGTCGTCATGCAGGCAGCAGCCCTTCCTGTTTGGCGCGTTGGGTGTGGGCGATGTCGTGGCGGACCTGGGCAGCGAGGAGTTCTTCGCCGGGGCTGTAGCCGCTGCTGAGGTATGTCCAGGAGGAAGCGGTGACGAGGGTGGTGTTTTCGTCCTCGACGGGGAGGCCGGCCCGGAGGCGGGCGGCTTCGGCCTGAGCCGTGCGCCAGGCGCGGCGTACGTCGCGGAGTGCGCCGAGGGTGGTCGAGTAGGCGCGCGACTTGCTGGAGAAGTGGCCGCGGAAGCCGAGCATGTGAGCCCACTTCCAGAGCTTGAGGTGGGCGAACTCGGGGAGGTGACCGAGGGCCCAGGCGGTGCGGATCATCTGCCGGGCGTGCTGCTGGACGGGGAGGTCTGCGAGGGGTTCGGCTTGGCCGGTGCCGTCGCAGTCGGCGCACAAGTCACGGAATCCGTCCGGGCCGCGTACGTAGCCGCGTCCGGCACAGGGGCGGCATATGAGGGTGCGGTCCACGGTGCCCGCGCCTTCGGCGTTCTTGGTCGCGTACTTGGCCACGTATCCGGCGACCTTGGCGTCCGTGAGTTCGCCGTCCCCCAGGGCGGAGATCTGGTCCACCTTGAAGCGGTCACCCCACCGGATGATGCGTTCGCCGACCGCGTCCGACTCGATCGTGAGCCGGGCCCGCTCGACCGCCAAGCCGACGGCTACGCGGAGTGCATCGAAGGTGGCCCAGGCCGGGGGCGAGGTGGTGTGGCCGTCGGGCCCGTCGAAGCGGACGACCGCGTGGAAGTGGACCAAGCCGCGTTGTTGGTATTCGGCGACCTTGGCGAAGGAGACGCGGAGAGCAGCGTTGAGTGCCTTCTGCGTCAGGCCGAGGTGCTCGGCGAGGGCGCGGCGCAGGTAGGTGGTGAAGCGCGCCCACAGCGCCCCGGCATGAGCGTTCCACAGCACGGCCCCGGCGTAGTCGTAGCTCGTTGGAAGCAGCGGGGTACCGATTTCGGGGGCGTCCTGGGGGTGGCTTTCGCCGCATGCGCAGGGGCGGGGCTTGCCCGCGTCGGTCGTCGGACGGTTGTGCACGGGGCCGAAGGACGGGGCGGTGAGGGTGACGAATGCACGGGGGTGGTCGCGGACGGCTTCGGCGACGTTCTTGCCGCCGGACAGTCCGGCCTTGATCAGGTGGTAGGTGTCGGCGGCGTAGAGGCGGGAGCAGGCGGGGCAGCGGGAGGCGCGGCGGTTGCCGCAGGTGGTGAGGAGGCGTCCGGAGGGTTCGTCCTCGGAGCGGTAGGAGCGGACGACTTGCTTGGTTGTCTGGTCGGTGGTGACCGTCCAGCCGTGCAGGTTGACGGGACTGGTGCAGCCGCGAAGGGCGCGGACCTGTTCGGTGACGCGGTCGAAGTCGTCCGTGTTGGCCAGTTCGACCAGGTCCCGCAGGCCGGGGCTTATGACGTGGCGCAGGTCGAGGGGGCGGCGCATGAGTGGCGAGGAGTCCTTTCTGGCACGAGGGTGGGCCTGCGGGCAGCAGCGATTCAGTGCGCTCGGGCTGCTGCCCGCAGGCATGGCAGGTCGGGCCCAGGGGTGGGCGGCGGTGGGAAGTGCCGGAGAAGCCGGCGGAGGGGAGTAGCCGCTACAGAGCGGCGTGCAACGCGGTGGCCATGGGCAGGCCGATTCCGAGTCGCGTCTTGAGCTGGGCCGCCGTGATCGGTTCACCATGCTCGGTGTGGTGAGACGTCGCGATGGAGCGTGCTTCGGTCAGCAGCGGCTCAGGAACCTTGATTGCGGGCGAAGCGGGAGCCGGGGCGATCTGAGGAGCGACCGAGGCCGGGGCAGGAACGATGAGCGGCATCGCAGGACGGGAGACGTCGGAAGTCGTCTCAGGGTCCGACTCGATCGCGCTCGGCGGGGGAGTTGATGCGGCGGGGCGCGCAACAGTGTGGAAGGCGCGCAGGAGCTGCGGGCCGACGGAGCCCCAGCCGAGGAGGAGCAGCGGGGCGACCGCGTCGACGGCGGCACGGCCGTAGTGTCCGGCGACGATCGGTTCGGCGACGTTGAGGGCGAGGGTCAGCAGTCCGGAGAAGTGCATGAGGCGCGTGGCAGACGTCATCTGCTCTGCTGGGAGACCGCGTAGAGAGAGGTAGCGGAGTGCGACCAGGAGGCCGACCACGGATAGGTCCACCATCGGGGCGATGAGCGGTGCGATCGGGCGGGGCACGCCGAGGCGCAGGGCGAGGGACCAGACGTTGCCGAAGGAGAAGACGAATGCCAGCGCGGCAATGACGATCATGACGGCGGTGATGGTGCGCTGTGTGATCCGGTCTTCTGCCATGAGTGTTCACCTCCTCTCCTGAGGTATCAGGGACGTGCGAGGGCGTAGGTCAGGCTGCTCAGGCGTCGAGCTTCGTAAGATCCACATCCGCCATGCGAGGGCCGAGGACGGCTTCCAGGAGGGCGTTCGGGTCGGCGGTCAGGTCGGCCGTTTCTTCGGCGATCCGAGCCGCTTCCGCGTCGGGTACGTAGGGCGTACGGATGCGGGTGAAGCCGGGTTGCGACTGGTGGTTCATCGACGCGACGCCGACGTAGGTGGGGTCTTGGAGGTTGATCGGGTTGGCGTCCGGCCATTCCCGGATCTCGTCGCCGAGCGCGGCCACGGCGGCTTCGGCGGTCTTCTGAGCGAAGCTCAGGCCGACAGGGCACACGTCGCGGATGAAGGTGGGGATCGCGTCGCCGGTGGACTTCTGAGTGGTGAGGATGACGAGCAGTCCCACGGACCGGCCCTTTTTAACCAGGTCTTCCACGAGCCGAGCGTTCTCGGCGGCGAGCGCGGCCAGCTTCTTCGTCTGCTGGTCGCTGCCCTTGTGGTCGCGGAAGTAGGTGTGCGCTTCGTCGACGATCAGTACGACCAGGGGCCAGCTCTCGGAGGGGCCGACGTCCCACATGGACTTCACGCCGAGCACGTGGCGCACCGAAGCCGACCGGGCGCGGCGGAGCTCCACCAGGTGCCGGAACAGCTTGTTGGCCTCTTCCAGGTCATCCCCCACGAAGGCGAACATGCGCTGTACCCAGTCCGCGTAGTCGCCTTCATAGGCAGCCGACACCTTGCCGTCCGCGCAGGCGAACTGCACCGCAGGCGAGGGCGCCCAGTCGGAGAGCAGCCGGTTGATCAGGCTGGTCTTGCCGAAGCCGGGGAGGCCGGCCACGGTCACGCCGGGCACCTGGGTGAGGTTCACGGACACGGGCTGCGCGTACTCGTCCAGGCCCAGATCCCACCGGGCTGTCTCCTCGGGTGGCTCGCCCGTGGGGTGGTGCTCGGTGGGGAACTTCAGCGGGTCCAGTCGCACACCCCGGATGAGGACCTGCCCAGGACTGTCCTGGGTGACCGCCACTCGCGTGCACCGCCAGGCGTCCGCGAGGTGCGGGCCAGCCTTCTGGAATTGCTGAAGCCCTACGCCAGGCAGGCACTGCGCCCGCGCGATCACTCCGTACGCGTCGTGCTTCACCTTCAGGGCGGGGATAAGGACGCGTGGCCTGATCGGCTTGCCGTTCGTGTTCGCCAGCGACGCCAGCGCGGTGGGGGTCTTGTCCGTGGCCGACAGCATGGGTGCGAGCCGCTTCCAGCCCCACCGCACGCGAATGGCCTGCCGTATGGACTGCCGGGTCATGGCATCGGCGCGAACGTAGCGGACCACCCACCAGACTGCCCATCCGACGAGCACGGCGAGCGCGAGGGCGACGACGAGCGGGACGTGACCGAAGATGCCTTCCGCCGGGGGGTTCGGATCCTTCATGTGCGCTTCTCCAACGGGTTGTAGAGGAAGGCCCCGAGGGTTGTTTCGAGGGCCGCCCGATCCGCCGGGCAGTCGAGGCGGGGGTAGCCGTAGCCGACGAGTACGGCTGTCACCGAGGTCACGAGTGATTCGGTGAACCGGGCATCCGGCCCGGCGTGAGGCAGCGGGTAGCTGCGCTCAGCGCCGGACCGGGAAGTGGTGCCGCTCACGCGGCCTCAGCGGCCGGGGCCACCAGGTCCAGGCGGCCCGCGCGGTAGGCGATGCCGTCCGAGAGCGAGCCGTTGAAGATGCGCGCCCACGGTGTGGCGAACAGCTCCACCGGCATGACCGGGACGCCCGGCCGGAGGCCGTTGGGGAGACCTGTCTCCGGGACGGTGATCTTCAGAGCCTCGGCACGGTCCTCTTCCATGAAGAAGAGGGTGATCGTGTAGAGCTTCGCGCCGGTCTCACGGTCGGTGGCGAACTGCGTCTTCTCCTGGTCCGCGTACTTGGGGACCGGCAGGGTGCCGACCATGAACGAGGACGTGGGGAGCAGGCCAACGCGGATGCGTGCCATGGGAGTTGATTCCTCTCGATTGCGCTCCGTCAGGGTGGCGGGGCGTGATCACCGTTGAACATAGCTGACCTAGCAGTGTCAAGTGAATCGGGTGAGCTAGGTACCTATTGGCATGGGTCACCTACGTCAGTGGGGTGTGCTAGGCGAGCTAGGGTAGATATCCTTCGTTCATGAGCCCCGCGCCAGAGAGCAAGCACGATCGCCGGCCGCCGTATCAGCACGCTGCCGACGAGATTCGGCGCGACATCTTGCAGGGGCGGATCAAGCCGGGCGAGCAGATGCCGTCCATCCGGGAGCTACAAGAACGCTTTGGCGTGGCGAACATGACCGCCAGGTCCGCGCTCAACGTCCTGCGCGATGAGGGTCTGATCTACACGATCCACGGGCGGGGCAGCTTCGTCGCTGACCACAACGCCGGCGGGGAGCTCTCGGCGAACTACAACGCTCCAGCCTGGTATTTGGCGAACAAGGACGCGAGCGTTGGCCAGGCAGGGGCGAGGGAGGGAGAGCCCGACGACGCCGAAGCAGTCGAAGTCGCCGGGACCACCCTTGCCGAGGTACTCACCGCACTACGTGACGAGATCCGTGTTCTCAGTGCCGATCATCAGGAACTGCGGCGTGAGGTCGAGGAACTGAAGGCAGCTCAGCAGCCGAAGCCGTAGTCCTGAACTGGGCCACTTCCTCTCGCAACTCCCTTGTCTCTCTGCTGAGGCGAGCGACCATGGCCCGCATCTCCTCGATCAGTGCGACCACCTGATCCGTGTCCCCGCCGTGAATGCTGGTCGACCCCATTTCGTTGTCCGGTATGTGCTCGCTCATCGTTCCTCGCTTGCCACCGTGCCGTCGTTGCGTGCCGCACTCGCTCGCTCCGTCGGGGCCCGCCCGCCGCATCCGTGTCTCTCCCAGGTCGATCGACTACTTCGCTGCGGTGCTGTTCAGAGTTTCTTTACTGGATCAAGGCGGCCCGCCTGCGGCGGACCGCGCGCGCTGGCGGCCACGGGCCGCCGCCGCTCCCTGTCTCCGCCACCGCTGCGCCGGCCCCCGGCCACTCAGCGCGCAGTACCGCCGAGTCAGACACCATGGGCAGGAAGCGGCTCGCCCAGCCCGAGGACCAGGTCGAGCCCGAGCAGGCACGACCCCACCGCCCTGGTGACCCTCGTTTCGAAATCTGGAAACGTGGCTGATGCCGGAACAGGGTTGCTGGAGACATACGTGACGGGTGCTTGTTCGGCGGACTCGCCGTCGCGGCTGACTTTCGGTGGTCCAGGTCAGAACTGTGCGCCCAATGACCGTCGTTCAATTGCCCTCCTCCCCAACGCAACGCCAGCTGACAGGGGTTGCAGCCGCACCCGAATCCGAGCACGCCGACTGCCCCGGTACCATCGGCACCGGGGTCCTGATCAGGGCTTCCATGACCGGGCCACCCGGAATGCTGTCCAGGCTGAGGGTGGTCCGGTCTCTTGCTGTCGGTCGCCCGCGCGAGCAGGCTCGGTGAAACGGGCCGTGGGATCAGCTCAGGGCTTTGCCCACCTCGTAGATCGTTGGCCGGTCTTCGGGAGCGTGGCTGAGCATCGCGTCGACCAGGTCGCCCAGCTCACCGGGCGCCTTCACAGGACGACGCCTTCCGTTCGCCACTGCTTCTCTCTGGACGGCGCGTGGAGCGTCGTCCGGGTACTCGACCGCTCGCCACCCGGTGGCTGAGATCAGGAGGGAAGCCCCGAGGGCGTAAATGTCGGCCTCCTGCGTCGGCTCGGCTTCTCCGGTATCGAGCACGCTGCGAGCGATCTCTGGTGCCTCGTAGTGGACGAGGCAGCCGCGGAACGGGAAGTCGTAACTCTCAGGTACCTGCCCGCCGCGAGCTAGCGCGAGGTCGATGAGATGGGTTCGTACCGGCCCGATGATGAAGTGGGCAGGCTGCACGTCGCCGTGTGCCCAGCCTCGTACGTGGAGTTCTGCCAGCGCTTCGACGCAGCCCAGTGCCACGCTGTAGTGCGGCGTGATGGATGAGCCGCGCCTGCGGCAGGGCTCCCAGATGCGGTACAGGTCTGGCCCCTCGTGCCACGGCTGGAAGTTCCAGGTGCCGCGTTCCCACTCGCCGTACGCGGTCTCACCCGAGCCGAGACGGTGCAGCACGGCCCCTTCGCGTGCGGGCGCAAGTGCGGTCCAGGGTTGGGCCGACCACTCCCCGGTGGCTTCGATCGGATGGCCGAGTTTCACGGCGTGGTGACCACGTGGGCCGTCCACCTCCCAGACCGTGGAGCCCCTACGGCTCAGGACCAGCCGCTGTTCCGTGGGCATGAGCGCGTCGAGCACCACAATCGGCATTTCAGGGGTTGAGTCGGACAACGCCCTCTCTCCTTCCGGCGACGCGGTCGACCACCAACCCGGGCCGACCGAACCGCTGTTGTCGGGTGCTACGCCTCACCGTAGGGACGGCCGCAGTCCGAGTCGCACTGTGCGAGGTTCGTGCCGTCGACGGTCCACAAGTCGTCGAAGACCGCGAATCCGGCGGCCTTCATGGCACGGGCCGAGGCCGCTACCTTCTCCGGGTCGCGGGCCCCGCCGCCCGGCTTCGGGTTGTGATGGAGGAAGCGGCCCGCGTACCGCTCACACAACCGGGCGTACTCCTTGGTGTGCAGGATGAGGGCGTGGAGGCCGAGGTCCACTTCATCCGAAGGGACCATGGAAACAGTGGCAGTTGCCGCCGTGACCACGAAGGCCACCGCCTGGTCGGCGATCCGCTCGGCACGCTCGGCCGACTCGCTGTTGTGGGTGACCACGAAGTGGGCGAGGCTCTCGAACAACTCCTCGCCTGCGACCGCGCGACCGGTCTTCTGCACGTTCGCCGTTGCTGTCATGTGCCGTCTCCTCATGTGAAGTGGTGCAGGGCACTTGCCTGCCGCCTCGATCGCCGAGTGCAACTCGAAGGCGATCGCCAGCGGGATCGGAGGCCGGCCCGAACGGGGACGGGGAGCCGTACGTGGCACCCGCTCGGGGCGGCCGGTCTAGTACTGGCCGGTGCCGAGGGCCATGCCGATCACCAAGCCGCACGAGCCGCTGATGCAGATGATGAACAGGACCCCGGCGTACCGGCCGACGGCGCGCATCACAGCCCGACCCGACTGTTGCCGTTCCTCGTTGCCAGGCGGGCGCTGAGTTCTTCCCGAGCGCTGAGCGCGACGACGTTGTCCGGCATGGCATCCCACTCCCTGCCTCCAGGGATTGGCCGCATCTGCACGCGACCGCCAATCTCACCCATGACGACGCCGATGCGTCCGCTGGCACTGTCCTTCGCCAGTTCGCCGATGCCTGGCCTGGTCTGCTGGTTGCTCGCCATGCACACGAGCTTCGTGCCGACCACCAGGACGTCGGAACCACCGACAATCCCCACTTCAGGACGTCCCGCGTCGGGTAGAACGTCCCTAGTGCCGTCCCCGGATGTTAGGAGAGATTGAAATGGCAAACGAGAGACTACGTGCGGCCATGGCGGCCGGTGGCTGGACGTACAACGCCCTCGCGGGCAGGGTCGAAGTTGATCCCAAGTCCGTCGAACGATGGGTCAACCTGGGGCGTACCCCGCGTCGTGCCACGGCCATGTTGGCAGCAGAAACGCTAGGAGAAGACGTGCACGCTCTATGGCCATCGCTCAGGCAGGCACGCCCCGCCCGCGCCGTCAGCCCGGAACTTGTGGCTCTCTACGACCAGCGGGCAGATATCCCCGTATCCACCTTCGTGGACCTGCTGACTCAGGCGCGCGAGCAGATCGACGTGTTGGTGTACGCCGCCGTCTTCCTGCACGAGGCGTACCCGAGACTCAACGAGCTCTTGCAGGAGCGAGCGGCCGAGGGCTGCACGGTCCGCATCGCGCTCGGCGACGCGGAGAGCTCGAACGTTCAACAGCGCGGCGACGAGGAGAAGTTCGGCCACGGCATCCAGTCACGCTGCCGCCTCGCGCTGATGCACTATCGCCCGCTTATCGGGACGCAGGGCATCGAGGTACGGACCCATGCCACGACGCTCTACAACTCGATCTATCGGGCCGACGACCAAGCACTGGTCAACGCCCACGTCTGGGGCGTGAACGCCTACCGGGCCCCTGTGTGGCACCTGCGCCGAAATGGGGAAGGCGGCATGTTCGAGACCTACGCTGACAGCTTCGATGCAGTGTGGGCGACCGCGAAGCCAGTACGAGAGAAGTGATCATGGCACGCACTGAGTACTACGACGACCCGGACGCCCCCAAGCCCAACAGTCTGGTCGTTGCCGCGTCCGCGGTGGTCACTGACGACGAGGGACGCATCCTCCTACAGCGCCGGCGAGACAACGATCTCTGGGCGTTGCCTGGCGGCGGCATGGAGATGACGGACTCCCTGCCGGGCACTGCCGTCCGTGAAGTGAAGGAGGAGACGGGCCTGGACGTGGAGATCACCGGTCTCGTCGGAACGTACACCGATCCGCGCCACGTCATCGCTTACACGGATGGTGAGGTGCGGCGACAGTTCAACGTCTGCTTCACCGCGCGTGTGATCGGGGGCGAACTCGCGATCTCGGACGAGTCCACGGAGCTGGCGTTCGTCCAGCGCGAGGAGATTGATCAACTGCCTATGCACCATACGCAGCGGCTGCGAATCCGGCACTTCGTGGAGCAGCGTGAGCGGCCCTACCTCGGCTGATTTTGGCGTCTCTGGGCCAGCTCGACCGCCCAGCGTCAGCCCCGGTCCACGCTTTTAACTGTAATGGTGTGACCTTGAGTCGGTGCAGGGGCGCTCACCCACGTTCATGGGCGGTCGGCTTTCATCGCTGAGACGGTGCGGGGTCTCGCCTGAACGTCCGTGAACGGGGTTGAATGAGACAGGGACTGAGGTGGGCAGCCGAATGGCAAACGCACCTTGTCATCTCGGGTGCATGGCCATCTTGGCGCTGCTTCAGCGTAGAAAAAGAACTGCGCGCACAGACTCCCCTGAGTCTGAGTGGACGGCGGCCCGCTTCTGTGATGTCGCCAGAGTTTCAGAATGGAATTTCTCTTTCCAATTCCAGCAAGCGTTGAGCCTCGGACTTCATTCCGGCGTCGTTGAGAATTTGAGAGAAATCTGCATGCTTGCCCCGGGGTACCGCTGTGAGCAGAAATTCCAGCGTCTTGCGCAATTCGATTCCCTCAATCTGCTCTGTCTTCAGACAGTTGATCAACCTCATGAGTCGATGCGGTCCATTCTGTGAGCCCGCATGTAGGATGATCTCTCGATCCCCATAAAAGTCTTCAGGGATGGCTCCAGCAGTCGCCAACGCTATCCTGGGCCATGTGTGTAACCCGATATTCTCTGCGAGTTTATCGGCGTCGTTCTTCAATGTGGCCGCGCGCAGCGCTCGCAGGACGTCGGCCAGATCTGGCCTGGTGCCCCCCAGCCAGTCGCCTTTGCCGAGAATGGCGTCAACGAAATTATGTGCGTACCAGTCCAACTCTCCTTCAGTCCGGCGAAGTGCGACCAAGATTTTGGGTATCTGGGAGGCGTGCTGAGTCAACAAGCAGGTCTGGAAATATCGGTTACTGATGTTTTCGGGACTGTCCTCACCTATAGATTCGAGGATCTTCACTATCTGGCCGGGTGGTGCATGAGCAGCCAAGTTAAGGAAACCTTGGTAATCCATGTGTGCGTAGCCGAGTGCAACAACGATAGTTGGCAGCCATGTTTCTAAAGGCTGGCCCGCTCCCTGCCTTGCGAGGTTTGCGATGTCGTCCATGCCGGCGTGGATTAGGGGCGGGATTAGTGCCTCCAGATTAGATGAGTCGCCCTTCTTGTGTCCCTGGGGTGCACTTGGATCCGTCTCACGTGGCGGTTCAATGGAATGCAGATTCTTGGGAGAAGCGGGGTGCGTTGCCTTTTCTTGCCAAACTTGCTCATCGGTGTCTTCAGCCGGAAGGGGAGCACCGATCGAACGCGCGTAGTCGGCGCATGCTCGAACCAGAGCTAGCACCTGGACCATTTTCAGACCACTAGTTCCGGAGAACTTATCCTGAATGGAGGCCCGGCTCATCCTTCTGCCTTGGCGATCGGTGAGCTTCTCCAGGTCTCGCAGCGAGGGATTGCCTGCCCGGACACGCAAGCGACGCAACTGGTTGGCCAGAGAGTCATCAGTCATCGCCCCACCCCGTCTCATGTTTCGTTGCCGCTGCCTGTCCAGAGTCGTCCAGCATCGGCCACAACTGTCCAGCTCGGCTCCGTTCAGACTAGGGCTCGGTGAGCCGGCTGTCCGGAGTTCAACAGGAACGTCCGAGGCACTGGTGGACAGCTGCGACGCACAGCTTCTCTTGGGTGTGTCCCCATCAACGGACGCTTTGTCAGACGGTGAGAGGAGCATGGAACCAATGGATGTGACCATCACGCTCTGGGTTCTGGCTGGCTCGGGCGTGGCGAGCGTGGCATTGTTCGCGGCCAAGAGCCTGCTTGATCAACTACCGGGAGTCTTCGACTCTTGGCGTGCTGCGCGGCGCGCGTGGCGAGGAGACCCGCCACCAGCACCGGAGCTTTGCTCCTGCCAAGGTGCCTGCGCGCTGGATCACTCAGGCGCTCGCCCTGTCTGAGCACCCGCCTAGACGTATCTGCTGGCTTGTGGACCAGATACGGATCGCCGCTGGCGGATAGCCCGGAATCAGGGGAATGCGAAGGTCATACATGGCGAAGACCCTGCTCGCAGCACTCTCCTGAATACCGTCGTGGCGCCAGTCACCCTGAGTTCCAGTTCCACACCCACTGCAAGTCAACGGCCCTTGACCAGGTAAGTCGATCAAGGGTCGCTGACTCGCCCGCTGACCCGGAGTGGCCGCGAATCACCCATGGTTCCCGGTCGGTCCGGCGCACCTGGGGCACGGCACCTTATTCCGTCGATCAGAGCAGGTTGCGTCAGGGCAGGCGTGGCAGGGAGACCGAGGTCGTTGGCCACAGGCGGACGTACAGTCACGCTGAATGTGAATTCCTTGATCATCCCGACCGTCAAGGGAATCGCAAGTTGCTGGGTGTGCCAGCGTCCTCTGGCCATGAGTAAACGAGATGGCTCCCGGGGCCGCGTGGACTACCTTGTAGTTATGAGTCGTTGTACAGCCCCGCGCCGGGGTCACCGCACCGCCAGTGGACGTGCAGCGTGCCCCGCATGCAGCGGGGGAAGCTACGGGTACTCATCGCCCCGGTCCTATTACCCGCCGCCGGCTTCCACCCCGCGGAACGGTGGCGGGGGCAGCGCCACCAGTGGGGGCAGTTCCAGTAGCGGCAGAACCCGGGCGCCTTGGTCACCGAGCACCTCCTCCGTGACTTACACGGCTGCCGAGGTAAGGAACCTGACTCCTGTTCGCGACGCCGCCGTGTCGCGCGCGAGTCAACAGCCAGACCTTCGCGATGTCTTCCTCTGCCACGCATGGGACGACCGACGCAATGCTGCTAAGGAGTTGTGCGCCCTGCTGGAAGCAGAGGGCGTCTCGGTCTGGTTCAGCGAGAAGGACATCGCATACGGCCTACCGTTCATGCGGGAAATCGACAGGGGCCTGGCGAGGTCGCGTACCGGTCTCGTCTTGGTCACCCCTGCGCTACTGACACGCCTCGAGCGCGGTGGCGTCTCCGACAAGGAGCTCTCTGAGCTCCTTGCACGTAACCTGCTGCTCCCTGTCGTGCACGAGACGACCTACGGCGAACTTCGAAACGTCAGCCCCCTCCTTGCATCCCGAAATGGGTTCGACACAGCGGAGGATTCGATGGCCGTAGTTGCCACCAAGATCGCCGAGCTGGTCGCCGTTGAGGACGACCTGATCACACCGCCCACATCGGCGAACTAGCCGTCCGATAGCGTGCCTGGGCGTCGCTCCCACTCACCGGCGCCAAGCCCGAGGCCGGCGATACGGTGGCGCGCTCTGCTGGGTAAATGCCTCAGATCAATGTTCGATTTGCCCCTGGCACGGTGGGGTCTTCTCGCATGCACCGGGAACATCGGCGACTGCTGACAGCTGCGGCTGTTCGTGGCCGTTGATGTCGGCCTTGGACGTAAGCGGAACAACTCGTATCGGGAAGACCTTCAGCAGCTCATCCGGTCTGTCGGCACAGTTCCACTAAACGTGCAACCCGCCGCACTTTTACAACGCACGGCAGGTGTGCCGGTTGTCGTCCGTCCAGCCGGTAAGCATGTGGCATCACGCTTTAAATTGACAGATTCGAGAATTTATTTAGCACTGCACGGTCGAAGTGGAGTATGAAATCTCGGGATACAGTGGCAGCCTTAAGAGGGGTGTCCGGGGTAATAATAACTATGCGCCCGTTCAGCCCCACTCCCAAGATTCTGGGGAGATCCTCCCTTATTCGAAAAAAATCCTTATTCTTTGCGACTTGCAGATCGGTCAGGCGTCCATCGCCATGAACAATGCAATTCCGTAGATCGATAACGGCATTAAAATCCTGGCTCTGTTTGTCGCCAGCAATGTTTACTCCGAAGGCGGAAGACAGCCACTTGCGCCTGGACTCCCACGACCGGTAGATAGAATCTTCCACTTCGGCGTGCAGTTTTTTCGCCAGGGGGAGCGTCATGGCTTCGTCTGAATCAAAAAGGTGCTTAAGTACCTTGTCCACGTGAGCCTCAACCAAAGTGGCACACGATACGACGGAGGATCGAATACCGTCATAGTCCCGTTCAAGGTAGACGCGGGACCCGAGCGGGATAATCCTCCTCAGCGCCCTCTCGCCGCTGTCTGTGAGCACCCACGACTTCAATTCTGCCGCCCCCATTCATATGCGCCTCTATTCATCGGCCGTCCACTGATCACAGAGTTCACGACTGACCCGTTTAGAGTGCCCTGACACCCCATGGATGCCGCTATGCCATGTTCTGTAATGGCAGTGGCTTCTTTAAGTAGAAACATGGCCATTTCATCAGTGAGGAGGCCAAACTTTGCTGACACCCAGGCTGCCTCTGCTCTGACAATTTCGTGTCGATCCTTACACTGGGCTTGAGCCCAGTCGAGAATCCATTTGGCATCATCAGTTTCGCATGCAGGGAGCTTTCCTGCTACGTGAAGGAGCCAAATGCGAGCCCATGGGCCAATTTTCCCAGCCTGCACTATACTGCGAAGGAGTGACCAATTCTCGGTCACCTCGTCGAACCCATCCATACGGCTCAGGACGTACTTACATACCCGTTCAAGTCGCAACGGGTCTCGGTAAATAAGATCTGTGAAGACCTGGGCTTCGATACGCCGATCTTTCTGAAGTGCTGTCAGCGCATATGGAATCATCTTGCGCAGAGCTATTTCATCGTGATGCTCTGTGTCAGGGCTGCCCAATTTTGTTCGCCTGTGCCAGTCGTCAACTATTCGGTGCATAGAGGCAATGAGTGCCTCCTCTTCAGCTGGCGGTATCTCCACGAACTCGACGTCGTAGTCGCCGCCAACTAGCTGCACCAAAGTGAGTTTTGCCTTCGCGTGGTCTAGGTACTTTTGCTGGAGTTCCCGTTCTTTATCAAGGCGTAGCTTGTATCGATCAACCCTGAAGATTCCTGTTTTATCTGAAGAGAGAATTAGGCCCAAATCGCGGGCATATTCTGCCGCGTATTCGATTACCTCGGTGGCTGCTTCCCAGCTGTCGACTCTGACTCGGAAGTCGTCTGCGTAGCGCAAAACCTCCAACTTGTTCCGCATTAGGCGACGTTCCAGAATACTAAGGTAGAGGTCCGCAAGCCTGTCACTAGGCCAAGAAAGCTGTGGAAGCCCTCGATTGTTGAAGGAGCACCTCTCCAGAAACGAGCGTATCGCTTCAGCCTTCTTGGCGTTCATGGTTCGAATCAGGAGTTCACGATGCAGAATATCGTGATCGATGAACTCATAACAAGCTGCGATGTCTATGTCGACGATGTATTGGCTGGGTGACTGTTTTGCGAAGTCCTCGTAAGCCTCCCATTTTCCATCAGCGCGACTGTCAGGCTCTAGATCTTTTGTGATCGAATCTACCAGGGCGACAAAGAGGGAGCGGGCCGATATGTCCGGGATGACAATTGGGCGCTGCCCAAATTTCTTTTTGGGCATGGTTATGGTCTCCACGGGAATATGCGCCTGTGGGTCAGAAGCTAGTTCTGCCAGCCCGGCAACTATCTCGTGCGAATTTTCCAATGACCTGTCAGTTATAAGGGAGGGCAGCCTATCTAGTGGCGTGGCTAGCGTTTTGGATACTGCCTTGCTGATGTTCAGGTCATTGGTCATGTGGTACCTGTCCTAGCCTCGTCTTCACTCCGTACGAACAGGATGGCAGGCTGCCATCGTTCAGTCACCCTGATCAGAGCGCGAAACGAGTTAGGCGAGGCGGGTCTGGTTGGCGTCCGGGCTTGCTGGGATCAGGCACGGCTAGGTTTGTAAGCCAGTTCTAGCCTGAGCATCGAAAATCAGCCACGACGGCGAGTATGCCGGGCCGAGGACTCGCCTCGTCTGTCTCCGGACTTCGCGTGCTGGTCCCAGCCTCGCTTGGTCTCTGTGCCACGGGCTGTGCCCGTTTGCAAGCCTGAGCGTTGTCGACGTATCGGTCGCGTACCTCTGGGCTCGACCGTTCGTTCTGAAGGTGTCGCGCGCTGAGTGGCGGAGACATGGAGTGGCGGGCCCATGGCGCCTTGAACGGCTGAGTGCTGGAGAAGTTCCGCGAATGCTGGGAGCTGCGCTGGTTCTCAGTCCAGAACTGACGGCAACTCTGACGGCAACGACGGCACACGGAGGCTGTTGATCACGACAGTCGGCAATCAGGCGGGAGGAAGGCGGAGCAGCCGCCAGGCAGCCTGCCCGATCCTACGGATCAGAAGGTTGCAGGTTCGAATCCTGCCGAGTGCACACAGGTCAAAGGCCCCTCAGGATCACTCCTGAGGGGCCTTTTCGTGCCGTACAGCAGCGAAGTACAGCAACAGGCTTCGACTAGTCGGTGCCGGAACCTCCCATGGCGTCGGACAGCTTGCCCAGCGCGGCCCGTACCTCTTCCTCGCTTGCTTCCGCGTAGACCTCCATCGTCATGGCGATCTGTGCGTGGCGAAGGATGCGCTGAGCCACTTCGGGTGGACCTTGAGAGCGACGAGTAGCGAGCTGCACGTGTGCCGGGTGTTCCGGAGCGGGATCACCCGGAGGCCGGCACGGCGGGCACGCACCCTCAAGGCACTGCGTATGCGGCGCGCTCAGCAGGACGGGGGCCGGAAGGCAGCGGAGACTGATTGCCCTGAGGTGGTGGCCCCACGGAAGCGGGGGCCGACGGCAGTCCTGACGGCAACGGTGGCGGACGGCAGCGGCGCTCGGCGGCCCAGCACGGTGGCAGCACCAGATAATCTGAACGGCCCACCAAGGCGTGCCCGCGTCTTCTAAGCGCTAGGCCTGAGCACTGCCCGACGGTGAACGCCGCAGGTTGCAGGGGTTCGGTGCGGCACCGCAGGAACGGCGACCTTGGCTCTGCCCTCCGAAAAAATTGGGCGTGCCAGACCCGTGCCAGATCGTGCGGGGAACCACGGGGAACGCCGGGGCTTCATGGAACGGTCAGCCAAACACCGAGACCGCTCCGCCGCAGGTCAGCCGAGCGACCGCCCTCAGAGCACCCAAGCTTCCCAAGCTGATGTCACGTGGCTACGTAGACGAGGGGTGTTCTGTCAGTGGTGACCAGTAACCTGCGACGATCAGCCGTCACGTGCCTGGAGGTGCCGTGGAAGCCACTGCTCTCGCCAGCCCCGGTCAGTTGTGGTCGGCTCAGGAGGTCTTGGTTCGCCCGAGTCCTGTTCCGGCGGCAGCAGGGGTCTACGGGTGGCACTTCAAACAGTCGCCCCACCCGGACCTGGACGCTGGGCGCCTGCTGTACATCGGTATAGCCCCGCGATTCATGGCGAACCGGACCAGCACGCAGAACCTTCGCAAGCGGGTGCGGTACCACTACCGGGGCAACGCGGCGGGCTCGACGCTGCGGCTCACCCTCGGATGCCTGCTCGGACTTGAGCTGCGTCTCGTGGGCAGCGGCAAGCGAATGACCTTCGGCAAGGCCGGTGAAGCCACCCTGAGCAAGTGGATGGCGGACAACGCCCGGGTGTGCTGGATCGAGCAGAGCGAACCATGGGACCTGGAGTCACAGCTCATCTCCCAGCTCGACCTCCCGCTGAACCTCGACCAGAACCGCCACAACGCGTTCCACAGTCGCCTGAAGGAGATACGAGCCCAAGCACGCCAACGTGCACGAGAGTTGCCCATCAGCTCGTAAGCCGCCGAACGGGCAGTTGCCTGGGCCGTCCGAGGTCGCTCGACAGTGGCCAATGACGACCAACGACGACCACCAGACAGAGGAGGCCACCGACCCTGAGCAGCGAAGACCCAGCTCCCCGTGATCCCCGGCAAGACCCAGGGCAAGAAGAAGAGTCGATGCCCTCAACCGTCAGTGTCGGTCAAACCGAGCTACGTCCCGAACAGTGCTTGGCAGCTTCATCAGCGAAAGCGCAGAGCTGACCGATGAACTCTCGATAGCTGTCAGGGGCATCGCGGTCCTTGCTGGGCGGCCCGTCGATCCACTGCTGCCAGAGCCCATTCGGCGCGAGGAACCGGGCCGCGTGGTCAGCACCGAGCTTGGCGTCGAGCAGCAAGAGCGCGCCGAGGGCGGCTTGCTGGTCGTAGTGGAGGTCAGGTTGGGAAAGGTAGTAGTCGAGATAGGCGACCAAGGCGTCTGCGTCGGCAGAAGTGCCGAAGGTGGCCAGCGCCACGCAGTACGCCTGCCCTGCATACGGCCCTTCGCTGGCGAGCAGGAGTTCGCCAAGGCGCTCCCGGAACTCGGTCCTGCCGGCCACAGCGATGAGCCAGGCCGCCGTCTTGCGCTCGCGCCATCCTCCGTCGAGCAGGGTGCACAGTTCACGAGGGCTGATCTCACCGGCAGCCTTGCCCAGCCTCTTCATGAACCTGGCTCGGTCGCGTCCACTCATACCTAGAAGGACGCCACCGACTTTGAGGTACCGCCGGTCGGGCGTGACGTAGCGGCGGATCAACCTGAGCCGCTCGTCCTCTTCGTCGCTATGGCGCATGGCAGCATCCTCGTACGGAGGAAGCTGTCAGACCAGCGATCTGGCTGGCCGAACGCCCCAGCCCTGCATGTCCGTCCGTCTCAGTTTCCGTCTCATTCAGCGCCGTTCACAGTCGTTCAGGCGAGACCGAAGCCGATAGCCGCTCCCACGGCCAACCGCCCATGAACGCAGGCGAACAGCCCTGTACCCACCCCATCGCCCCACCCCCACAGTTGGAAAGCGTGTTGGCACAGTCCGGGTCACTCTTTGGAGCGGCGTCGGGTGATGTGCGCCTCGATGAGGCGGACTGCCAGATCATGGCGTATCTGGAAGGCAAGGTGCAGAGGGCTGAGCCCGTCCCGGGACGGACGCTCGGGGTCGGCGCCGTATGCCAGGAGAACTGCGGTGCATGCCGCTTCGAGAGGTTCTCCTGTCTGGACAGCTCCGTCGGCCTCACCGTCGATGGCACGGAGCAGTGGAGTCCAGCCGCTGTGACCATCGAATTCGTCCGGGTCGGCACCGGCGTGCAGGAGGCGCGTCAACTGTGCCAAGTCGTCCATCTCCACGGCCACGTGGACGGGGGACATCTCGTACTGTTCGGAGTCCGCACGCTGCATGCCGCCGATTCAACCTCACGCCGGTTGCCGTACAGCAGCGAAGCACAGCAACCCCAGCAACCGATCATGACCGACAGCGACTCGGGGACACCGGATGTCGGCCCCTATAACCCTTGTTGACCGATCTCTGTAGAGCTACGGATCAGAAGGTTGCAGGTTCGAATCCTGCCGAGTGCACACAGGTCAAAGGCCCCTTGGGATCATCCCAAGGGGCCTTTGACATCAACGGCTGACATCAACGCGGTCGGATCGGGCGCTCAGCCCTCGGGGTCCGGCTCCGTGTCTCCCTCCGAATTCACGTCGGGCTCGTCGAGGTTCAGGGCGTCGTCCATCTGATCGGCGGCGGCCCGCGGCGACGTGTCCATCACGTGCGCGTAGGTGTCCAGCGTCATGGTGATCGTGCTGTGCCCGAACGTCTCCATGATCCTGGGAGCGCGATGCCGACATCGAACGGCGCCCGAGACCAGGCAGCTTGGATACGGTCGAGGTCGGTGGTGGCGCGCTGTTCCCGCTTGCGGTGCCGACTCGCGCACTCGCCCCTTCGGGGGCATGCCTGCTCACCGTGCAGGGTGGGGCGCTTGGGGCCGGGGCGCAGGCGGTAGACGTGCCAGCCGCGCGAGCCGGCGACGAGGGCGGCGCGCAGCAGCGCGGTACGGGGTCATGGGCCATGCTGGATGGCTCCGGCTCCTTGACGGGTTCTGGTGACAAGGGCGGCCCCGCGACTTTGGCGAGACGAGGGGCCGCCCTTCGTGTATACCCACGAAACGATTCGAAGGCAGGACACATGCGTGGGGTGGGAGTGGCCGTGACCGTCGTAGCGGTGATGACGGTGATGACAGGTTGCGGCGGCGGGGACGGCGTCGGCACAGCAGGCGAGCGGGCGACGACGACTGCTCGAGCGGCCGAAAAGAAGGCCAGGGACGAGCTGACCCCCGATGCCGTACGGGGCGATGTCGGTCTGCGGCCGCTGCTGCGGGGATCGGGCACCTGGGTTTCCTCGACACGAGCAAGGCCGGCAATCCGTGCCGCCTGATCGCGTCCTTGCGAACTGGAGACGCGCCGAAGCGTGAGTCCGTGGACTCCGTGCTCGCCGTGCTGAAAGCGCGGGGCTGGGGACAGATGGAGCAGATGCCGACCGAGGACACCGACCGGCTTGGCACCTGGTGAAGAACGGCTGGGAGATGTTCCTGGGCGCGGGGAAGGTCCCCGAGGGAGCGGGGGTCGTATTCGACGCGTCGGGAAAAGCGTGCGGGGTGCCTATGCCGTCGCGGCCCGCAGCCTCCGACATTACGCCTCCTGAGCCGCCCGTCCTTCCCTGAGAACGCAGGAATGGTGCTCGGACTTGAAGATCCGCACGGCGATGAACCCTTGGTGAAGATTGAAGCCCCGCTCGGATCATCCCGAGGGGGCTGCTGTCGGCCTCGCGGAGGTCACTGAGGGAAGTCGACCATGCGCTTTTAGCCACGTGAGTTGATGGCGCACGTTGCTCGGTCCAGCAGCAGAGTCAGACGAGGTCCCGCCAAAAAGGGACTGTTGCCTTCGGGTTCCAGGCCTCGTCGACGTCGCAGCGTGCCTCGTCGAACTCCCGGTGCATGTAGTCGGCCAAGTCCAGTCCGTAGTAGATGACATCGGTCTGCCACATCGAGAGCACCGGATGACCGAAGGTTCCCGGCCCGGTCGGCAGGTATCGGTGGGAGTACACGGGCACCAGCACCGGCGCCGCCCTCAGGTGGCGCCTTGCCGTGTCCAGTGCCGTCGCTCCATCAGACGGACGGCCGCCCCAGCCGTCGTACCAGAACGCGTTGTGCTCGACGCTGAGGAGAACACCCTCGACCGGCCAGGCGAGCTGTCGACGCAAGCTGTCCAGGTCGCCACCCCTCCACTCCGGCCAGGGCTTGAACCAGGTCTGCCCTTCCTCGGGAGGAACGTTGACCGGTAGGCCGGCTGCAAGGAACGCTCGGTGATCGTCTGCGAACTCGAAGCCGTACTCGCGCTCGATACGGGCGAACTCGGTGTCCGTCAGCCCGGGCTCGAACTCATAGAGGCCCGTCTCCGCCAGACGGCGGGCGGCGTCCGCGCCCAGACGTGCTCCCTCGCTACTGATCGCGGCAGCAACGCTAGGGCCAACTTAGCTCGCAGTCACGCGAGTTGCGCGGCCTCTGGCTTTTGCTTGACGGCAATCGGGTTCGGGCGTGGACCAGGGGTTGCCGATGGATCTTGTGACGACGGCCCCGATCCGCCTGGGACCGCCCTCGCTAGGATCCGGCTCGTGGACACCAGGGGCGGGGATTTCCCAGATCAGGACACGGACCGTAGTGCGGCCGTCGAGTTCGTCTACCAGCCGACGGTCGCGGACTTCGAGGAGGCGCTCCGTGGGCGAGCTCGTCGGTCGGCGGCGGGTCGGGTCCAGTTGCTCATGGCGCCGCTGATCGCGGTGGTCGCCGTGGTCGTCTTCTCGACTCTCAAAGACGCCACGCTGCCTGTTTGGATCATCACGCTGGTGCTCTCCGTGGCAGCCACCTCCTGGGGCGCCGTGCGAGGACTGCGCACCATGGCCCGCCGGATGTTCAGCGTCGTGGAGCCCTACGGGCGGTGTCGCATGGTGGCCGACGACCGTGGCGCGGTCAGTACCGGTGAGCGGGCGTCCTTCACCGTGGACTGGACCGTGTTCCGGGAGTACCTGGAGACGCCCGGGCTCTTCGTGCTCCTGGGCGGCGACCGCGCGGCCGGAGTCGCGGTACTGCCCAAGCGGGGCGCCCGGAATCCCGCGGACGTGGATCGGCTCAGGGAGATCCTGGACCGGAACCTGAAGCGGCTCTAGACGGGTTCGTCCCGAGGGGCCTTCGGCATCAGCGTGGGTCAACTGCCGGGCTGAGTCGGGCGTTGCGTGGCACGATCGTTCCCGTGGAGTGGGGAACGCTTGTCGGGACGACGCTCGGAGCGGTCGTCGGGGTCGGGGCGACGCTGGCCGGTGAGCACTTGCGGTGGCGGCGGACGGTCAGGGACAACAGGCTGCAGGACCGGCGAACCATGTACGCGGACTGTCTGGTGGCCCTTCGCCGTGCGCACGAGGCCATGCGGTTGGCCGCCGACGAGGAGTACTCGGACCCGCAGGCGAGGGCGGCCAGGATAAGGCAGGCGTTTCAGGCGTCGGGGTGCGACGAGGCCCGGGAGAGGCTCGTCCTGACGGCGCCCACCGACGTGACGGAGGCCATAGACGCCTCCTACCACTCCTTGCGTCGGGTTCGGGAAACACTCGCGTCCGGAAGCACGCTGGCGTCGCACGAGTACGACACCGCCAGGCAGGCTCACGGTGACGCGACCCGGGCGGCCCGCACGGTCTTCCGGCAGGACTTGGCGACGCTGGAAGTCTGACCCGTTGCTCCTTTGCTCCTTGCTCCTGTCGGGCTCATGCGGTGCTGGTGGCCAGGCTGTGGAAGGCCTGGGTGGTGCGGGGGTGGGCGAGTTCGTCGAGCAGGTGGCGCCAGTCCGGGTCGGTGGTGACGGGGTGGGCCTGGTCCCAGGCGGTCAGGAGGGGGGCCAGGTCGCTCTCGGAGGAAGTCTTGACCGGCGAGGAGGACAGGAGCTGGTTCATGGGAGTTCCTTCCGGAGGAGCCGGGGCCGATGGCTTCTACGATGCCGTCGATCCGGGGGCCGCGACATGGAGCCGTCCGCCCGATCCGGGGTGGGGGCAGCTGTACCCCTGTGGGGCTGTCAGTACCCGGCGCGTGCTGTACCCCCCCGTGGGGCTCAGCACCCGGCGCCGCGTTGTCGTACCCCTCTGCGATCGTGGCCGGCATGGGCGAATTGGTCGAGCGGGTGGACGAGGAGGACCGGGTCATCGGGGTGGTGGCCCGGGCGGAGGCCATCGAGAAGAGGTGGCTGCATCGGATCGCGACGACGGTCTGCCGTGATCCGGACGGGCGGATTCTCGTGCATCGGCGGCCGCAGGACGTCTCCCGTTTCCCCGGGCAGTACAACTGGCTGGTGGGCGGGGCCGCGGAGGTCGGGGAGTCGTACGAGGTCGCGGCGGCCCGTGAACTCGCAGAGGAACTGGGGGTGTTCGGGGAGCCGCGCTTTGCCCTCAAATTCCTGTGCCGTGGTGAGATCAGTCCTTACTGGCTCGGGGTGCACGAGGTGGTCGTGACCGCGGCGCTGGTGCCCGATCCGGCGGAGATCGCGTGGTACGGGTGGTTCGGGGAGGGCGAGTTGCTGGAGGCGGTGGGGCGCGGGGGGTTCGTGTCCGACGGGGTGGAGGCTCTGCGGCGGTACCTGGGGGGTTGAACGGCTGCGTCCCGCGTCGTTGAGGTGCGCGACCCGGTGCCGGCGGGCTACAGGCCGACCGTGTCGGACGGGTGCCGGTTCCGGTGGCCCCGGAGGACGGGCTCACTCTCCGCCTGGAGGTGCCGGGACCTGCCTGGGCCTGCCTGGACATGGACAGTTGGCGACTCGGAGCCCGGGCCGTGCTGACGCGGTGCTCCGGTCAGCAGGCCGCGCTCACCGCGGTACGCGGCAGTGCAGGACGGGGCAGGGCTACGACGGTCCCGGACGGGCGCACGTCCTTGCGGGGGCCGGCGAAGACGAACAGGCGCAGGACCAGGAAGCGGCCGATGCCGGCCAGGGCGGAGGCGCCGAGGTAGACGACCTGTTCCGTGAGCATGCCCGGCGAGGACTCGACGGCGTGCAGCAGGAACATCGCGGCGCAGGTGACGGCGTACGCGGCGGCCGCCGAGCCGGAGGACTGGAGGTGCCGGCGCCAGCCGGGGCGGCGGCCGGTGCCGAAGGTGAACAGGGCGTGCAGCTCGGTGCACAGGAGCGTGGAGGCCACGGTGATCACCGCGTTCGCCAGCGCCCAGGGCATCGTCATCGCGACCAGCGGTACCGCGAAGCTGGAGAGGACACCGATCCCGCCGCCGCAGACGACGAAGCGCACGAAGGAGGCCAGGGGGCCGGGCGTGGACGGGGACTGGGTCCGGTCGGCCGTCTGCGGCTCCATGGGGTTTCCTCCGGCTCGGCGCTGGCTTGTCGATCCGCTGGATCCCGGGTGGACCAGCCGTGATCAACGATGCCGTCGCGGGCCCGCCGAAACGATGGAGTGCACTCCCGAACCGAAGGTAGGGCTGGCTGCACCCCCGGGGTGGGGTGGCCCCGGGGGTGCAGCGGACGCCTTCGTCAGACGCCCTCCGCAGGGTCCCCTCGCTACTCCCCCTCCGCGTCCTTCGCCCGCAACTCCTCGATATAGGCGAGCGCGAGGTTTGTCGTACGGCTGAACCAGTCGTGGAGTACGGCGATCTCGTCGGCGGAGTAGCCCGCGAAGACGGCGTCGAGGCGGTCGTAGTACGGCTGGTAGAGGGCGACGACCTTGGCCACGGCGTCGGGCAGCGCGGCGACCCGGACGCGGCGGCGGTCGGTGGGGTCGGGGACGCGGGTGACGTAGCCGCCGCGTTCGAGGCGGTTGAGGATGCCGGTGACCGCGCCGGTCGTGACGTGGGCGTGCTCGGCGAGGTCGCCCGCGGTGAGGAGGTTCTCGCCGGCCTTCAGGACGCAGGCGAAGCTCAGCAGGTCGGTGACGTTCAGGCCCAGCCGCTGGGCCATCTCCTGCTGGCCGAGGTGGGCGGTGGCGATGAAGAAGTCCATCGCCTCCAGGGCCTGGGCCGGAGTGGCGGAGGGGCGGGGCTCGGCGTGCATCGGAATCCTTATTCCCTTAGTGCGTGAGAGGTTTCTGCGCTAAATTTCTTAGGAGGTGAGAGAACGGGTCGAGGAGGATCTGTGAGTGCACATCAGTATGACGAGGGGCACACGGTCGCGGGGTGGACCGGAGTCGCCATCGCCACCGTGGGGACGTCCGTGCTGGGGCTGGGGGTGTGCACGGTGTCCGGCGCGCTGATCGCCGTCGGCCTCGCGATCACCGGGGCGAGCGCCCTCGTGACCTGGGCCCTGCACCTGACCGGCTGGGGCAAGCCGCCGGGGCGCCGACCGCGCGCGGAGTGGGGGATGCGGGTGCGCGACACGGGCGCGCGGCAGGGGCACCCCGGGTGCGTCGGGTGCCGGATGGCGGGTCGGGGCGGTGCGCGGACCGGGGTGGTCGGGGCGAGGGCCGCGGCGACGTTGGAACCGGTCCGCGGGAAGTCGGTGGAGTCGATGGAGCCGGCGGACTCGATGGCGTCGGCGGAGTCGATGGAGTCGGCGGAGGCGATGGAGTCGGTGGGCTGACCGGTCCCGCCGGTGCTCGCGCGGCCCGTTGTCAGTGGTGCCCCCTACTCTCGTGAGGGATGGCACAGGGATGGAAGTGCTCGGGGTTGTCCTGGTCGGCGGACGGGCCCGTGCTGCGCTGGGACGGTGGGCGGCGCAGTGCGCTGACCTTGGGGAAGCGGGTGGCCTTCGGGGTCGCGGAGGGGGGTGTGCGGACATGTGTGGGAGCCCGGGGGCACGCGTGTCCGGCGCGGGCCCCGGTGTCGGGGCGGAGCGCGGGGGCGCGGTGCGAGGAGTGCGCGCGGCTGGACCGGGCGCACTCCGTGGCCGCCGACACCCTCGCGGACGATCCCCGTCCGTACCGGGTGTATCTGGCGTGGTTCGGGCCCGGCATGGTCAAGGTCGGCATCACGGCGCACGAGCGGGGCTCCGCGCGCCTGCTGGAACAGGGCGCCGTCTGTTTCAGCTGGCTCGGCACCGGTCCGCTCATGGCCGCGCGCCGCACCGAGGAGCTGTTGCGGGCGGCGCTCTCGGTGCCGGACCGCATTCCGTACGCCGCCAAGCGGGCCGTACGGTCCGCCCTGCCGGGGTCGGCTGCCGAGCGGGCCGCCGAGATCGCCGAACTGCACGCGCGGGCGGTGGCGTTGGGCGGCTGGCCGGACTCCCTGGAGCGCGCGCCGTTCCAACCGGTCGACCACGTCGAGATCTTCGGTCTCGCCGCACTGCCCGCCGCCGTGGGTGAGGTGAGCGAGCTCGTCGCGGGCGGGTCGGTGGGCGGACGGCTTCTCGCGGCCGCCGGACCCGACCTGCACCTGGAGACGGCGAGCGGGGGAGTCGTCGTACTGGACACCCGGCTGATGACGGGGTGGGAACTGGTCCCGGCCGACGGGGCGGAAATCGGCGTGCCGGTGAGAGAGTTCAAGGAGGCGCCGGGGGTTCAGGACGGGTTGTTCTGACGAGGGGGAGGTCCGGGGATGGACGTCACCGTGCAGTGGATACGCACGTCATGGACGAAGCGGTCCCGTGGCGGCGAGGCCGCGACGCGGAGGAACGCGGCTCCGGTCGGGTTCGCGTTGCCGCCGTCCGCGGTGGGACGGGCCGGAGCGGCGTTCGTCCACGCGGTCCGGATGGACGAGCGGGACGACTTCGCGCCGCACGACCAGCAGGGCGACAACCTCAGGGGTGTCGACGTCCAACTCCGTGAGGCGGACGGGCGGTTGCGGGTGCTGCCCAGGGTGCGGCCGATGTTCGGGGTGCCGCCCCGGCCGCGGCGGCGCCCGGGCGTGCGGCTCCACCCCGGGCAGTGGGTGCGGTGGCAGCTCAACTACCGCTTCAGCAGTGCCGTCGGGTTGCGCGACTGGTCGTACTGGCTGGACACCTTCAACATCGCCTACGGCCCGGTCGGCGCGGAGGTGTTCCTCGGGGCACCGACGGTTCATGTGGACGAGCAGGGGCCGGTCCGGTAGCGGCCGGAGACCGGGTCGGATGCCACGTCCGTCCCCTCTGCCCTGTCGGCCCTGTCAGCACTGTCGGCCCTGTCGGCCCTGTCGGCCCTGATGGCGCCGTCGAGGCGTTCCGTCCCGTCGGACCAGCGATTCCCCAGGGGTTCCCTGAGAGCCGCCTGTGCGTTTCTCAGGAAAATCACAGATTGCCGAAAGGGTGTTCTCAGGGCGCCCCGACATGGTGTTCACCATGACCACGACCTCGCCCCAGGGGCGCACCGAACTGCTGAGGCCGGACGGGAGCCCCGTCCGCGTGCTTGTGGTGGACGACGAGCTGTCGATCACCGAACTGCTGTCCATGGCCCTGCGCTATGAGGGATGGCAGATTCGCAGCGCGGGAGACGGCACGGGTGCTGTCCAGACCGCGCGGGAGTTCCGGCCCGACGCCGTCGTCCTCGACATGATGCTTCCCGACATGGACGGACTGGCCGTCCTCGGGCGGCTACGCCGTGAACTGCCGGACGTGCCCGTGCTGTTCCTGACGGCCAAGGACGCCGTCGAGGACCGTATCGCCGGGCTCACCGCCGGTGGCGACGACTACGTCACCAAGCCGTTCAGCCTCGAGGAGGTCGTGGCCCGGCTGCGGGGTCTCATTCGCCGCTCCGGTGCGGCCGACCGCCGTTCCGACTCCGTGCTGGTCGTCGGTGACCTCACGCTCGACGAGGACAGCCACGAGGTCTCGCGGGCCGGGGACAACATCCACCTCACCGCGACCGAGTTCGAGCTCCTGCGGTTCCTGATGCGCAACCCCCGGCGAGTGCTCAGCAAGGCGCAGATCCTCGACCGGGTGTGGTCGTACGACTTCGGCGGCCAGGCCAACGTCGTCGAGCTGTACATCTCCTACCTGCGGCGGAAGATCGACGCGGGGCGTGAGCCGATGATCCACACCCGGCGAGGCGCCGGTTACCTGATCAAGCCCGCCGCCTGATGAGCGGGCGACGACGGCCGCGGGCGCAGAAGCGGGCAGGGCGAGCAGGCAAGCCGCGCACGCTGCGGACGCGGCTCGTCGTCGCGTCGGTGGTGCTGATCGCGGTGGTCTGCGCGGTGATCGGCACGGTGACGACCCTGGCGCTGCGGAGCCATCTGTACGACCAGCTGGGCGAACAGGTCTTCGACGCGGGGAAGCGTCTGGCGGGGCCGCCATTCGGTGTGCCGAACGCCCAGAACGGGAAAGACCAGAACACGAAGGACCAGAACCAGAACCAAGGCCAGACGCAGCCCCAGGACCAGCTCGACGCCTTCGTCACCCACGGCCCCACGCAGGAGAACACCGTGGCTGCCGAGGTCGGCGCCGACGGCACCATCTCCAAGGCGGTCATCGCCGTACGGGAATCCAGCGACATCGGCCAGCAGATGGAGGCCGTCGCGCTGACCGCGGCCCAGCGGGCCGTGTTCGCCGGTGTGCCCACCACTGGCAAGCACGTCGTGAGCATCCCCGATGTCGGCGATTACCTCGTGATGTACACCACGTCCAGGGACAGCAGCACCGGCTACTACGTGGCGCTCCCCACCGACACCGTGAGCAACACCATCAACACCCTCATCCTCGTGGAGATCAGCGTCACCGCCGCCGGCCTCGGCGCCGCCGTCATCGCCGGTTACGTCCTGGTCGGGCTCGCCACCCGTCCCCTCCGCAAGGTCGCCAACACCGCCACCCGGGTCTCCGAACTCCCCCTCCACACCGGCGAGGTGAACCTCAGCGAACGGGTGCCGGAGTCCGAGTGCGACCCGCACACCGAGGTCGGCCAGGTCGGCTCCGCGCTGAACCGGATGCTGGACCACGTCCACGGCGCCCTGCACGCGCGGCAGCAGAGCGAGATGCGGGTACGGCAGTTCGTCGCCGACGCCAGTCATGAGCTCAGGACACCGCTCGCCTCCATCCGCGGGTACGCCGAGCTCACCCGGCGCGGCCGGGAACAGGTCGGCCCCGACACCCGGCACGCGCTCGGCCGTATCGAGTCCGAGGCGGGCCGGATGACGCTGCTCGTGGAGGACCTGCTGCTGCTCGCGCGCCTGGACGCAGGACGGCCCCTCCAGTTCGAGCAGACCGACCTCGTCCCGCTCGTCGTGGACACCATCAGCGACGCCCGCGCGGCCGGCATGGACCACAACTGGCGCCTCGACCTGCCCGACGAACCCGCCCTCGTCTCCGGCGACGCGGCCCGTCTCCAGCAGGTGCTCATCAACCTGCTCGGCAACGCCCGCAAACACACCCCGGAGGGGACGACCGTCACCGCACGGGTGCAGCGGCGCGGCCCCTGGATGTGCGTGGACGTCGAGGACAACGGTCAGGGCATCCCGCCCGACCTGCTCCCGCACGTCTTCGAACGGTTCGCGCGCGGTGACTCCTCGCGCTCCCGTGCCTCCGGCTCGACCGGTCTCGGCCTCGCCATCGTGCAGGCCGTCGCGACCGCGCACGGCGGAGCGGTGACCGTGGACAGCGTCCCGGGACGGACCGTGTTCACCGTGCACCTGCCCGCGGTCGGCCCCGTGGCCCCCCGTCCGGCGCCCGAAACGAACTGGCAATCGCACTCACAGGCACAGCACAGCGCCGCCATATGGGTGCAACAGGGGGCCTGACCAGAGTCGTTCCCATGCGAACCGACTCTTCTCCCGGCACCCTGCCGGCGCGGGAGCACCTCCCGGCCGGCGACGCCGGTACGCCTGTCCTGGACGTAGTGATCCCCGTCTACAACGAGGAGAAGGACCTCCAGCCGTGTGTGCTGAGACTGCACGAGCACCTCAGGCGCACGTTCCCGTACGCGTTCCGCATCACCATCGCGGACAACGCGTCGACGGACACCACGCCCCTGGTGTCACGGCGGCTGGAGGCGGAGATCCCGGAGGTCAGGGCCTTCCGGCTGGAGCAGAAGGGTCGCGGCCGGGCGCTGCGGACCGTCTGGTCCGCCTCGGACGCCCCGGTCCTCGCCTACATGGACGTGGACCTGTCCACCGACCTCAACGCCCTGCTGCCGCTGGTGGCCCCGCTCATCTCGGGCCACTCGGACCTGGCGATCGGCTCCCGGCTCGCCCGCAGCTCCCGGGTGGTGCGCGGCCCCAAGCGCGAGTTCATCAGCCGCGCCTACAACCTCATCCTGCGCGGCTCCCTCCACGCCCGCTTCTCCGACGCCCAGTGCGGCTTCAAGGCCATCCGGCGTGACGTGGCGCAGGTCCTGCTGCCGCTGGTCGAGGACACCGGCTGGTTCTTCGACACCGAGATGCTGGTCATCGCCGAGCGCGCGGGACTGCGTATCCACGAAGTGCCCGTCGACTGGATCGACGACCCGAACTCCACCGTCCACATCGTCAAGACGGCGACCGAGGACCTCAAGGGGGTGTGGCGGGTGGGCAAGGCGCTGGCGGGCGGATCGCTGCCGCTGGACCGGATCACCCGGCCCTTCGGTGACGACCCGCGCGACCGCGAGATCCAGGACGTGCCGAAGGGGCTGGCCCGCCAGCTCGTCGGGTTCTGTGTCGTCGGCGGACTGTCGACCCTCTTCTACCTCGTCCTGTACAGCGCGTTCCGGCAGTTCAGCGGCTCCCAGATCGCCAACGCGCTGGCCCTGCTGGTCTCCGCGGTCGCCAACACCGCCGCCAACCGGCGTCTGACCTTCGGGGTGCGCGGGCGGGGCGGAGCCGTCCGCCACCAGGCGCAGGGCCTGGTCGTCTTCGGCATCGGCCTCGCCCTGACCAGCGGCTCCCTCGCCGCC
Source organism: Streptomyces sp. NPDC006335 (assembly GCF_040612795.1). Lineage (NCBI taxonomy): Bacteria > Bacillati > Actinomycetota > Actinomycetes > Kitasatosporales > Streptomycetaceae > Streptomyces > Streptomyces sp. NPDC006335. Next base: position 375,409 of record NZ_JBEXQX010000009.1, read on the forward strand.
CTCGGCGCGGCCAGCAGCGACCCCGCGCACTCCACCGAGCTGGCGGTGCTGATCGCCGCCAACCTCGCGGCGACCGTGCTGCGCTTCCTGCTCTTCCGGGCCTGGGTCTTCCCCGACCGCGGTGACGACCAGCCCCGGTCCACCGTCGTCGCCGCCCACACCCCGTCCTCGCCGGCCTGCTCCACCCAGCGGCTCCCGCAGCAGCCCTCCACCCAACAGCCCTCCACCCAACAGCCCTACGCGCCGCTGCCCCAGCGCCCGGCGGCGAACCAGTACGCCCCGCCGCCGTACGCCCCGACGCCGTACACGCCGGCCTCCCCGTACGACACGACCGAGTTCCGCGCCGGTGAAGCCGCGGAGCAGCGTTCCTGGAAGGACGCCACCGTGCGGTTGCAGCCGGTGCGCCCGACCGACACCGACCCGAGGAACTCCTGATGACCACGCAGACCGACCATCCGGCCCATCCGGCCCAGCAGGGTTCCGGGTGGGGTCCGGCGGCGACGGCCCCCGAGGCGCCGGTCGCTCCCGATGCCCCCGAGTCCGGTGAACCCCGGCAGCCCTTCGCGCGCGGACTGTGGCGCGGCCGCCCCGAGGACCCCCGTTGGGCGCGCCCGGCCCTCCTCGGCCTGCTGGCCGCGACCCTCCTGCTCTACCTGTACAACCTGAGCTCCTCCGGCTACGCCAACTCCTTCTACTCGGCGGCGGTCCAGGCCGGCAGCCAGTCCTGGAAGGCGTTCTTCTTCGGCTCGCTGGACGCGGGCAACGCCATCACCGTCGACAAGCCGCCGGCCTCGCTGTGGCCGATGGAGCTGTCGGTGCGGGTCTTCGGCCTGAACTCCTGGGCGATCCTGGCCCCCGAGGTCCTCATGGGCGTCGGCACGGTCGCCGTCGTCCACGCCTCCGTGCGCCGCCGGTTCAGCCCCGCGGCCGGTCTGATCGCGGGCGCCGTGCTCGCGCTCACCCCCGTCGCGGCGCTGATGTTCCGGTTCAACAACCCCGACGCCATGCTGGCGCTGCTGATGGCGCTCGCCTGCCACTTCGTGGTCCGTGCCCTGGAGCACGGCCGTACTAAGTGGCTGCTGTGGGCCGGTGTAGCAATCGGCTTCGCGTTCCTCGCGAAGACCTTGCAGGCCTTCCTGATCCTGCCGCCGCTGGCGATCGTCTACGCCGTGTGCGCGCCGGTCTCCGTCAGGAAGCGGCTCGGTCAACTGGCCGCGGCCACTCTCGCGTTGGTGGTCTCCGGCGGCTGGTGGGTGGCGATCGTCGAGCTGTGGCCCGCCTCCTCGCGGCCCTACATCGGCGGCTCCCAGAACAACTCCTTCCTTGAACTGACCTTCGGCTACAACGGCTTGGGCCGTCTCAACGGCGACGAGACCGGCTCGGTCGGCGGCGGCGGTGGTGGTGGCGGCACCGGGCAGTGGGGCGAGACCGGCTGGGACCGGATGTTCAACTCCGAGATCGGCGGCCAGATCTCCTGGCTGCTGCCGGCCGCGCTGATCCTGCTCGTCGCCGGTCTGGTGGCGACCCGCAAGCTCGGCAGGACCAGCGTCACGCGGGGTGCGTTCCTGGTCTGGGGCGGCTCGCTGCTGATGACCATGGTCGTCTTCAGCTACATGGCGGGCATCTTCCACCAGTACTACACGGTGGCCCTCGCCCCCTACCTGGCGGCCGTGATCGGCATGGGCGCCGGCACCCTGTGGGACAAGCGCGCCGAACTGTGGGCGTCGCTCACCCTCGCCGCCTCGGTCGTGGCGGCGGCCGCCTGGAGCTACGTCCTCCTCAACCGCACCTCCGACTACCTGCCCTGGCTGAAGTACCTGGTTCTGATCGGCGGCCTGGTAGCCGCGCTCGGCCTGATCTTCGCGGGCCGTGTCAGTCGTCAACTCGCCCTCGCGGCGGCCTCCTTGGGCCTGGTGGCCGCTCTGGCCGGCCCGACGGCGTACACCCTGAGCACCCTCCAGGAGGGCCACACCGGCTCCATCGTGACGGCGGGCCCGGCGGGCGCGTCCATGATGGGCGGCGGCGGTCCGGGTGGTGGTGGCGGCCGGGGCGGCTTCGGCGGCGGAATGCCCGGCCAGCAGGGCCAGCAGCAGAACGGCACCGGCAACACACAGGGTGGCGGCACGGGCGGCTTCCCCGGCGGGGGCATGCCGGGGCAGCAGGGCCAGAACCAGCAGAACGGCGGCGGCACCACCCAGAACCAGCAGGGCGGCCCCGGCGGACAGACCGGTGACGGACGCGGAGCGGGCGGCGGCGGTGGCGTCGGCGGCCTCCTGAACGGCGCGAGCGTCACCTCCGAGGCCAAGAAGCTGCTGGAGGCCGACGCGTCGAAGTACACCTGGGTCGCGGCGGCCATCGGCGCCCAGAACGCGGCGAGTTACCAGCTCTCCACCGGCGACCCGGTGATGGCGATCGGCGGCTTCAACGGCACCGACCCGTCCCCGACGCTGGCCCAGTTCAAGAAGTACGTGGAAGACGGAAAGATCCACTACTTCATCGCCGGCGGCTCCGGCGGGGGCATGGGCGGCAGCAGCAGCGGTACGTCCTCGCAGATCACCTCGTGGGTCGAGGCCAACTTCAAGAAGGTCACGGTCGGTTCGGCCACCTTCTACGACCTCACCCAGAAGGCGAGCGGCTGACGTTCCTCCCGGGAAGCAGGGCGGCGACTGCGGTCGCCGCCCTGCTCGTCGTACGGCGGGGAACCGCGCTGTACGGCGGGAAACCGCGTTGTACACCGTATAGGAGCTGTTCTACGGTGTATGGCATGACCGCTCCCGCCCCCGTCGCCGTCTCCCAGGGCCACCCCCAGCGTTGGCTGATACTCGGCGTCATCTGTCTCGCGCAGCTCACCGTGCTGCTCGACAACACGATCCTGAACGTGGCGATCCCCTCCCTGACCAGCGAACTGGGCGCCGCCACCTCCGACATCCAGTGGATGATCAACGCGTACTCGCTGGTGCAGTCCGGTCTCCTGCTCACCGCGGGCAGCGCGGCTGACCGCTACGGCCGCAAGAAGATGCTCGCCGCGGGACTAGTCCTGTTCGGCGTCGGATCACTGGTCGCCGGTCTCGCCGACTCCACCGCCCAACTGATCGCGGCCCGGGCCGGGATGGGTGTCGGGGGCGCGCTGCTGATGACCACCACGCTCGCGGTGGCCATGCAGATCTTCGCGCCCGAGGAGCAGCCGAGGGCGATCGGCATCTGGGCGGCGGTGAACTCCCTGGGCTTCGCGACGGGCCCCCTCCTCGGCGGCTTCATGCTGAACCACTTCTGGTGGGGCGCGATCTTCCTGATCAACCTGCCGGTCGCCGCGCTCGCCCTGGTCGCGGTCGTGGTCTTGGTCCCGGAATCAAAGAACCCGCGGGGCGACCGCCCCGACCTGCTCGGCGCCCTGCTCTCCACGATCGGCATGACCGCCCTGGTGTTCGCGATCATCTCGGGCCCCGAGCACGGCTGGACGTCCGGCCGGGTGCTGGCGCCGGCGGCCGTGGCGGCCGTGGTCCTCGCCGGGTTCGCGTACTGGGAGAACCGGATCCCCCACCCCATGCTCGACATGCACTTCTTCCGCGACCGCCGATTCACCGGAGCGGTGGCGGGAGCGGTCCTCATCACCTTCGGCATGGGCGGCTCGCTCTTCCTGCTCACCCAGCACATGCAGTTCGTCCTCGGGTACGGCCCCCTGGAGGCGGGGCTGCGGACGGCACCGCTCGCGCTGATGATCGTGGCCCTCAACTTCACGGGCCTGTCGGCGAAGTGGTCGACGCGACTCGGGACGCCGCTCTCCATCGGCCTCGGCATGGCGGTGATGGCCGCGGGCCTCCTCTCCATCGCCACGCTCACCGGCCACGGGTATCCGGGCACCCTGCTGGGGCTGGTGCTCATCGGTGCGGGGGCGGCGGTCGCGAGCCCCGCGATGGCCCACGCGATCATGAGCGCGATCCCGCGCGAGAAGGCCGGGGTCGGCGCGGGGATCAACGGCACGGTGGCGGAGTTCGGACAGGGACTGGGGGTCGCGGTCCTGGGCGCGGTGCTGAACGCGCGGTTCGCGGCGGGGATCTCGGTCGCCGCGGTGTCCCTGCCGGGGGCGCTGGCGGAGGCGGGGTCGGCGTCGGAGCGGGCGCGGATCACGGACGCGTTCGCCTCCGGCCTGGAGAGCAGCCAGTTGGTGGGGGCGGTGGCTGTGCTGCTGGGCGGGGTGGTGGCAGGGGTGCTGCTGCGGCGGGCCGAGCGGGGAGAGGTCGCCTGAGGGGGTGGCGGCGGTGGTGCGTCGGCGGGTGCGGGTCCGTCGTGGTTTCTCGCGCAGTTCCCCGCGCCCCTTCAGGTCGGTGGGCGCCTAGCATCTTTGCCAGTCAACGGAAGTTCTTGGAAGGTGCGCCATGGCTAACGCAGGCCAGAAGGCCTCGGGTCGGACCAGTGTCTGGCTGGAAGGCAAGGTGCGCCGGGGTGGACGTGGCGGCGGCCAGCCTTCCGGTCTCGACCGGGACCGGATCACCGAGGCCACCGTACGACTGCTCGACACGGACGGGCTGGCCAAGTTCTCCATGCGGCGGCTGGCCGCCGAGCTGAACGTGACCGCGATGTCCGTCTACTGGTACGTCGACACCAAGGACGACCTCCTCGAACTGGCCCTGGACGCGGTCTTCGGCGAGCTGGAGCTGCCGGACCCGGACGCCGACGAGGACTGGCGGGACCAACTGCGCACGGTGGCCGGGGAGTACCGGGGCCTGCTGGTCCGGCATCCCTGGGTCTCACCGCTGGCCGGCACCTTCCTCAACATCGGCCCCCACTCCCTGGCCCTGTCCCGGACCGTGCACCGGGTCGTCCGCAGGACCGGCCTGCCCGCCCACGGCATCACCGGCGCGATCTCCGCCGTCTTCCAGTTCGTCTACGGCTTCGGCACCATCGAGGGCCACTTCATCACCCGCTCCGCGCAGGCCGGCATGACCCAGGAGGCCTACTTCCGGCACGCCATGACCACCGCCGGCCAGTCCCCGGGCGCCGCGCAGATCCTCAAGGAGAACGAGGAGATCATGACGGCGAGGGGCGGCGACACGGTGGAGGAGATGAGGGACAGGGACTTCGAGTTCGCCCTGGACCTGCTCGTGGCAGGCATCGAGACGATGGTGACCGCACCTCCCCAGGGGCGCGGGGAACCGCGCGACCAGCCCCAGTGAACGCGCACCCGCCGACGAAGGAGAAGCCCCCACCCCCTCACGCGTCCGGCGAAGCCAACCGCGCAGGGAATCCGCCCGTGGCCACCGGACCCCACCGCACCGGAGTGACCCGGATGATCGACTTCCCCTGCTTCAGCATCGCCGACCGGTACTCGTCCCAGTCGGGGTGCTCCCCGGCGATGTTCCGGTAGTACTCCACCAACGGCTCCACGGACTCGGGCGAGTCGATGACCTCCGCGGTCCCGTCGACCTGCACCCACGGTCCGTCCCAGTCGTCGCTCAGCACGATCACGCTGACCTGGGAATCCCGCTTGGCGTTCCGCGTCTTGGCCCGCTCGGGGTACGTCGACACGACGATCCGCCCCGAGTCGTCCACCCCGCAGGTCAACGGCGAGGCCTGCGGTGACCCGTCCGACCGCCGCGTCAGCAGGATCGCCCGGTGCCGGGGCCGTACGAAGTCCAGCAGCTCGTCCAAGGAGACGGCCTTGTTGGTCGCAATGTTCGGTGCCATGGATTCAGCCTAGTTGGAGCGCCACGGCGTTCCAGTGAACCGCGTCACGGCCGAGGCGGTCCGCACCCTCGGCCACGGTCCGCAGCGGCCTCAGCCCCGCCCGGGCCCCCTGATCGACGACCTCCTCCGGCGCGATGTCGAACATCCGCCGGTCCGCGGGCGGCTCACCGCGCCGCAGGGTGATCAGCAGGAGCCCGCCCGGCGCGAGCAGTGCGGCCAGGCGCCGCATCGCGACGGGCCGCTCCTCCGGCCGCAGGTGCATCCACACCGCGGACAGCAGGACGACCTCGTACGGCCCCCGCACGCCGGGTATCTCCGGCAGCGCGCCCGCCCGCCAGGTCACCCCGCTGCCGGGGTGCAGCCGCTCGGCGACCCGGCGCAGCTCCGGCACCGGCTCCACCGCGTCGACCGTGTACCCGCGCCCGGCCAGCGCCGCCGCGTCCCGCCCGGTCCCCGCACCGACGTCCAGCACTCGCGCGGGCGCCTTGGGCAGCAGGTCGAGCAGCGCCCCGTGCACCGCCTCGAAGGAGACGCTCTCGTAGACCCGCCCCAGCCGCTCCGCCGACTCGGCGTAGTACTCCTGAACCCCCGTGGTCCGCTCCATACCCCGAACCGTACGTCCCGCCACTGACAACGCCCTCAGGTCTGCGGCAGCGACTCCCCCTGCACCGCCTGCACATCGAGCTCGACCTTCAACGTCGTCCCGATCGCCGCGATCCCCGCCTGCACGACCTGGTTGTAGTTCATGGCGAAGTCCTCCCGCCGCAGCTGGGTCGTGGCACGGAAGGCCGCGCGGGTCCCGCCCCAGGGGTCGGCGCCGGTGCCCAGGTACGCCAGGTCCAGGTCCACCGGCCGTACGACACCGCGCATCGCCAGCTCGCCCCGCACGGTCCACCGATCCGTACCGGACACGACCAGCCCCGTCGACCGGTACGTGATCTCCGGGTACCGCTCGACGTCCAGGAAGTCCGCCGACCTCAGGTGCTCGTCCCGCATCGCGTTGCCCGTGTCGATGGAGGCCGCCCGGATCACCGCCTCCACCCGGGACTTGGTCACGTCGTCCGGGGCGACCTCGATGGCCGCCGTGAAGTCGGTGAAGCGGCCGTGCACGCTGGAGATGCCCAGGTGCTGGGCGACCGCGCCCACGCTGGAGTGGGCCGGGTCCACGGTCCAGGGCCCCGGCGGCGGGAGTTCCGCCCCGCCGATCCGGGCCAGCGTGACCGTGCCGACCTCGGCCCGGCCGCTCGCGGTGACGATCGCGCTGGAGGCGGCGGGCGCGTACCCGACGGCCGTCACGATGACGGTGTACGGCCCCGGCTCCAGCGGAGTCACGTCCCGTACCGCGCCCTCGGCGTCGGCCTCCGCGCGCAGCACCTGGGTGCCGGTCATGTCGGTCACCGTGACGATCGCGTGCGACACGGCCCATCCGTCCCGGGTGCGGATCCTCGCGGTCAGTCCCATGTCTCGTAACTCCTCGAATAGGACCGGCCCGTGGCGGGCGCGCGCCTCCGCTCAGAGCGCGCGCTCCCTGCCACGGGCCGGAGCGGGTGGACTACTCGCCGGGGTGGGCGAGTTCGATGTCGTGGCCGTCGACGCCGGGCCCGTTCACCGTCAGGGCGGTCGCCTGCGGCGGGTAGCCCGTGGCGATGACCGTGTACTCGCCGCCGTCCAGGTCGGTGAAGGCGTACGCCCCGTCCGTCCCGGTGGTGGCGGTGCCGACCACGTTGCCGGCCGCGTCCACGAGGGTGACCCTCGCGTCGGCCAGCGGACCGTGCGGTGCCCGGACGACACCCTGGAGGCGGGCGCCCGAGTCGAGGTCGACCTCGATGCGGGTGACGCCGGTGCCGCCGACCTCGACGGGCAGGGCGCGCGGCCGGAACCCGGCGGCGTTCACCGCCACGGTCACCGCACCCGGCACCAGCTCGCCGAAGGCGAACTCGCCCTGCTCACCGGTGGTCCCGGTGGCCAGCAGATCGCCCCGCACATCGGTGACGATCACCATGGCGTCCTTGACGGGCTCCCCGCTCCCCGCGGCCCGCACGAGCCCGTTCAGCCCGCTGGTACCGCTGAGGAGGATGTCGTAGGCCACCGGCTCACCGCCCACCAGGACGGTGGACGCCTGCGGCTGGAAGCCGTCCGCGGAGGCGATCAGAACGTACGACCCCACGCCCGGCGCCTCGACGGCGTAGGAACCGTCGGCCCGGGTCACCGACCGGCCGAGCTGCCGACCCGCGAGCGAGATCAGCGTGACCGCGGCCTGGGGGACCGGCGCGCTCTCGGCGCCGCGCACGAAACCGCTGACCGGGATGCCGCCGGAGCCGGCCGGGGATTCCTCGGGGCGGGCGAGGGTGGCCACGGCGGACAGCCGCTGCGTACCGGTGCCGCCGGGGGCGGTCTCGGTGTCGGAGGTGGTCGTGGCCCAGCTCGGGGTGTGCCCGGTGGCCGGAGCCTCAGCGGCTTCCGCGGGTGCCTCGGCCGGCGAGTCGTCCGCCGCGGCCTGCGCCAGCGCGCCCTTGGTCCGCAACGGAACCTCCTTGATGAACAGGGTGATCAGGAACGCGACGGCCGCGAGGGCGCCGGCGATCAGGAACACGTCGGCGATGCCGTGACCGTAGGAGCTCTCCACCAGCGTGCGCACCGGGGCCGGGAGCTTGGCCAGGTCCGGGATGCTGTCGGTGGAGGAGCCGGAACCGGCCAGGGCGGCCCGGTACTGCGGGTCGAGGGCGGCGACGCCGTCCTTGACGTAGTGCGTGATCCGGTGGGCCATGACCGCGCCGAGCGCGGAGACGCCGACCGCACCACCGAGGGAACGGAAGAACGTGACCGTCGAGCTGGCGGAGCCGAGGTCGCTCGGGTCGACCTGGTTCTGCGTGCACAGCACCAGGTTCTGCATCATCATGCCGATGCCGAGACCCAGCAGGGCCATGAAGATCGACATCTTCCAGTAGGCCGTGTCGTACCGGATGGTGCCGAGCAGACCGAGACCGGCCGTCACCAGCACGCCACCACTGACCAGCCACGCCTTCCAGCGCCCGGTGCGGGTGATGAACTGCCCGGAGACGGTGGAGGAGACGAACAGCCCGCCGATCATCGGGATGGTCATGACGCCGGACATCGTCGGGGACTTGTCGCGGGCCAGCTGGAAGTACTGGCTGAAGAAGACCGTGCCGGTGAACATCGCGACACCGACGAACAGCGAGGCCAGCGACGCGAGCGTGATGGTGCGGTTCCTGAACAGCCGCAGCGGGATGATCGGCTCGCTCGCCTTGGACTCGATCAGCACGAACAGCAGTCCGAGCACGATCGAACCGCCGACCATCGTGTACGTCTGCCACGACAGCCAGTCGTACTTGTCACCGGCGAAGGTGACCCAGACGAGCAGCAGTGAGACGGCGGCGGCGATGAAGGTCGCGCCGGCCCAGTCGACCTTCACGTCCCGCTTCACGACGGGCAGGTGCAGGGTCTTCTGGAGCACGATCAGCGCGATGACGGCGAAGGGGACGCCGACGTAGAAGCACCAGCGCCAGCCCAGCCACGAGGTGTCGGTGATGACACCGCCCAGCAGCGGGCCGCCGACGGTGGCGACGGCGAAGGTCGCGCCGAGGTAACCGGAGTAACGGCCGCGCTCACGCGGGGAGATCATCGCGGCCATGACGATCTGGGCGAGGGCGGACAGACCGCCGACGCCGATGCCCTGGATGACACGGCAGGCGATGAGCATGCCGGCGTTCTGGGACAGGCCTGCGGCCGCGGACCCCAGCACGTAAATGACCAGGGCTATCTGGACGAGCGCCTTCTTGCTGTACAGGTCGGCGAGCTTGCCCCACAGGGGGGTGGCCGCGGTCATCGACAGCAGGGCGGCGGTGACGACCCAGGTGTAGGCGGACTGGCCGCCGCCGAGGTCGCTGATGATGTGCGGGAGCGCGTTGGTGACGATCGTGGACGACAGGATCGCCACGAACATGCCGAGCAGCAGGCCGGAGATGGCCTCCATGATCTGCCGGTGCGTCATCGGGGCGTACTCGGCGGAGCCTCCCCCGTGCTTGGCGTGAGCCCGCACACCGGCTGGTGTGGTCGTTGCCATGGGCTTCCTTCTCTTACTGGGTGATCGCGGGTGTACGGGTGGTCTGTTCGAGAGCGTCGAGCGCTTCGAGTACGGGGGGTACGGGCGGCCGGGGTTCGGGACCGTGGGCGCGGGTGTCGTCGAAGCTTGCCCGCAGGCGGGCCATCAGCGCGGTCAGTTGGGCCACCTCGTCGTCGCTCCAGTCGCTCATCCGCTCGGCGAGCATGTGGCAGGTCCGCCGGGAGAGCTGGTCCAGGAGCGTTCGGCCGGCCGGCGTCAGCCGCAGGATGCGGGAGCGCCTGTCCGCCGGGTCGGGGGAGCGCTCGATCCAGCCGCGCTCGGCGACGTGGGCCACGTGGCGGCTGGTGACCGACATGTCCACCGCGAGCAGCTCGGAGAGCTTGCTCATGCGCATGTCCCCGTAGCGCCCGAGCAGGGTCAGTACGGCGGCGGAACCGGAGGGGCACTCGGACGGCATCATCCGCCCGATCTCCCGCTTCACGGCTCCGAAGGCGCTGAACTGGCGGATCAGCTCCTCGTATCGCGCCTGCTCGGCCATCACACCTCCCGTGTTCGTTGCTTAGGGCAACCATAGGCGTGTTTGGTTGCTACAGGCAAATAAAACGGGGTGAGTGCGGCATAAAAAGTTGGCAAAGGCAAGTATTGCGAACGTAAACCCGCACGTGGGTCCGGCCGGTACCCCTGTCAGCCCCGCACTTGGGCCCCACCCGCGGATTCGCTAGGGTCTCTGGGCATGGCTGAGAACCAGGGCCCCCAGGGCAACCACGACCCCGCCGGCAGCACCCAGATGTTCCGCGCGTTCGTCGACGAGGGCCCGCAGGGCCGCCGACAGCAGACCGCGCCGACCGCCTCGGGCGGCCCGCGCATCGGCCTCATCATCGGAGTGGTGGTCGCGGTGGCGATCGTCGCGGCGGTGGCCTGGCTGGCACTGAAGTAACCGGCGGACGTTGTGCGCAGTTCCCCGCGCCCCTGAATGCCCGCACCGGCCTGACACAGCTCGACTGCAACCCCCCAGGGGCGCGGGGAACTGCGCGACCAGCCCCCACGGCCCCGCACCCGCCCGACAGCCGAACCCGCCACCCCCACAGGCGCCCACGCGCAGGGTGGCGAACGATCACGTCCTGACGCAGCTAGAGGCAACCCCCCAGGGGCGCGGGGAACTGCGCGACAGGACCCCACCGCCCCGCACTCGCCCGACAGCCGAACCCGGCACCCCCATAGGCGCCCACGCGCAGGGTGGCGAACGGTCACGTCCTGACGCAGGAAGAGGCAGCCCCCCGAGGGACGCGGGGAACTGCGCGACAGGCCCCCACCGCCCCGCACTCGCCCGACGACCGCACCCGGCACGGCCGTCGGCGTCCTGCGAGCGGGGACGCTCAGTCGGAGATGAGACCTTCCCGCAGCTGGGCCAGGGTCCGGGTCAGCAGCCGGGAGACGTGCATCTGGGAGATGCCGACCTCCTCGCCGATCTGTGACTGGGTCATGTTGGCGAAGAAGCGCAGCATGATGATCTGCCGCTCCCGGGGCGGGAGTTTGGCCAGCAGCGGCTTCAGCGACTCCCGGTACTCGACGCCTTCCAGAGCCGTGTCCTCGTAGCCGAGGCGGTCCGCGAGGGAGCCCTCGCCGCCGTCGTCCTCCGGGGCGGGCGAGTCCAGCGAGGACGCGGTGTACGCGTTGCCGACCGCGAGGCCGTCGACGACGTCCTCCTCGGACACGCCCAGCACGGAGGCGAGTTCGGCGACCGTCGGAGAGCGGTCCAGCTTCTGGGAGAGCTCGTCGCTGGCCTTGGTGAGGGCCAGCCGCAGCTCCTGGAGGCGGCGCGGGACACGCACCGACCACGAGGTGTCGCGGAAGAACCGCTTGATCTCGCCCACGACCGTCGGCATCGCGAAGGTCGGGAACTCCACGCCCCGTTCGCAGTCGAAGCGGTCGATCGCCTTGATCAGGCCGATGGTGCCGACCTGGACGATGTCCTCCATCGGCTCGTTGCGCGAGCGGAAACGGGCCGCCGCGTAACGCACCAGCGGGAGGTTGAGCTCGATGAGGGTGTCCCGGACGTAGGCGCGCTCGGGGCTGTTCTCGTCGAGTGCGGCGAGCCGCAGGAAGAGGGAGCGGGACAGGGTGCGGGTGTCGATGGCTCCGGACACCACCGGGGGTGCCGGGAGGGCCGGGGCCGGCGCGGCCTCGACGGCCGTGACGTCGTCGAGTGCGGGCTCGGCCTCGCTCTTCGTGAGCGTGAGCACCTTCGAGCTGCCCTGATCTGCGGACATGCCACCCCCTTTGGGTCGCGGGACGGTCGTGGCGAACGCCCCGTGGTGGAACGTCAGCCTTCACCTGAATACCGGAGCCGAAGCCTCGGCAAACGCGCTTCCGGCAGAATGTCACATGTCGGCAACACGCTGTAGTGACATGTCGACACGTGAGACTCTAATCCGCCCTGGATAAAGGGGGTCTGACGGTTTTTCGGCACAGAAGTGTCAGGAACGGCGCCGGTGAGCGATTCGCTCGCGCCGGTTACGCCTCGACAGGGCTTGCGAACTGCGGTGTTCCGGAACGTGCGACCGTGCGCCCCTTATGCATCCGCTATCCGACGCGAACTACGCGTCGATCCGATTGGCGGATCGCAGCCGCTGGAAGCTACGCGCGAGTAGCCTCGAAACGTGCATCTGTGAGACGCCGAGTTCCGCGCTGATTTGCGACTGGGTGAGATTGCTGTAGTAGCGCAGCAGAAGGATTCTCTGCTCCCGCTCGGGGAGTTGGACCAACAGATGGCGGACCAGGTCGCGGTGTTCCACGCCGTCCAGTGCCGGGTCCTCGTAGCCGAGCCGGTCGAGCAGGCCCGGCAGTCCGTCGCCCTCCTGGGCCGCCTCCAGCGAGGTGGCGTGGTACGACCGTCCGGCCTCGATGCAGGACAGCACCTCGTCCTCGGTGATGCGCAGCCGCTCGGCGATCTCGGCGGTCGTGGGGGTACGTCCGAAGGCCGTCGTCAGGTCCTCCGTCGCACCGTTGACCTGCACCCACAGCTCGTGCAGCCGGCGTGGTACGTGGACGGTGCGGACGTTGTCGCGGAAGTACCGCTTGATCTCGCCGACGACGGTCGGCATCGCGAAGGTCGGGAACTGCACGCCACGGTCCGGGTCGAAGCGGTCGATGGCGTTGATGAGCCCGATGGTGCCGACCTGGATCACGTCCTCCATCGGCTCGTTGCGGGAGCGGAAGCGGGCGGCCGCGTAGCGCACGAGCGGGAGGTTGGCCTCGATGAGCGCCGTCCGCACCCGGTTGTGCTCCGGCGTGCCCGGTTCGAGCTCCTTCAACTGGCCGAAGAGCACCTGGGTGAGCGCCCGGGTGTCGGCGCCGCGACTGCGTGGGGCGGCCTCCTGGGGGGCCTCCTGGGGAGGCGCGGTACTGGCCGCCACGGTCAACGCCACCTCTTCGTTGGTCAACTCATCCGTCAAAAGCGGTCATAGCATCACAAGACATGTGCACTGTGTGCAAGCACCGCATAACGTTGGGTTACGCCGTGTTGAGGGGCAAGTCGGGGTGAGAGACGCAGAAAAGCCCCCCGCCGTTCCCGGCAGGAGGCTTCGGAACTGCTGAGCCGCTGAGCTGCTGAGTTGCTGAGCTGCGGAGTGCTCGGGCTCAGTACGCGTAGTCCGCGATCACCCAGGTGGCGAACTCCTTCCACAGCGCCACGCCCGCCTGGTGCTCCGGGTGCTCGACGTACGTCCGCAGCGCGGCCGCGTCCTCGAACCCGGAGTTGATGGCGAAGTCGTAGGCGATGGGGCGGTCGCTGAGGTTCCAGCCCAGCTCCCAGAAGCGGATCTCGGGGATCTTGCCGTCCAGGGCGCGGAAGGCCTCGACGCCCTCGACCACGCGTGGGTCGTCGCGCTCGACACCCTCGTTGAGCTTGAAGAGGACGAGGTGGCGGATCATGGGCGCTCCCTAGGGTCTGTCAATGCGCCCCGTCGGCCAGCCAGGTGAAGAAGTCGCCCACGGCCTTGGCGGCGTCCGATATGCCCTGGAACCCTATCTGCACGTAGCCGGCGGCGTTCTCCGGGTCCGTGATGATCACGTACAGCACGAAGACCACGAGCACATAGACGGCGAGCTTCTTACCGTTCACCGCCACCGCGGCCTCCCCCGCTTGGTACTTCTGTTCCTTCTGGGGCGCGAGTGTAACCGGGGTGATCAGTACGCAAGAAGGGCCCCGTCTCTCGACGGGGCCCTTCCGAAGCGGTAGCGGAGGGATTTGAACCCTCGGTGACTTGCGCCACACTCGCTTTCGAGGCGAGCTCCTTCGGCCGCTCGGACACGCTACCGAGGGAGACCTTACAGCAAGGTGGGGCGTGCTTTGAAATCGGTATTCAGCGGTCCCGGAAGAACTCCGTGAGGAGCCCCGCGCACTCGTCCGCGAGGACGCCCTCGACCACCTCGGGGCGGTGGTTGAGGCGCCGGTCGCGGACCACGTCCCACAGGGAGCCGGCCGCTCCCGCCTTCTCGTCACGGGCGCCGTAGACGACCCGGTCCACCCGGGACTGCACGATCGCGCCCGCGCACATCGTGCAGGGCTCCAGCGTGACGACGAGCGTGCAGCCGGTCAGCCGCCACTCGCCGAGCTCCGCCGCCGCCCGCCTGATCGCGAGGACCTCCGCGTGCGCGGTCGGGTCGCCGACCGCCTCGCGTTCGTTGTGGCCGGCCGCGAGCACGGTCGTACCGTCCGGGGCCAGTACGACGGCACCCACCGGCACGTCCGCGCCCGCCCGGCCGGCCTCGTCCAGGGCGAGCCGCATCGCGGCCCGCCAGCGGTCGCGTACCGGGTCCGGGGTGCCCTCCTTCTCGGTCCCTGCGGTCAGCGGACGGTCTCCAGGACCTCCGAGGCGCCCAGGGCCTCGGCGATCTCGGTGAGCGCGTCCTCCGACAGGGCCTTCAGCTCCTTCTCACTGACGCCCAGGTCGTCGAGGACCTGAGAGTCGCCGACCGGACCGTGCGGCACGGCGTCCGCGGAGCCGGCGACCACGGCGGTGTCGTCGTCCTCTTCCTCGTCGTCACCGTCCTCGGTGCCGTCGAGGTCGAGGGCGTCGAGGTCGGGGCCGTCGTCGGCGGGCTCCCTTCCGAGCAGTTCGTCGGTGAGCAGGATCTCGCCGTACGAGCTGCGGGAAGCGGCGGCGGCGTCCGAGACGTAGATACGGGGGTCGTCCTCGCCGTCGATGCGGACGACGCCGAACCAGGCGTCCTCCTGCTCGATCAGCACGAGCACCGTGTCGTCCTCGGCCGCGGCTTCCCGGGCGAGGTCGGCCAGATCCGACAGCGTCTCCACATTGTCGAGGAGCTCTGTGTCGCTCGCTTCCCACCCGTCTTCGGTGCGCGCGAGCAGTGCGGCGAAGTACACCGTGACTCTCCCACTGGTCATAGGTGTGCCGGTCGGGGGTCCCCCCGGCGGAGGTTCGGGCGGGGAGAGCTCGGCTCCGAGCCCCACCCACTCGGAATCGTGGCAGAAACAAGGCGTTCAGGGGACGTCTTCGGCACCCTGTGTCCGGTGGTTTTGATCGCACGCGCGTCGGCACGTCGGTGAAGTACTCACCAGCGCACTCGTCGCCGCCACGAGCGGGATCGTACGCGGCTTTTCCAAGGCCCCACGCACGGCCACCTGTTCAGCGCGCCTACGGTGCTCCGTCGGCGCCCCGGGACGCGTGATCTTTCTTACCAACGGAAGGTCCGCATGCGCATCGCGTGCCGCAGCCGGGCCACCTTCGCCCGGCGCGGCTGCACCCGGTCGCGCAGTTCTCGGGCCTCCGCGAGATCGCGCAGGAACTGCGCGCGTCGGCGCCGGCGCTCGGCGTCGGTCTCCTGTGACGACGGTTCGTGCTCAGGCAGGTCAGGCATCGGTTCACCACCCCAGTCCGTCCCTCCCACTTTCCCCCGGTCGGGCGGTTTGACGCCAGCGCGAGGGGTTCCGTGGACCCGGCTACTGTTGTGGACATGCGTCTCCACGTCGTCGACCACCCTCTGGTCGCCCACAAACTCACCACGCTGCGCGACCAGCGCACCGACTCCGCGACCTTCCGCCGCCTCGCCGACGAGCTGGTCACCCTGCTCGCCTACGAGGCCACGCGCGACGTGCGCACCGAGGCGGTCGACATCCGGACCCCGGTCGCCGCCACGACCGGCGTGAAGCTGTCGTACCCCCGCCCGCTGGTGGTCCCGATCCTGCGTGCCGGGCTCGGCATGCTGGACGGGATGGTCCGTCTGCTGCCGACCGCCGAGGTGGGGTTCCTCGGCATGATCCGCAACGAGGAGACGCTGCAGGCCACCACGTACGCCGCGCGCATGCCGGAGGACCTCTCCGGGCGGCAGGTGTACGTCCTCGACCCGATGCTCGCGACCGGCGGCACCCTGGTCGCGGCGATCCGTGAGCTGATCAAGCGCGGCGCGGACGACGTGACGGCGGTGGTCCTCCTGGCCGCCCCGGAGGGCGTGGAGATCATGGAGCGCGAGCTGGCGGGCACACCGGTCACGGTGGTCACGGCCGCGGTCGACGACCACCTCAACGAACACGGCTACATCGTCCCGGGCCTCGGCGACGCGGGCGACCGCCTGTACGGCTCGGCCGAGTAGTCCTCCGGCGGTTCAGCGGTTGTTTGTGCGGGTGTGGTGGGGGCCGGCGTTCTTGCGCTGTTCCCCGCGCCCCTGAGTGCCTGCGGCGGCCTGTGCGGGTTCGGTCGGGTAGGGGGAAGTAGCGGACGGTCCGTCGTGGTGCGCGACACGGTGGACGCTCCCTCGTGGACGCCGGTGACTGCAACTCCCCAGGGGCGCGGGGAACTGCGCGACCAGCCCCCCACCGGCCCGCACCCGCCCTACGGCTTCCCTGTCCTACGACAGCTCAACAGCCCTTCTTGGACGTCGTGGACGCCGGCGCGGGCGCCCTCAGTGCCGCCAGGGCCTTGTCGGCGGCCGCCTTGCTGTTGAGGCTCTTGAAGCCGGACCCGATGATGAGGTCCACCTCGGCACCCTTGCGGGTGTCCGTGCGGGTCTCTGCGGAGGCGAGCTGCGTGCCCAGGACCGGCAGGGAGGTCCTGAGGGCGGACGACGGTCCGAGCAGTACCCCCGTGCCCTTGACCTTCTTGTCGTAGGTCGCCGTCGCGTTGCCCACGTCGCCGATCTTGAAGCCCCGCTTCTTCAGCTCGTCCGCCGTCTTCTTGGCGAGCCCGCCGCGAGCCGTGGCGTTCAGGACGTTGACGGTGATCTGGCCCGGCTTGGGGAGAGGGGCCGCGGAGGGAGAGGGGGACGCGCCGGCCTTGGTCCTGCAGCCCGACTTGGAGCCGGCCGCGGAGGCCCGGTCCCCACCGCCCGTGAACACGTCGATGAGCTGGAGCGTGCCCCAGCCGACCAGGCTCAGCGCGGCGACGGAGGCCACCGCACCGACCGCGAGCCTGCCGCGCCGCCGGGGCCGACGCATCCGGGGGTACTTGTCGCCCGTGATCCGGTACTTACCGCCCATGCCGGGGGGCGTCAGCATGCTCATGGGCGCAGCGTAGTGCGCGCGGGCGGCAATGCCTACTAGATGATCATTGACCCGCGCGCAGGAGAACCCGAAAGGGCCAAACCTTTACAGCGCGGTCACTCAGTCCAGCTCGAGCACGCGCGCGTGCAGCACCTGTCGCTGCTGGAGCGCCGCCCGCACCGCGCGGTGCAGGCCGTCCTCCAGGTACAGGTCGCCCTGCCATTTCACGACGTGCGCGAAGAGGTCGCCGTAGAACGTGGAGTCCTCGGCGAGCAGGGTCTCCAGGTCGAGTTGGCCCTTGGTCGTCACGAGTTGATCGAGGCGGACCGGGCGCGGTGCGACGTCCGCCCACTGCCGGGTGCTTTCCCGGCCGTGGTCGGGGTACGGCCGGCCGTTTCCGATGCGCTTGAAGATCACACGGAAAGCCTACCGGTCAAGACCTTCCGGGCGCAGCCATGGCGGGCGAGTGCGACGCTGGAAAAAAGGTGTGAAAAGGGGCGTAGCGGGAGCAGGGGTTTGGTATGAGCGAGCGAAAGCCCCCTCCGCGGGGCGAGACGGGGGCCGCCGCGGCAACCGCCGACCGGTCCATGCCGCAGGCACAGTCCGGCCCCGCCGCGCTGCCCCGGGAGGCCCTGGAGATCGCCTCCGGCTACGCCTTCACCGGGCCCGCGCTCGATCTCGGCGCGCTGCTGTGGGACGGCGTCTGCCTGCCGGACGCGCAGGTCAGGATCCCCCTGCCGATGCTCAACCGGCACGGACTCGTCGCCGGCGCCACCGGCACCGGCAAGACCAAGACGCTCCAGCTCATCGCCGAGCAGTTGTCGGCGCAGGGGGTCCCGGTCTTCCTCGCCGACATCAAGGGCGATGTGTCGGGGATCTCCGCACCGGGCGCGCGGAACGAGAAGGTGCAGGCCAGGGCCGCGGAAGTGCACCAGCGGTGGGAGCCCAACGGCTTCCCGGCGGAGTTCTACGCCCTCGGTGGCATCGGGAACGGCATTCCGGTCCGGGCCACCGTCACCAGCTTCGGGCCGCTGCTGCTGTCCAAGGTGCTCCAGCTCAACCAGACCCAGGAGCAGTCCCTCGGCCTGATCTTCCACTACGCCGACCGGAAGGGGCTGGAACTGGTCGACCTCAAGGACCTGCGGGCCGTCGTGGCCTTCCTGACCTCGGACGAGGGCAAGGGCGAGCTGAAGAACATCGGGGGTCTGTCCACCGCCACGGCCGGGGTCATCCTGCGCTCCCTCACCGCCTTCGAGGCGGAGGGCATGGCCGACTTCTTCGGGGAGCCGGAGTTCGACACCGCCGAGCTGCTGCGGACCGCGGACGACGGGCGCGGACTGGTCTCCGTCCTGGAACTGGCTGCCGTACAGGACAGGCCGCGGCTCTTCTCGACCTTCCTGATGTGGCTGCTCGCCGATCTGTTCCACGACCTTCCGGAGGTCGGGGACGTCGACCGGCCGAAGCTCGTCTTCTTCTTCGACGAGGCGCACCTGCTTTTCAACGGGGCCTCGAAGGCGTTCCTCGACTCCCTCACCCAGACCGTGCGGCTGATTCGCTCGAAAGGAGTCGGCGTCTTCTTCGTCACCCAGACCGCGAAGGACGTACCCGCCGACGTCCTCGCCCAGCTCGGCAACCGGGTCCAGCACGCGCTGCGGGCCTTCACGCCGGACGACCAGAAGGCGTTGAAGGCGACCGTGCGGACCTTTCCCGACTCCGCGTACGACCTGGAGGAGCTGCTCACCGGCCTGGGGACGGGAGAGGCCGTGGTGACGGTGCTGAGCGAGAAGGGGGCGCCCACGCCCGTCGCCGCGACCCGCCTGCGCGCCCCCGAGTCCCTGATGGGCCCCGTCGACGCCGACGCGCTGGACTCGGCGGTCAGGTCCTCCTCGCTGTACGGGCGTTACGCACAGGCTGTGGACAGGGAGTCGGCGTACGAGAAGCTCGGCTCCCGCGGGGCCAAGGGCCCGGACGAGATGAAGGCCCCGCCCCCGGCTCGCGCGGACGACCCCTCCGTGGTCGAACAGGTCGTCGGCAGCGGCGTGTTCAAGTCGCTCGCGCGGTCGCTGGGCACGCAGATCGGGCGTGAGATCACCCGCTCGCTCTTCGGTACGGCTCGGAGGAGGCGGCGGTAGCCCCGCCTCCTCCGGCGGATCAGCCGCGTTTCTCCTCTCTCACCGGCGGCTGCTTCTTCGTGCTCTGCGGTTTCGGCGCGTTGCGTGCGGCCTCCGCGCGCAACAGGGCGCGCAGGACCGCGTACGGATCGACGGGCATGACGATGTTCCTTGCGTGAGTGCTGAACAGGCCTGGGGAAGCGGGCTCTGTCAGCAGCGCAGGACCACGGAACGCAGGGCGGGCAGCGCGTACGGCGGCCGCGGGGGCGCCGGGACGGGAGGGTCCGCCGACACACCGGGAACCGTCTCCGGCCACGGCACGGGCCGCAGAGGTACGGCCGCTCGGTGGACGGTACGGGCAGGGGGCCGCAGCGCGGTGTCGAGGACGTCGTACTCGACGATCTCCCCGGCGGGGACGGGCGGCATCGTGTGCGCCTGTACATGCGCACCGGGGACCAGCAGCGCGAGCAGCAGCACGAGCGCCCGCAGCCAGTCACGGCTGCCCGGGGGACGACGTACGGAACTCACACAGGTCGTCTCCCCGCCCGGCACGCGCGTTTCATCACTTCGGCCGGGGGATTCACCCGACTGGAGGGGTGGGCGCGGCGGGTCGGGTGGGGCCACAGGTTCTCGCCCCGCGCGCGGGGCCGGGCGATGCGGATCGGTCGGTCCCGGTGCTGTGGCGAGGCGTGGCGGGGCAGCCGCTCGGCGAGCATCGTCTCGCCCGCGCCGGGCGGCCCTTCCAGGAACGGGCGGCGGCCCGCTGCGGGCGCGACCTCCACGACCGTCCCCACCGAGGTCTGACCGGCGTGGGCCGCTCACTCCCCGAGTCCACGACGGCCGCCGGCACCCGGCCCCGACTGTGTCCGAGAGCCGGGGGGTGACGCCTGCCGGGTCCTCGTCCAGTGGGTGGCGTGCCGGTCGGGGATCTGGCCGGCAATTTCCGGTGACGGTCATGTGGATGCCCGGTGGGTCGTGGCCGGGGACGGCGGTGTCCGAGGGTGTGGCCTCGCGTCTGCCGGGTCCTCGTCCGGCGGCGCGGCCCACACCGCGGTGGAGCTCGCCGAGGGGCTGCGGGTCAGGTCCGAACGGATGCGGGCCAACCTGGACATGACGGCCAGTCTGGTCGTCACCGAGCGGGTGGCCGCGTACCTCGCCCCGCTGCTCGGCAAGGCCGGGGCCAGGAAGCTGATGACCGAGGCCGCGCGGGTGGCGGGCC
>NZ_JBEXQX010000010.1:0-364564 GCF_040612795.1 Streptomyces sp. NPDC006335
TTCCCTTCGGTCTTGCGTTTCCGACTCTATCAGACCGTTTCCGGTTCCGATTTCCTCGGTGCTTTCCAGGTTCCCGCTTCCGCGTTTCCCTTTCCAGCGGTTCCGACTCTATCAGATCCTTTCGGGCCTGATTCCCAGTCAGAGGGGGCTTGCCTTCCCGGCTGTTGGGCCGTTCCGACGAGTGAGACTTTAGCGGATTCCCGGCTCCCGAGCTAATCGGGGGCCGTCGTCCTTTCGAACGCGGATTCCTCATTTCGCGAATACGCACACCAATACAGCGACGGCAGACAGAAGCGACTGTCATCGTTTGTTGGCTGGTACCTGCGGAATGGCTGTCCGGGGACCGACCGGGGTCGGCGCTCACGTCGGACAACTCGGAGAACACTACGTACCGGGCTGGGGAGTGTCAACTCAGGTCCGGACGGCCCCTTGGAGGCGTAGGCTGGCCGGCATGACAACGCGTACGTGCACCCAGCAGTGGTGGGCCGCCTGACGGCGGCCGTGGGCACGTATGCACTCAACGGCCGCCGCCTCGGCGGCCGTTCGCGTATCTCCCTCCAGAGCTTCTGAGGGTCGGCCGGCCGGGGACGGCGGTCTCGACCAGGAGGTGGAGAGATGACGCGGGTCTTCAGCGGGGTCAAGCCGACGGGGCATCTGACGCTGGGGAACTACCTGGGAGCCATGCGGCAGTGGGCCACGGTCGACCAGCATCAGGCCGAGTCGCTGTTCTGCATCGTCGACCTGCACGCCCTGACCGTCGACCATGATCCGGCGCGGGTGCGTCGGCTGAGTCGGCAGGCGGCGACGCTGTTGCTCGCTTCGGGGCTGGATCCGGAGCTGTGCACCGTGTTCGTCCAGAGTCATGTGGACGAACACGCGCGGCTGTCGTACGTGCTGGAGTGCGTGGCCACGGACGGCGAGATGCGGCGGATGATCCAGTACAAGGAGAAGGCCGCCCGGGAGCGGACGCGGGGCGGGAGCGTGCGGCTGTCGCTGCTGACGTATCCCGTGCTGATGGCCGCGGACATCCTGGCGTACGGGGCCGACGAGGTGCCGGTCGGGGACGACCAGGCGCAGCATGTGGAGCTGACGCGGGACCTGGCGGTGCGGTTCAACCAGCGGTACGGCTACACGTTCGTGGTGCCCCGGGCCACCGTGCCGAAGGTGGGTGCGCGGGTCATGAACCTTCAGGAGCCGACGTCGAAGATGGGGAAGTCCGACGACTCCGGGCCGGGCATCGTCTATCTGCTCGACGAGCCGGACGTGGTGCGGAAGAAGGTCATGCGGGCCGTGACCGACAGCGGGCGGGACGTCGTGTACGACAGGGAGGCCCGGCCTGGGCTGGCGAATCTGCTGGAGATCCTCGCGTCGTGCACGGGTGGGAACCCATCGGAGCTGAGCGGTGTATATGAGTCGTACGGCGCCTTGAAGAAGGACACCGCCGAGGCCGTGGTCGAGGTCTTGAGGCCCGTGCAGGACAGGCACAAGGAGTTGTGCGCGGATCCTGGCTATGTGGAGGGGGTGCTGCGGGATGGCGCGGAGAGGGCGCGGGCGATGGCGCGGCCGACCGTGGATGCCGCTTATCGCGCGATCGGGTTGCTTCCGGCCGCTTCCGATACGGCTGCCCCGAATACCGGCGTGATCGGCAGTGGTGCCGTGCTGAACGCCGCTGCCCGGTAGCCGCGGGACTTGGTCTGCGTGGGGGCGGCCTTGCTCGTGTGGTGGCCGCCCCCGGTCGGTGTCAGTCCTTCTTGCCGGAGGCCAGTGCGCGGCTGCGGTCGCGGGCGGCTTCGAGGGCGGCGATGAGGGCGGCTCGGACGCCGTGGTTCTCGAGTTCGCGGATGGCGTTGATGGTGGTGCCCGCGGGGGACGTGACGTTCTCGCGGAGCTTCACCGGGTGTTCGCCGCTGTCACGGAGCATCGTGGCGGCGCCGATCGCGGACTGGACGATCAGGTCGTGGGCCTTGTCGCGGGGCAGGCCGAGCAGGATGCCGGCGTCGGTCATGGCTTCGACCAGGTAGAAGAAGTAGGCCGGTCCGGAGCCCGAGAGCGCGGTGCAGGCGTCCTGCTGGGACTCGGGGACGCGGAGCGTCTTGCCGACGGCGCCGAAGATCTCCTCGGTGTGGGCGAGGTGGTCGGCGGTGGCGTGGGTGCCGGCGGAGATGACGGACATGGCCTCGTCGACCAGGGCGGGTGTGTTGGTCATGACGCGGACGACGGGGGTGCCTGCGGCCAGGCGCTCCTCGAAGAAGGAGGTGGGGATGCCGGCGGCGCCGCTGATGACCAGGCGGTCGGCCGGGACGTGCGGGGCGAGTTCGTCGAGGAGGGTGCCCATGTCCTGCGGTTTGACCGTGAGGATCAGGGTGTCGGCGGTCTTGGCGGCTTCCGGGTTGCTGACCGGGGTGACTCCGTAGCGGGTGCGGAGTTCTTCGGCTCGCTCGGGGCGGCGGGCGGTGACCAGGAGGTCGGCCGGGGCCCAGCCGGCGCGGATCATTCCGCTGAGCAGGGCTTCGCCGATCTTGCCGGTGCCGAGGACTGCGACTTTCTGGCTCATGCGGTTCAGTCTGGCACCGGGGTGGGGCATGCAGGGTGGGTGTCCGGTGGGCGGGACATGGGGTCGGTGGCTGACCTCGGGCAGTTCTAGGCCGTCCTCCGCCTCAGCGTCGCCGCTCCCAGTCCCAGGACCAGCAGGGCGCAGCCCGCCACGATCAGTGCGTCGCGGACGAAGGTCGCTGTCATGTCGGTGTGCCGGAGGACCTCGTTCATGCCGTCGACGGCGTAGGACATGGGCAGGACGTCGGAGATGGTCTCCAGGACGGGGTGCATGTTGTCGCGGGGGGTGAACAGGCCGCAGAGGAGGAGTTGGGGGAAGATCACGGCCGGCATGAACTGGACGGCCTGGAACTCGGAGGCCGCGAAGGCCGAGACGAACAGGCCGAGGGCGGTGCCGAGCAGGGCGTCGAGCAGGGCGACCAGCAGCAGGAGCCAGGGGCTGCCGGTGACGTCGAGGCCGAGGAACCAGACGGCGAGGCCGGTGGCGAGGGCGGACTGGATGATCGCGAGGGTGCCGAAGGCGAGGGCGTAGCCGGCGATGAGGTCGCCTTTGCCGAGGGGCATGGCGAGGAGGCGTTCGAGGGTGCCGGAGGTGCGTTCGCGCAGGGTGGCGATGGAGGTGACCAGGAACATCGTGATCAGCGGGAAGATCCCGAGGAGGGAGGCGCCGATGCTGTCGAAGGTGCGCGGGCTGCCGTCGAACACGTAGCGCAGCAGGAGCAGCATCAGGCACGGGATCAGGATCATCATCGCGATGGTGCGCGGGTCGTGGCGGAGCTGGCGCAGGACTCGGGCCGCGGTGGCGGTGGTGCGGGAGAGGCTGAGGGCGCTGGTGGGGGCCGGTGTGAGTCGGGGCGTGCTGGTGGTCATCGCGTGTGCTCCTTGGTGCGGCTTGCCTCGACGGCCTGGTCGACCAGGTGGAGGAAGGCCTCCTCGACCGTGTCGGAGTGGGTGCGGGTGCGGAGGGCTTCGGGGGTGTCGTCGGCGAGGATTTCGCCCTCGCGCATCAGGAGGAGGCGGTGGCAGCGCTCGGCCTCGTCCATGACGTGGGAGGAGATGAGGAGGGTGGCGCCGCGGCGGGCGGCGATGTCGTGGAAGAGCTGCCAGAGGTCGCGGCGCAGGACGGGGTCGAGGCCGACGGTCGGTTCGTCGAGGACGAGGAGTTCGGGGGTGCCGAGGAGGGCGACGGCGAGGGAGACGCGGCTGCGTTGGCCGCCGGAGAGGTTGCCCGCGAGGGAGTCGGCGTGGGTGGCGAGGTCGACGTCGTCGATGGCTCGGGTGACGTCGGAGTGGCGGCGGTCGGCGGCGGTGCGGCCAGGGGCGAGGATCGCGGCGAAGTAGTCGAGGTTCTGGCGGACGGTCAGGTCGTCGTAGACGGAGGGGGCTTGGGTGACGTAGCCGATGCGGGTGCGCAGGGTGGGGTGGCCGGCGGGTCGGCCGAGGACGTGGAGGGTGCCGGTGACCTTGGCCTGGGTGCCGACGATCGAGCGCATCAGGGTGGACTTGCCGCAGCCCGAGGGGCCGAGGAGGCCGGTGATCTGGCCGCGTGGGACGTCGAAGGCGAGGTTGCGCAGGACGGTGCGGGGGCCTCGGACGACGGTGAGGCCGTCGGCGTGGACGGCGGGGGCGGTGGGTCCTTCGTCGGTGCTGTCGTGGGGTGGCCCCGGCTCTTTATTCATCATGCGATGAATAATCCTCCCGAGAGTCCGGGGCGTCAAGCGCGGCTGCGTACGGGGCGCGGACGCGCTACGACCGGGAGACCGGGAGCGGCTGAGGACGCGGACGGAGCCTGGCCGGCGGGCTCGGGCATGTGGATGCGCGTGCGCGGCGGCCCTTGAGGTGGGGGCCGCCGCGCGGGGTCAGGCGTTGACGGCGACGAGCAGTTCGACGTCGTAGGTCTCCTCGACGGTGCCGTCGGGGAAGCGCTCCAGCAGGATGCGGCGCTCGTCGGTGAGGAAGGCGCCCGCGTGTTCCTCACCCGCGACCAGGAACAGCGAGTGGCTGCCGATGTTGGCGAGGTGGGTGTCGACGGGCACCCGGCGGCTCCAGCGGACCACTCGGTGCGTGAAGTCCAGGCGGCCGCTGGGGTCGGCCAGGGCGGAGCGGGCTCCGTTGCCGTTCACCTCGACGGCCGGGTGGGCTCCGTACTCCTTGAAGTGTTCGGCGATCCGGTCGACCTGGCCGGCGATCCAGGGGATGTCGAGGGCGTAGGTGTTCCACCACAGGGCCAGCGCACCGCCCGGTCGCAGGACGCGGCAGGCTTCCGGGACCGCGCGGGCCGGGTCGGTCCAGTGCCAGGACTGGGCGTAGGTGAGGAGATCGGCGGAGTCCGTGAGGAGGGGGAGGTCGTTGCCGTCGCCCCTGACGATCGGGAGACCGGGGTGGGTGCGGCGGAACTGCTCGGCCATGCCGTCCCCGGGTTCGACCGCGACGACCTCGGCGCCCCGGGCGTGCAGCAGCGCGGTCGCTATACCGGTGCCGGCGCCGATGTCGGCGATCCGGGCGCCGGTGATCGGGATTGCGGAGAGTTCCTCGATCGCGTCGAAGAGGGCGGGTGGGTAGGAGGGGCGGTTGGCGGCGTACTGGGCTGCGGCGGCGTTGAAGGAGTGGGCTCGGGTGGTGTGGAAGGAGGCGGCCATGAGGCCATGGTGGCCGGACGCCGAGACGGGGGCGGTGAGTTTTGGGTGAGAGCAGCGGGACAGGGCGGAGGCTGTCGGGTGCCCGGCGGGACTCAGCGGCGGCGCTTCTTCTTCGCGGGGTTTCCCGTGCGGCGGGCGCCGCGCTTCTCGTGCTCCCTCCGGGCGGCCTCGTACTCCTGCCGGTGCAGCTTCTCGCCCGGTGCCTCAGCGAGGGTACGGAAGAAGTAGGCGAGGAGAGACCCGACGAACCCGATGGCCAGGAGGCCGCGCAGGGAGGCCTGGCGGGCGGGGTCGGGGCGCTTGCCGAAGCCGTCCCAGGTGTTGCGGAAGGCCAGGGCGCTGCAGATCGCGAACATCGCGATGACGAGGACGGTCACGAAGCTGCCGGTGTCGGCGATCTGGAGGCCCTCGTAGGCGAAGCGGAGGATCAGGCAGGAGGCGACGGTGGCGGCCAGGGAGCCGGCGGCGGCGCCGGCGCGACGGAGGGCGTAGCCGTTGCGGTGGTCCACCCAGGTGGTGCCGAAGAAGCGGATCGGCTCGGGGCGGGGGCCGCCCTCTGGGGAGCCCGCGGGGATGTCCTGGGTGCCGGATTCGTCGCTCACGGGACGATTATGGCTCCGGGACGGGAGCGGGCTCCCTTCGGGGATCAGGAGCAGCGGTCGGCCACGACGTACTGGCCGCTGCTGCTGTTGGTGTCCTGGATGATCAGCCGCAGCGCGAGGCTACGTAGCCGTCGCTGCCGGTGAGGACGTAGGCGTCCGAGACGAACTCGCCGTTGGCGATGTTGTCCCAGATGTTCGACGTGCCGTACGGACCGGCCACCGACGTCCCCGGAGTCTGGCAGTAGATCGCGACCTGGGCGCCCTCGGGCAGGACACGGACGATGCCGTACTGGGTGCCGGGACCGCGGCGGACGTTGAGGCGGTAGCCGGGTGCGACCGCGTAGTAGTGCACGGCCGCGGTCGCGGCGACCGCCGTCGTGACGGTCTTGCTCTCGCTGTTCTCGACTTCTTCGACGCGCTCGACAGACATGACAAATCCTCCCCCGTTGGTCCCCATGACTGCCATGGGGTCCCGTTGATTCCCCTGAATCACGCCATGAAACACATGTACGCGACTCGCACGCGGAGACTAGCAAGCCGCCTCTGTCCCGTACGAGTCATCGACTAGGCTCCGTGCGTCGCGCGCGCGGACGATCAGCACGGGGGTGGTTCCATGGCGCCACAGGGCAACACCGGAGCGGGCGCGGAAGCGGAACTTCCCGAGTACGCCGGTCACTACCGGCTGGAGTCATGCCTCGGTTCGGGTGGGATGGGCGTCGTGCACGTCGCGCGCAGCACCTCGGGGATGAAGCTCGCGGTGAAGGTGGTCCACACGGAGTTCGCCAAGGATCCCGAGTTCAGGGGGCGTTTCCGGCAGGAGGTGGCGGCGGCGCGGAAGGTGAGCGGGGCGTTCACGGCGTCCGTCGTCGACGCCGATCCCGATGCCGAACGGCCGTGGATGGCCACGCTGTTCATCCCGGGCCCCACCCTCTCCGACGAGGTGAAGCGGAACGGGCCCTTGGGGCCTGCCGAGTTGCGCCGGCTGATGGCCGGGCTCGCGGAGGCGCTGCGGGACATCCATCGGGTCGGGGTGGTCCACCGGGACCTCAAGCCGAGCAACGTGCTGCTCGCCGAGGACGGGCCCAAGGTCATCGACTTCGGCATTTCTCGGCCAAAGGACAGTGAACTCCGCACCGAGACCGGGAAGTTGATCGGGACGCCGCCGTTCATGGCGCCGGAGCAGTTCCGGCGGCCGAGGGAGGTGGGTCCCGCGGCCGACATCTTCGCGCTCGGCTCGGTGATGGTGCACGCGGCCACCGGGCGCGGACCGTTCGACTCCGACAGTCCGTATGTCGTCGCCTACCAGGTCGTGCACGACGAGCCGGACCTGACCGGCGTACCGGCGAATCTCGCGCCGCTCATCGTGCGGTGTCTCGCCAAGGAGCCCGAGGAGCGGCCCACACCGGACGAGTTGATGCGGGAACTGCGGTCGGTCGCGGCTTCGTACGACACACAGGCGTTCATACCGGCGCAGCGCACGGGTGACGTGCCGGAGTCCGAGCGGGAGGTCGCGGAGCCGGTACGGCGGCCCAAGCGGCGTCCGGGTCGGATCGCGCTGTTCGTCGGCGGCGCGCTCGTCCTGGTCGCGGCTGGTGTGTTCGCCTCGGTCGAACTGCTCGGCGGGGGACAGGCCGAGGCAAAGGGCACCAGCTCACCCAGTGCCGAGGCCAGCGCGTTCCGCGCGTGGGCGGCGCGACCCGACTCCGGGGGCAAGGGCACGCCCCGGTGCTCCTACGCGGCGGGCAAGCTCCTCTGCGTCCGCTCGGGGTCGGTGTACGCCCTGGACCCGTCCGACGGCGGCCTGCTGTGGCGCCACTCCGCCGACACCGACCGTTGGAGCGCCCCGCCCGCCCTGTCCGGTGGCCTCGTACAGCCGTTGGCCGACTACGGCACCCGTCTGGAGGCGCTCGATCCCGCGTCGGGCCGGGCGCGTTGGCAGCGCGCGGTGCCGACGTACAACGGCATGTGGTCGACCGGCGGGACGGTGCTGGTCGCCGACGCGGACGGGACGGTGACCGGCGTGGACAGCGCGACCGGCGACACCGAGTGGAGCAAGGAGATACCCGGCCATGTCACGCCGTCGTTCTCCACGTTCCCCGGCGACCCGTCGTTGTACGTGACGAGCACGTCCGCCGACGAGTCGAGCACTCGGGTCACCGCCGTGGACGCGGCCACGGGTGAGGTGCGCTGGGACAAGCGCCTCGACGGTGCCCTGACACCGATCGGCGCCGAGGACGGATCCGTCTTCTTCCTCTCCGTCGACCAGGTCTACGACTACGCCAAGGCCGTCGTCCGCTACACCCCCGGGTCCGGGGCGACCCGGAGGGTGGCCCTGCCCGTGCCCCGCCAGGGCGCCCAGGCCACGGTGCACGACGGCGTCGTCTACGTCCTGGCCACGGGCGGATCGCTGGAGGCCGTCGCCCTCGACGCGGGCCGGCAGCTGTGGCATCTGGAGACGTCCGTCAGCCGCGGGTCCGTCCCGGTCTCCGACGGCGGCCACGTCTTCGTCACCGCGTCCGACGGGCGGCTGCTCGCCGTGGACGCGCACCGGGGAACCCTCGTCGGGCAGACACCGACGAGGCTCGGCGGCAACGGGAGCGATGTGGTCGCCACGCTGCCCAGGCCCGTTCTCGCCGCCCACCGCGTCTACGCCACCGCTCCGGACGGCACCGTGTTCGCCATGGACGCGCGCAGGCCCGCGTCCTGGTGATCCGGCGGGCCACGCGAAAGGGCCGCCCCGAAAGGACGGCCCCTGGGCTCAGGCAGCGGGATCAGCCCAACTTCGACACGTCCCGCACCGCGCCCCTGTCGGCGCTGGTGGCCATCGCCGCGTAGGCCCGCAGCGCGGCCGACACCTTGCGCTCGCGGTTCTTCGGGGCGTACACGCCACCCAGAGCCGCCTCGCGGCGCGCGAGCTCCGCGTCGTCGACCAGGAGCTCGATGGTGCGGCCCGGGATGTCGATGCGGATGCGGTCGCCGTCCTCGACGAGGGCGATGGTGCCGCCGGCCGCCGCCTCCGGGGAGGCGTGACCGATGGACAGGCCGGAGGTGCCGCCGGAGAAGCGGCCGTCGGTGATCAGGGCGCAGGCCTTGCCGAGGCCGCGTCCCTTCAGGTACGAGGTCGGGTAGAGCATCTCCTGCATGCCGGGGCCGCCCTTGGGGCCCTCGTAGCGGATGACGACGACGTCGCCCTCCTTGACCTGCTGGGTGAGGATCTTCTGGACGGCCTCCTCCTGCGACTCGCAGACGACCGCCGGGCCCTCGAACG
Organism: Streptomyces sp. NPDC006335; assembly: GCF_040612795.1. NCBI lineage: Bacteria > Bacillati > Actinomycetota > Actinomycetes > Kitasatosporales > Streptomycetaceae > Streptomyces > Streptomyces sp. NPDC006335. The sequence continues at coordinate 9,063 of NZ_JBEXQX010000010.1, forward strand.
TCCAGATCGACTCGTCGACGCCGGCCGTCTTCACGACACAGCCGTCGACCGCCAGGTTGCCCTTGAGGACCGCCAGGCCGCCGTCCTTGGAGTAGGCGTGCTCGACGCTGCGGATGCAGCCCTCGGCGGCGTCCTCGTCCAGGGACGCCCAGCGCTCCGACTGGGAGAAGGCCTCGGCGGAGCGGACGCAGCCGGGGGCCGCGTGCCACAGTTCGAGGGCCTTCGGGGAGGGCGAGCCGCCACGCACGTCCCAGGTCTTGAGCCAGTCCGCGAGGGACGGGCTGTGGACCGAGTGCACGTCCTCGTTGAGCAGGCCCGCGCGGTGCAGTTCGCCGAGGAGGGCGGGGATGCCGCCCGCGCGGTGCACGTCCTCCATGTAGTACGTGCGGTTCTTCGCCACGTTCGGGGCGACCTTCGCGAGGCAGGGGACGCGGCGCGAGACCGCGTCGATCTCGGCCAGGCCGAAGGGGACTCCCGCTTCCTGGGCCGCCGCCAGCAGGTGCAGGATCGTGTTGGTGGAGCCGCCCATGGCGATGTCGAGGGCCATGGCGTTCTCGAACGCCGCGAAGGTGGCGACGTTGCGCGGCAGGACCGTCTCGTCGTCCTGCTCGTAGTAGCGGCGGGTGATGTCCATGACCGTCTCGGCCGCGTCGACGTAGAGCTGCTTGCGGGCCGTGTGCGTGGCGAGGACCGAGCCGTTGCCGGGGAGCGAGAGGCCGATGGCCTCCGTCAGGCAGTTCATCGAGTTGGCCGTGAACATGCCGGAACAGCTGCCGCAGGTCGGACAGGCGTTCTCCTCGATACGGAGCATGTCCTCGTCGGAGATCTTCTCGTTCACCGCGTCGGACATCGCGTCGACCAGGTCGAGGGTGCGGACCGTGCCGTCCACGAGGGTCGCGCGGCCGGACTCCATCGGGCCGCCGGAGACGAAGACCGTGGGGATGTTGAGCCGCAGCGCGGCGTTCAGCATGCCCGGGGTGATCTTGTCGCAGTTGGAGATGCAGATCAGGGCGTCGGCGCAGTGGGCCTCGACCATGTACTCGACGGAGTCCGCGATCAGGTCGCGGGAGGGGAGGCTGTAGAGCATCCCGCCGTGGCCCATCGCGATGCCGTCGTCGACGGCGATGGTGTTGAACTCGCGCGGGATGCCGCCGGCCGCGACGATCGCCTCGGAGACGATCCGGCCGACCGGCTGCAGGTGGGTGTGGCCCGGCACGAACTCCGTGAAGGAGTTCGCGACCGCGATGATCGGCTTGCGGCCGATGTCCGCACCGGGTACACCGGAGGCGCGCATAAGGGCGCGGGCGCCCGCCATGTTGCGGCCGTGGGTGACTGTGCGGGACCTCAGCTCGGGCATCGTCGCTCGCTCCTTCAGACAGTTCTGGCTGCTATTGAGCGTACGCCGGTCATCCAGGGGGCGGGACAAGGTGTCCGGAATGCGGGACGCCCGTCTCGGAGTCAGGGCCCGGTCAGATGGTGCTGCACCACCGGGGCCACCCGCGCGATGATCTGCTCGACGTCCGTCGACGCCAGTGGTTCCACCTTGATCACGTACCGCAGCATGGCCGTCCCCACGAGCTGGGCGGCCGCGAGTTCCGCCCGCAGCTCCGCGTCCGGCAGGTCCACCTGGTCGGCGATGCGGCGCAGCAACTGGGAGGCGACGAGTCGGCGGAACACGGCGGCAGCGGTCTCGTTGGTCACGGCGGAGCGGACGATCGCCAGCAGCGGCATGCGGGTCGCGGGGTTCTCCCAGACGCCGAAGATGAAGCGGGTGAGGCGCTCTCCGACGTCCTCCACCGGGCCCTCGGCGAGCGCGTCGGGCGCGCTGAGGGCGGGCGCGGCGGCGACCTCCACGGCCGCCTCGAAGACCTGTTCCTTGGTGCCGAAGTAGTGGTGGACCAGGGCGGAGTCCACCCCGGCGGCCTTGGCGATCCCCCGCACGGACGTCTTCTCGTAGCCCCGCTCGGAGAACTCCTCCCGGGCCGCGAGAAGGATCCGGTCACGAGTGCCGGCCGCGTCCGATTCCGCACGCCGGGGCCGGCCGCGCTTCCGCGCGGTGACGTCACTCATGGTTCCTCGCCACGGACGCCCGCCCGCCCGCACGGCCCCTCACCGCCGAAGCCACCCGCACCCCCGGAGGCACCCGCGCGCTCATCGGCGGGGCACCTTGACCGGTGAGGCCAGGTGGAGGCGGGTGAAGGCCAGGGCTTCGGCGAGGTCGGCCTCGCGTTCGGCGCCGGACATCGCGCGGCGGGTGTTGACCTCGATGACGACATGGCCGTCGAAGCCGCTCAGCGCGAGGCCTTCCAGGAGCTCGGCGCAGGGCTGGTTGCCGCGCCCCGGCACCAGGTGCTCGTCCTTCGCGGAGCCCTTGCCGTCGGCGAGGTGGACGTGGCCGAGACGGTCCCCCATCCGGTCGACCATCTGCATCGCGTCGGACCGGGAGGTCGCCGCGTGGCTGAGGTCGATCGTGAAGTGCCGGTAGTCGTCCTTGGTGACGTCCCAGTCGGGGGCGTAGGCGAGCATCTCGCGGTCGCGGTAGCGCCAGGGGTACATGTTCTCGACGGCGAACCGTACGTCCGTCTCGTTCGCCATGCGCCAGATCCCGCTGACGAAGTCACGGGCGTACTGGCGCTGCCAGCGGAACGGCGGGTGGACGACGACCGTGCTCGCCCCCAGTTTCTCGGCGGCCGCACGGGCCCGCTGGAGCTTGACCCAGGGGTCCGTCGACCACACCCGCTGCGTGATGAGCAGGCAAGGAGCGTGCACGGCGAGTATGGGGATCCCGTGATAGTCGGAGAGGCGGCGCAGGGCCTCGATGTCCTGGCTGACCGGATCGGTCCACACCATGACCTCGACGCCGTCGTATCCGAGACGCGCGGCGATCTCGAAGGCCGTCGCCGTCGACTCCGGGTAGACGGAGGCCGTCGAGAGGGCGACCTTCGCATCCGGGATCCGTACGACTGGTTCTGCCACGGTCGTCAGCCTACGGCGTCCGCCGGGGTGGGACGGGACGCCTACTGGCCGTTGTGGTGCTTGCCACTGGGCGGGTGCGGGTGCGCTGTGGTCGCTCGCACATTTCCCCGCGCCCCTAGAGGCCCTGCGTGGAACCCATGTGGTCAAGTCTGCGCAGGATCACACCCTCCCTCAGCGCCCATGGGCAGATCTCGACCGTTTCCACTCCGAAAAGATCCATCGCGCCCTCGGCCACCAGCGCTCCCGCCAGGAGCTGGTTCGCCCTGCCCTCAGAGACGCCCGGGAGCTCCGCCCGCTGTTCCGTCGTCATGCCGGCCAGCCTCGGGACCCACGCCTCCAGGGACTCGCGCTTGAGCTCGCGCTGGACGTAGAGACCCTCGGCGGAGCGGGCCGCGCCGGCCAGGCGGGCGAGCTGCTTGAAGGTCTTGGAGGTGGCGACCACGTGGTCGGGAGCGCCGAAGCGGGCGAACTCGCCGACCGTGCGGGCGATCTGGGCGCGCGCATGCCGTCGCAGCGCCCGGACGGCCTCCGGGTCCGGGGGGTCTCCGGGGAGCCAGCCGGCCGTGAGGCGGCCCGCGCCCAGGGGCAGGGAGACCGCCGCGTCCGGTTCCTCGTCGATGCCGTAGGCGATCTCCAGGGAGCCGCCGCCGATGTCGAGGACCAGGAGCTTGCCCGCCGACCAGCCGAACCAGCGGCGGGCGGCGAGGAAGGTGAGACGGGCCTCCTCGGCGCCGGTGAGGACCTGGAGCTCGACGCCGGTCTCGGCCCGCACGCGCGCGAGGACGTCGTCGGCGTTGCTGGCCTCGCGGACGGCGGAGGTGGCGAACGGCAGCAGGTCCTCGACGCCCTTGTCCTCGGCGGCCTGGAGCGCGTCCTTGACGACGGAGACCAGTTTCTCGACGCCTTCGGGACCTATCGCCCCGGCCTGGTCGAGAAGTTGGGCAAGGCGCAGTTCCGCCTTGTGCGAGTGCGCGGGCAGGGGGCGTGCGCCGGGGTGCGCGTCCACCACCAGCAGGTGCACCGTGTTCGATCCCACGTCGAGGACACCGAGTCTCATGTAGGGAACGCTACTGCCAGCAGGGCGTTCGACTGTCTCCGGAGGGGCCTCGGGCGACTTACCCTGGACGCGTGCCAAAGACGAAAAAGGTGAAGGACGACAAAACGGCCGTTTCTGCCGACGGTCCTTCGCGGGTGAAGTCACCGAAGCAGTCGCGGAAGGCCATGAAGGCGGCCCTGAAGGCAGACGAGAAGGGGCTCGACTTCGCGCGCGCGTGGGTGGAGTTCCCGGATCCGGCGGACGACGAGCAGGTGTTCCGCTGCGATCTGACATGGCTGACCTCTCGGTGGAACTGCATCTTCGGCAGCGGCTGCCAGGGCATCCGGGCCGGCCGGGCGGACGACGGGTGCTGCACTCTGGGTGCCCACTTCTCCGACGAGGACGACGAGCAGCGGGTCGCCGAGCACGTGGCGCGACTGACTCCGGACATCTGGCAGCACCATGCCGAGGGCACGCGGGGCGGCTGGGTCTCGGAGGACGAGGACGGCGACCGCCAGACCCGGCCCTTCGAAGGCTCGTGCATCTTCCAGAACCGGCCCGGCTTCCCGGGCGGCCAGGGCTGCTCGCTGCACATCCTGGCGCTGCGGGAGGGCCGCGAGCCGCTGGAGACCAAGCCGGACGTCTGCTGGCAGCTCCCGGTGCGGCGCACGTACGACTGGATCGACCGGCCCGACGACACCCGCGTCCTCCAGGTGTCCATCGGTGAGTACGACCGGCGCGGCTGGGGCCCGGGCGGCCACGACCTGCACTGGTGGTGCACGTCGGCGACCTCGGCACACGGCGCCGGCGACCCGGTCTACGTCTCCTACCGCCCCGAACTGATCGAGCTGATGGGCAAGGCGGGCTACGACCGCCTGGTCGAGCTGTGTGAGCAGCGCCTGGCCTCCCAACTGCCCCTGGTGGCCCCGCATCCGGCGGACCCGACCACCTGAGCGGTGGGATCGGCCGGCGCGGGGGCTGGTCACGGGCACGAGAAGGCGCGGGTGCGTGGGGCTGAGCACGCGCGGTCCCGTGGAGCTGGGCACGCGCGGTCCCGTGGGGCTGGGGCCGCCTGTTGTCGCGGCACCCCGACGGCGCGCACCCCGGCTTTGCCGCCGCGCCCTGGCTCTGCCGCGCACCTTGACTCCGCCCCCGCCCGCCCCGCCCCCGCATTCGCTACGACGCGGACGGGCTCGGGTCCTCGCTGTCCGTCGGTGAGGGGGTCGGGCTCGCCGGGTCGGACGGGGTGGGGTCCGGCGGGGTCGGGGAGGGGGACGAGCTCGGCGGGTCGGACGGGGTGGGAGACGAGGGGGTCGAGACCGTGGGGCTGGGGCTGGACGGGGATGTCGTCGGCTCGCCGGGGGTGGACGGCGCGGGCGCGGTGCCGTAGCCCTCGATGGTGACGACGGCGCCCGCCGGTGCGATCGCCACGCGCGCGCTCCAGGGGCCGGACGGCTCACGCAGATGATCGACGTACACCTTGATCGTCAACGTCTCGCCGGGCTTCAGGGTTCCCGAGGACTGGCTCAGGTAGAGCCAGGAGGCACCCGTGGTGGCCGACCAGCGGACCGGGGCGTCGCCGGTCGCGGTGAGGGTGACCAGCGTGGTGTCGCCGTCGTTGCCGGCGCCGACCTCCAGGTGTCCGGCGCCCTGCCGGCCGGCGACGCTCACGACCTCCACCGAGACGTCGGGCCGGCCGTCCTTGGTGAAACGGGTGCCGGGTTTCGGGCTGGCGTTGCCGGCGTTCTGGTAGCCGCCGCTCGCCGCCACGCCGTCCAGGCTGTCGGGGCCGTGCGCCTCGCTGGCGCTGGCGGAGTGGCCGTCGGCCCCCTCGCCGGGGCCGCCCCGGTAGGCGGCCCACAGGGCGAGCACGGGGGCGGCGACGACGGTGGCGACGACGGTCGTGGTGACGGCACGCGCGCGGAGTCGGTCGCGGCGGGCGGCCCGGTCCTTGGGGTCCATCGGGAAGCCGCGCCGGTCGAAGCGGGGCACGGCGACGCCACGCGCGCGTGGCGGATGCGCCGACGCCTTGTGCAGGGCCGCGCGGGGCGCCTCGAGCACGGGCAGCTCGGCGGGCGTGGTCATGGCGCCGGGCCAGCGGCCGGGGATCGCGCGCTCGGCACTGCGGCGGCAGCGCGGACAGTCGTCGACGTGGCGCACGAGTTCGCGGCGCAGGGCGGAGCTGAGCACGAACTGGCTGTCGCCGGTGAGCCGCATCACGCTCGGACAGTCGCCGGTCTCGACGACGGCGAGGGCGGCGCGCGTGCGCTCGACCTCACAGGCGGCGGAGGCGAGCAGTTCGCGGGCGCCGGCGAGGTCCATGCCGAGAACGGCGGCGACCTCGTGGGCGGCGAGGTGGTGGCGCACGGCGAGTTCGAGGGCCTCACGCTGCTCGGGGGTCGTACCGGCCGCCTCCGGCCAGGCCAGCAGGGCGAGTTCGCGGCGCCGCGCCTCCAGTACGTCCTCGGCGACCGGGGGTTCGGCGGGCTGCTGGGAAGCGCCGTGACGGCCCGCGGCGTGGGTGGCCTGACGTTTCTGCTTGGCCTCGGCCAGCTTGCGCAGACAGGCCCAGCGGGCCAGGGCGTACAGCCAGGCCCTGCGGTCGCCGGCCGCGTCCGGGCCGCCGCGCCGCTCGGCGAGCGCGAGGACGTCGGCGAGGGCGGCGGTCGCCGCGTCGTGGTCGCACAGCACGGACATGCAGTAGGTGAACAGGCCGTCCAGGTACGGCTCACAGCGCGCGGGCGGCCGCTGTGCCAGCGTGCGCGCGGCACCGCGGTCGCGCTCCTGCCGTTGCGCCCGGTGCGCGCCGGTGGTGCGGGTCGAGGTCTCCGGACTGCTGCTCATCATCCGTGGACCGTAGGGGGCGAAAGATGGCCCCTTCCTGTGCCTTGAGCAGTTTTACTCCGTACGGGTGAAACGATCCCTCAATAGGGGACAGGAACCCTCGATTCCATGGCTCGTTCCCGTCGTGACGTGGCCGATTCACGTGTCGGGGCGAGGGGGCGGCCCGGACGCCGACGCGCATGCCGCCGAGCGGGCGGCGAACGCGTTGTCAGTGGCGGCCGTTACGGTTCGTGCATGGCCACCCGTACGAAGTCCGCCAAGGAGCGCCCGTCCTACCGCTGCACCGAGTGCGGCTGGCAGACGGCCAAGTGGCTCGGCCGCTGCCCCGAGTGCCAGGCCTGGGGGACGATCGAGGAGTACGGCGCGCCCGCGGTGCGTACGACGACACCCGGCCGCGTCACCACCTCCGCCGTGCCCATCGGCCAGGTCGACGGCCGCCAGGCCACCGCCCGCTCCACCGGCGTGCCCGAGCTGGACCGGGTGCTCGGCGGCGGTCTCGTGCCCGGCGCGGTGGTGCTCCTCGCGGGCGAGCCCGGCGTCGGCAAGTCCACGCTGCTGCTGGACGTGGCGGCCAAGGCGGCGAGCGACGAGCACCGCACGCTCTACGTGACCGGCGAGGAGTCCGCGAGCCAGGTCCGGATGCGCGCCGACCGCATCGGCGCGATCGACGACCACCTGTATCTCGCCGCCGAGACCGACCTGTCCGCCGTCCTCGGACACCTGGACGCCGTGAAGCCGTCCCTGCTGATCATGGACTCGGTGCAGACGGTGGCCTCCCCCGAGATCGACGGCGCCCCCGGCGGCATGGCCCAGGTGCGCGAGGTGGCCGGGGCGCTGATCCGGGCCTCCAAGGAGCGCGGCATGTCCACCCTCCTGGTGGGCCATGTCACCAAGGACGGCGCGATCGCCGGGCCACGCCTGCTGGAGCACCTGGTGGACGTGGTCCTGAGCTTCGAGGGCGACCGGCACGCGCGCCTCCGGCTCGTACGGGGCGTCAAGAACCGCTACGGCGCCACCGACGAGGTCGGCTGCTTCGAGCTGCACGACGAGGGCATCACGGGCCTCGCGGACCCAAGCGGACTTTTCCTGACACGTCGTGACGAACCGGTCCCCGGCACCTGTCTCACCGTCACCCTGGAGGGCCGCCGCCCCCTGGTGGCCGAGGTGCAGGCGCTCACCGTCGACTCGCAGATCCCCTCGCCCCGGCGCACCACCTCGGGTCTGGAGACCTCGCGCGTCTCGATGATGCTCGCCGTCCTGGAGCAGCGGGGCCGGATCAGCGCGCTCGGCAAGCGGGACATCTACTCCGCGACGGTCGGTGGGGTAAAGCTTTCGGAACCCGCCGCGGACCTGGCGATCGCCCTCGCCCTGGCCTCCGCGGCCAGCGACACCCCGCTGCCCAAGAACCTCGTCGCGATCGGCGAGGTGGGCCTCGCGGGCGAGGTCAGACGGGTCACGGGCGTCCAGCGCAGGCTCTCCGAGGCCCACCGTCTGGGCTTCACGCACGCGCTCGTTCCGGGCGATCCCGGCAAGATCCCGGCCGGCATGAAGGTCCTGGAAGTCGCGGACATAGGGGACGCCCTGAGGGTCCTTCCGCGCTCCCGTCGGAGAGAGGCCCCCCAGGACGCGGGGGACCGCCGGTAGACTTTGCCCTGGTCTCGCCCGTCCGTACGAACCGAATGTGCGACACGGGAGCGCCCAAGACCCCGCGACCGGAGGAGAGCAGTGGCAGCCAACGACCGGGCAGCAGCTCCCGGAAAGTCCGGTGGGAGTGCCGGTTCCGATGGCCTCATGCGCGCCTCCCTGAGCGCCGTGGCCCCCGGCACCGCCCTGCGCGACGGCCTCGAGCGGGTGCTGCGCGGCAACACCGGCGGACTCATCGTGCTCGGCTTCGACAAGACGGTGGAGACGATGTGCACGGGCGGTTTCGTCCTGGACGTCGAGTTCGCGGCCACGCGTCTGCGTGAGCTGTGCAAGCTGGACGGCGGCATCGTGCTCTCGTCCGACCTGTCGAAGATCCTGCGGGCGGGTGTGCAGTTCGTGCCCGACGCGACGATCCCCACGGAGGAGACGGGCACCCGGCACCGCACCGCGGACCGGGTGAGCAAGCAGGTCGGTTTCCCGGTCGTCTCGGTCTCCCAGTCGATGCGGCTCATCGCCCTGTACGTGGACGGCCAGCGCCGCGTCCTGGAGGACTCGGCGGCGATCCTGTCCCGCGCGAACCAGGCCCTCGCGACCCTGGAGCGCTACAAGCTGCGCCTGGACGAGGTCGCCGGCACGCTCTCCGCGCTGGAGATCGAGGACCTGGTGACGGTCCGGGACGTCTCGGCCGTGGCCCAGCGCCTGGAGATGGTCCGCCGTATCGCCACGGAGATCGCCGAGTACGTGGTCGAACTCGGCACGGACGGGCGCCTCCTCGCCCTCCAGCTCGACGAGTTGATCGCGGGCGTGGAGCCGGAGCGCGAACTGGTGGTCCGGGACTACGTCCCCGAGCCCACCGCGAAGCGCTCCCGCACGGTCGACGAGGCGCTGTACGAGCTGGACGCGCTGACCCACGCCGAGCTCCTCGAACTCCCCACCGTGGCACGCGCCCTGGGCTACACCGGCTCCCCCGAAGCCATCGACTCGGGTGTCTCCCCCCGGGGCTTCCGCCTCCTGGCCAAGGTCCCCCGCCTGCCCGGCGCGATCATCGACCGCCTGGTGGAGCACTTCGGCGGCCTCCAGAAGCTGCTCGCGGCCAGCGTCGACGACCTCCAGACGGTGGACGGCGTGGGCGAGGCAAGGGCGAGGAGCGTCAGGGAAGGCCTGTCCAGGCTGGCGGAGAGCTCGATCCTGGAACGGTACGTGTAAGGGCTTTTGGTTTTCGGGGCCCCTGGTCGTTCAGTCGTTCTCCAGCACGAACGAAGCCTGCGCCGTGGCGTACCCGGGTGCCTTGACCTCAACGAGGTAGGTACCGGCCCCCGCCGACCCCGCCGGAGGCGTCGCGCACTGCGGAGCGCTCGGCTTGCGGTCCCACGTCACGGTGTAGGTGATGCTGCTCCCGGCCGGTGCCCGGTAGACCAGGTTCCCCGGGGTCTTGGGACAGTCGGCGGACGACCAGTAGGCGTCGTCCGCGCCGGCCTGAGTGATCGTCAACACCGCGCGCTTGGGCCCGAGATCGACCTTGCAGTCCGTGCCGGAGGTGTTCGTCGCGGTCAGCAGCAGCGTGGGGGTCTGGCCGGGGTCGTAGGCGTTGTGCAGACTCCGCACGCTCAACCTCACCGCGCCCGCCGTGCAGTTGGGCAGCGAGGAGCCGGCCGGGAGGGTGTCGCCCTGCCCGACCCCGAGACCCGTACCGCCGCTCCCGGCGCTGCCGGAGCCGCCCGCTCCGGCGGAGCCACCCGTACCGGTCTCACCGCCGGCTCCCGAGCCACCCCCCGCACCCGCGCCCGCGCCGGCGCCCGCGGCTGCACCGGAGCCCGATCCCGGGCCTCCGCCGGTGCCGCCGCCGGTCGTCGACTCGTCGCGGCCGCCCGGGGCTTGACTGATCGCCGGCCCGGAACCGGAGGGACCGGGGGTGATCGTCGAGGGGGAGGGATTCTTGTCGTTGGGCCCGTCCGCGCCGTTCTTGCCGCCTCCGCCGCCGGAGGTGACGATCCATGCGATCAGCAACGCCAGCACGGCGAGGACGGACAGCATGACGGCCCTCCGTCGCCAGTAGATGGAGGAGGGAAGCGGCCCGACCGGATTGCGCAGAGATCCCACGGCGCAAACTGTACGAGAGATCGGCGAGTTCGCCGCCCTCACCCGCCGCCCGGCGCCACAACTTTTCAGGATCATCATTCCGGAACTGACACGTGACGATCGCGGGGTGTGACCGTATCCGCCCACCGCCTACGGTCCGTGACCACGGACTTCGAGGACGGCGCGATCACCCGGACATCACCGACCTCGTCGATGTCATCCCCACGTGGGGATGACACCGCGTAGGAACGTGGACGGGGGCCGGACTCCCGCTCTTCGGCGCGTTGTTCGCTCCCGGGGCGCACCCGTTCGCGATCGCGTCCCTTGCACCTCTGGCCAAGGCCGCTTCCCGACTGCGCCGCCCAGAGCGCGAGTTGCCCGCCGCTCGCCGCTGCCGGAGTCAGCGGCACGGGCTCGCCCGTGTCCCGGCAAGGGTGATGGAGCCCCGGGCGGTGCGTTGCGTCGAGCCGCAGGCGGTCCGCAGCGTGAGGCCGTCCGCACGGGCGCACGGTCCTCGGAGGCGGCGGCACATCTCGTCGGACCGGCCCCACTGGCCCCGATCACACCCCGCGTCGCCCCCCTGGGTGGCGGTTCGCCCGCGCGGGCCCCCGGCCATGGCAGGATCGGAAGGCCATGACTGCGCCCACGAAGCCCCCGCACAGCAGCCCCGCCGACGGCAGCACCGACGGCATCACCGACGCTCCGCTCGGAGCGGGCCTGCACTCCCCCGTCATCGACTGGTTCGACGAGCACGCCCGGGATCTGCCGTGGCGGCGGCCCGAGGCCGGGCCGTGGGGGGTGATGGTCAGTGAGTTCATGCTCCAGCAGACGCCCGTGAACCGGGTCCTGCCGGTCTACGAGCAGTGGCTCGCGCGGTGGCCGCGACCCGCCGACCTGGCCGCGCAGGCACCCGGCGAGGCCGTGCGCGCCTGGGGACGGCTCGGGTACCCGCGCCGGGCGCTGCGGCTGCACGGCGCCGCGGTCGCCATAACGGAACGGCACGGCGGTGACGTACCGACGGACCACGCGCAACTGCTCGCGCTGCCCGGCATCGGCGAGTACACGGCGGCCGCCGTCGCCTCCTTCGCGTACGGGCAGCGGCACGCGGTGCTCGACACCAATGTGCGGCGGGTGTTCGCGCGGGCGGTGACCGGTGTGCAGTACCCGCCGAACGCCACCACCGCCGCCGAGCGCAAGCTGGCCCGCGCGCTGCTGCCCAAGGACGAGAAGACCGCCGCGCGCTGGGCCGCCGCCTCCATGGAGCTCGGCGCGCTCGTCTGCACGGCCAAGAACGAGACCTGTCAGCGCTGCCCCATCGCCGCGCAGTGCGCCTGGCGGCTCGCGGGCAAGCCCGAGCACGACGGGCCGGCGCGGCGCGGACAGACGTACGCCGGTACCGACCGCCAGGTCCGCGGCAAGCTGCTCGCCGTGCTGCGGGAGGCCCACACGCCCGTCCCGCAGACGGTGCTCGACCGGGTGTGGCACGAACCGGTGCAGCGGGCGCGGGCGCTGGACGGTCTGGTCGCGGACGGGCTCGTCGAACCCCTGCCGGGTGGTTTGTATCGGCTGCCGTTGACATAGCCCTGCACAAAGCAAACCGGCAAATCCCCCTGAACCGGCGCGAACAACCGCGCCGGTTTACCCCTTTTCGGCTTCCGTTACACAACCGACGGACAGCCGATTGCCAGCCGCGCGCTGCTCCGCACAGCCCCGTGACAACCGCTCCGTAGCTTCATTGCCATGCCGCACACCAGGCGGCAGCACACGAGATGAGAACCGGCAGTGACTGCCGGAACGGGGATCAGGAGGCGGTCGACATGGCGCAGGGAGAGGTGCTCGAGTTCGAGGAGTACGTCCGCACCCGGCAGGACGCGCTGCTGCGCAGCGCACGCCGTCTGGTCCCGGACCCGGTCGACGCGCAGGACCTGCTCCAGACGGCGCTCGTACGGACGTACGGCCGCTGGGAGACCATCGAGGACAAGCGGCTCGCGGACGCCTACCTGCGCCGGGTGATGATCAACACCCGTACGGAGTGGTGGCGGGCGCGGAAGCTGGAGGAGGTGCCGACCGAGCAGCTCCCGGACGCCTCGGTCGATGACTCCACCGAGCAGCACGCGGACCGCGCCCTGCTGATGGACGTCATGAAGGTGCTCGCCCCCAAGCAGCGCAGCGTCGTGGTGCTGCGACACTGGGAGCAGATGTCCACGGAAGAGACGGCCGCCGCCCTCGGCATGTCGGCCGGTACGGTCAAGAGCACGCTGCACCGGGCGCTCGCCCGGCTCCGCGAGGAGCTGGAGGCCCGCGACCTGGACGCACGCGCGCTGGAGCGTGAGGAGCGGGAGCGTTGCGCGGCGGCCTGACCGAATCCGGGCCCACCCGGCCGGACCTCGCTCCGGTCCGGGGGATCTTCCAGGCGGCAAGCACGGCGGTGGTCGTGCTGGCCGCCCTCGCCCTTTTCGTCTCCGCCTGCGCCACCGGCGGCACCGGCACCCGTGACGAGGGTCCGGCACACGCGGTCGCGGGGGTCGACGCCTCACCTTCCGTCATGCCCTCCGCCCTGGCCGCCCCGCGCCTGGACCGCAAGGGCGCGGTCGCTCTCCTCAAGTCGGACCCGAAGGTCTCCGCGGCGGTCAAGCGCGATCTGGAGCCCTGTGGCACCGACCAGTACCCGGTCGACCTGTTCTACGGCGACCTGACCGGCGGCCCGGCCGACGACGTCGTCGTCAACGTCGTGACCTGTGCGGATCTACTGGGCGTCGGCTCGTACGTGTATCGCGAGGAAGGCGGTTCGTACCAGAATGTCTTCCACGCCGAGGAACCTCCGGTCTACGCCGAGATCGACCGCGGCGACCTGGTGGTGACCAAGCAGGTGTACGAGAAGGGCGACGCGGTGTCGGAACCGTCCGGCGAGAACGTGACCACCTACCGCTGGGTCTCGGGGAGGTTCGCCGCCGTGTACCGCACGCACAGCGACTACAGCGACGTCGTCGGCAAGGATCCGGCGCCGGTGCCCGACAGCTGACGTACGGCATGATCCGCCGCGTCCGGCGTGAACCGGTCGGGCCGCCAGGAACGATCCCCCAGTGACCGCAACGACCCCTCAACGACCCCGAAGAGTGAGAGCACCCGGATGGCAGACCAGACCCACGTGCTGTTCGTCGAGGACGACGACGTCATCCGCGAGGCCACCCAACTCGCCCTGGAGCGGGACGGCTTCGCGGTCACCGCCATGCCCGACGGGCTGTCCGGCCTGGAGGCGTTCCGGGCGGACCGTCCCGACATCGCCCTGCTGGACGTCATGGTCCCGGGCCTGGACGGGGTCAGCCTGTGCCGCCGTATCCGCGACGAGTCCACCGTGCCGGTGATCATGCTGTCGGCGCGCGCCGACTCCATCGACGTGGTGCTCGGCCTGGAGGCCGGCGCCGACGACTACGTGACCAAGCCGTTCGACGGGGCCGTCCTGGTCGCCCGTATCCGTGCGGTGCTGCGCCGCTTCGGGCACGCGGGCGGGGCCGACCGGGGCGAGGTGGACGCGGCCGGGGCCGCCGGGGGCGTGCTGACCTTCGGGGAACTGGAGATCGACACCGAGGGCATGGAGGTGCGCAAGGCCGGGCAGCCGGTGGCGCTCACCCCCACCGAGATGCGGCTGCTGCTCGAGTTCTCCTCCGCGCCGGGCACGGTCCTGTCCCGGGACAAGCTGCTCGAACGGGTGTGGGACTACGGCTGGGGCGGTGACACCCGGGTCGTCGACGTCCATGTGCAGCGGCTGCGGACCAAGATCGGCCAGGACCGGATCGAGACGGTCCGCGGCTTCGGTTACAAGTTGAAGGCCTGAGCAGGGGGACCTGGAGCATGCGGGGGATCCTTCGGGGCCCGGTGACGGAGCGTGTGGTGGTGCGGACAGGGCTGAGATGGAAGCTCAGCGCGGCCATCGCGCTGGTCGGCGCGCTCGTGGCGGTCGCCCTGAGCCTGGTCGTGCACAACGCGGCCCGCGTCTCGATGCTGGACAACGCGCGCGACCTCGCGGACGAGCGGATCCGGATCGCCCAGCGCAACTACGAACTGACGGGCAAGCCGAACTTCCCCAGCATCGCGGTCGACGACCGTCATCTGCCGCCCCCGCTGCGCGAGAAGGTCGAGGAGGGCCGCCGGGCGACGTACGTCTCCGACCGGCCCGACCGGGGGCCGGACATCTGGGCCGCGGTCCCGGTCAAGGGCGGACATGTGCTGTCGCTGCACACCGGGTTCACCGACCGCAGCACCGACATCCTCAAGGACCTCGACCAGGCCCTGGTGATCGGCTCCATCGCGGTGGTCCTCGGCGGCAGCGCGCTCGGCGTGCTCATCGGCGGGCAGTTGTCACGGCGGCTGCGGAAGGCGGCCACCGCGGCGAACCAGATGGCCAAGGGCGAGACCGACGTGCGGGTCAGGGACGCGATCGGCGGGGTCGTACGGGACGAGACCGACGACCTCGCGAGCGCCGTGGACGCCATGGCGGACGCGCTCCAGCAGCGGCTGGAGGCCGAGCGGCGGGTCACCGCGGACATCGCGCACGAGCTGCGGACACCGGTGACGGGTCTGCTGACGGCCGCGGAACTGCTGCCTCCGGGGCGGCCCACTGAGTTGGTCCTGGACCGGGCGAAGGCCATGCGCACCCTCGTCGAGGACGTCCTGGAGGTGGCCCGGCTCGACGGCGCCTCCGAGCGGGCCGAGCTCCAGGAGATCCTGCTCGGCGAGTTCGTCGCCCGGCGGGTGGCGGCCAAGGACCCGGAGATCGAGGTCCGTGTGGTGCACGAGTCGGAGGTCATGACCGACCCGCGCCGCCTGGAGCGGGTGCTGTTCAACCTCCTCGCCAACGCCGCCCGGCACGGCAAGCCGCCCATCCAGGTCACCGTGGAGGGCCGCGTCATCCGGGTCCGCGACCACGGCCCCGGTTTCCCCGAGGACCTCCTCGCCGACGGACCGAGCCGCTTCCGCACGGGCAGCGCGGACCGCGCGGGGCACGGGCACGGCCTGGGGCTGACCATCGCGGCCGGTCAGGCGCGGGTGCTGGGTGCGCGGCTGACCTTCCGCAACGTCCGTCCGGCCGGGGCACCGGAGGAGGTTCCCGCGGAGGGGGCGGTGGCGGTGCTGTGGCTTCCTGAGCACGCGCCCACGGCGACGGGGAGTTACCCGCTGCTGCCGTGACCGGTGGGGCCCTTCGGGTGGGGGCCCTTCGGGTGGGAGCCCTGCGGGTGGGGACCCTCCGGGCGGGGGCCCCTCGAGTGGGCCCCTTCGGCTGGGTCTCTCAGGTGCTCGCCACCATCAGTTCCTCCCCCCTGGACGGTCGTACGCCGTCCGTCCGGTCCGCGAAGTACCGGCGGTCCAGCTCCTCCGCCGGGACGTGCCGGGCTTCCCGGAAACCGGACTCGCGCGCCAGCGCCAGGATTCCGGCGGGCTCGAAGAAGCTGAGGAACGGGGTGCCGGCCGCCCGCGCTCCCCTCACCGCCGCCTCCAGTTGCGGCCGCTGATCCGGCTCGACGTCCTGCGGCGGCCGTAGGAAGGTCGTCACGAACGCGGACCCCGGGGCGAGCCCGGCGACCAGGCGGAACGTGGCCTCGTTCGCCTCCCGGGTGAGGTACATGGTGACGCCCGTGGAGGCCACCACCGCGGGGCGACCGGGATCGAACCCCGCCTCGGCCAGCCGCCCCCACCAGTCCCCCTCGAAGTCGACCGGCACGAGCCGCAGCCACTCGGGGACACCGAAGCCGAGCTCCTCCAGCCGCTGCCGCTTCCAGGTCTGCGGTCCCGGCCGGTCGACCTCGAAGACCCGCAATCCGCGCTCGGCGGCGATCTCCGGTCTGCGCTGGGCGAACGTGTCGAGGCCGGCGCCGAGGACGACGTACTGCTCGACACCCCCCTCGACACCCCCCTCGACGACGAAGTCCTCCACGTACCGGGTCCGCGCCACGATCGACGCCCGGGTGCGGCGCGTGGCGTCCACGTCCATGTCCGGGCGGTCCCGCCACCCGTCGTCGGGTCCCGCGAGCCGCAGCCCGATCTCGTCCTCCAGCACATGCGGCGGCGGATCGGCGCGCACGTGCAGGGCCCGCCAGAGCGCGACCCGTACGGCGGTGTGGTCGGCCTCGACCACGTCCTGCGTCACGCCCAGTCCTTCGAGAAGTCCAATTCCTCGTTGCGCTGGGTCAGCGAGTACCAGTTGCCGTTGTCGTCGCGGAAGATCGCCTCGATGCCGTACGGCCGCTCCTGGGGCTCCTGGATGAACTCCACCCCGCGCGCCCGGAACGTCTCGTAGTCACCGCGGCAGTCGTCGGTCCGGAACGCCCCCGCGCCCATCACGCCCTTGCCGACGAGCTTCCTCAGCGCCTCGGCGGACTCGGGGTCGAGACCCGGGCCGTCGAGACTCATCAGGGCCAGTTCGACGCCCTCCTGCTCCTTGGCGCCGACGGTGACCCATGTCATGTCGCCCATCGCGACCTCGCTGCGCACCTCGAAGTCCAGCTTCTCGGTGAAGAAGGCCTTCGTGCGCTGCTGGTCGAAGGTCCATACGGTGGTGATGCCCAGACCCTGGATCATGGCTCCGCCCTCCTGTCGTCGTCCGGGATTACCTCTCCGTCACCGTAGGCAGCGGCGGGGCTGATCCGCTTCTCCGAAGTTGCGGTCCTCATGGGGGGTCCGTCGGTGGAGGTGGGTGTGGCTCTCGCGGTGGCTCCTGCCGTGGCGCTCGCGGTGCCTTTCGCGGTGCCTTTCGCTGTGTCTCTTGCGGTGCCTTTGGCGGTGGGGAAGCCGCCGGCCCAGAGCATGGCGTAGCAGCCGGGGATCAGGGCGGCACCGCGGCCCACGTGCCGGGTGCGGTACTCGCTCGGGGTGAGGCCGGTCCGCGCCTTGAAGCGGGCGGAGAAGGTGCCGAGGCTGCTGAAGCCGACCAGGTGGCAGATCTCGGTGACGCTCAGATCGGCGCCTCTCAGCATCTCCTCGGCCCGCTCGATCCGCCGGTGCGTGAGGTATTGGCCGGGGGTCTCGCCGTACGTCTCCTTGAAGGCCCGGATGAAGTGATACCGCGAATAGCCCGCGTGCGCGGCGACGGCGTCCAGGTCGAGCCCCGGATCGGCCCAGTCCCGGTCCATGGCGTCCTTGGCGAGCCTGATCTGCCGCACTTTGTCCATGAGGCCGATGGTGACACGCGGCACTGACATCGAGCCTGGGGCGATCGGCATCGGGGGTGATCGGCATCGGGGGTGATCGACACCGGGGGCGGTCGGCTTCGGGGGGCGGTCAACCCCGAGGGGCGGTCGACCCCGAGGGGCGGTCGACTCCGGGGGACGGTCGACTCCGGAGGGCGGTCGACTCCGAAGGGGGGCGGTCAGCTTCGGGAGGGGGCGGTCGACTCCGGAGGGGGGCGGTCAGCTTCGGGAGGGGGCGGTCGACTCCGGAGGGCGGTCAGCTTCGGGCAAACGTCCCCCTGGGCGATTGACTCCTCGAGCCATCTATTCGTCGGGCCGTCGCCTGCGCGGCTGTCGCCTGCGCGGGGCCATCGCTTCCGCGGGTCGCCCTCCGCGGGCAGGCCTCAGGGGGGGCCATCCCCTGCACGGGCCACCCCCTCCGCGGGCCGTCGCCTACGTAGACCATCGCCTGCACCGCCCGCCCCCTCCATAGGCCGTCACCCCCATAGGTCGTCACCTGTGCGGGCCCAATCCCTGCATGAGATTTCCCCATCACAGGCCGTCACCACCGCAGGCCGCTACCACCGCGGAGCCATTCCTCCGCAGGCCATCCCCCACACAGGCCGTCACCACCGCAGGCCATCACCACCGCGGGGCCAGCCCCTCCCGTCGGCCCCCGGCAACCCCGCCTCCGCGCCACTGCCGCCCGCCGACGAAGGCGCCACCCAGTTCATCCCGCCGGTCGCGGCCGCCCCAGGGCCACCCCCTCCGCAGACCGTCCCCCACAGGCCGTCACCACCCCACGGCCACCCCCTCCGCAGGCGGGCATGGAGAAGGCCCCCGGGGCGGACACCATCCGGGGGCCTTCGGTACGGAAGGGGCGGCTCAGACCTCGACCAGCGGCGCCGGTGCCGGGTCGTCCGCCGACTTCTGGGGCCCCGCCCCCTTCAGCGGCACCTCCTTGACGAACACCGCCGCCACCAGGGAGACCACGGCGACGATCGAGCCGAGCAGGAACGCGGAGTGCGTGCCGGCGGAGACCGCGTACTGGTACGCCTCGCGCACCGCGTCCGGCAGCTTCTCCAGACTCTTCGCGTCGAGCTGCGCGGACTGCTCGGTCACCTTGGAGCCCAGTTCCCCACCACGCTCGGCCATGGTGTCCTGGACCCGGTGGTTGAACAGGGCGCCCATGATGGCCACGCCGAAGGAGGAGCCGAGCGTACGGAACAGGGTGGTGGACGAGGACGCGACGCCCATGTCCTTCATCTCGACGCTGTTCTGCGCGACCAGCATGGTGATCTGCATCAGGCAGCCCATGCCGAGTCCGACGACGGCCATGAAGACACCGGAGGTGAACCGCGAGGTCCCCGTGTCCATGGTCGACAGCAGGTACAGGCCGATCACCATCAGGACGCTGCCGGCGACCGGGAACACGTAGTACCGACCGCTGTTGGTGGTGATCCGGCCCGCGACCATCGAGGTCACCAGCATCGCGCCGAGCATCGGCAGGAGCAGCAGCCCGGAGTTGGTCGCGGAGGCACCCTGCACCGACTGCTGGTACAGCGGCAGGAAGAGGGTGGCGCCGAACATCACGAAGCCGGTGATGAAGCCGATGATCGACATCAGCGTGAAGTTGCGACTGCGGAAGATGTGCAGCGGTACGACCGGCTCGGCCGCCTTGGTCTGCCAGAACACGAATCCGACCAGCGCGGCGACGCCGATGCCGATCAGCTCCATGATCCGCGCGGAGCTCCAGGCGTACTCCGTGCCGCCCCAGGTGGTCACCAGCACGATGGAGGTGATGCCGACGGTCAGCAGGGCGGCGCCCAGGTAGTCGATACGGGCCTGCGCGCGCTTCTTCGGCAGGTGCAGCACCGCGCTGATCAGGCCGAGCGAGACGACACCGAGCGGCAGGTTGATGTAGAAGGACCAGCGCCAGCCCCAGTTGTCGGTGATCGTGCCGCCGACCAGCGGACCGCCGATCATCGCGAGCGCCATGACGCCGGCCATCATGCCCTGGTACTTGCCGCGCTCCCGCGGCGGGATCAGGTCGCCGATGATCGCCATGACACCGACCATCAGACCACCGGCGCCGAGGCCCTGGACGGCCCGGAAGCCGATGAGCTGCCCCATGTCCTGGGCCATGCCGCTGAGCGCCGAGCCGACCAGGAACAGCACGATCGAGCTCATGAAGACGCCCTTGCGGCCGTACATGTCGCCGAGCTTGCCCCAGAGCGGGGTGGCGGCCGCGGTGGCCAGCGTGTAGGCCGTCACGACCCACGACAGGTGCTCGAGTCCGCCGAGCTCGCCGACGATCGTCGGCATCGCGGTGCCCACGATCATGTTGTCGAGCATCGCGAGCATCATGGTGATCATCAGCGCGAGCAGGACGACCCGCACGCTGCGCTGTTTCTTGTCCGGCTCCGTCTCGACCGTCTGTGTGTCCGCCATCGTTCCCACTCCCCTGAGGTCCTGCCGTACTGCCCCCGCCGGGGTACTTACTTGCCGCCCGGCTAGTTGTCTACACTGGGGAAGGTAGAGCCGTAACTAGCCGGGCGTCAAGTAAGTTTTGTGGAAAGCCGAGGAGCACGAGGATGGGCGGCACCATGGACGTGACGAAGCAGCAGCGCCGCGGCAACACGCGCCAGCGCATCCAGGACGTGGCTCTCGACCTCTTCGCGGAGCAGGGGTACGAGAAGACGTCACTGCGGGAGATCGCCGAGCACCTGGACGTGACCAAGGCGGCGCTCTACTACCACTTCAAGACCAAGGAAGAGATCCTCGTCAGCATCTTCGACGACCTGACGCAGCCGATCCTCGACCTCATCGAGTGGGGCCGGAACCAGCCGCACACGCTGGAGACGAAGCAGGAGATCGTACGGCGCTACAGCGAGATCCTGGCCGGGGCGACGCCGCTGTTCCGCTTCATGCAGGAGAACCAGGCGGCGGTCCGTGAACTGCGCGTCGGCGAGACCTTCAAGGAGCGCATGCAGGGGCTGCGCGAGATCATCGTCGACCCGGAGGCGGACCTGATCGACCAGGTCCGCTGCGTCAGCGCGATCTTCACCCTGCACGCCGGGATGTTCTTCCTCCAGGACATCACCGCCGACCCTGAGGCCAAACGTCAGGCAGTCCTGGAGGTCGCGACGGACCTGGTCACGCAGGCGCAGGGGGGAAACGGGAAGGGGTAGCGGGCAGGGCGGGGTTCAGGGCGCGGCCTCAGGATCAGGCGGGGGTGAACCCAGGGCTGGCGCCTGTGGATCGCCCAAGAGGCGAGCCCAAGACCGCCACCTGCGCATCACACCGCCACCTGCGCATCACACCCGCAGATCACACCTGGCAGCCCGAACGACAGGCGCCTGAGGTGCGGCCCGGAACGGGGCGAGTTTCAGACGCCGAGGATCGTGCCAGGGCAGCCTGAACAGCCGGCGTCCGCGCTCGCCTGGGCGTGACGCGAGGGGCTGGCGCACGGCCATCCCCACAACCCGACGAACCCCTCCCGCGGAAGCAGGGAGGAATTGGCGTCCGCGGCCGACAAAGATCAGCACGAGGGGCTGGCACACGAGGGACTGACACACGAGGGGCTGGCGCACGAGGGGCTGGCGCACGCGGACCGACCGGACGCAGCAACGGCCGGCACCCACGGCCCGCCCCAGCCACAGCGCGAGGAGCTGCCGTTCACGGCCCGCCCCAGCCGCAGCGCGAGGAGCTGGCGTTCACGGAGCGACCGGGGGCAGCGTCAACAGCTGACGCCCCCGAACCCACCCGAAGGCAACACGGGAAGCTGACACCACGGTTCGCCCCCGCCCCACCCCGAGGCCACCCCGACCGCCGCACGACCCAAACCCCAGCCGCTGGCACCCAGAGGGCTCACCCCCGGGAGCGGCGCACCCCGACGCCCACCCCACCGCCCTCACCTGACCCGGCAGAACAGGCTCAGACCTTGACGCCCTTGGCCCGCAGGAAGGCGACCGGGTCGATCGCCGAGCCGTAGTTCGCGGTGGTGCGGATCTCGAAGTGCAGGTGCGGGCCGCTGGAGTTGCCGGTGTTGCCGGACAGGGCGATGCGCTGACCGGTCCTGACGACCTGGCCGACCTTGACCTTGATCCGGGAGAGGTGGGCGTACTGCGAGTACGTCCGGTTACCGTGCTTGATCACTATCGCGTTGCCGTAGGCGGGACCGTCACCGGCACCCCCCGGACCCGCCTTGACGACGGTCCCGCCGTGCGCGGCGACGACGTTCGTACCGCTCGGCACCGCGAAGTCCTGCCCGCTGTGGGTGGACTGCCACATGCCACCGGCCTGCGCGTAGCTCGCGCTGAGCTTGTACTTCTTGACCGGGTCGACCCAGGAGGCCGAGGAGGACGCGGCCGAGGCGACTCCGGCCCCCAGCACAGCCGACGCCCCGACGGACGCGGCCACGACGGCCACACGGGTGCGGAGCAGGGACGTACGGGAGGAGCGGTGGGAGACGCGCTGGAACATTCGGAACCTCATGAAGCAGGGGACAGGGAAACCACCCGGCGCTCGAAGGCGGCCGGATGGCGCATCCCTTGGTAACCCCGAGGACCGAATAGCCCCAAACAGCGCATCTACGACGGAATGTAGTAATGGGCGGAGAAGGTGCGTACGAGAAGTCCCACCCTCTCCGTAATTCTCTTCACTATTCCGCCTAGTAATGGACAAATCGCCTGTGCGGCAAGTCACCGGCGACCCCCATGCAAAAACCCCGCCAAGTGACGCACGTCTCTGGCTTCCTACCAAGCGGTAACCCTACGGTTCCCCTCGCGCCACCCTCGCCACCGAACATGCACCAGACAACGGCATACGGACGTGAGAGGACCCCCACACATATGAGAAGCCGACGCCCCCGGGCGCGCCGCGCAGCCGTAAGCACAGCCGTAAGCACCGTCTCCGCCGCCGCACTTGTCGCCCTGGCCGTCCCCGCCGAGGCCGCGACGACGACCGCAAGCACCTCCACGACCACCACGACCACCACGGCCGCCGCCGCGGCCGTCGACTACGCCACCTGGCAGACCGACTGCCAGGCCGTGATGAACCAGGCGCTCCCCTACCTGAAGACGCGCATCGCCGCCCCCGGGCCCGGCGAGAAGCAGGCGATCGTCCTCGACATCGACAACACCACCCTGGAGACGGACTTCGGCTTCAGCTACCCGCAGCCGGCCAACAAGCCCGTCCTCGAAGTCGCCAAGTACGCCCAGGAGCACGGCGTTTCCCTGTTCTTCGTGACCGCCCGCCCCGGCATCATCGCCTCGGCGACCGACTACAACCTCAAGCAGGCCGGCTACCAGGTGAACGGCCTGTACGTCCGCGGCTTCATCGACCTGTTCAAGAACGTCGCCACCTACAAGACCGCCCAGCGCGTCGACATCGAGAACAAGGGCTACACGATCATCGCGAACATCGGCAACAGCCCCACCGACCTGTCGGGCGGTCACGCCGAGAAGACCTTCAAACTCCCGGACTACGACGGCCAGTTGTCCTGACCCACTCGCTGCGGACCGCGTACGCGCACGCCGTGGGGCCGGCACCTTCGGGTTCCGGCCCCCTCACGCGTTACGAAGCCAGGGAGGATGCAAGGGCGCTGAGGACACGTCACACGTCGAACTCGCGGGCGCCGTACAGCCCCTCCGCGACGAACCGCTCACCGCGGTCCAGCGCACGGCGGGACAGTAGCTCACCTTCCAACAACCGTCGTCCAGATGGAGTTCACGGTCGGGATCCGCAGGGAGACAACGACCGACGCGCGAGTGAAGGCCACCCAGGACGCCCGCTCCGCCGCACTCCGCGGTTGTGATCCCGCCGGCACGACCACGGACCGCTCGGGGTGCAGCGGCACCACGCCGTCCCCCCGACTGGCGCTGACCAGCGCCCACGTCCTGCGCCACAACGGCTGCGGCTCGCCGCGCCGGATCGTGCGGCCGGCCCTCGACAAGGAGACAGCCCACTGCCCCGCGGGCCCCGCGGACTCGCACCCCGCCCGACGATCCGCTCCCGCCCCTCAGGAACGTCACCCGGGGCGGCCCGAGCCGGGGACCTGGACCGGACCTTCCCTGACTGGCCCGGCTCGCCGCCTGGTGAAGGAGGTGAACGGGCAGAGTCGCGCGGCCCAGCAGGTCGCAACAGAACGCGAGAGGGGCCGGTGCTCCGCGAGCACCGGCCCCTCTCGTCGGCCTACGGCCGTGAGGCTTACGCCTCCTTGCTCAGGTTCGGCCCGGCACCGCCGGCCGCCTGCTCGATCGGCGGGACGTCGGGCAGTGCCGACTTCTCCTCGCCGCGGAAGGTGAAGGTCTGGGTCTCGCCCTCGCCCTCGGTGTCGACGACCACGATGTGGCCGGGACGCAGCTCGCCGAAGAGGATCTTCTCCGACAGCGTGTCCTCGACCTCGCGCTGGATGGTGCGACGCAGCGGACGCGCACCCAGCACCGGGTCGTAACCCTTCTTGGACAGCAGCTCCTTGGCGGACTGGGAGAGCTCGATGCCCATGTCCCGGTCCTTGAGGCGCTCGTCCACCTTGCCCACCATCAGGTCGACGATCTTGAGGATGTCGTCCTGGGTGAGCTGCGGGAAGACGACCACGTCGTCGACGCGGTTGAGGAACTCGGGCCGGAAGTGCTGCTTGAGCTCGTCCGAGACCTTGTTCTTCATGCGCTCGTAGTTGGTCTTCTTGTCACCCGAGGCCGCGAAGCCCAGGTTGAAGCCCTTGGAGATGTCCCGGGTGCCGAGGTTGGTCGTCATGATGATGACCGTGTTCTTGAAGTCCACGACCCGGCCCTGGGAGTCGGTCAGGCGACCGTCCTCCAGGATCTGCAGCAGCGAGTTGAAGATGTCCGGGTGGGCCTTCTCGACCTCGTCGAAGAGGACGACGGAGAACGGCTTGCGGCGGACCTTCTCGGTCAGCTGGCCGCCCTCTTCGTAGCCCACGTATCCGGGGGGCGAACCGAAGAGCCGCGAGACCGTGTGCTTCTCGCTGAACTCCGACATGTCGAGGGAGATCAGCGCGTCCTCGTCACCGAAGAGGAACTCGGCGAGCGCCTTGGACAGCTCGGTCTTACCGACACCGGACGGGCCGGCGAAGATGAACGAACCACCGGGACGCTTCGGGTCCTTGAGGCCCGCACGCGTACGACGGATCGCCTTCGACAGCGCCTTGACGGCGTCGACCTGGCCGATGACCCGCTTGTGGAGCTCGTCCTCCATGCGCAGCAGACGCGAGGACTCCTCCTCGGTCAGCTTGAAGACCGGGATGCCGGTGGCGGTCGCGAGGACCTCGGCGATCAGCTCGCCGTCGACCTCGGCGACGACGTCCATGTCGCCGGCCTTCCACTCCTTCTCCCGCTTGGCCTTGGCGGCCAGGAGCTGCTTCTCCTTGTCGCGGAGGGAGGCGGCCTTCTCGAAGTCCTGCGAGTCGATCGCGGACTCCTTGTCCCGGCGGACACCGGCGATCTTCTCGTCGAACTCGCGGAGGTCCGGCGGTGCGGTCATCCGGCGGATGCGCATCCGGGAACCGGCCTCGTCGATCAGGTCGATCGCCTTGTCCGGCAGGAAGCGGTCCGAGATGTACCGGTCGGCCAGGGTCGCGGCCTGGACGAGGGCCTCGTCCGTGATGGAGACACGGTGGTGGGCCTCGTAGCGGTCGCGCAGACCCTTGAGGATCTCGATCGTGTGCGGGAGCGAGGGCTCGGCGACCTGGATGGGCTGGAAGCGGCGCTCGAGGGCCGCGTCCTTCTCCAGGTGCTTGCGGTACTCGTCCAGCGTGGTGGCGCCGATGGTCTGGAGCTCACCGCGGGCCAGCATCGGCTTCAGGATCGAAGCGGCGTCGATGGCGCCCTCGGCGGCACCCGCACCGACCAGCGTGTGCAGCTCGTCGATGAACAGGATGATGTCGCCGCGGGTGCGGATCTCCTTGAGGACCTTCTTCAGGCGCTCCTCGAAGTCACCGCGGTAGCGGGAGCCGGCGACCAGCGCGCCGAGGTCCAGGGTGTAGAGGTGCTTGTCCTTGAGGGTCTCGGGCACCTCGCCCTTGACGATGGCCTGGGCGAGGCCCTCGACGACGGCGGTCTTGCCGACGCCGGGCTCACCGATCAGCACCGGGTTGTTCTTGGTACGGCGGGACAGCACCTGCATGACCCGCTCGATCTCCTTCTCGCGCCCGATGACCGGGTCGAGCTTGGACTCACGAGCGGCCTGGGTGAGGTTCCGGCCGAACTGGTCGAGGACCAGGGACGTCGAGGGGGTGCCCTCGGCAGGCCCGCCGGCGGTGGCGGTCTCCTTGCCCTGGTAACCGGAGAGCAGCTGGATGACCTGCTGCCGCACCCGGTTGAGATCTGCGCCCAGCTTGACCAGGACCTGGGCGGCGACGCCCTCGCCCTCACGGATCAGGCCGAGCAGGATGTGCTCCGTGCCGATGTAGTTGTGGCCCAGCTGAAGGGCCTCGCGGAGCGACAGCTCCAGGACCTTCTTGGCACGGGGGGTGAAGGGGATGTGCCCGGACGGGGCCTGCTGGCCCTGGCCGATGATCTCCTCCACCTGCTGGCGGACCGCCTCGAGCGAAATCCCGAGGCTCTCAAGGGCCTTGGCGGCGACACCCTCACCCTCGTGGATCAGGCCCAGGAGGATGTGCTCGGTGCCGATGTAGTTGTGGTTGAGCATCCGGGCTTCTTCCTGAGCCAGGACGACAACCCGCCGCGCGCGGTCGGTGAACCTCTCGAACATCGTTAATCGCTCCTCAGAGCGGTCAGGCAGTGGGGGGAACTTCCCCTCCCTGTCCTTCCGCAGCTTAGTCCCGCAAGCGGGGACCGCTCATTCCAACTGCCGACACCGTCGATGGCCTCCTGACCCCGAACGCCGACATCTGCTCCAACCCGATGGTGCGAGACGATGTTCCCGCAGGCCAGACAGATACCCCACTCGCCAGTACGCCGATGGCGAACGTGAGACGGCCTTTCCTGCGTGTCGCCCCCTCCCACTAGGGATGTCTTACCCGCTCCGACCGACACTCCATGCCGTACGCCCCTCGTCCCTCCGCTACGGGCGAACAACCTTGTGCCACCCCGCACCTCCGCACGCCCCCTCTTCAAACACTCTTCGCACACGTCGGTACACCCAGCGTAACTCTCGCGCCTTTCCGGCGGTTGCACTCGGCATGGTCGCCCGCCACCTCTCTCTCCCCACCGGTCTCACCGCGGTCCCGCTCCCCCGTCAGCCGCCCGACCGGGCCGCCTCCGGCGACGATCAGGTCCGCCACTGGTACGAGAACGAACTGGGCTGGCCCACGGTGCCCGCGAGCACGCCTGAATCTCCCGTACGGCTGCGCCTGGGGCTGCGTTTCGACGTCCTGGACGTCCCGGCCGAGGCGGGTCGCGCGGCCCTGCGCCACCTCGCCCGGGAATCCCCGGTGGCGCTGCGGGGCGACCGCATGCGGCTCCTGGTGGCGGTGGGCAGCGCGGAGGAGCTGCCGGGCCTGCTGGACTGGCTGGAGTGGGGCGCCCTGGCACTCGATCTACGGGCGATCGGCGCGGGCGGAGCGATGCGGGCACCCCTTCCGCCGGAGCCGGGGGTGGGCGGACTGGGGGAGGTGCCGTCGGGGCGGCCTGCGCGGCCGGGGCCCGGCGAGGGCGGACCGCCGGTCCTGCCGTCGCTCCCGGGGGTACCGAAGGCGGGCGGGCTCACGCCCCGGCCGCGAGCGGCGGAGGCGTGCCGGACCGCCGGAAACCGGCGACCGCTCGTCCCGGGCGCCCTGCAGGGGGCCGCCGTGTGGCTGCGGCCCCCCGAGCCTGGGTGCGAGGTCGAGGCCTCGCTGCCGACGGTGTCGGCGCTGGGGGGCGGTGGGGACGCCCCCGATCTCGTACGCGTCGTGAACACGGTGGCAACGCAGTGCCACCGGCTGCGGTTGCACCGCGCCCGGCCATAAGCCTTCGCGGGCCCCGGCCCTCGCGGACCTCTCGATCAGGCGTTGGCCTTCTCGTAAGCCTCGCGAATGCTCGCCGGAACACGGCCGCGGTCATTGACCTCGTAACCGTTCTCCTTGGCCCAGGCGCGGATCTGAGCGGTGTCCTGGCTGCCACCGGAAGCGGCGCGCGTCTTTCCGCGCCCGCCCGAAGCACGGCCTCCAGTGCGTCGACCGCCCTTCACGTAGGGCTCGAGAAGGCCACGAAGCTTGTCCGCATTGGCGGTCGTGAGATCGATCTCGTACGTCTTGCCGTCCAACGCGAACGTGACGGTCTCGTCCGCCTCGCCGCCGTCGATGTCGTCGACAAGAAGGACCTGAACCTTCTGTGCCACCGGATTTCCTTTCATCCAATACTTGAGGGCCGGGGGTCTGCGGCGTCCGCCGTTTCGCCGTCCCCTGTTATATGCAGTACTGCAGTACGTCGGAAAGCAAACCGCTTTTGCTGGAAAAACACAAACCCCCGGGAGAGACCGACAGGGGTCTCCTCGTCCGGAAACATGCGCGTTTCGGACATAGGGAACCTGGGCACGGCCGAGCGCCAGAATCCTTGGCGATCACAGATGCAGAAGCATCCGGCTGTTGCCCAAGGTGTTCGGTTTCACCCGTTCGAGACCGAGGAACTCTGCCACGCCTTCGTCATAGGAACGCAGCAGCTCTGCGTAGACATCGGTGTCAACGGGCGTCTCACCGATCTCGACGAAGCCGTGCTTGCCGAAGAAGTCCACTTCGAAGGTGAGACAGAAAACGCGACGAACACCGAGCCAGCGGGCCGTCTGCAACAACTTCTCCAGCAACTGATGCCCGACCCCGGCGCCCCTCAGTCCGGGCTTCACGGCGAGAGTGCGCACTTCCGCGAGGTCTTCCCACATGACATGCAGGGCGCCGAAGCCGACCAGCTCGGCGTTGTCGTCGCGCTCGGCGACCCAGAACTCCTGGATGTCCTCGTAAAGCGTGACGGTCGCTTTGTCGAGCAGGATGCGGTCGCGGACGTAGGAGTCAAGGAGCCGACGGATGCCGGCGACATCGCTGGTGCGGGCCCGCCGGACGGTGATGGCTTTTGCGGTGACTTCGAGGTTCTCGGCGGAGGGGCTCTTCGCGGACATGAGCGGACGCTATCGCCCGCCGTCCCGCGATGCCGAGTCGGGGTTCTCCGTGGACGGTCCCTGGGCGATGCGCACGGCGTCCTGGAGTGCCAGTCGCTGTTCCTCGCTCATCATCCCGAAGAAGGCGACGAGAGCGGCGGCGGGGTTGTCGCTCTGGGACCAGGCCTCGTTCATCAGTGCGGCGGCGTAGGCGGCCCGTGTGGAGACCGCCTCATATCGATAGGCCCGGCCTTCCGCCTCACGGCGCACCCAGCCCTTCTGATGGAGATTGTCCAAAACGGTCATCACCGTGGTGTACGCGATGGACCGTTCCTGCTGAAGGTCTTCCAGGACTTCTCGAACGGTGACCGGGCGGTTCCACTTCCACACCCGCGTCATGACCGCGTCTTCGAGTTCTCCCAATGGGCGAGGCACACCTCAGCACAATAGTGGGAGATCCGGCTATCGGCGTGACGGACGTGCACTTTCGACGTCAAACAGCAACAAAAAGGGCGTACGACTCCGAAAGCGCGGTGGCTCGGGAGTCGTACGCCGACAGGGGTTCAGGCGTCGGGACCGGAGGTCTGCTTGGCGCCCTCCACGCGCGCGAGGGCGGCGTCGACGGCCGCGTCCTCCTTGGCCTTGTTGGCCCCGCCCTGGGTCTTCACGATGACCCGGATCACTCCGATGAAGAACACGGCCATGACGACCGGGGGCACGAGCGCGGAGACGTAGTCCATGCCTCCAGAGTAGCCAGCGGAATCGGGACGACCCGGGCGGGGTGCGGGCTGTCCCGCGTTCAGCCCGCGGCCAGCTGCTGCGGCGGGTTCGCCGGGGGCGGGGCCGGCTTGCGGCGGGGGAAGACCTCGCCGGGGGTGGGGATGGGCCGGGCGGGCTTCGGGTCGGCCGGGGCGGGGGCGGGCTTCTCCGCGGGCCTGACCGGGGGCTTCGCCGGACGCTTCGCCGGCTCCTTGGCGTCCTGTTCCGCCGGCCCGCCCCGGGCGACCCCGGGCGGGCCCTCGCCGAGCCCGCCGGAAAGGCCCCCGGAAAGCCCCCCGGGCAGCGCCAGGAGACGCGTACGGGACGCCGGGACCGCAGGGGCCGCCGGGGCGCGCCGAGCGCCCGTGGCGCCCGCCAGACGGGCGCGTACGTCGCGTTCGGCCAGCATCTGGCAGCGGATCAGCAGGGCCGCTCCGGCCGGGTTGCCGCGCAGGGCCCGGAGCGCCGCGAGATCGTCGGGCTCGGGCCGGTACCCGGCGCCCAGCGCCTCCTCCAGCAGCGTGAGGTAGCCGGCGGCGGTGCCGGGCAGCGCGGCGCGGTACCGGGCGAGGTCGGCCACCAGGAAGGCGCGCAGCCGGGCACCCTCACGCACCGCCTCGTCGAGGGACTCGGCGAGGCGGTGGCAGTCCTTGATGTCCTCGGCCGAGGCAGGGGCGGGGTGAAGGGCGAGGGCGAGGGCGCGGCGGAGCACAGCCAGCTCCTCCACGCCGAACGCCATGCCGCCGCGGGATCCGTATGGCGTGGGCATGCGGCGACAGTACGCGCTAATCAGACAAATTCGTCATAAGGGACAGGTGTGGCGTGACCGGGCCACCCCAATGCCGGTCCGGGCGGCCCGGACCGGCAGGTCACATCCGCGAGACGTTCCGCTCGTACACCAGCCGCAGCCCCACCAGCGTCAGCCAGGGCTCGTGCTCGTCGATCACCGACGACTCCCCCAGCACCATCGGCGCGAGCCCGCCCGTGGCGATCACCGTCACGTCGTCCGGGTCCTCCGCGAGCTCCCGGGCCATCCGGCTCACCACGCCGTCGACCTGCCCCGCGAAGCCGTACACGATCCCGGACTGCATCGCCTCGACCGTGTTCTTCCCGATCACACTCCGCGGCCGGGCCACCTCGATCTTCCGCAGTTGCGCCCCCTTGACCCCGAGCGCCTCCACGGAGATCTCGATACCGGGCGCGATGACCCCGCCGACGTACTCCCCGCGCGCGGACACCGCGTCGAACGTCGTCGCCGTACCGAAGTCCACGACGATCGCGGGGCCGCCGAACAGCTCGACGGCCGCCACCGCGTTGATGATCCGGTCCGCGCCGACCTCCTTGGGGTTGTCGGTGAGGATCGGCACCCCCGTCTTCACCCCGGGCTCGACCAGCACGGCCGGCACGTCGCCGTAGTAGCGCCGCGTCACCTCGCGCAGTTCGTGCAGCACGGACGGCACGGTGGCGCAGATCGCGATCCCGTCGATGCCGTCGCCCAGTTCGTCCCCGAGGAGCGGGTGCATGCCCATCAGGCCCTGGAGCAGGACGGCCAGCTCGTCCGCGGTGCGGCGGGCGTCCGTGGAGATCCGCCAGTGCTCGACGATGTCCTCGCCGTCGAACAGCCCGAGGACGGTGTGCGTGTTGCCTACGTCGATCGTGAGGAGCATCGCGACTACTCCGCCTCGCGCAGGTCGAGGCCGATGTCGAGGATCGGCGAGGAGTGGGTGAGGGCACCCACGGCGAGGTAGTCGACGCCGGTGCCGGCGTACGCGCGCGCGTTGTCCAGCGTCAGCCGCCCGGAGGCCTCCAGCGCGGCCCGCCCGTGCACGAGCGCGACCGCCTCCTCGCATTCGCCGGGGGTGAAGTTGTCCAGCAGGATCAGGTCGGCGCCCGCGTCCACGACCTCCCGCAGCTGGTGCAGGGTGTCGACCTCGACCTCGATCGGCACGTCCGGGAAGGCCTCCCGGACGGCCTTGAAGGCCTGTGCGACGCCACCGGCGGCGACCACGTGGTTGTCCTTGACCAGCGCCGCGTCGGACAGCGACATCCGGTGGTTGACCCCGCCCCCGCAGCGCACCGCGAACTTCTCCAGCGACCTGAGCCCCGGAGTGGTCTTCCGCGTGTCCCGCACGCGTGCCTTGGTGCCCTCCAGTGCGTCCGCCCACGCGCGCGTGGCGGTCGCGATGCCGGAGAGCCGGCACAGCAGGTTCAGCGCGCTGCGCTCGGCGGTGAGGAGGTCACGCGTGCGCGTGGTGACCGACAGGAGCTTCTGTCCGGCCTCCACCCGGTCGCCGTCCTCGACGTGCCGCTCGACCTCGAACTCGGCCTCGCAGACCACCGAGAAGACCGCCTCGGCGACCCTGAGGCCGGCCACGACGCCCGCCTCGCGCGCGACGAAGTCGGCGGTGGCGACGGCGTCCTCGGGGATGGTCGCGACGGTCGTCACGTCCACGCCGTGGTCGAGGTCCTCCTGGATGGCGACATTGGCGATGTCCTCGACCTCCACGGGGTCGAGCCCGGCGTCGGCCAGGAGCTGCGCGAGCGCGGGGTCGAGCCCGCACTCCAGGTATTCCTCGTCGAGGCCGTCGGCGGCGGCGCCACAGGCGCAGCCGTCGCCGCAGCCGCCGGACGAGGCGAGGGGAAGGTCGTCGGTGCTCACTGGTGTCACTGCTCCTGAAGGTGCTGCCGGGTCGGGGGGAAGTCTGCGGTATCGGTGGTGTGCACGGCGAGGGTCCGGTCCGGGTTCAGCCGTACGACGATGTGGCGGCGCCATGCCGTGTCGTCCCGGTCGGGCCGGTCCTCGCGCCAGTGGCAGCCGCGCGTCTCCTCGCGCTGCAAGGCGGCGGCGACCAGGACGCGGGCCACGCACAGGAGGTTGGTGGCCTCCCAGGTGTCGACGCCGGGCTCGGCCGTCTTGCCGTTCTCGGCGAGGGCGTCACGGGCGTCGGCGTGCAGCCGGTGCAGGGCGTCCGCCGCGCCGGTCAGGGACGCGGCCGAGCGCAGCACGCCCGCGCCGCGCGTCATGGTGCGCTGGATCGCGAACCGGGCCTCGGGGGCGAGCAGGGGGTGGGCGGGCGTCTCGGTGCGCTCGACGGGGACCGGCACGCGCGCGTGGAGGCCGTTCGCCTTCTGGACCGCCGCGATGTCGGCCACGATGCGCTCGGCGTAGACCAGGCCCTCCAGGAGGGAGTTGGAGGCGAGCCGGTTCGCTCCGTGCACACCGGTGCAGGCGACCTCACCGCACGCGTACAGGCCGGGGACGGTCGTACGGCCCCGGGGGTCGGTGCGCACGCCGCCGGAGGCGTAGTGGGCGGCCGGTGCGATCGGGATGGGCTCGGTGACCGGGTCGATGCCGTGGGCGCGGCAGGCGGCGAGGATCGTCGGGAAGCGGTGCTCCCACATCTCGGCGCCGAAGTGCCGGGCGTCGAGGAACATGTGCTCGGCGTCCTGCTCCTGCATGCGGCGCGTGATGCCCTTGGCGACGATGTCCCGGGGCGCCAGCTCGGCCAGTTCGTGCTGCCCGACCATGAAGCGCACGCCGTCGGCGTCGACCAGGTGGGCTCCCTCGCCGCGCACGGCCTCGGAGACGAGCGGCTGCTGTCCTTCGGCGTCCGGGCCGAGGAACAGCACGGTGGGGTGGAACTGCACGAACTCCAGGTCGCTGACCTCGGCGCCCGCACGCAGGGCGAGCGCCACGCCGTCGCCGGTGGACACGGACGGGTTGGTGGTCGCGGAGAACACCTGGCCCATGCCGCCGGTCGCGAGGACCACCGCGGGGGCGTGCACGGCGCCCACGCCGTCGTGCTGGCCCTCGCCCATGACGTGCAGGGTGACGCCAGCCGTGCGGCCGTCGGCGTCGGTGAGCAGGTCGAGGACGAGGGCGTTCTCGATCGTGCGCAGTCCCCGCGCGCGGACGGCCTCGACGAGCGCCCGGGAGATCTCCGCCCCGGTCGCGTCACCGCCCGCGTGGGCGATCCGGCGCCGGTGGTGGCCGCCCTCGCGGGTGAGCTCCAGGTCGCCCGCCTCGGACTCGTCGAAGTGCGCGCCGGTCGCGATCAGCCGGCGTACGGCGTCCGGTCCCTCGGTGACGAGGATCCGCACGGCCTCCTCGTCGCACAGGCCCACGCCCGCGACCAGGGTGTCGTCCAGGTGCTGTTCGGGGGTGTCGCCCTCGCCGAGGGCCGCGGCGATGCCGCCCTGCGCCCAGCGGGTGGAGCCGTCGTCGAGGCGGGCCTTGGTGACGACGACGGTCCTGAGGCCCTCGGCCTCGCAGCGCAGGGCCGCGGTGAGACCGGCCACGCCGGAGCCGACGACCACGACGTCCGCGTCGATGGACCACCCGGGCGCGGGTGCGTGCAGTCGTATGCCTGTGCTGCTCACGAGGCGGCTCCGAAGGTCAGGGGGATGTTGTCGATCAGCCGGGTCGTCCCCACCCGGGCGGCGACGGCGAGGACGGCCTCGCCGGTGAAGTCGTCCTCGATCTCGGTGAAGTCGGACGGGTCGACGAGCGCGAGGTAGTCCAGGGCGAGCGGCGGGTCGAGGCGCGCGGCGTCGTCCAGGATCAGCCGGGCGGCCGCGCGGACCGCCGACGGGGCTCCCGGCAGGGCCTTGGCGACCGCGTGCGCGTCGGCGGCCGCGCGGGACTCGCCCAGGGCGCTCAGGGCCTCGGCACGCGCGTGCGTGGCGGGCACTTCGCGGGCCCGCGCGCGCAGCGCCTCCTGTGCCGCGTGCCGGTCGCGGCCCGCGAACAGCGCGCGGGAGAGCGCGAGTGCCGTGCGCCGTTCCTTCGGCGCGAGGTAGCGGTTGCGGCTGGAGAGGGCCAGGCCGTCGTCCTCGCGCACGGTGGGCACGCCGACGATCTCGACGCCGAAGTTCAGGTCGCGCACCATGCGGCGGATCAGGGCCAGCTGCTGGGCGTCCTTCTGGCCGTAGAGGGCGATGTCCGAGCGGGTGAGGTGGAGCAGCTTGGCGACGACGGTCAGCATGCCGTCGAAGTGGCCGGGGCGTGAGGCGCCCTCCAGGCGCTCCCCCATCGGGCCCGCACTGACGCGCACCTGGGGCTCGCCGCCTGGGTAGACCTCGTCGACGGAGGGCGCGAAGACGGCGTCCGCGCCGGCGTCCTCGGCGATCTTGAGGTCGGCGTCCAGGGTGCGCGGGTAGCGGTCGAGGTCCTCTCCCGCGCCGAACTGGAGGGGGTTCACGAAGACGGTGACGACGACCTCGCCGTCCCGTCCGGCGATCTCGCGGGCGGTGCGGATCAGGGTCGCGTGGCCCTCGTGCAGGGCGCCCATGGTCATCACGACGGCCCGGCGGCCCACGCGCGTACGTGCGTGCAGTTCGCCGGCGGTGCGCAGCAGGGTCGTGTTCATCGGCCGTCTCCCTCGGCGCCGTCGGTTCCGGTGGCGAGTACCCCGAGGAGGTCCTCGGCGAGTTCTGGCTTGAGCAGGCCGTGGGCGAGCGCCCGGTCGGCGGTCGCGCGGGCCATCGCCAGATAGCCGGAGACGGTCTGCGGGGCGTGCCTGCGCAGCTCCGTGATGTGCGCGGCGACGGTGCCGGCGTCCCCGCGCGCGACCGGGCCGGTGAGGGCCGCGTCGCCGGAGCGCAGGGCGTTGTCGAGGGCGGCGCCGAGCAGCGGGCCGAGCATCCGGTCGGGGGCCTCGACGCCGGCCGAGCGCAGCAGCTCCATGGCCTGGGCGACCAGGGTGACCAGGTGGTTGGCGCCGAGGGCGAGGGCCGCGTGGTACAGCGGGCGCTTGTCCTCCTCGATCCACTCGGGCTCGCCGCCCATCTCGATGACGAGCGCCTCGGCGGCCAGCCGCAGTTCCTCGGGCGCGGTGACGCCGAAGGAGCAGCCGGCGAGGCGCTGGACGTCCACGGGGGTGCCCGTGAAGGTCATCGCCGGGTGCAGGGCCAGCGGCAGGGCGCCCGCGCGCAGGGCGGGGTCGAGGACCTTCGCGCCGTAGCGCCCGGAGGTGTGCACGAGGAGTTGCCCCGGCCGCACCGCCCCGGTCTCGGCGAGGCCCTCGACGAGCCCCGGCAGGGTGTCGTCGGGGACGGTCAGCAGCACCAGGTCGGCCCGCTGGAGAACTTCCGCGGGGGTGACGAGCGCAGCGTCCGGGAGCATCAGCTCGGCGCGCCGCCGGGAGGCGTCGGAGACCCCGGAGACGGCCACCGGACGGTGCCCGGCGAGTTGGAGGGACGCGGCCAGCGTCGGCCCCACCCGGCCGGCGCCGACGACGCCGACGGTGAGCCGCGCGGGGCGGTCCTTGCTGTCTGGCTGTTGGGCTGTAGTCACGCGACGGCGGCCTTCCCGTTCCAGTCCGCATCTGGGTACCGGACGATTTCTCGTCATGTTAACGCGATCGGTTCGAGGGACGTCCGGTTGTCCACAGGCTGTGGGTTTCCGTGGGCCGGGAGTGCGGAAATGGGCGTGCCCGGGCCGGGGGCGCACGAGATGATCCGCGCATGAGTGACAAAGGGCGGCACGGGGCCGGTAGGACAGCCGACGAGGGACGACCGGAGCAGGTCACGGAGGGGGAGCGGGCGGAGCAGCTCACGGAGGAGGAACGGCTCCTGCGCCGCCGCGCACGGCGCCTCAGCGCCTATCGGAGCGCACAACGCACGCTCGCGCGCCTGGGGTTGCTCGCACCCCTGCGCGAACGTCTCGCGCTGCTCGACGGGGCGGACGCCCTCTACGACCTGGACGAGCCGTCCGACCTGTACGGCAACGGCGTGGTCGCGGCCCTGGAGGAGAAGGTCGCGGGTCTGCTCGGCAAGGAGGCCGCCGCCTTCTTCCCGACCGGCACCATGGCCCAGCAGGTGGCGCTGCGCTGCTGGGCGGGCCGCACCGGCAGTCCCACCGTCGCCCTGCACGCCCTGGCCCACCCCGAGGTGTACGAACGTGACGCCTTCCGGGAGGTCTCCGGTCTGCGCCCGGTCCATGTGACGAGCGAACCGCGGCAGCCCACGGCCGACGAGATACGCGGTTTCGAGGAGCCCTTCGGGGCGCTGATGCTGGAACTGCCCCTGCGGGACGCCGGTTTCGTGCTGCCCACCTGGGAGGAGCTCACCGAGGTCGTGGAGGCGGCTCGCGAGCGGGACGCGGTGGTGCACTTCGACGGGGCACGCCTGTGGGAGACCACCGTCCACTTCGGGCGCCCCCTGCCCGAGATCGCGGACCTCGCGGACAGCGTCTACGTGTCGTTCTACAAGTCCCTCCAGGGCTACGGCGGGGCCGCGCTCGCCGGCCCGAAGAGCCTGGTCGAGGAGGCGAAGACCTGGCGGCACCGGTACGGGGGCGCGGTCTTCCAGCAGTTCCCGACCGCCCTGTCGGCCCTCGCCGGACTGGAGCACGAACTGCCCAGGCTGCCCGAGTACGTGACCCACGCGCGCGTGGTGGCCGCCGCACTGCGCGAGGGGTTCGCCGAGGCCGGGCTCGGGTGGGCGCGGGTGCATCCCGAGGTGCCGCACACCTTCGACTTCCAGGTCTGGCTGCCGTACGGCGTCGACGAGCTCTCCGAGGCGGCGATCCGGCAGTCGGAGGAGACCGGCACGGCCCTCTTCATCAACGCCTGGGACGAGAAGGGCCCGGGCCTGTCCATGACCGAGGTCTACGTCCGTGCCGCCGCCCTGGAGTGGACGGCGGCGGACGTGCGGACGGCGGCCGCCGACTTCGTGGCCCGGCTGCGGGAGGTCACCGGCCAGGGGTCAGCGGACCGGTCGGGCCTGCCGTCGCAGCCCCCGGCGCAGCGCGCGCCGTAGCAGCTCCCGGGCCGGCCGTCCCACCGGGACGTGGGTGCCGGGCGCGGGCGGGGCAGGGGTGCCGAGCTGCCGGGCGCGGTAGGTGTCGAGGAGGTGCTGCTGGGTGATGCTCATGGCTCCAGGCTGCGCCGCCACGGCGGCCGCGTCGCGTCGATTTGACGGCCCCTGTCAATCGGGGACGGCGTTGTCAGTGGCGGGGTGCACCATGAGGTCATGAGCGTGCGCATCGACATCGCGGGGCTGCGGCCGGAGAGGGTCGCCGTCGTGCCCTCCCCCCTGGCCGAGCTCGGCATGGCGCTGCACGCGCTGGCCGAACCGGGCCACCATCCGGGACTCCAGGCCTGGGTGACGGGCGTGACCGCGCGGCTCGACCCGCACCTCGCCGACCGGATGTGCGAGGCGGACTTCCTGTGGCGGACGACGTTCTCGGACCTGTTCATGCCGTTCGCCGGTGTGGCAGGGCGGACCACCCTTCCCGGGGCCTGCATCGCCGAGGACCTGGACCTGCTCGACAAGCTGACGGACGAGCAGTTCGTGGACGCGGCCCTGGAGTTCACCTGCGCGCTGCCGTACTGCTCGCACGGTCCGAGCGCGCTCTCCGACAGCGCGTTGCACCGGCGTGCCCTGGAGCTGGCCGCCTCGCGCGGACCGCGCCAGGTGCGGTTCGCCGAGCGGTTGTTGGCCGACCCGCCGCGGATCCGGGCCTGGTTCCGGCAGTTCGTGCAGGACTGCGACGAGGCGTTCTTCGCGGACACCTGGTCGCGGCTGCGCCACCAGCTGGCGGCCGACGCCCGCCACAAGACGGACCTGCTGCGCCGCAAGGGTCTCGCGGAGGCGCTGACCGCGGTGTCGCCGGCGGTGACGCTCGACGAGGCGGCGGGCCGCATCACGGTCGACAAGCTGGGCATCGGACACAGCGCCACGGCCGAGGGCGGGCTGCTGCTGATCCCGACGAGCCTGGGCTGGCCGCACCTGAGCGTCCTGCACCGGTACGGCTGGCAGCCCGCCCTGCACTACCCGGTCGGCTCCCCCGAGCTCGCCTCCCCGCCCTCGGTCGAGCAGTTGGCCCTGCGGCTGGGCGCGCTCTCCCATCCGGTCCGGATGCGTCTGTGCCGGCATCTGGCCCGCAGCGCCTACACCACCAGCGAGCTCGCCCAGGTGCACGGCATGACCGCCCCGGAGATATCCCGGCACCTGGGCGTCCTCAAGAAGGCGGGCCTGATCACCACCCGCCGCCGCGGCCGGTACGTCCTGCACCAGCTCGACGTCACCGTGGTGGCGCGGCTGGGCAGCGACTTCCTGGAAGGGATTCTGCGGTAGCTCCGGCCATGTCGTTCGAGGTCGGGCCCGTGTCTCAGCCCTGCCCGCCCGCGCGCACCAGCCCCGTCTCGTAGGCGAGGACCACCACCTGCACCCGGTCCCTGAGGCCCAGCTTGGTCAGGATGCGGCCCACATGGGTCTTCACCGTCGCCTCGGACAGCACCAGCCGGGCCGCGATCTCGCCGTTGGACAGCCCCTGCGCGACCAGCACCATGACCTCGCGCTCGCGGCCGGTGAGCCGCTCCAGCTCCGCGTGCTGGGGCTCCTTGCCGGTGGCGGGCAGCATGGGAGCGAACCGGTCGAGCAGACGCCGGGTCGTCGAGGGGGCGACCACGGCGTCACCGCTGTGCACCGAGCGGATCGCGGTGAGCAGCTCGCCGGGGGGCACGTCCTTGAGCATGAAGCCGGAGGCGCCCGCCTTCAGTCCCGAGAAGGCGTACTCGTCGAGGTCGAAGGTGGTCAGGATCAGCACCTTCGGCGGGTCGGGCTCCGAGCAGATGCGGCGGGTGGTCTCCACACCGTCGAGCTTCGGCATGCGGACGTCCATCAGGACCACGTCCACGGCGGTCGAGCGCAGCACCTGGAGGGCCTCCACGCCGTCCCCCGCCTCCGCGACGACCTCCATGTCCGGCTGGGCCGCCAGCACCATCCGGAACCCGGTGCGCAGCAGCACCTGGTCGTCGACGAGCATCACGCGGATCGTCATCGGGCCTCTTCCGTTTCCTCGGGTTTCGTACGGCATGTCGTTGGGGGGCGTGACAGGTGTCAACAGGGGGCGCGTGTCGACGTCAATGCGCTGGTTTGAGCGGCAGCAGCGCACTGATGCGGAATCCTCCGCCGGGGCGGGGGCCCGCGTCCAGGGTGCCGCCGACCATGCCGACCCGCTCGCGCATGCCGATCAGGCCGTGACCGGCTCCGTCGGCGCCGCCCTCCTCGTACAGCTCGTGCGGGGCGCCCTTGCCGTCGTCCTCGACGAGCAGGCCGAGGCCGTCGTCGAAGTAGACCAGGCGCACGCTCGCACCCGCGTTCGGCCCGCCGTGCTTGCGCGTGTTGGTGAGCGCCTCCTGCACGATGCGGTACGCGGTCAGCTCGACGCCGCTGGGCAGCGGGCGCGGGGTGCCCTCGACCTTGAAGTCGACGGGGAGCCCGGAGCCGCGGCACTGCTCGACGAGGTCCTCGATCTGCTCGACGTCGGGCTGCGGGACGTACTCGCCGCCCTCCTGGTGCTCGCCGGTGCGCAGCACGCCCAGCAGGCGGCGCATCTCGGCGAGCGCCTGGCGGCCGGTGGAGGAGATGGTCTCCAGGGCCTTCTTGGCCTGGTCGGGCGCGGTATCGAGGACATAGGCGGCGCCGTCGGCCTGGACGACCATGACGGACACGTTGTGCGCGACGACGTCGTGCAGTTCGCGGGCGATCCGGGCGCGCTCGGCGGCGACGGCGACCTTGGCCTGCGCCTCGCGCTCCTTCTCCAGACGGGCGTTGCGCTCCTCGAGCTGCGCGAAGTAGGCGCGGCGGGTGCGGATCGAGTCGCCGAGCACCCAGGCCAGGGCGAACGGCACGGACTGGAAGATCATGAGCGCGACGTTGCCGAGCACGCCGGTGTTCTCGTTCGGCCAGCGCAACTGCGCGACGGGCGCGGCGCACAGGCCGATCGTCAGCGCCAGCCGGGACGCCCAGCGGCTGCCGGTGGCGGCCACGGTGTAGACGATCACCAGGAAGGCGAAGTCGGCGGACGTGGTCTCCACGTCCAGCACGACCTGCGCCACACCGAGTCCGATGGCCAGCAGCAGCATGCGCTCCGGCATGCGCCGGCGCAGCGCGATCACCACGCACAGCAGCAGGACGATCGGGATGATCGCCACCGGGGACTCGGTCCCCTGGGACTCCCCACGGGCGGTTTCGCTCGCGAGCGAGATCCCGAGCAGGAAGACGGCCCAGAAGACGTCGACCCCTGTCGGGTGCCTGCGGAGGAAGTCATAGAGGCGTTGCACGTAACCCAGCGTAGGGAAGCGTGATGTGTGCAGGGGTCAACCGGAGGACCGATCCGTACCGCCCGCGCGTACTCCCCAAGGTGGAGGCCCCTTTCCCCGGTGCGCCTAGCCTGACGGCGTGACCAATGACACGACGGACGGCTGGACCGGCTGGCGGGCCGCCGCCGAGGCCGCTCTCTACGGCCCGGACGGCTTCTACCGCAGGCCCGAGGGGCCCGCCGGACACTTCCGTACGTCCGTGCACGCCTCCCCGTTGTTCGCGGAGGCCGTGGCCCGGCTGCTGTGCCGCCTCGACGAGGCGCTGGGCCGGCCCGCCCGGCTCGACTTCGTGGACATGGCCGCGGGGCGGGGCGAGTTGGCCACCGGTGTCCTGGCCGCGCTGCCCGCGGAGGTGAACGCCCGCACGCGCGTGTGCGCCGTCGAGGTCGCCGACCGCCCCGCCGCCCTCGATCACCGCATCGAGTGGCTGTCCGAACCGCCGACGAACATCACCGGGCTGCTGTTCGCCAACGAATGGCTGGACAACGTCCCCGTGGAGATCGCCGAGACCGACTCGGCGGGCGTACCCCGACGGGTTCTCGTACGGCGCGACGGCCGCGAACGTCTCGGGGAGCCGGTCGCCGGTGCGGAGGCGGAGTGGCTGGAGCGGTGGTGGCCCCTGCCGGCCGAGGAAGGACTGCGGGCCGAGATCGGCCTGCCCCGCGACGAGGCGTGGGCGGCGGCGGTCGCAACGGTCGCGCGGGGCCTAGCGGTGGCCGTCGACTACGCCCACACGGCCTCCTCGCGCCCCCTGTTCGGAACGCTCACCGGCTTTCGTGAGGGACGCGAGAGCGCACCCGTGCCGGACGGGTCGTGCGACCTCACGGCCCATGTGGCGCTGGACGCGTGCGCGCAGCCCGGAGGGCGTGTGCTGACCCAGCGCGACGCCCTGCGCGCCCTGGGCATCACGGGCGCACGCCCCGCGCTGTCGCTGGCGTCGGCACAGCCCGCGGAGTACGTACGCGCCCTCGCGCGCGCCGGGGAGGCCGCCGAGCTCACCGCGGCGGGCGGACTCGGCGACTTCGGCTGGCTGCTCCAGCCGGTCGGCGTGTCCGCCGACACCGCGGACGCGCCCCTCGCCGGCCTACTTGTCGATGTCCCCGACCACGAAGAACAGTGACCCCAGGATCGCCACCATGTCGGCGACCAGCGTGCCCGGCAGCAGCTCGACCAGCGCCTGGATGTTGTTGTACGAGGCCGAGCGCAGCTTCAGCCGGTACGGCGTCTTCTCGCCCTTGCTGACGAGGTAGTAGCCGTTGATGCCGAGCGGGTTCTCGGTCCACGCGTACGTGTGTCCCTCGGGCGCCTTGAGGACCTTGGGGAGCCGCTGGTTGATCGGCCCGGGTTCGAGTTCCGCGAGCCGGTCCAGGCAGGCGTCGGCGAGGTCGAGGGCGTTGTGGGTCTGCTCCAGGAGGACCTCGAAGCGGGCGAGACAGTCGCCCTCCTGGCGGGTCACCACCTTCAGCGTGTCCTGGAGCTCGCCGTAGGCCAGGTACGGCTCGTCGCGGCGCAGGTCGAAGTCGACGCCCGAGGCGCGCGCGACGGGCCCGCTGACGCCGTACGCGTGGACGGTCTCCGGGGCGAGGACGCCCACGTCCCTGGTGCGCCCCCGGAAGATCTCGTTGCCGAGGACCAGGTCGTCGAAGCGGTCCATGCGCGAGCGCACGGCGGAGACGGCGGCACGCGCACGCGTGGCCCAGCCGGCCGGCAGGTCCTCCTTGAGGCCGCCGACGCGGTTGAACATGTAGTGCATCCGGCCGCCGGAGACCTCCTCCATGACGTTCTGGAGGACCTCCCGCTCCCGGAAGGCGTAGAAGACCGGGGTGATGCCGCCGAGCTCCAGCGGGTACGAGCCGAGGAACATCAGGTGGTTGAGCACCCGGTTGAGCTCGGCGAGCAGCGTGCGCGTCCACACGGCCCGCCGCGGCACCTCCATGCCAAGCATGCGCTCCACGGCGAGGACCACGCCCAGCTCGTTGGAGAAGGCCGACAGCCAGTCGTGGCGGTTGGCGAGCATGATGATCTGGCGGTAGTCGCGCGCCTCGAAGAGCTTCTCCGCGCCCCGGTGCATATAGCCGATCACCGGTTCCGCGCTCATGATGCGCTCGCCGTCCAGGACCAGCCTCAGGCGCAGCACGCCATGGGTGGACGGGTGCTGCGGTCCGATGTTGAGCACCATGTCGGTGCTCTCCGCGGCGCCGCCGATGCCGACCGTGGTCTCCGTCGTAGGAGTCATGGACACAGTCTGTCCTACGTACGCTGGCCCCATGGAGACGGGGAGCGGGCAGGACACGGAAGTCGCGGGCGACGAACCGGTGTGGACCGGGCTGCCGCGGGGGCTGCTGCGGATGCGGCGGCTGTTGCTGGTGGTGTGGCTGGGACTGATCGCGGTGGGCCTGGGGCTGCTCCTCGGGCTGCTGTGCGGGCCCCTCTGGGCGGCGTTCGCGCTGCTGCCGCTCGCCCTGGCCGGCTGGGGCTGGGTGATGCTCGGCCGCAACTGGCGCTCCTGGCGCTACGCCGAGCGCGCCGACGACCTGCTGATCAGCCGGGGCGTGCTGTGGCGCGAGGAGACCGTCGTGCCGTACGGCCGGATGCAGCTCGTGGAGGTCACCTCCGGGCCCGTGGAGCGGCACTTCGGGCTGGCCAGCGTCCAGCTCCACACCGCCGCCGCGGCGACCGACGCGACCATCCCGGGCC
This sequence comes from Streptomyces sp. NPDC006335, assembly GCF_040612795.1. Classification (NCBI taxonomy): domain Bacteria; kingdom Bacillati; phylum Actinomycetota; class Actinomycetes; order Kitasatosporales; family Streptomycetaceae; genus Streptomyces; species Streptomyces sp. NPDC006335. The sequence goes on from NZ_JBEXQX010000010.1 coordinate 52,427, forward strand.
TCGACCCGGCCGAGGCGGAGCGGCTGCGCGACCGGCTCACCGAGCTCGGCGAGGCCCGATCGGCGGGCCTGTGACGGCGCCGGGCGTCGACGACGCCGTACAGGAGAAGCCGGAGAAGGAGCCCGTCGCCGAGCGGCGGCTGCATCCCATAACGCCGCTCAGGCGGGCGTGGGCGCCGGTCGCCGTCGTCATCGGGTGGGCCGTGCACGACCCCGACCAGGCGCAGCGCCAGCTCACCCGGCTCACGACCACCACCCTGCTGATCGCCCTCGCCGTCGTCGTCCCCGCGGCCGCCCTGTACGGCTTCCTCACCTGGTGGTTCACCCACTTCGCGGTGACCGACACCGAACTGCGCATCCGGACCGGCCTGTTGTTCCGGCGCACCGCGCACATCCGCCTCGAACGCATCCAGGCGATCGACGTCACCCAGCCGCTCCTCGCGCGCGTGGCGGGGGTCGCGAAGCTCCGCCTGGACGTCGTCGGCACCGACAAGAAGGACGAACTGGCCTTCCTCGGGGAGCGCGAGGCGCGGACGCTGCGCGCGGAACTCCTCGCACGCGCCGCCGGGTTCGCCCCCGAGACCGCGCACGAGGTCGGCGAGGCCCCGGCGCGCGAGCTGCTGCGCACGCCTCCACGTGATCTCGCGCTCTCCCTCGTGCTGACGGGCGCCACCTGGATCAGCCTGGTCGCCGCCCTCGTCGTACCGACGCTGCTGTGGTGGGCCACCCACAGCCTGTGGACGGTCCTCGCGACCGCCGTACCGCTGCTCGGCGCGGCGGGGGCGAGCAGCGTGGGGCGGTTCGTCACCGAGTACGACTGGACGGTGGGCGAGTCCCCGGACGGGCTGCGCATCGACCACGGGCTCCTCGACCGCAGCCACGAGACGGTGCCGCCGGGGCGGGTGCAGACCGTACGGATCGTGGAGCCCCTGCTGTGGCGGCGGCGCGACTGGGTGCGGGTCGAGCTGGACGTCGCCGGCTCGTCCAACTCCGTGCTGGTGCCGGTCGCCCCGCGCGAGGTCGCCGAGGCGGTCGTCGCGCGCGTGCTGCCCGGAGTCGTCGTGCCGCCCCTGTCGGCGCTGTCACGGCCCCCGCGGCGGGCCGGGTGGTGCGTGCCCCTGTGGTGGCGCGGCCACGGACTCGCCGTCACCGACGCGGTGTTCGCCTCGCGGCAGGGGCTGCTGCGCCGGAGCCTGGCGCTCGTCCCGCACGCGAAGGTCCAGAGCGTACGGGTCACGCAGGGGCCCTGGGAGCGGCTGTGGCGGGTCGCCGAGGTGCATGTGGACACGGGGGCGAACAAGACCGTCACGGCCCGCCTGAGGGACGCCCAGGAGGCCACGGAGCTGCTCGCGGCGCAGGCCGAGAGGTCGCGGACGGGACGAAAAGGGGCACGGCCCGACCGCTGGATGGTCTGACCGTGCCCGTCGGGGTGCCCGCGCGCACCTGTGCGTCCGTCAGGAGACGGCGCTGCGCAGCCCCTGTACGTCGATCTGCTCCGTCTCGTCGTGGGCCGTCAGGTCGATGACCTGGCCGATGCCCCGCGACTCCTCGTCGGCCGGCTTGAACTCCGCCTCCGCCTCGGCCTTGTGCAGGGCGAGGGCCTCCTGGCCGACGACGTCGGCGAGGTCCTCGTTCTGCACGGCCTCCAGGGCGTCCCGCGAGGCCCCCGACTTCGTGCCGAAGAAGTCGAACCCGCCCTCGACCCGAGGGCGTCGCACGGGAGCCGCGGGCACGACGGCGACCGCGGTCGGCGCGATGAAGTGCCCGGCGGGCTGCTGCTGCGGTGAGGTGGCTCCCGCCGTGGTGGTGGCGGCCGCGTGCTCGTGCCCGTCGGCCGCCTCGGGCTTCCCCCGCGCCTCGTCCTCCTGCGCGGCCTCCGCCTCGGCACCGGCGGTGCTCGCCGCGGCGGAAGCGGCCTGCGTGGGCTGTCCCTTGGGGGCGGCCTCAGCCTTGGGGCCGGACGTGGTCTTGGGGCCGGACGTGGTCTTGGGGCCGGACGTGGTCTTGGAGGCGGCGGCCTTGGGGCCAGCCGTGGGTTCGGGGTCAGCCATGGCCTTGGGGGCAGCCGTGGGTTCGGGGTCAGCCGTGGTTTTGGCTGCGGCCTCGGTCTTCGCCCCGGCCTCGGTCTTCGCCCCGGCCTCGGTCTTCGCAACGGGCTCGGTCTTCGCCCCGGCCTCGGGCGTCGCCCCGGCCCCGGTCTCCGTCCTGACGGCTCCGCCGCCGCCCTCGTCGAGCCGCTTCAGCGCCGCGTTGGCCCGCAGGAACAGCCGGGACCCCTCCGGGGAGAAGATCGCGGGCCGCTCCGGCTCGTCCTCGGAAACGTCCGGAGCGTCCGAAGCGGTCGAAACCTCTGCGGGCTCCACGTCCTCGGCAGCCGCAGCCACGGTCGGCGCGTCGGCCCGCTCCCCCGGCGGCAGCGCGCGCGCCGGGGCGGCCTCTATCTCCAGCAGCCGGCGGCCCTCCAGGGCGCTCGCCCGCTCGGTCTCCGCGGTGGCGTACCGCCGCAGCAGCGCCGCGTGTTCGTTGCGCAGGCCCGCCAGCTCCGTGCGCTTGGCCCGCAGCCGCTGCTCCAGCTTGACGCGCAGCTCGCGCGACTCCTCGAGGTCGCTCTCGAGTTCGGCGACCCGCTCCTCGTGCCGCCACTCGTCGCTCGCACGCGCGCGCGTGAGGTCGGCGACCTGCTTGCCCGCCTGCGCGTCCCACCGGCGCATGACGGCCGCCCCGACGACTGCGACCGCCGCGGCGAAGGCGGCTATCACGCGCAGCACGGCCTGCTGCGAGAACACCCAGGGCCCGAAGGCGCAGACGAGGGAGACGCCTGCGATCGCCGACGGAGGCAGCAGCCTGTGCAAAGGCGGGGAATGGCGGTGACGTCCACGTGGCATGGCCAGAAACTTACCGCGCGTAGGCGAACGATGGTGCCCCGCCCCGTAAAAACACAGCCACGCCTCGGCCTTCACACGACATCAGGAATCGGGACCGCCGCCGAATTCGGCGCATTGATCACTCCTTGATCGCTCATTGATCGCTGACCTGTCGCTCATCGCCGCCGAGCCGCCCGCTGACCCACTCCAAGGTCGCCGGGATCTCCCGCCGCCAGGTGTTGAAGTTGTGCCCGCCGCTTTCGAGGATGATCGACGAGATACGTGTCGTTCCCATCGCCTTCACCCGCTCTATGAACTTCAACGTGTCCTTGTAGTTCGACTCGCCCACCTTGCTGCTGCTGACGAGCAGTGAGGTGTCGGGCGCGGGCAGGTGTTTGAGGCACCACCAGAGGTTGGCGCGGCCCCGGAGCGTCTTGTCGCCCTGGAAGAGGTCGCCCGTGGTCGCGTCGACGGGGGCGTTGTAGTACGGCGACAGGCCCGCCCCGGCGGCGTACACCTTGGGGTGGTGCATGGCGAGCTTCAGCGCGCAGTAGCCGCCCGTGGAGTCCCCGATGATCCCCCAGCTCCCCGGTTTCCTGCCGACCCGGTAGTGCTCGGTCACCGCTTCCGGAAGGTCCTTCGCGAAGAACGACTCGGTCTGCGGGCCGTTCGGAACGTCCGCGCACTCGGTGTCGCGCGGCGGCGCCACCGTCGGCCGCAGCATCACCAGGATCATCGGCTGCATACGCCCGTCCTTGGTGAGTTCCAGAGCCGTGCGCGGATAGTGGAGTTTGTCCACCAGTGCTCTCGCGGTGCCCGGATAACCGGTGAGCACGACCGCCGCCGGGAACGTCCGCTTCTGATAGCGCGCCTGGAAATACTCCGGCGGCAGATAGACGTACGCGGGACTCGCGATGTGGCTCGTGGGACCGACGATGTCGACCTTCTGGACCTGCCCGACCGACGACGGCCGAAAGCCGACCCTGCCGGGCACGTCCCCGACCTCGGTCACCCTCAGGGGCCCGCTCGACCGCTTGCCCGGGGTGTGGTCGACCACCACGCCCATGTCGGTCTCCCGGCCGAACAGGTCGGCCCAGGAGGCGTAGAACCCGAAGGCCTGGTTGGCGGCGAGTCCCACCGACACGAAGATCAGGAGCTGCGTCGCGAACAGCAGCCCTATACGGCCGCTGACGGGCCGCCAGCCCCGGCGCGCCAACCGTGGCCAGAGCCACACCGTGCCGGCGAAGACGGCCAGGGCGGCCAGGACCGCCAGCACCAGCGTGACGTTGCTCGTGAGACCCATTGCTTGCTTTCGCTTTCCTCGGCCTTTGAAACGGCTTTGAGGAGCTGAGTGAACCTCTCCTCACCAGACACCGTCCTAGAGGGCGCAATGTCGCCGGATGCCCGAATGAAGGCTCCGGATCCAAGGTCACTCGCAGAACCACGGGATGCGATGTCTGTCAGGACAGATGAGGAAATGTCGGGCGGGGTTCCGATCCGATCAACACGGCTGCGGCGTGCACTGCACGGGCCGCGCCCCGAGGCCGTACCCGTCCTCGTCGCCAGAGCCTGCACGCTCGTGGGTCTGCTGGACATCGCCGCCGGCGTCTTCCCACGCTTCCGGCACAGCCGTATGCACACCATGGCGGAGGTGCTGCCCGGCGCGCTGGGCCCGTTCGCGGCCGCGCTCTCGCTCAGCGCCGGTGTGCTGTTGCTGCTGCTGGCCCACGGCCTCAGGCGCCACAAGCGCCGGGCCTGGCGGGCGGCCGTGGTCCTGCTGCCGGCGGGCGCGCTGGCGCAGTTCACGTACCGGCACTCCCTGGTCGGGGCGGCCATCTCGCTCGCCCTGCTCGCGCCGCTGCTGCGCCACCGCGACCAGTTCAGGGCGCTGCCCGACCCGCGCAGCCGCTGGCGCGCGCTCGCCAACTTCGTCCTCATGGGCGCCGGTTCCCTCTTCCTCGGGCTGATCATCGTCAGCGTCCACCCGAACCGCATGGTCGGCGACCCGAGCCTGGCCGATCGCATCACGCACGTCCTGTACGGCCTCTTCGGCTTCGAGGGCCCCGTCGACTACCAGGGCGACACCTCGTGGACCGTCGGAGCCTCCCTGGGCGCCCTGGGCCTGCTCACCGCCATCACCACGATCTACCTCGCCTTCCGGCCCGAGCACCCGGCCGCCCACCTCACGGAGGAGGACGAGAGCCGTCTGCGGGCCCTGCTGGCCAAGCACGGCGGCCGCGACTCCCTCGGCCACTTCGCGCTGCGCCGCGACAAGGCCGTCGTCTTCTCCCCCAGCGGCAAGGCGGCGGTGACCTACCGCGTCGTCTCCGGTGTGATGCTCGCCAGCGGCGACCCGATCGGCGACGTGGAGGCCTGGCCGGGCGCCATCGAGCGCTTCATGGACGAGGCCAAGGCGCACTCCTGGACGCCCGCCGTCATGGGCTGCTCGGAGACCGGCGGGGAGGTCTGGACCCGGGAGACCGGCCTGGACGCCCTCGAACTCGGCGACGAGGCGGTGGTGGACGTCGCGGATTTCTCGCTCGCCGGCCGCGCGATGCGCAACGTCCGCCAGATGGTCAAGCGCATCGAGCGGGCCGGTTACGAGACCCGGGTACGGCGCGTCCGTGACCTCGGGGAGACCGAGCTGGAGCGCATCCGGCAGGCCGCCGACGACTGGCGCGGCACCGACACCGAGCGCGGCTTCTCGATGGCCCTGGGCCGCATCGGGGACCTCGCCGACGGCGACTGCCTCATCGCCACCGCCCACAAGGCGGACGACCAGCCCGGCCCGTACGGCGACCTCAAGGCGATCCTGCACTTCGTGCCCTGGGGCACCGACGGGGCCTCCCTCGACCTCATGCGACGGGACCGGTCCGCCGACCCCGGCATGAACGAACTGCTCATCGTGGCGGCCCTCCAGGCGGCCCCGAAGCTCGGCATCACGCGCATGTCGCTGAACTTCGCCATGTTCCGCTCCGCGCTCGCCCGCGGCGAGAAGATCGGCGCGGGACCGGTGCTGCGCGCCTGGCGCGGCCTGCTGGTCTTCCTGTCCCGCTGGTTCCAGATCGAGTCCCTGTACAAGTTCAACGCGAAGTTCCAGCCCCGCTGGGAGCCCCGCTTCGTCGTCTACCGGGCCTCCGGCGACCTCCCGCGCATCGGCTTCGCCGCCATGCAGGCCGAGGGCTTCGTCAACCTCGCCCTCCCGCTGCCGCGCTTCCTGCGCCGCCGCTCGCACACCGCACGCGTGTGTGCCCACGCGGTCGGAGAGCGGGACGTAAGAGCGGCGTGACCGGCCACCCCGGGACCGGCCCGGACGGAAGCCCCACCCCTCCTCCAGCCCGGGGGCTTCCGTCCGGGCCGTGCGATACCGCGGCTCCACGCTGGGCCTAGGCTGAACGCATGAGCAAGCAGAGCGGACGCGGGCGCGTCGCCGGCCTCCCCCCATGGGACCGCTGCGCGGTCATGGGAGTCGTGAACGTCACCCCCGACTCCTTCTCCGACGGCGGCCGCTGGTTCGACACGACGGCCGCCGTCAAGCACGGCCTCACCCTCGTGGAGGAGGGCGCCGACCTCGTCGACGTCGGCGGTGAGTCCACCCGTCCCGGCGCCACCCGCGTCGACGAGGACGAAGAGCTGCGACGCGTCATCCCCGTCGTCCGCGGCCTCGCCTCCGAGGGCGTGCCCGTCTCCGTCGACACCATGCGCGCCTCCGTCGCCGCCCAGGCCCTCGCCGCCGGCGCGGCGCTCGTCAACGACGTCAGCGGCGGCCTCGCCGACCCCGCGATGATCCCGGTCGTCGCCGACGCGGGCGCCCCCTTCGTCGTCATGCACTGGCGCGGCTTCCTGGAGGGCGGCAACGTCAGGGGCGTCTACGCCGACGTCGTCGCCGAGGTCGTCGACGAACTCCACGCGCGCGTGGACGCCGTCCTCGCGGGCGGCATCGCCCCCGACCGCGTGGTCGTCGACCCGGGCCTCGGCTTCTCCAAGGACGCCGAGCACGACCTCGTGCTCCTCTCCCACCTCGACCGCCTCCTCGGCCTCGGCCACCCCCTTCTGGTCGCCGCCTCCCGCAAGCGCTTCCTCGGCCGGGTCCTCGCCGGCCCGGAGGGCGCCCCGCCGCCCGCGCGCGAGCGCGACGCCGCCACGGCCGCCGTCTCGGCCCTCGCCGCGCACGCCGGCGCGTGGGCGGTGCGCGTGCACGAGGTACGCGCCACGGCCGACGCGGTACGGGTCGCCCGCGCCGTGGAAGGGGCGCGCGCCGACAGCGCGCGCACCGCGGACAACGGCGCGGAAGGAGCCCGGTGAGCGCCCCGCACACCGACGTGGAGCAGGTGGAAGCCGCCAACACCGCCTTCTACGAGGCACTGGAGCGCGGCGACTTCGAGGAGCTGTCCTCGCTCTGGCTCACCCCGGCCGACCTGGGGGTCGACGAGACCTACCACGACCCGGCGGATGTCGGCGTGGTCTCCTGCGTGCACCCCGGCTGGCCCGTGCTGACCGGGCGCGGCGAGGTCCTGAGGTCGTACGCGCTGATCATGGCGAACACGGACTACATCCAGTTCTTCCTCACCGACGTGCACGTCTCCGTCACCGGCGACACCGCCCTGGTGACCTGCACCGAGAACATCCTCAGCGGCGGCCCGGCGCCCGAGGGCGGCGAGGAGCTGGGCCCGCTCGTCGGCCAGCTCGTGGTCGCCACGAACGTGTTCCGCCGCACCTCCGAGGGCTGGAAGCTGTGGTCCCACCACGCCTCCCCGGTGCTGGCCGAGAACGGCGAGGACGAGGACGAGGAAACCCCGTCCTGAACCCGACGGGACCCGACGGGACCAATACGTGGTTGGAATCACGAACCCCTGGGTATGGGCGGCTACCAACCCGTGAGCCGCCGGGTTCCCCAGGGGAAACACACGGTGAAACCTCCTGGACCCGGCACCGGACGCGCCCCCGCGGCCCGGCCCTGTCAGTGCTCGCAGGTAGATTCGTTCGAGGCCGGGGTACCGCCCGCACACGGTACGGACCGGCCGTCACCGACGATTGCAGGAGTGATTCGCGTGGATCGTGTCGCGCTGCGCGGCCTGAAGGCCCGCGGGCACCACGGTGTGTTCCCCGAGGAGCGCCGGGAGGGCCAGACCTTCGTCGTGGACCTCGTCCTCGGACTGGACACCCGGCCGGCCGCCGCCGACGACGACCTGACGAAGACCGTGCACTACGGCGTCGTGGCGGAGGAGGTCGTGGCCGTCGTCGAGGGCGAGCCCGTCGACCTCGTCGAGACGCTCGCCGAGCGCATCGCCCAGGTCTGTCTGAAGCACGAACGGGTAGAGGAGGTCGAGGTCAGGGTCCACAAACCCGACGCACCGATCACCGTGCCCTTCGACGACGTGACCGTCACCATCACCCGGAGCCGAGTATGACCGCGTCCTTCGCCGCGGGTCCGAGCGACCCGACCGTACAGCCGGTGCCCGCCTCGGTCGTGCAGCAGGTGGACGCCGCCGACACCACCCTCCACAACCCCATGCGGGCCGTGCTCTCCCTAGGTTCCAACCTCGGCAACCGTCTGGAGACCCTCCAGGGGGCCGTCGACGCCCTGGAGGACACGCCCGGAGTCCGCGTCAAGGCCGTCTCCCCGGTCTACGAGACGGAGCCGTGGGGCGTGGCCGCCGACAGCCAGCCCTCGTACTTCAACGCGGTCGTCGTGCTGAAGACCACGCTCCCCCCGTCCTCCCTGCTGGAGCGGGCGCACGCGGTCGAGGAGGCCTTCAACCGGGTGCGGGACGAGCGCTGGGGCCCGCGCACCCTCGACGTCGACATCGTCACGTACGCCGAGGTGGTCTCCGACGACCCGGTCCTCACCCTGCCGCACCCTCGCGCCCACGAGCGCGCGTTCGTGCTCGTCCCCTGGCACGACGTGGAGCCCGAGGCCCAGCTGCCCGGCCGCGGCCCGGTCGCAGCTCTCCTCGACACCGTCGCGCGAGACGGCGTGGAGCCCCGCAAGGACCTGGAACTCCGGCTGCCCGAATAGCCGTTAAGGTCAACACGACCACTGTCCGTGGGACCGCCCAAGGACCTCGGGGGAGCTGAAGGGGCACCGTGAGAGAGCTGCGCATCAGGCTGCTGGCCGGCGTGTTCGCCGTCGCCGGGATCCTGTCCTGGGCGGGCGCCCGCCTGTGGAACTCGATCGGGACCCTGCCCAGCGTCCCGCTGGCCGCCCCCATCGTGCTGGCCCTGATCGCCGTGGTCCTCGTGGCCACGGCGCTCTCCCTGCGCGCCCGCCTCAAGGCGCAGCGCGAGCGCGTCCCCGAGGCGAAGGGCGTCGACCCCCTCATGGCGGCCCGCGCGGTCGTCTTCGGCCAGGCCAGCGCCCTGGTGGCCGCCCTCGTCTCCGGCATGTACGGCGGCACCGGCGTCTTCCTCCTGGAGTCCCTCGACATCCCCGCCCGCCGCGACCAGGCCATCTACGCCGGCTTCTCGGTCCTCGCGGGCATCGCGGTGATAGCGGCGGCGATCTTCCTGGAGCGGGTGTGCAAACTCCCGGAGGACGACGACCGCGGCTCCGGGGCTACGTCGACCGCGTGACGAAGCGCGGCGTCAACGCGCCATGATCAGGCTCATCGCCTCGTTCCGCGTCGCCGCGTCCCGCAGCTGACCGCGTACGGCCGAGGTGAGCGTCTTGGCGCCGGGCTTGCGGATCCCCCGCATCGACATGCACATGTGCTCGCACTCCACGACGACGATCACACCGCGCGGCTCCAGGATCTCCATCAGGGAGTCCGCGATCTGCGTGGTGAGCCGTTCCTGCACCTGCGGCCTACGGGCGTAGACGTCCACGAGCCGGGCCAGCTTGGACAGCCCCGTGATCTTGCCGGTGGTGGCCGGAATGTATCCGACGTGGGCGACACCCCGGAACGGCACGAGATGGTGCTCACAGGTCGAGTACACCTCGATGTCCTTCACGAGCACCATCTCGTCGTGCCCGATGTCGAACGTCGTGGTCAGCACGTCCTGGGGCCTCTGCCACAGCCCCGCGAATATCTCCTTGTACGCCCGCGCCACCCGCCCCGGCGTCTCCCGGAGCCCCTCGCGGTCCGGGTCCTCGCCGACCGCGATCAGGAGCTCACGTACGGCGTTCTCGGCGCGCTTCTCGTCGAACTCGCCGATGGAGCCCTCGCCGTCCAGCGTCACGCGGTCGGTCATCTGGTGCCTCGTTCCTAGAGTCCTCACGGCCGAAAAATGCCGCGGCCCCCCAGGCTAGAACCTGGGGGGCGCGGCATCCATTCCGGGCCCGGTGAGGTCACCGGCGCGGGACGGGTGAGCGTCAGCTCTCGGGGCGCTCCTCGGGAACGGCATCCGTGGCCTGCTCCGACGCGGTGGCCTTGGCGGTGGTGATCGCCGGGGTCGCGCCGTTGGCGCCGTTCGTCAGTGCGAGCTCCTTGGGGGAGAGCACCGGCGGACGGGTGGACGGCGTGCGGCGGGAGGAGCCGGTCCAGGCAGGGCGCGGGGGACGCTTGACGATGGGAGCGAAGATCTCGGCGATCTGCTCCTTGTTCAGCGTCTCCTTCTCCAGCAGCTGGAGCACCAGCTGATCGAGGACGTCGCGGTTCTCGACCAGGATCTCCCAGGCCTCGTTGTGCGCGGTCTCGATGAGCTTCTTGACCTCTTCGTCGACCAGCGCGGCGACCTCTTCCGAGTAGTCGCGCGGGTGCGACATCTCACGCCCGAGGAACGGCTCGGTGTTGTCGCCACCGAACTTGATGGCGCCCAGACGCTCGGTCATGCCGTACTGGGTGACCATCGCGCGGGCCGTCGCCGTGGCCTTCTCGATGTCGTTCGCGGCGCCGGTGGTCGGGTCGTGGAAGACCAGTTCCTCGGCGGCGCGACCGCCCAGCATGTAGGCGAGCTGGTCGAGCATCTCGTTGCGGGTGGTCGAGTACTTGTCCTCGTCCGGCAGGACCATGGTGTAGCCAAGGGCACGGCCTCGGGAGAGGATCGTGATCTTGTGCACCGGGTCGGAGTTCGGGGAGGCCGCCGCGACCAGGGCGTGTCCGCCCTCGTGGTACGCGGTGATCTTCTTCTCCTTGTCCGACATGATCCGGGTCCGCTTCTGCGGGCCCGCCACCACGCGGTCGATCGCCTCGTCCAGCATCGAGTTGTCGATCAGCTTCTTGTCGCTGCGGGCGGTGAGCAGGGCGGCCTCGTTGAGGACGTTGCTCAGGTCCGCGCCGGTGAAGCCCGGCGTGCGACGCGCGACGGCCGACAGGTCGACGTCGGGCGCGACCGGCTTGCCCTTCTGGTGGACCTTGAGGATCTCCAGACGGCCCTGCATGTCCGGGCGGTCGACCGCGATCTGGCGGTCGAAGCGGCCGGGGCGCAGGAGGGCCGGGTCGAGGATGTCGGGCCGGTTCGTCGCGGCGATGAGGATCACACCGCCCTTGACGTCGAAGCCGTCCATCTCGACGAGCAGCTGGTTCAGCGTCTGCTCGCGCTCGTCGTGACCGCCGCCGAGGCCGGCGCCGCGGTGGCGGCCGACCGCGTCGATCTCGTCGACGAAGACGATCGCCGGGGCGTTCGCCTTGGCCTGCTCGAACAGGTCACGGACTCGGGAGGCACCGACACCGACGAACATCTCGACGAAGTCGGAACCGGAGATCGAGTAGAACGGCACGCCGGCCTCGCCCGCGACGGCGCGCGCGAGCAGGGTCTTGCCGGTGCCGGGGGGGCCGTACAGCAGTACGCCCTTGGGGATCTTGGCCCCGACGGCCTGGAACTTCGCCGGTTCCTGGAGGAACTCCTTGATCTCCTGGAGCTCCTCGACGGCCTCGTCCGAGCCGGCGACGTCCGAGAACGTCGTCTTCGGGGTGTCCTTGGTGATGAGCTTCGCCTTGGACTTCCCGAAGTTCATGACCCGGGAGCCGCCGCCCTGCATCTGATTCATCAGGAACAGGAAGACGACCACGATGAGGACGAAGGGGAGCAGGGAGAGCAGGATCCCGACGAAGGCGTTCTGCTTCGTCGGAGAGACGGTGTACCCGTCGGGGATCTGCTTGTCCTGGTACTTGTTCTGCAGCACGGTGGCGAGGTCACGGCCCTGGTCGCCGATGTAGCTCGCCTGGATCTTCGAGCTGCCCTCGACCTTTTCGCCGTCCTTGAGCTGCACCTTGATGGTGTTCTCGTCGCCGGTGGTCAGTTTCGCTGATTCGGCCTTGTTGTCATTGATCGCCTGGACGACCTGGCCGGTGTCCACCGTCTTGTAGCCACCGGACGAGCCGACGACCTGCATCAACACGACCACGGCAAGGACGGCCAGCACGATCCACATGACCGGCCCACGGAAGTATCGCTTCACGTCCATCCATACGGAGCGGTGCCGCCCCGTCCCTCCTGCCATAGTGAGTTTGATAAGACAGTTCTTCTGACGGTACCCCAGCATCGTCGACCGAAGCCGCACGGGAGGGCTGGCAGACCCGTCTGCATGCTCCAACGGCGCGAAACCCGCGAGGGTTCCCGTTCGCCCTACAAAGACGGCTCTGTTGGCTCAGCGGACGCCGCAGCCACCTTCAGCCGCCGTAGACGTGGGGCGCGAGCGTACCGACGAACGGGAGGTTGCGGTACTTCTCGGCGTAGTCGAGACCGTAGCCGACGACGAACTCGTTGGGGATGTCGAAGCCGACCCACTCGACGTCGATGGCGACCTTGGCGGCGTCCGGCTTGCGCAGCAGGGTGCACACCTTCAGCGACTCCGGCTCGCGCGAGCCGAGGTTGGACAGCAGCCACGACAGGGTCAGGCCGGAGTCGATGATGTCCTCGACGATCAGGACGTGCCGGCCCTTGATGTCGGTGTCGAGGTCCTTGAGGATCCGCACCACGCCGGAGGACTGGGTGCCCGCGCCGTAGGACGACACGGCCATCCAGTCCATGGTGACGGGGGTGGACAGCGCCCGGGCGAGATCGGCCATGACCATCACCGCGCCCTTGAGGACGCCGACGATCAGCAGGTCCTTGCCCGCGTACTCCGCGTCGATCTTCGCGGCGAGCTCCACGAGCTTCGCGTCGATCTCTTCCTTGGTGATGAGTACCTCTTTGAGGTCGGCACCCATGTCTTTCGCGTCCACCCGCATCACTTTCGGTCGTCCCACGAGCCGCCCGTCGCCCCCCGGAGGGAGCGGGGACTCAGCCTTGCCGAATCACCAGTCTGCCACCCTGCCGCTGGGCGACGACCTTGCCGGGGAGATTGATGGCTCCCTGGCCGCGCCAACCGGTGATCAGCCGGTCGACTTCCTCGATGTGGCGGGCGAACAGCGATCCGGCCGGGGCGCCCGCCTCGATGGCCGCCTGGCGCAGGATGCGGCGGCGCACGGCGGGCGGCAGCGCGTAGAGCTTGGCGCACTCCAGGAGGCCGGCCGCGTCCCGTACGGAGGCCTCGGCCTGGCGGGCCCAGGAGTCGAGGGCGTCGGCGTCGTCGCGGGAGAGCTGGGCCGTGCGCGCGAGGGCCTCGACGACTCCTTTGCCGAGGGCCTTCTCCAGGGCGGGCAGACCTTCGTGGCGCAGCCGGGAGCGTGTGTAGGCGGGGTCGGTGTTGTGCGGGTCGTCCCACACGGGCAGGGACTGGACCATGCAGGCCTTGCGGGCGGTCTGCCGGTCGAGTCCCAGGAAGGGGCGCCGGTAACGGCCGTCGGCCCCCGAGACCGCGGCCATGCCGGACAGGGAGCGGATGCCGGAGCCGCGGGCGAGGCCGAGCAGGACGGTTTCGGCCTGGTCGTCGCGGGTGTGGCCGAGCAGGACGGCGATCGCGCCGTGGCGTTCGGCCGCGGCGTCGAGGGCGGCGTAGCGGGCGTCACGCGCGGCGGCCTCGGGTCCGCCTTCGCGGCCCACGGTCACGGCGGTGGACTCGACGGGGTCCAGGCCGAGTTCGCGCAGCCTGAGGACGACTTCCTCGGCGCGCAGGTCGGAGCCGGGCTGGAGGCCGTGGTCGACGGTGACGCCGCCGGCGCGGAGGCCGAGTCTGGGGGCCTCGAAGGCGAGGGCGGAGGCGAGGGCCATGGAGTCGGCACCGCCGGAGCAGGCCACGAGGACGAGCGGCGAGGGCGGCCGCTCGTGCGGACGCTGCTCGGTGGAAGCGTGGTGGTCGGTGAGGAGGTCGTGGAGGACGCGGCGGACCGCCAGGCGTATCGCCGCGACCGCAGGATGGGGACCCATGTCCGGTTCCCTTCATGAAGTTTTCGGGGGGTGAGCCCGAGGTTCGGTCACTCAGAGTGTGTAGATGGTGACAGAACCGGGCCGTTCCCCGAGCATTGCACGCCTACCCATGGCTCACGGTCCCTCGGACGGGTGATTGAAGGGGCGTTCGCCTGCCGTCGGCCGGATTCCTCTCACGACGTCCGCACGTGGTTCACGACTCGGCCTTGCGGTGCACCCGCGCGACCCAGTCCGCCGGTTTGGCGATCTCGGACTTGGTCGGGAGGGTGTTCGGGGAGGTCCACACGCGGTTGAAGCCGTCCATGCCGACCTGGTCGACGACGGCCCGCACGAAGCGTTCGCCGTCGCGGTACTGGCGGAGCTTGGCGTCCAGGCCGAGCAGCTTGCGCAGGGCCATGTCCAGGCGGGAGGCGCCCTTGGCCCGCCGTTGCTGGAACTTCTCGCGGATCTCGGCGACGCTCGGCACGACGGCCGGGCCCACTCCGTCCATGACGAAGTCGGCGTGGCCCTCCAGGAGGGACATCACGGCGGTGAGGCGGGCGAGGATCTCCCGCTGGGCCGGCGTCTGCACGATCTCCACGAGCGAGCGCCCGCCGTCGTCGTCCTCCTCGCCCTCGGGCCGACCGCCGGCCAGCGACTGGGCGGCCTCCCGGATGCGCTCCAGGACGGTCATGGGGTCGACCTCGGTCTCCCCCAGGAACGACTGGATCTCGCCCTCCAGGTGGTCGCGCAGCCAGGGCACGGCCGTGAACTGGGTGCGGTGGGTCTCCTCGTGCAGACACACCCACAGGCGGAAGTCGTGGGGCTGGACGTCGAGTTCGCGCTCGACGTGGACGATGTTGGGGGCGACGAGGAGGAGTCGGCCGCCGCCGTTCTCCCCCGCGGGCAGTTCGCGGGTGGCCGGGGCGAAGGTCTCGTACTGGCCGAGGACGCGGGACGACAGGAACGACAGCAGCATCCCGAGTTCGACGCCGGTCACCTTGCCGCCGACGGCGCCGAGGACCGCGCCGCCGGGGGTGTTGCCGCGCCGCTCCTGCATCTTCTCCAGGAGGGGTTTGAGGAGTTCCCGGAACCCGGCGACGTTCGCCCGGACCCAGCCGGGACGGTCGACCACCAGTACGGGAGTGTCGTGGACGCCTTCCGTCCCCATCCGGGTGAAGCCGCGGACGTGTTCCTCCGAGGCCTTGGCGTGCCGGCGCAGCTCCGCGACGACGGCCCGGGCCTCCTCGCGGCTCACCTCGGGGCCCGGCCGTACGAGCCGGGTCGCGGTCGCCACCGCGAGATTCCAGTCGACCATCTGAGAAGAAGCCGCACCACCGATGCTCGTCATGCGTCAACCGTACGTGAGCCCTCCCGCTTGGGGCAGGCCGCGCGGGAGGGCAACGCGCACGCGTGGTCAGCCGCAGCCGCAGGCGGCCAGCGCCGTGGCCGTGCGGTCGAGCGCGCTCTGGGCCGCCGCCGGGTCCGTCGTGTCCGAGGCCAGGAACGCGAAGGCCAGCAGCCGCCCGTCCTGGTCGACGACCGTCCCGGCCAGGGTGTTCACCCCGGTCAGGGTGCCCGTCTTGGCCCGTACGACGCCGGCCGCGCCGTCGGTGTAACGGCTGGTCAGGGTTCCGGTGAAGCCGGCCACCGGGAGGCCGGTGAGGACGGGGCGCAGGTCCGGCCGGTCCGGGTCGCCGGCCTTCACCAGCAGGGCGGTCAGCAGGTTCGCCGTGAGCCGGTCGGCACGGTTCAGTCCGCTGCCGTCGTGGAAGTCGGCGCCGGCGAGCGGGAGTCCGAGCTTCTTCAACTGCGCACGGATCGCGTCGCCGCCGCCCTCGAAGTCGGCGCGTTGCTCGTCCGCCAGGGCGGTCTGGCGGGCGAGGGCCTCGGCGATGTCGTTGTCGCTGTTGGTCAGCATGCGTTCGACCAGGGCGGACAGGGGCGGTGAGAAGACCTCGGCGAGGTTCTGGGCGCGGCCGGTCGCCTTGGAGGGGCCGGGGGACGTCGTCTTGATGCCGTCGGCCGCGAGGAACCGGGCGAAGGTCCGGGTCGCGTCCGCCGCCGGGTCGCTCACGCGCGCGACGGGGCCGCTCGAGGAGTCGTCGGTGCGGGCCTCGTCCACCATCAGGGCGCTGACGGGGGCCAGGTTGTCGTTGACCCCGATCGGGTGGATCTCGGGGCCCGCGTAGAGGGTCTTGTCGTAGGAGAGCGTGACGGCCTTGATGTCGCGCTTCTTGAGGGCCGCGGCGGTCTCCCGGGCCAGCTCGCGCAGGCTCGCCCAGCCGGCGGTGTCCTGGCGGGCGGTGAGGGTGGGGTCGCCGCCGCCGACGAGGACGAGCTCCTTGGTGTCGGGCTCCAGGGCCGTGCGCGTGGTGAGGCGGTGGTCGGCGCCGAGGGCGGACAGGGCGGCGACGGCGGTGGCGATCTTCGTGGTGGAGGCGGGGGTCAGCGCGGTGTCGGCGCCCGCGCCGTAGAGCCGCTTGCCGCTGGCGACGTCCACGACGGCCGCGGTGTGGCGGGTGCCGAGCGAGGAGTTGCCGAGGAGCGGTCCGAGGACGGTGGCCAGGGCTTTGCCGGTGGGCGCGGACTTCACCGTGGCGGTCCCGCCGCCGAGTGCGGTGAGCACGGACGCGGCGCTCGGTGCGGGACGCGGTGCGGCGTCCGCCGTACCGGAACCGCCTTCGTGATCTGTGCCACCCGTCCGCTCGAGGGCGACCGCCCGGTCCCGCTCGGCCGTACGCTGACCCGAGGAGTCCCACGGACCGGCGGCGGTCGCCACGGTGGCGGCCAGCGCCAGACCGGCGCCGGCGGCGCCGGCGGTGTACTGCCAGGTCCTGACGGTCTTCGGCCGGGACATCCCGGCCAGCCGTGTGACCTGCGGCTTCACGGCGTCGGCGGTCCGTTGCAGATACGGCCGTACGGTGTCCGTGGCCCGGGTCAGTCCTGGACGTACGGCGTCCGCGGCGCGTGCCAGACGCGGTCGTACGGCGTGCGCGACCCGCACCACATGCGGTCTCGCGGCCCGCCAAGGCCTCAGTTCAGGCACGACCAACAGCCCCTTTCGCGATCACACACCTGCGTGAGGGACACTTAACCACCAGAACTATGTGTTGATCATGGAGGAGCCACCGGTGGAGTTCGACGTCACGATCGAGATCCCGAAGGGTTCGCGGAACAAGTACGAGGTGGACCACGAGACCGGTCGGATCCGCCTGGACCGTCGACTCTTCACCTCGACCGCCTACCCGACCGACTACGGCTTCGTCGAGAACACCCTCGGCGAGGACGGCGACCCGCTGGACGCGCTGGTCATTCTTGACGAGCCGACGTTCCCGGGCTGTCTCATCAAGTGCCGTGCGATCGGCATGTTCCGTATGACGGACGAGGCCGGCGGCGACGACAAGCTGCTGTGCGTCCCGGCGACGGACCCGCGTGTGGAGCACCTGCGTGACATCCACCACGTGTCCGAGTTCGACCGCCTGGAGATCCAGCACTTCTT
This sequence comes from Streptomyces sp. NPDC006335, assembly GCF_040612795.1. Classification (NCBI taxonomy): domain Bacteria; kingdom Bacillati; phylum Actinomycetota; class Actinomycetes; order Kitasatosporales; family Streptomycetaceae; genus Streptomyces; species Streptomyces sp. NPDC006335. Next base: position 69,961 of record NZ_JBEXQX010000010.1, read on the forward strand.
CGAGGTCTACAAGGACCTGGAGCCCGGCAAGTCCGTCGAGGGCGCCGACTGGGTCGGCCGTGTCGACGCCGAGGCCGAGATCGAGCGGTCCTACAAGCGCTTCAAGGACCAGGGCGGCCACTGAGCCCTTGTCACGGACGGGCCGCACGCGCACGCGTGCGGCCCGTTCGCATGCCCGCGCATACTGAGGCTTACGGAATGTGTCGTTCAGGGAGCGTTACGGAGTGACGGAGGCGGAGCACCGCAAGCCGCAGTCGGACGAGGCCAGGAGTTTCTACGACTCCGAGATCACGTCCGAGTTCGCCCTCCCCGACGGGCTCGCGGTGCCGAGAACCGCCGGCGGCGAGCCGGAGACCACGTCGGAGTTCGCGCTGCCGAAGGGGCTGGAGGTTCAGCAGCCGTCGGCCGCGGAGCCGGAGGGCTCGGCGTTCAGCATGCCGCGCACCTACAGCGCGAAGGACGCCCCGCCCGCGTTCACCCCGCCGACCGGCATACCGGTGGTCCGTCTCACCAAGGACGTGCCCTGGCAGGACCGGATGCGCACGATGCTGCGGATGCCGGTGACCGAGCGGCCCGCGCCGGAACCGGTGCAGAAGTCCGAGGACGACACCGGCCCCGCCGTCCCGCGCGTGCTCGACCTGACCCTGCGTATCGGCGAGCTGCTGCTCGCGGGCGGTGAGGGCGCGGAGGACGTGGAGGCGGCGATGTTCGCGGTCTGCCGGTCCTACGGCCTGGACCGCTGCGAGCCCAACGTCACCTTCACACTGCTGTCGATCTCGTACCAGCCGTCGCTCGTGGACGACCCCGTGACGGCCTCCAGGACGGTACGGCGGCGCGGCACCGACTACACGCGCCTCGCGGCCGTCTTCCAGCTCGTGGACGACCTCAGCGACCCCGAGACGGCGATCTCCCTGGAGGAGGCCTACCGGCGGCTCGCGGAAATCCGACGCAACCGGCACCCGTATCCGACCTGGGTGCTCACCTCGGCGAGCGGGCTGCTCGCGGGCGCGGCCTCCGTGCTGGTGGGTGGTGACCTGCTGGTGTTCGTCGCGGCCGTGCTGGGCGCGATGCTCGGCGACCGGCTGGCGTGGCTGTGCGCGGGGCGCGGACTGCCGGAGTTCTACCAGTTCACGGTCGCCGCGATGCCGCCGGCCGCGATCGGGATCGCGCTGACGCTGGCCCACGTGGACGTGAAGGCGTCCGCGGTCATCACCGGTGGGCTGTTCGCGCTGCTGCCCGGGCGGGCGCTGGTGGCGGGCGTGCAGGACGGCCTGACCGGCTTCTACATCACCGCGTCGGCCCGGCTCCTGGAGGTCATGTACTTCTTCGTGGGCATCGTGGTGGGCGTGCTGGTCATGCTCTACGTCGGGGTGCAGCTCGGGGTGCATCTCAACCCGGACGAGGCACTGTCGACGGATCCGCGGCCGCTGTGGCAGATCGCGGCGTCGATGCTGCTGTCGCTGACGTTCGCGGTGCTGTTGCAGCAGGAACGATCCACCGTGCTGGCCGTGACCCTGAACGGCGGTGTCGCCTGGTGCGTGTACGGCGCGATGCACTACACCGGCGAGTTCTCCCCGGTCGCCTCCACGGCCGTCGCGGCGGGGCTGGTCGGGCTGTTCGGGCAGCTGCTGTCCCGGTACCGGTTCGCTTCCGCGCTGCCGTACACGACCGCGGCGATCGGTCCCCTGCTGCCGGGATCCGCGACGTACTTCGGGTTGTTGTCGATCGCCGGGAGCCAGGTCGACGAAGGGCTGGTGTCGCTGTCGAAGGCGGCGGCGCTGGCCATGGCCATCGCCATCGGGGTCAACCTGGGGTCGGAGATCTCCCGGCTGTTCCTTCGGGTGGGATCCGCCAGCAAGCGGCGGGCCGCCAAGCGGACGCGGGGGTTCTGACCCGCCGCGCCCCGGCAGCTCTCAGTACCCCTGGTTGTAGGGGTTCTGCTGGTCCTGTCGGCCGTACTGCTGGTTGCCGTAGTGCTGCGGGTACTGCTGGGCGTACGGCTGCTGTTGCTGCGGCTGCTGTTGCTGCGGCTGCTGGCCGTAGTACTGGTCGTAGCCGTTGTGCTGCTGCTGAGGGGCCTGCTGCGGCTGGTCGTCGGACGGGATGCGGCGGAGCTGGGTCGTCGCGTCGTCCATGGGCTGGTACTGCTGCTGGGGCGGGGCCTGCGCCGCAGCCTTCTTCTTCTTGGAGCGCTCGCGCAGGTACTCGATGAGGATCGGGACCACCGAGACCAGGACGATCAGGACGAGGATCGCCTCGACGTTCTTCTTGATGACGTCGATCTGGCCGAGCCAGTAGCCGGCGAGGGTGACGCCGGTGCCCCAGGCCACGCCGCCGATCACGTTGTACGTCAGGAAGGTGCGGTACTTCATCCGGCCGGCGCCCGCGACGATCGGCGCGAAGGTCCGCACGATCGGCACGAAGCGGGCCAGGACGATGGCCTTGGGACCGTACTTCTCCATGAACTCGTGGGCCTTCTCCAGGTTCTCCTGCTTGAAGAGCTTGGAGTTGGGGCGGCTGAAGAGCCTCGGGCCGAAGAACTTGCCGATCATGTAGCCGACCTGGTCGCCGAGGACGGCGGCCAGCACGATGAGCGTGCACACCAGCCACAGGGGCTGGCTGATGAAGTTGCCCTCGGCCACGAAGAGACCCGCCGTGAACAGCAGGGAGTCGCCCGGCAGGAACGCGAAGAGACCCGACTCGGCGAAGACGATCAGCAGGATTCCGGGGAGGCTGAAGGTCTCGATCAGGTAGTCGGGGCTGATCCACTCGGGGCCGAGCGCGAGCGTGGTCACGGGATTGTGGCTCCTGCGTGTGGGGGTCGGGCTGGGACTGGCTGCCCTCAAGTATCAACGCAGCCACGGTGGCCCAGGTTCCATGGGGGTCCCCAGGATGCACTGTGCGCCGTCCGGGACAAAGCTGTGAGCCATGGGTATTGACGAATACGGCGGCGGCCAGGAGCCCCGACCGGATGTGCTCGTGGTGACCACGAACGACGTACCCGGCCACCGGGTCCAGGAGGTGCTGGGCGAGGTCTTCGGGTTGACCGTGCGGTCCCGGCACCTCGGCAGCCAGATCGGTGCCGGGCTGAAGTCGATGATCGGCGGCGAGCTCAGGGGGCTCACCAAGACGCTGGTGCAGACCCGCAACCAGGCCATGGAGCGGCTCGTCGAGCAGGCACGCGCGCGTGGCGCGAACGCCGTGCTGATGTTCCGCTTCGACGTGACCGAGGCGGCGGACGTCGGCACGGAGGTGTGCGCCTACGGCACGGCGGTGGTCCTGACCCGGGAGTAGCCCCCGGCTCCCCGGGTCAGGCGCTCTAGGCGGTGTGCCGGGCCGCGTTCGCCCTGATCGCGTCCCTGAGGTGCTCGGCGAGACCGGGGCGCATGGAGTCGTAGAACGCCTTGAAGCGCTCGTCCGACACGTACATCTCGGCCAGCCCCTGGTGCATCTCGTACGGGCAGTCGTAGAACCAGCCGCAGATGTGCTGCCGGTGCTCCTCCGCCATGTCCATGGCGGCAGGGGAGGTGGGTGTGTCACCGGCGGCCATCAGGGCGTCGTAGCGCTCGCCCCAGTCGGCCACCTCGGCCTGCATGCGCTTCCAGTCTTCCTTGGTGTACCGGGCGGCGCGGCGCTGCGACTCGGCGTACGCCTCCGTGCCGCCCCAGCGCTCCTCCGCCTCCTGCGCGTACTGCTCCGGGTCCTTGTCCCCGAACACCTCGAACCTCTCCTCCGGCGTCAGATCGATGCCCATCGTGCGTGCCTCCATGGCGTGCTCCACGGCCGTCGCCATCTTCTGCAGCTTCTCGATCCGGGCGGTCAGCAGCTCGTGCTGGCGGCGCAGGTGCGCGCGCGGGTCCGCGTCCGGGTCGTCGAGCAGGGCGGCGACCTCGTCGAGCGGGAAGCCGAGCTCGCGGTAGAACAGGATCTGCTGCAGCCGGTCGAGGTCGGCGTCGCTGTAGCGCCGGTGGCCCGCGTGGCTGCGCTCGCTGGGCACGAGCAGGCCGATGTCGTCGTAGTGGTGCAGCGTGCGCACCGTGACGCCGGCGAAGCCCGCGACCTGTCCCACGGAGTAGCTCACTTCGTCCGCTCCCTTCTCGGTACGCGCTCCACGGTGGCTCCTCACGCCACGTGAGGTGCAAGCCCGGCACGGACACCTCCGGATGTCACGTCCGTTATGTCCGCTTATCGTGAGCCCGTGGCCCAGGACACCGCGCAGCAGGCATCCGCCGCCCCGGCGACCCCGGCGCGCGCCCTGCTGCCGTTGATCCTCCCCGCTCTCGTCGTCGGGGTGGGCGCGAGTCTGCTGTTCATCGGGGTGAGCGCGGCGGCCGAGGAGCTCCAGCACGTGCTGTGGCGGAACCTGCCGGACGCGCTGGGGGTGGGCCGGTACTCCGTGCTGTGGATGCTGGTCATGCTCACGGCCACGGGGCTGGCCGTGGGGCTGGTGGTGTGGAAGGTCCCCGGGCACGCCGGTCCGGATCCGGCCACCATGGGGCTCGACGCTCCCGTGCTGCCGCCCGCCGTGCTCCCGGGGCTCCTCCTGGCGACCGCGCTGATGCTCGCGGGCGGCCCGAGCCTCGGGCCCGAGAACCCGGTCATCGCGGTGAACGTGGGGCTCGCCTTCTGGCTGGGTTGCCGGCTGGCTCCCCGCATGCCGCGCGGGCTGTGGCCGGCGCTGGCGGAGGCGGCCACGATCGGCGCGCTGTTCGGGACGCCGGTTGCGGCGGCGCTGGTGATCTCCGAGGCGCTGGCGGGGCGGCAGCTCAGGGGCGCGCTGTGGGACAACGTCTTCGGGCCGCTGCTGGCGGCCGCGACCGGCGCGCTGACGACCACTCTGCTGGCCCGTCCGAGCTTCGACCTGCGACTGCCCGCGTTCGGACGCCCCGGTTGGGGCGATCTGCTGGCCGTGCTGGTGGTCGCGTCGGCCGCCGCGCTGCTCGGCATGGCGGCCGTGCTGGCCTTCCCGTACGTCCATGGCGCGTTCACGCGGTTGCGGCACCCGATGGTCGCGCTCCCGGTCGGCGGGCTCGTCCTGGGGCTGCTCGCGGCCGTCGGCGGCCATCTGACGCTCTTCAAGGGGCTGGACGAGATCGGCGAGCTGGCGGCCGATCCGACGGGCTGGTCGGCCGGGGAGTTCGCCACCATGACGGTGGTGAAGCTGGCCGCGCTGCTCGTCGCGGCCTCCTGCGGCTTCCGGGGCGGGCGGATCTTCCCGGCCGTGTTCGTCGGCGTCGCGTTCGGGCTGTGCGCCCACGCGCTCGTGGACGCCGTACACCCGGCCCTCGGCGTGGCGGCCGGGGTGCTGGGCATGCTGCTCGCCGTCACCCGGCAGGCGTGGGTGAGTCTCTTCGTCGCCGCCGTACTGGTGGCCTCACCCGCGATCCTCGCCCTGTTGTGCGTCGCCTCGCTGCCGGCCTGGCTGCTGGTGACAGGGCGGCCGCAGATGCAGTTGCGCGCGGACGGAACCCCGGTCCGCTGACCGACGTCGATCCCTTCAGGAGGCACGCCCATGCCACTGCACCAAGGGCCCGAGAAGCCCGACGAGCGCCCGCTGTCCGTCAACCCCTTCTACGGCGAGGCCGATCCGGTCGGCGGGATGACCGAGGCCCCGCCCAAGCACCGGCTGCCCACCGCTCCCCTGCCGCCGTCGACCGCCTACCAGGTGGTCCACGACGAGCTGATGCTCGACGGCAACTCCCGGCTGAACCTCGCCACCTTCGTCACGACCTGGATGGAACCGCAGGCCGGGGTCCTGATGGGTGAGTGCCGGGACAAGAACATGATCGACAAGGACGAGTACCCGCGCACCGCCGAACTGGAGCGGCGCTGTGTGGCGATGCTCGCCGACCTGTGGCACGCGCCGGATCCCTCGGCGGCGGTGGGGTGTTCGACGACCGGGTCCAGCGAGGCGTGCATGCTCGCGGGCATGGCGCTGAAGCGGCGTTGGGCGCGGCGCAACGCCGACCGCTACCCGGGGGCGCGGCCCAACCTGGTCATGGGGGTCAACGTCCAGGTGTGCTGGGAGAAGTTCTGCAACTTCTGGGAGGTGGAGGCCCGCCTGGTGCCCATGGAGGGCGAGCGCTTCCACCTCGACCCGCAGGCCGCCGCCGAGCTGTGCGACGAGAACACCATCGGGGTCGTGGGCATCCTCGGCTCCACCTTCGACGGCTCCTACGAGCCGATCGCGGACCTGTGCGCCGCCCTGGACGCCCTCCAGGAGCGCACCGGCCTGGACATCCCCGTGCACGTCGACGGGGCGTCCGGCGCCATGGTCGCGCCCTTCCTCGACGAGGACCTGGTGTGGGACTTCCGGCTCCCGCGCGTGGCGTCGATCAACACCTCGGGGCACAAGTACGGGCTGGTCTATCCCGGTGTCGGCTGGGCGCTGTGGCGGGACAAGGAGGCGCTGCCCGAGGAGCTCGTGTTCCGCGTGAACTACCTGGGCGGCGACATGCCCACCTTCGCGCTGAACTTCTCCCGCCCCGGCGCGCAGGTCGTCGCCCAGTACTACACCTTCCTGCGGCTGGGCCGCGAGGGCTACCGGGCCGTGCAGCAGTCCACGCGGGACGTGGCCCGGGGCGTCGCCGACCGCGTGGAGGCGCTCGGCGACTTCCGGTTGCTGACCCGCGGCGACGAGCTCCCGGTGTTCGCGTTCACCACGGCCCCCGACGTCCAGGCGTACGACGTCTTCGACGTGTCCCGACGGCTGCGCGAGCGGGGCTGGCTGGTGCCGGCGTACACCTTCCCGCCGAACCGCGAGGACCTGTCGGTGCTGAGGGTGGTGTGCCGCAACGGTTTCTCGACCGACCTCGCCGACCTGTTCGTGGAGGACCTGGAGCGGCTGCTGCCGGAACTGCGCCGCCAGCCGCACCCGTTCACCAAGGACAGGGGGGCGGCGACGGGCTTCCACCACTAGGCCCGCCGGGCGGGGGGGGGCGACCGCTCCGGCCGTGCCGCCGGGAGGTGCCGGGAGCGGCGCACTCCGGTCCCCGCGGGACCACCGGCCACCTTTCGGCCGTGTGGACCGGTGGGGACCGCCGCGCCGCCGACCCTTGGGGAGCCGCCTGCCGTGCGGACGGCTCACCGCCGACCCTTGCCGCCAGCAATGCCAGCGGCCACTCCACCGCCGCCCACACGTGCCCCGGTTCACCGCCGCGGAGGTAGCCGGAGCGGCGCACCCCGGCCCCTGCGGCTCCGCCGGATACCGTTCGGCCGCGCGAACCGCCGTGCTGCCGACCCTGCCGGGCCGCCTGACTGCGGGGACCGCCGCGCCGCCGACCCTTGCCGCCAGCAATGCCAGCGGCCACTCCACCGCCGCTCACACGTGCCCCTGTTCACCGCCGCGGAGGTAGCGGGAGCGGCGCACCCCGGCCCCTGCGGCTCCGCCGGATACCGTTCGGCCGCGTGGACCGCTGTGCTGCCGACCCTGCCGGGCCGCCTGACTGCGGGGACCGCCGAACCGCCGACCCTTGGGGAGCCGCCTGCCGTGCGGACCGCTCACCGACGCCGGGCTGCCCTAGCGGCTCAGTCGGGCGAACCGCCGTAGGGCCAGCGGGAAGAAGACCGCCAGCAGTCCCAGCGGCCACAGGACGGCGGCCCAGGCATGCCCCGGTTCGCCGCCGGGGCCGCCCAGCAGGTCGCGGACGGCGGTCACCGTCTGGGACATCGGGTTCCACTCGACGACCGTGCCCAGCCAGCCGGGCATGGAGTCCGGGGTCGCGAAGGCGTTGGACAGGAAGCCGACCGGCCAGACCAGGATCTGCACGGCCTGCACCATCTCCGGCTTCCCGGCGACCATCGCCAGATGGATGCCGATCCAGAGCATGGCGAAGCGGAACAGGAGCAACAGGCCGACCGCGGCCAGGAGTCCGGTGAAGCCACCCTGGACCCGCCAGCCGATCGCGTACCCGACGCCGATCATCGCGGCCAGGCTCAGCACGGACTGGAGCATGTCGGCGGCCGAACGGCCCACCAGGACCGCCCCGTTGGTCATCGGCATGGACCGGAAGCGGTCGATCACCCCCTTGTTGAGGTCCTGGGTGACGGCGATCATGGTCGCCTCCAGCCCGAACGCCATGGTCAGCGCGAGCATCCCCGGCACCAGGTAGCCGAGATAGTCCCCGTCGACACCGCGGCCGCCGCCGACGAGGTAGCCGAACATCAGCAGCAGCATCACGGGGAAGACCAGACCGACGAGGACCCGCACCGGCTGCCGTGCCCAGTGGGCGAGTTCGCGCCGGGTCATGATCCAGGAATCGGTCAGCGCGTACGTGCTCACACGGCCTCCTTGACTCGGTTCTCGTCACCGGTGAGGTGCAGGAACACCTCGTCCAGCGTGGGCCGGCGCAGGGCCACGTCCTCCGCCTCGATCCCGGCCGCCTCCAGGGCCCGTACGACCTCGGAGAGCGCCGCCATCCGGTCGGTGACCGGCGCGCTGAGCAGCCTGCGGTCGGGGTCGACGGAGACGCCCTTCGACGGCACCGGCAACAGGGCCAGCGCCGCGCCCAGTTGGCCCGCGTCCCGCAGGACCACGTCGACGCGGTCGCCCCCGATGCGCGCCTTCAGCTCGTCCGGTGTGCCGTCGGCGGCGACCCGGCCCCGGTCGACGAGGGAGATCCGGTCGGCGAGCTGGTCGGCCTCCTCCAGGTACTGCGTGGTCAGCAGGACCGTCGTACCGCCGCCGACCAGGGAGCGGACCGCGGCCCACACCTCGGCGCGGCCGCGCGGGTCGAGGCCGGTGGTGGGTTCGTCCAGGAACAGCACCTCCGGATCGCGGACGAGGGAGGCGGCGAGGTCCAGGCGGCGCCGCATGCCGCCGCTGTAGGCACGCACCGGTTTGCGGCCGGTGTCGGCGAGGCCGAAGCGCTCCAGGAGTTCGTCGGCGCGCACGCGCGCGTGGCGGGCGCCGAGGTGGTAGAGGCGCGCGAACATCTCCAGGTTCTGGCGGCCGCCGAGCTCCTCGTCGAGGGCCGCGTGCTGGCCGAGCAGGCCGATGCGCAGGCGCACGGCGTAGGCCTCGCGCTGCACGTCGTGGCCCGCCACCGTCGCGCGGCCCTCGTCCGGGCGCAGCAGGGTGGCGAGGACACGGACCAGGGTGGTCTTGCCCGCGCCGTTGGGGCCGAGCACGCCGTGGACGGTGCCGCGCGCGACCCTCAGGTCGAGCCCGTCCAGGGCGGCCTTGTCGCCGTACCGCTTCCGCAGGCCTTCCGCGACGATCACGTCGGTCATCGGGCACCCTCCCCAGGGGTCATGTAGTCAAACTTGACTACATGGGCAGAGTACTGCCGTCGGTCGCACTCGTCAAACTTGATTAGCTCGCGTCCTCGGGATGCCGCTCCCCCGTCGCGTACGGGTTCTCCTCGCCCTCGGCGAGGACGCCCACGAAGGGGTCGCCCTCCCCTGCGAAGGTGTACGCCCCGTCCTCGACGCGGGCGATGAGCCCCCGGGTCCACTCGGCCTCGGCGTCGGCCGTGTGGACCCAGAGGTTCATGATCTCGCCGATGTGGCCGAGCTGCTGCGGACCCTCCTCGGGGACGTAGTGCTCGGTGACGGCGGAGCGCCACTCCTCGATGCGCCGGATGCGCTCCTTGAGCAGTGCGACCGCCTCCGCGCGCGGCAGGTCGACCATGAAGCCGATGGCCGCCGACTTGATGTCCATCTTCTGGTCGTAGGAGGTCAGCGCCTCCCGCACCAGCCGCAGGAACTCCTCGGTGCCCACGTCGGTGATCTCGTACTCGGTGCGCGGGGGCCCGCCGACCGTGGAGGGCGCGATCTCGTGCGCGTGCAGCAGCCCCTGCTTCGCCATCTGCTTCAGGGCGTGGTAGATCGAGCCGGGCTTGGCGTTGGACCACTCGTGCGCGCCCCAGTACTCCAGGTCGTTGCGCACCTGGTAGCCATGGGCCCGCCCGTGCTGGCGCACCGCGCCGAGCACGAGGAGACGGATCGTTGACATGCGGTCCAGGTTATGGCTTCCTCACTTCGCGGCGAGCGCCACCAGCTCGAACGCCGTCTTCCCGTCCAGGGACTCGCGGATGATGTCGGCATGGCCGGCGTGCCGGGCCGTCTCACGGATCAGGTGCAGCAGCACCCAGCGCACGGAGACCCGGCCCCCCGGCGGGAACCAGGGCTGGTCCGGCAGCGGGAAGGTATCGTCCAGGCTCGGCACCGAGCGGGCGAACGCCTCCGTCTCGGCGGCCACCTTCTCCCAGTAGGCCAGTTGCGACTCGACGGTCTCGCCGCCGACCAGGGCGAAGCACTCGTGCCAGTTCGACTGGTCCCGCTCCACGGCAGGCCTCTCGCCCTTGGCCCGGGCGATCCAGCTCTGCTCGACCTCGGCGACGTGCTTGAGCAGCCCGCCCAGGGACAGCTCGCTCGCGCTGGGCTTGGCGGTGGCCTGCTCGTCCGTCAGCCCGAGCACCGCCCGCCGGATCCCGCCGCGCTGCTCCTCCAGGAAGGCCAGGAGCGCGCCGCGCTCGTCGCCGTACTCCTCCGCGGGAACGTGAGTGACCATGACAGCCGCCTTTCGTCGGGCTCGGGGGCCTTCCCCCCGACACCCACAAAGCTACGGACCCTTGAGGACAGGTTCAGTCCTCAAGGGTCCGTGGCGCTCTGGTCGGCCGGAATCAGAACGGGAAGGCGCTGCGGCCGTGCTGGACGGAGATCCACTTGGTGGTGGTGAAGGAGTCCAGCATGGTGTCGCCGTTCAGGCGGCCGATGCCGGAGTGCTTCTCGCCGCCGAAGGGGACGATCGGCTCGTCGTGCACGGTGCCGTCGTTGACGTGGAACATGCCGGTGTCGATCTGCTTGGCGAAGGCGACACCGCGCTCGATGTTCGCCGTGTGGACGGCGCCGCTGAGGCCGTACGGGGTGTCGTTGACCAGGCGGACGGCCTCCTCCTCGCCGTCGAAGGTGACCAGGAGGGCGACCGGGCCGAAGAGCTCCTGCTTGAGGAGGGGCGAGTTCGCGGGGAGGTCCGTGAGGACGGAGGGCTCGACCAGGTTGTCCCTCGTGGTGCCGTGGACCAGCGCGGTGGCGCCGTCGGCGATCGCCTGCTCGACAGCGCTCGAAACGGCGTCCGCCTGCGAGGAGTTGATCACCGGGCCGATGACCGTCTCGGGGTCGCGCGGGTCGCCGGCCTTGAGGGTCTTCACCTTGGCGACGAACTTCTCGGTGAACTCCTCGGCGACCGTACGGTCCACCAGGACGCGGTTGGCGGCCATGCAGACCTGGCCCTGGTGGACGTACCGGCTGAAGACGGCGGCGTCGACCGCGTAGTCGATGTCGGCGTCGTCCAGGACCACCAGGGCGCTGTTGCCGCCGAGTTCGAGGACCGAGCGCTTGAAGTTGGCGGCGCAGACGGTGGCCACGTGGCGGCCGACCTTGTCGGAGCCGGTGAAGGAGATGACCTTCGGGACCGGGTGCTCCAGGAAGGCGTCGCCGATCTCGGCGATGTCGGTGATGACGACGTTGAGCAGACCGGCGGGCAGCCCCGCGTCCTCGAAGATCTTCCCGACCAGGGCGCCGCCGACGATGGGCGTGTTCTGGTGCGGCTTGAGGACGACGGCGTTGCCGAGCGCGAGCGCCGGGGCGACCGACTTGATCGACAGCAGGAAGGGGAAGTTGAAGGGGCTGATCACACCGACGACACCGACCGGCACGCGGTAGACGCGGTTCTCCTTGCCGTCCACAGGGGAGGGGATGATCCGGCCCTCGGGGCGCAGCGAGAGGTTGACGGCCTCGCGCAGGAACTCCTTGGCGAGGTGGAGTTCGAAGGCGGCCTTCAGGCGGGTGCCGCCGAGCTCCGCGATGATCGCCTCGGCGATCTCCCCCTCGCGCTCCTCGATCAGCCGGAGCGCCTTCTCGAACACCGCGCGGCGGGCGTAGGGGTTGGTCTCGGCCCACTTCTTCTGCGCACGGGCGGCGGCCCGGTACGCCTCGTCGACCTCGTCGACCGTGGCTATCGTGATCGACGCGAGCTTCTCGGCGTCGTACGGATTGAAGTCGATGATGTCCCAGGAGCCGGTACCCGGGCGCCACTCACCGTCGATGTACTGCTGGGCCAGGTCGGTGAAGTACGACGACATGTGATCCCCAAATCACTAGCAGACACACGATCAACGTCACGGTCTGATCACACGTCATCGTACTTGCGCGGCACGCCAGTTGGGCACGCAGAGCAATCTTCTGGGGAGAACCCTAGGAGAGTTGGAGGAGACCCCGCAGAAGATCCCGGCTCTCGTCCGGGCCCGGGCTGTCCTGCTGGAGCTCCTTCATCGCCTTCTCGTACTGCGCGACGTCCTCGCGCTTGTCCAGGTAGAGCGCGCTGGTGAGCTGCTCCAGGTAGACGACGTCCGTCAGGTCGGACTCGGTGAAGCTGAGGATGGTGAAGGCGCCGCTCTCGCCGGAGTGCCCGCCGAAGCCGAACGGCATGACCTGGAGCCGTACGTTGGGGCGTTCGGAGACGTCGATGAGGTGCTGGAGCTGTCCGCGCATCACCTGGCGGTCGCCGTACGGGCGGCGCAGGGACGCCTCGTCGAGCACCACGTGGAACTCGGGGCCGCCGTCGTCGGCCAGGTACTTCTGCCGCTCCAGGCGCAGCGCCACGCGCTTCTCGACGTCCACCTCGCTCGCGCCCTGCATACCGCGCCGCACCACTGCACGTGCATACGCCTCGGTCTGCAACAGGCCGTGGATGAACTGGACCTCGTAGACGCGGATGAGGGAGGCCGCGCCCTCCAGACCCACGTAGGTGGGGAACCAGCTCGGCAGGACGTCGGAGTAACTGTGCCACCACCCCGCGACGTTGGCCTCGCGGGCGAGAGAGAGGAGCGAGGCCCGCTCCTGCTCGTCCGTGATGCCGTACAGCGTCAACAGGTCTTCCACGTCACGCGTCTTGAAGCTCACCCGGCCCAACTCCATCCGGCTGATCTTCGACTCGGACGCGCGGATCGAGTAGCCCGCCGCCTCGCGCGTGATGCCCCGGGCCTCACGCAGTCGCCTGAGTTGCGAGCCGAGCAGCATCCGCCGCACCACCGATCCGGGCTCTCCCGCGCTCACGTTCGCCAGCCTCCCCAACGTCTTCAGGGGCCGAAGTCTGCCACTAAAACACTCCGAGCAGTACTCGTCCGATTACAGATATGGAAAGAAGCCAAAGATTCCGCACAGGCCGGAGACAGCCGGAGGGGAGGAAGAGGCAAGAAGCAGGAGAGAAGATGGCGGAAAAAATGGCCAACAAGCGGTACGGGTATGGTTAATTCGGTCACGTGCACGTGCATCTGCACCTTGCATCTGCATCGCTCATCCGAAACCATGGTCCCGCGCAACCGCTGCATCGCAACGACCGCGAGTTCCCGGGAGTGCCTCGCATGGGGATGAATGGATCGACCATGCTCGAGCCGTTACGGCAGGGCCTTCCGCCGCTGGATCCCGCGGCCGTGTCCGACGCCGCCTCCTGTTCCCTGCCCGCACGCTACGAAGCGGTGGGCGACGCACGGAGGTTCACCCGCAGAACGCTCGACCAGTGGGAGCTGGGCGACCACTTCGACGACATCTGCCTCGTCGTCTCCGAACTGGTCACCAACGCGCTGCGGCACGCGATGCCGGCGCACAGCGCGCACTCCGTCGAGCACAGTCCGCCCGTGCGGCTGCACCTGATGCGGTGGACCGGGCGACTGGTGTGCGCGGTGCGCGATCCCAGCCAGGAGAGTCCGGTCGCGCGCGACTCCGAGGACTTCTCGGCGGAGTCGGGGCGCGGACTGTTCCTCGTCGACTCCTTCAGCGACAGCTGGGGTTGGCATCCGATGGCGGGGACGCTGGGCGGCAAGGTGGTCTGGGCGCTGTTCCGGCTCCGGCCGCACGCCGGTCCGGCCGCGGCTTCCACCGAGTGAGACACCGCGGCGTTTTACGACGCCGCGGTTCTACGCGCGTCACTGCGTGCGCGACCACGGTTACCGCGGGTCACTCAAGGGCGGACGAGGATCAACCGGCTATCAGGTGGTCGAACTCGCCGTCCTTGATGCCGAGAAGCATCGCCTCGATCTCCGCGCGCGTGTAGACGAGCGCGGGGCCGTCCGGGAAGCGGGAATTGCGAACCGCAACTCCCCCGTCCGGCAGGCGCGCGAACTCCACGCAGGAACCCTGCGAGTTGCTGTGCCTGCTCTTCTGCCAGGCCACCCCGCGCAGATCCGTGGCCGTCATGCCGTTGTACACGTCGAGGTCCACAGGTCGCTCCCCGGTGGTGCGGTGGCCGTGTGGCCAGTGATGCAGCGGTCAACTAGTCCGGATCATAGCTGTGTTCACGTGCAGATGCATGAGCAGATGCACGTGCACGAGGGGTGTTCCCGCGGTTACAGATGTGACGTGTGGGGCGTCAGATGCGTTCCATCATGCGCCCCAGTGCCCGCATCACATGCGTCCGCCAGCCCCCGTCCATGATCGTCCGGGCCATGAGCTGAGCGGGGTCGTCGGGATCGAATCCCTCGTGCACTAGGAAGAGACGCGTCCCGCGCCCTTCCTGTTCCACCTTCCATGTCACGGTCCAGTCCGCCGAGTTGGCCGGGTCGGCGTCGGTCCACCGCAGACGGAGCATCCGCTGCGGCTCGAAGGCGAGGACCTCCACGTCGACGGTGCCCGAGAAGTCCGCGTTGGGCCGCGGGACGGAGGTCATCGTGTACCGGTGCCCGACCTCCAGCCGGAACGCCTCCGCCCCCCGCATCTGCCACTGCGCGAGCAGCGCGGGCTCGGTGAGGGCGCGCCAGACCTTGGCGGGCGGGTGCGGGAAGAACTGGTCGACGCGGATGACCGTGGGGTCGCCGTCGGGTACGTCGTTCATGTCACGTCGCCGTCGGGCATGCGGTCGAGCAGGGCGCCCAGGTCCTGCAACCGGCCGCGCCAGAACCGCTCGTACGGATGGAGCCAGTCCTGCACCTCGGCGAGCGGGGCCGCCTCCAGGCGGTAGATGCGCTGCCGGCCCGAGCGCTGCTCGGAGACGAGGCCGGCCTCGCGCAGCACCCGCAGGTGCTCGGACAGGCTCGGGCGCCGCATGTCGAAGTGGTCGGCCAGGGCCTGGACGGGCTGAGGGCCGCCGTCGCGCAGCAGCCGCAGCACCTCGCGGCGTACGGCGTTGGCGAGGGCGGCGAAGACGCGGTCCGCGTCGGCCTCGGTGGTCGTGGCCTCGACGGCTCCCGGTGCGGTCATGCGGGCCTTCCTACGGGTGAGCCTCCGTCAGCAGCATCAGACCGTTGCCGTCGGGGTCCGTGAAGGAGGCCATGCGGCCCCACGGGAGCTCGTCGGGTCCCTGGACGGGGGTCCCGGCCTCCGCGAGCCGCGCACAGTCCGCGTCGACGTCGGTCGTGACCAACATGATCCCCCGGGCCGAGCCGGGCTCGAAGCCGCCCATGCCGGGACCGGAGAGCGTGAAGACGGTCTGCGCACCCTCGGGGGCCACCTGGAGCCAGCGCCCCTGGGGCAGTCGCCGGTCGGCGGTGACGGTCAGACCGAGGACGTCGGTGTAGAAGCGCAGGGCGCGGTCCTGGTCGGAGACGGGGAGGGTGACGAAGGAGGCGTGGGTGATGGCCATGCCCCGAGAATAGGTAGGAGATTCCCTACGCGTCAACCGTAGGAAATCTCCTACCTATAGCCCTTCACCTGGTGGAGTAGGGCAGCAGTGCCATCTCGCGGGCGTTCTTGATGGCGCGGGCGAGCATGCGCTGCTGCTGGGCGGACACGCGGGTCACGCGGCGGCTGCGGATCTTGCCGCGGTCGGAGATGAACTTCCGCAGCAGGTCGGTGTCCTTGTAGTCGATGTAGGTGATCTTGGCCGCGTCCAGCGGGTTGGGGCGGTTCTTCGCGGGCTTGCGCTCGGGCTTGCGAGGCATCAGACCTCCAGGAGGGTGTCGAAGGCGGGTGGGAGGCGCTTCCAGGCGTCGCGGCCGGCCGCGTACTCGGCGTCGGTGAGCAGGCAGGACTCCAGGAGCCGTTCGAGCCCGTCGCGGTCGAGGCCGGGCGAGGTGAAGACGAGGTGCTGGCAGCAGTCGCCGTGCTCGGGGTGCCAGTCCATCGCGGCGGCCGCCCGGCGCACCGGCGGGACCATGTCCCAGGCGGCGTCGGGCAGCGAGGCCAGCCACGGACCCGCGCTCTCCACGCACAGGGCGCCACCGGCCGCGTCCCAGTGCAGCAGGACGTCGGGCTTGTCGGCGAGCCAGAACCGGCCCCGGCTGCGGGCGGCGGCGCAGGTGATGTCCTCCAGCGCCTCGTACAGCCGCTCCGGGTGGAAGGGCCGCCGGCGGTGCCAGACGAGCGTGGCGACACCGTGCGCGTCGGCCTCGGCGGGCAGCAGGGCGCAGGCGGGATGCTGGGCGGCCGCGGCGGACTCCACGTCGAACCCGGCGAGGGCGGCGCGGGCCAGGGGCGAGTGCGCGGAGTGCCGTACCGGATGGCGGGTGCCCGCATCGTCGGTCGGCTCGCCGTCCCGGATCGGGACCCGGCGGGCCGTCGGGTGGAGCTGGGCGAGGAGTTCGTGGTCCTCCTCGTCGGCCTCCGGGGAGTCGAGGACGGCGAGGACGGGGGCGTACTCGAGCTGGCGGGCGAAGGTGTCGGCCACCGTGCGCTGGTCGGTGGCCGCCGCGGCGAGGCCGCCGTCGGCCAGGTCGTCGCCGTTGCCGAGGTAGGGCAGGACGAGGGCCGGGTCGACCGCGGTGATCACGCCGGTGACCGTGAGGCCGCCGGCCGCGACCACCTCGGCCATCGCCTTGGGCTCGACGGAGTCCCACAGCTCGACGACCGCCAGGCGCAGCGTCCCGGCCGCGTCCAGGCGGCGCAGCTCCGGGACCAGGTCGTCCCGGAGCGCGCAGCAGGCGCAGTCGTTGACCAGGGGCGCCTCACCGGCGGACAGGACGCCGGTGGCGTCGCGGATCGTCCGTACGACGGTGCCGGCGGCGGCCGTCGCCAGGTCGTGGTGGAGGACGACACTGCCCGGCACGTCGGCGAGCAACTGGCCGACGGCCGCCCTGCGCGCGTCGGCGTGCAGCCCGCCGACGATCACGACGGAGAGCATCAGCCCTTCTTTCCGTACCGGCGCTCGAAGCGCTCCACGCGCCCTGCGGTGTCCAGGACGCGGGCGGTGCCGGTGTAGAAGGGGTGGCTGACGTTCGAGATCTCGACGTCCACGACCGGGTAGGTGTTGCCGTCCTCCCACTCGATCGTCTTCTCGCTCGTCATGGTCGAGCGGGTGAGGAAGGCGTGGTTCGCGGCACGGTCACGGAAGACGACGGGGCCGTAGGACGGGTGGATTCCCTCGCGCACGGGTCAGCGCTCCTCTCGGAAGTCGACGTGGCGGCCGACGACCGGGTCGTACTTCCGCAGGGTCATACGGTCCGGGTCGTTGCGGCGGTTCTTGCGGGTCACATAGGTGAATCCGGTCCCGGCGGTGGACCGGAGCTTGATGACCGGACGGAGTTCGTTGCGAGCCATGCTGCTATCTTACTGAAAATGAATTCCATTTACACAACTGCTCCGAGAGAGGTGCGTCACCCGTGTCCGCCCACTGCATGCTGACCGGAGCCCAACCGGGCTTCGGCAACCGCATCTCCCACTCCCACCGGCGCACCTCGCGCCGCTTCGACCCCAACATCCAGTCCAAGCGCTACTGGCTGCCGAGCGAGGGCCGGTACGTGCGGCTGCGACTGAGCACCAAGGGCATCAAGACCGTCGACACGATCGGCGTCGAGGCGGCCGTGGCACGGATCCGCGCGCGCGGTGTGCGGGTCTGAGGATTCGAGGGGAGAACCGGTATGGCCAAGAAGAGCAAGATCGCGAAGAACGAGAAGCGCCAGGAGATCGTCGCGCGGTACGCCGCACGGCGGGCCGAGCTGAAGGAGATCATCCGCAGGCCCTCGTCCACGGACGCCGAACGGCTCGCCGCGCAGGAGGAGTTGCGGCGCCAGCCGCGGGACGCGAGCGCCACGCGCGTGCGCAACCGGGACCAGGTGGACGGACGCCCGCGCGGCTACTTCCGGGCCTTCGGGCTGTCCCGCGTGGGGCTGCGCGAGCAGGCGCACGCGGGATATCTGCCAGGTGTCCGCAAATCGTCCTGGTAGCTCTCACGGGTGGTGCTGGTAGCTTGCTGCGGTCGTCCGGCCGACCGCTACACCTTGGGAGCTTCCAGTGACTTCGGCGATCTTCTCGCGCACTGTGCCGGCCCGGCGGGCCGGGCTGGCGGCCGCGGGGCTGGTGGGTGTGCTCGTCCTGACCGCGTGCGGCGGCGGGGGCTCGGACGACGACACGTCGCCCAGCTCCAGCCCCTCCGTGCCGCCCCCGGCGTCGCCCTCCGCCTCTGCCTCCGGTACGTCGTCCGCGGCGTCCGGCGAGGTCGCGGGGAGCTGGCTGACCACCGCCGGCGGCAAGGCGGTGGCGTTGCTGGTCAACGGCGACCAGGCCGGGCTCTTCGCCACCGGCGGCACGGTGTGCAGCGGTACCGCGAGCGCCGAGGCGATCCGCCTCACGTGCACGGACGGCAGCAAGGACCGGGCCGAGGGGACGGTCGAGTCGGTCAGCAGGACCAGGCTCAAGGTGAAGTGGTCGGGCGGAGCCGGCACCGAGACCTACACCCGGGCCGAGGGCGGTCAGCTGCCGAGCGGGCTGCCCACGGCGGGTCTCGGGTCGTAGCGCAGGACGTCGATGGGGGTCGGGCAACCGTGGCGTCCCGGCATGCGTGATGATCCATGCACCGGATCGCTCACATCAGAGGACTTCACATGCGCGCCGCCCCCCTCGCCGTCACCGCCCTCGCCGCCGCCCTGCTCCTGACCGGCTGTTCCGGCGACAGTGACGGCTCCGGCAGCTCGGACGGCTCCGGTGGTGACAAGGCCACCGCGAGCTCCGCGAACGGCACCACGTGCCGGATCGACGCCATGGACGTGGAGGTCGGCCCCGCCAACGTGGCGCCCGCCGCCGGGGACACCGGCAACATCCCCGTCACGCTCACCAACCAGAGCGCCGGGTGCACGTTGGACGGCTTCCCCGGCATCGGCCTGAAGGCCGCGGACTCCTCGGCGAGCGTCTCGCCCGACAAGGGCGCGGCGTCCGCGAAGGTGACCCTGGCCAAGGGCACGGCCGCCACCTTCACCCTCACCTACACGCGCGGCGAGGCCGGCGCCAAGGCGAGCCTCGACGTGCAGACGCTGGAGATCGGCCTGCCGGGAGCCGACACGCGCAAGAGCTTCAAGTGGTCGTACGGGCCCGTCCAGGGCAAGGGCGACAACGCCGGTGACCCGACCGCCTCCGTCGGCGCCTTCACTCAGGCCGGCGACTGAGCCGGGGCCGGTTGCCGACCTGCGCGCGGTCGGCCGCCCGGGCGCCCTCGGTCCAGCCCGCCTCGTCGCTGACACCGCGCAGCCGGGTCGTGGTGGTCCGCGGGAACATCCGTTCCATGCGGTCGGTGACGGCGACCTCGCGGGAGGCGAGGACCGGCAGCAGGTCGTCGGTCACCGGGGCCTCGGCGGCGGCGCGCAGGCGGTCGCCGAGGCGGTGGGCGTAGGCCGCGAGGAACGACTGCCGGAACGTCTTGGTGCGCTTGCGGCCGCCCGCCCGCTGGGCCGCCTCCGCCTTCGCCATCGCGGACTGCGCCTGCACGAGCAGCGAGGTGTACAGCAGCTCGACCGCCGCCAGGTCGCCCTCGAAGCCGACGACCGTGGAGAAGGCGAACGGTTCGTTCCACACCGCGCGGCAGTGGTTGGCCGTGGCCACCGCGTCGAGGAGCACCGCCTTGGCCTGCTCGTACGGCGGCTCGACCCCGATCCGGCAGGCGCCGGGGGTGTCCTTCGCGGGCGCCCGGGCGTCGAGCAGCGCCTCGTCAACACTGTGCCGGGCCATCAGCTCCTGCGCCTTCGCGGTGAGCGCCTCGGCCTCCTCCGGGAAGCCGGTCGCCTCCGCCTTGGCGAGCAGGGCGCGGATCCGGCCGAGCGTGCGGGCGTCCGACTTGGACTCCCCGTTGTGCTCCCGCCGGGGTTCCTCCAGCGGCTCCAGCGCGGGCAGGCGCAGCAGCAGTCGGTACAGCTCCAGTACGGCGGTGGCGTGCGTGAAGCGGTCGGGGCGGGGGGTGTCGTCGCCGGGCTCCTCCAACTGGGCCAGCTGCGCGGTCCAGCGGGGGCCGCGCGGGCGGTCGTCGGGGGCCTGCGCGCGGATCAGGGCCGTGGCGAGCCGCACATGGGTGTCGTCCAGGTCCCGTCGCACGATCCGTACGACATCGGCGGGCTGCCAGCCGCGCCGCCAGGCCTGCGCCACGAACTCGGCCCCGCGCCGGGCCAGTTCGGCGTCCGTGGCGGGGTCGGCGGCGAGCAGGGAGGCACCGGTGTCCAGGGCGGTGTCGTCGTCGGCGTAGAGGGCGGTGCGGAAGGCGCGGTCGACGGTGGCGGTCGGGTCGCCGTTCGTGTCCCTGGTCTTGTCGGCGCCCGGGCCGCCGCTGTTGTGGGCGCCCGCGCCGCTGCTCCTGTGCCTGCTCGTGCCGCTGCTCTCGCTCCTGCTCACGGGGCGATCGTCTCACTCCCCGAAAATCGGTCGCCCACGCGCGCGTGCCGCTTCGAGCATGGCCGCATGGTGGACATGTCTCTGTACGCGGCGTTTCTCGTCGCCGCCTTCGCGCTCTGTGTCACTCCCGGCCCCGACATGATGTTCATCGTGGCGATGGGCGGCCGGGGCGGGCCCGCCGCCGGGGTGATGGCGGCGTTCGGCGTGGCCTGCGCCATGCTCGTGCACACGGTCGCGGCGGCGCTCGGGCTGTCGGCGCTGTTCAACACGCTGCCCACGCTCTACCACGTGCTGCGCTGGGTGGGAGCGGCCTACCTGCTGTACCTGGCGGTGAAGGCGTTCCGGGACCGGTCGGTTCCGGGTGAGAGCGGGGACACCGCCGGTGGGACGGGGATGCGGCGGGCCTTCTGGCAGGGCGCCGTCACCAATCTGCTCAACCCCAAGGTGATCCTCTTCAACGTGGCGTTCCTGCCCCAGTTCGTGAACCCGTCGCTCGGACACGTGCCGGGGCAGCTGCTGCTGCTCGGGATCACGCTCGTGGTCATGGGGTTCCTGTGGGACGGCGGGGTGGGGCTGCTCTCCGGGCGGCTCGGGACCGTCCTTCGGCGCAGCGCGCGCGTGAACCGGTGGATGAACATCGTGTCGGGGACGGTGTTCACGGGCCTCGCGGTGCGGCTGGCGGCCTCGCCGAAGTAGCGGTGGAACAAGAGGCAACCTCAGGTTGACAGCACAAGGGTGTCAACCTATGGTTGACAGCATGACGACGAACCCCACCATCACGTCATCCGTACGGCTCGACGACCTCATCACGGCCATCAAGAAGGTCCATGCCGAGCCCCTCGACCAGCTCCAGGACGCGGTGATCGCCGCCGATCACCTCGGGGAGGTGGCCGACCATCTGATCGGCCACTTCGTGGACCAGGCCCGGCGTTCGGGCGCCTCCTGGACGGACATCGGCAGGAGCATGGGCGTCACCCGGCAGGCGGCGCAGAAGCGGTTCGTGCCGAAGGAGTCGGCGGACCTCAGCGCCGACCAGGGCTTCAGCCGGTACACCCCGCGGGCCCGCAACGTGGTGATGGCGGCCCACAACGCCGCCATCACCGCCCGCAACCCCGAGGGCCGTCCCGAGCACCTGGCCCTCGGCCTGCTGGCCGAACCGGAGGGCCTCGCAGCGAAGGCGCTCGTCGCCCAGGGGGTCACCCTCGACGCCGTCCGCCAGGCGGCGACCGACGCGCTCCCGCCGGCCGCCGAGGAAGTCCCCGAGCTCGTCCCGTACGGCTCCGACGCCAAGAAGGTCCTGGAGCTCACCTTCCGCGAGGCGCTCCGGCTGGGCCACAACTACATCGGCACCGAACACATCCTGCTGGCCCTGCTGGAGTTCGAGAACGGCACGGGGGTCCTGTCGGGTCTCGGTATCGGCAAGGGGCCGGTGGAGGACGCCGTCGCCAAGGAGCTGGCGGTGTACACGAAGTCGCAGGGCGAGGAGGTCGAACAGCCCTGAGAGATGTCCGGAAGGTCCGTTGTCAGAGGCGGCTGGCAGACTCGCAGACATGACCGACCGGTGGGCTCTCGCTCCGGCCGAGGACGGTGGTGTGGAGGTCGCCGCCCTCGGCGCCGACGGGCTGCCCGTCGGGCCGGTGCGCTGGGAGCAGGACCTGGTCGAGGCCGTACGGGGGCGGCCGCAGGTGGCGCGGTGGGTGTGGCGGTCCACCGCCGAGGTCTATCCGCGTCTGCTCACCGCGGGGGTGCGGGTGGAGCGGTGCTACGACATCGAGGACGCCGAGACCCTCCTGCTCGGTCACGAGGGGCGGCACGGGGAGCCGCGTTCGGCCGTCGCCGCCCTGGCCCGCCTGCGCGGCGGCCCCGTACCCCCGGACCCGCCCCAGCGAGCCGCCGAACCGGGCTCGCAGTCACCCCTGTTCGAGCCGCAGAGCGTCCATGTGCCGCTGACCGATCTCGTCGCGGTCTACGCCGACCAGCAGCGGCGGCACGACGCCACCGCGCACCCCGACCGGATGCGGCTGCTGACCGCCGCCGAGTCGGCGGGGATGCTGGTGGCCGCCGAGATGAACCGCGCCGGGCTGCCGTGGAGCGCCGAGACCCACCGCCGGGTGCTGCACGAACTGCTCGGCGAGCGGTACGCCGGCGGCGGTGAGCCGCGCAGACTCGCCGAGCTCGCCGACGAGGTGTCCGCCGCCTTCGGACGCCGGGTGCGGCCCGATCTGCCGGCCGATGTCATCAAGGCGTTCGCGCAGGCCGGCATCAAGGTGAAGTCGACCCGGCGGTGGGAGATCCAGTCCCTCGACCACCCGGCCGTGAAACCGCTGATCGAGTACAAGAAGCTGTACCGCATCTGGGTCGCCCACGGCTGGTCCTGGCTCCAGGACTGGGTGCGGGACGGGCGGTTCCGGCCCGAGTTCCTCGCGGGCGGGACCGTCACGGGCAGATGGGTCACCAATGGCGGCGGCGGCCTTCAGATCCCCAAGGTGATCCGGCGTGCGGTGGTCGCCGACCCCGGCTGGCGGCTCGTCGTCGCCGACGCCGACCAGATGGAGCCGCGCGTCCTGGCCGCCATCTCCCGTGACCCGGGGCTCATGGAGGTGGCGGGCCGGGAGAGCGACCTCTACCAGTCCGTGTCCGACCGGGCCTTCTCCGGCGACCGCGACCAGGCCAAGCTCGCCGTGCTCGGCGCGGTCTACGGCCAGACCTCGGGCGACGGCCTGAAGAACCTCGCCGCGCTCAGACGCCGTTTCCCCAAAGCGGTGGCCTACGTCGACGACGCGGCCCGCGCGGGCGAGGAGGGCCGGCTGGTGCGGACCTGGCTGGGGCGGACATGCCCGCCGGCGGCCGGCGCGGGTGACGCGGAGGAGGCGGGCATACCCCAGGACGAGCCGGCCGGGCAGTCCGCTTCCGGCGAGGACGGCTGGGTGCCCGGGTACGCCTCGACCAACACCCGTGCCCGGGGCCGGTTCGCCCGCAACTTCGTGGTGCAGGGCAGCGCCGCCGACTGGGCGCTGCTGCTGCTCGCCGCACTGCGGCAGGCCTGTGCGGGGATGGCGGCCGAACTGGTCTTCTTCCAGCACGACGAGGTGATCGTGCACTGTCCGAAGGAGGAGGCCGAGGCGGTCGTGGCGGCGATCCGGGAGGCGTCGGACCTGGCCGGGCGGCTGACGTTCGGCGAGACGCCGGTGCGGTTCCCGTTCACGACGGCTGTGGTGGAGTGCTACGCGGACGCGAAGTGATCACCGTAAACCGGAGTCGTCGAGCAGGGCGATGAGCTCCTGAAGCACCGCCTTCTCGTCCGTGCCGTCCAGCGCGTCGAGAGCGGCCCGCCACTGCTCGTACGCCTCCTCGGTCCTGCCCCGCTCGCACAGCAGGAGCCCGTGCTGGTGGCGGGCGAGGGCTCCGGTGTAGCGGTCGGCGCGGGCGTCCGCGCGGCGCAGCAGTTCCGCGCACTCGGCGGCGGCGCGTTCGCCGTGGCCGATCAGGCGCAGGGCGCGGACCAGGCCGAGGCGGGTCTGCGACTCGCCGTGCCAGTCGCCGGGGCTGCCCAGGATGCGCAGGCTCTCCTCGAAGTGCGCCACCGCGGCGGCCGGTTCGCCGAGGGTGAGATGGGCGTGACCGATGTTGCAGTGCGCCGAGTGCCGGACGACCGCGCTGCCGGTCTCCTCGCCGATCGCCAGCGAGCGGCGGTGCTGCTCGATGGCGGCGCGCGGGTCGGTGTGCTCGTACAGGTTGCCCAGGTTGCTGTGGGTGACGGCCTCGCCGAAGGGGTCGTTCAGCCGCCGCGCGTAGGCGAGGCTCTGCCGCAGTGCCTCGCCCGCCTCGGCGTACCGGCCCAGGCCTTCGAGCAGCAGACCCCGGTTGTTGAGGCAGCGGCGCGTCCAGGAGTCCCTGCCGAGGCGCCGCCAGATCGCCAGGGCCCGGTCGTTGAGGGCCAGCGCCTCGCTGTGCCGGCCGGTGAGGAAGTGCAGCCCGGCCAGGTCGCCCAGGGCGCACGCCTCGGCCTCCTCGTCGCCGAGCCGCCGCGCCACCGTGAGCGCGGCCCGGCAGAGGATCTCCGTCTCGGCGACCCGGCCGCTGCGCTGGAGGAAGGGCGAGAGCAGCCGCAGCAGGGTGGAGACATGGGCGGCGGTGCGTTCGTCGGGGGTGTCCGTGTGCCGTTCGGTCAGGGCGACGATGTTCTCCAGCTCCGACTCGGCCCAGGCGAAGGCCTTCTCCGAGGAGGGGAACGGCGGGATGGCCAGCACGTGCGTCGCGTGCTCCGGCGGCTGCGCGGCGGTGGGGCGGCGGCGGTCCTCCAGGTCGAGGCCCGGTTCGAGGATCGCGGCAAGGGCGCGTTCGGCGACGGCCGCGTACCAGCGCAGGGCGGTGCGGGCGATGTCGGGGGCGTGGCCGGTGCCCGCGAGTTCCCTCGCGAAGTCGCGGACCAGGCCGTGCGGGGCGTAGCGGCCGTACGCCTTCTCCTCCAGCAGGGCCACGTCGACCAGGCGGTCGAGGGCGTCCTCGGCGCGGGTCTCGTCGGTGCCGTCGGTGCCGAGCAGGCGGGCGACGAGCGGGACGCCGTAGGTGGGCAGGTCGAGGGCGCCGATACGGCACAGGGTGAGCGCGGCGTCGCGGTCGGAGCGGCGGCCGGAGGCGGCGAGGGCGTCGTGGGCGACGGCCAGGGAGCGGCGGACGGAGAGGTCGTCGTACTCCAGGTGCCGCAACCGGTCCTCGGTGGCGGCCAGTTGGTCGGCCAGGACATCGGGGGTGAGGGCGTGCCGGGCGGCCAGACGGGCGGCCACGACGCGCAGGGCCAGCGGGAGGCGGCCGGTGAGCTCTATGAGGGGGTGTGTGGCGTCGATGGGGGCGGCGGTATCGGGGGTGGACGCGGCGTCGTAGGCGGAGGCGGAGGCGGTGCTGCCGTCAGCGGGGTCGGCGCCCTCGGTGCCGGGGGTGCCCGGGGTGGCGGGGGTGCCCGGGGTGGCGGGGGTGCCCGGGGTGGCGGGGGTGTTCCTGCCGTCCCGGCCCGACACCGCGCGCAGCAACTCCGCGCTCTCCTCGGCCGAGAGCGGGGCGAGCGGGAAGCGGTGGGCGTCGTCGAGGGCGGTCAGCGGGGAACGGCTGGTGACGATCACCGCGCAGCCGCCGCCGGCCGGCAGCAGCGGCCGTACCTGAGCGGCGCTCGCGGCATCGTCCAGCACCATGAGCGTACGGGTGGGCGCGAGCAGCGAGCGCAGCAACGCGGCTGCCGCGTCCGGGTGTTCGGGGATGCTGCGCGGGTCGGCGCCGAGGTCGCGGAGCAGGGCGGTGAGGGCCTGGGCCGGGGTGAGGGGGGTCATGCCCGGGGTGGCGCCCTGGAGATTGACGTAGAGCTGACCGTCAGGGAAACGTTCCCGCAGCTCATGGGCGACATACAGGGCGAGCGCGCTCTTGCCGACGCCGGCCATGCCACTGACGACACCGACGGCCGGGCCACCGTCGGGGGTCAGGGCACGGCGGAGGTCGGCGCGGGTGCTGAGACGGCCGGTGAAGTGGCCGGGGGGCGGAGGGAGTTGGGCGGGGCGGGGCAGGGGGACGGGGAGAAGGGGGGTTTTGGGTGCGGGGGGCAGCGGGTCGGCGGCGGGTGACGGGTGGGCTTGGTCGGTAGGGGATGACGGGTGCGCTTGGTCGGTGGGGGATGACGGGTGCGCTTGGTCGGTGGGGGGCGGCGGGGGGTCGGCGAGTGCCGCGTCTCCGCGCGTAGCGCCCGGGGGAAGCGCACCGGGAGAGGTCGGCCGGTGCCCCTGGCGTGCCTCACCGAAGTCAACGGCCCTTCCCTGGCGGCCGGTGGTGGCCGCCCGGTCCGCCTCGCCGCTCCGGCCGGGCTCGCCTTCCACCGCGGAACCCGGCCGGAGGTGCCGACGACGGTCGGACGCCGGCTGGTCGGACCCGGTGTCGGCCCGCCCGCCGCCGCCTCCCCCGCGCAGCACCTCCACATGTGCCTCGCGGACCGCCGGACCCGGTTCCACGCCGAGCTCCTCGACCAGGCGGGTGCGCAGGTCGCGGTGGACGGCGAGGGCCTCGGCCTGGCGGCCGGTGCGGTGGAGGGCGAGCATCAGCTGGCGGTGGTAGGACTCGCGCAGCGGGTGCTCGGCGGCCAGCGCGGAGAGTTCGGGGACGAGGGCGCCCGGCCGGGTGTCGGCGAGGGCCAGCTCGGCGTCGTAGTGCCACTCCAGGAGGAGCAGCCGGGCCTCCTCCAGGCGCTGGACCAGGGCGTATCCGGCGAGTTCGGAGGGGACCCCGCTCAGTGGTGCGCCCCGCCACAGCGCGAGCGCAGCCGCGCAGGCCTGGACGGTCTCGGCCCAGTTCCCGTCGGTGTGCGCGCGCCGAGCGCGGGCGGCGTGGCTCTCGAAGACCTGGACGTCGAGTTCACCCGGCGCGACGCGCAGCAGATAGCCGGGGGCCACCGCCTGAAGCCGTTCGGGGTCGTCGAGCAGCCGTCGCAGCCGGGAGACGTGGTTGTGGAGCGAGGCCTTCGCCGAGGCGGGCGGGGTGCTCCCCCACAGCGCCTCCTTGAGGGACTTGGTGGAGACGACGCGGCCGGCTTCGAGGAGCAGCGCGGCCAGCAGGATCCGCTGCTTGCGGCTGCCGACCATCCGCACTGCGCCGTCGTGGCCGTCGTACAGGATCGGTGGCCCGAGCAGTCCGAACCGCAGCCCCGACTGCGATCCGCGCCTCATCACGCCGCCCACTTCTGGCGGAAACCCGCCCTCTTCACGGCGGTTTCCCGCCAGCCGTCCGACGCCGGCCGCTGCCGGAATCCGCTGTCGTCCCGCGGCTGTACACCGTCGGTCCCCCATCACCGCCGTCTACTTCACGCCAACCGGCGGACGTCAAAACGTAGATGCGTTGGCCACATGTTAGCGATTTGTTGGCGCAACCTGATGTGATCACAACATCGGATCTGGCCCGAGGGCGCGCGCGTACGACGCGCAACTCGGGGGAGTGTCGCCGTCGTGGCCGGATCCGTGGGACGCGAGAGGGTCCCGGTCGGCGGAGGTGAACGACCGGGATCCTCGTCCTGTCCTCGAGGCCGGGGGCCCTCAGATCACGGGCGGGCGTCCCAGTCGGGTGAGGTGCCACACCGTTCGCCACCGCATCGCCCGCCGTTCACCGGCCGGTTCCCGCAGGCCCTCGACGAACCCGCCGAACCAGGCGCGCAGTCCGCTCGACGAACGGATCCGCAGCAGGGTGAGCGCCGTCCACACGCCGAGGTGCACGGGGATGAGCGGCAGGGGCAGCCGGCGGCGGACCAGCCAGACGCGGTTGCGGGCGTTGACCCGGTAGTAGATGGCGTGCCGGGCCGGTGAGGTGCGCGGGTGCCGGAGCAGCAGTTCGGGCGCGTACAGGATGCGCCAGCCACGGTCGGCGGCCCGCCAGGCCAGGTCGATCTCCTCGTGGGCGAAGAAGAACTCGGCGGGCCAGTCCCCGGTCTCGGCGAGCATGGCCATGCGGAAGGCGTGCCCGCCGCCCAGGAACCCGGTGACGTAACCTCCGCGCATCGGGTCGGAGGCGCCGACACGGGGCACGTGCCGCTGCTGGGTCTCGCCGCTCTCGTCGGCGATACGGAAGCCGACGATGCCGAGCCGCTCGTCCGCCGCGAACAACTCCTGAACGCGGCGCAGCACATCGGCGTCCACGAGCAGGCCGTCGTCGTCCAGTTCCACTACGACGTCCACGTCGCCGAAGTCCCGCAGCCGGGCCAGCGCCACGTTCCGCCCGCCGGGGCAGCCGAGGTTCTCCTCGACGTCGAGGGTGGTGACCTCGCCGGGCAGGGAGAGCCGCTCGGCGAACTCGGGCAGCCGGCAGCCGTTGCCCACGATCACGATCCGGGCCGGGGCGATGTCCTGCTCGGCCACGGACCGCAGCAGGGCGTCGACCTCGTCGGGCCGGTTCCCCATCGTCACGACGGCCACGGCGATCCTCGGCGCGCCCATGTCCTCACCTCGTCCCCTGCGTGCCCGGCATGCCCTGCGTCCGCTGCGTGCCCTACGTCCCCTGGTGCCGGTCGTCCCGATGGGCAGCAACCGGCGCGATGCTAGCCGTTCACGGCAAGGACTTCTCCGGTATGAGGAGGTGTGGCGGGGCGGTTCTCCGGCAGAGGTGTGCCCCCTGTGTCAGCCTCAGCCTCGCCGGTTCTCCTTCCGTCGTACGAACTTCAGGCCCGACCAGTCCTCCCCCAGCGACGCGACCTTCACGTCGACGACGCCGAGCGGCAGGAAGACCTCCCGCAGGGCGTTCTCGGTGATGTCGCTGACGTGTCCGGCGGCCCTGCGCGGCCAGGCGATCCACAGGGCGGCGTCGTCCGCGAGTCCGGCCACCAGGTCACCCGCCTCGGCGGCGAGCCGCGCGTACTCGCGGTGGAAGGCCACGGCGACGTCCGCGCCGCGCGGGCCGCCTGCGGTGACCTCGCAGTCGTCGGGCAGACCGGGGATGTCCCACCCCTCGGGGGCGCCGTCGAGCCGCACCCGGTGCCCCGCCTTGATGCCGAGCTTCCTGGCGAGGGGCGTGGCGGAGTAGCCGCCCGCCGACCCGGTTCCTGACATACGGCCCTCCGCGCGCTGGTCCAGCCCCGTCCACCCCATCGTGACGGCCCGGACGGAGGATGTCCGTCACGGACACGGCGTCCCGGGGCAGGCGTCCCAACCGGCACTCCGAACCAGCACCCCGAACCCTCTATCGCACCACCCGCGCGAGCAGCGTGGCGAGGTCCGCGAGGAACTGGAGCCAGGGCCGGGCCTGCTCCGCCCGGCGCCCGAAACGTCTGCGCCAACCGTCCGGCCGGAGGTCGCCCCGGCGCTGGATCGTCCTGTCCCGCACCCGCCGTAAGGACATGGCGCGGCTCGTTCCGGTGCGCTTGCGTCGCCTCATGCCGGGACGTTAGCCGCGTCCCGGTGGGTGGCGCAGGGCAGCGGACCGCCAAAGCGGGCGTGCGGTTATTGGCGGTAACGCGTAAACAGGCCGCGAGCGAGCCCCACACGGGCCCGTGCAGATCAGCGCGTGACCTCGAACGGGCCGCGCTCGGCGGGAAGTTCGTGTCGGTGACCCTCAGGGTGCGGGTGCAGGTGCAGCGGGCCTCCTCGCCGGAGACGGTCTCGCACAGGGGCCCGACCAGGACGCGTCTACCCGCTCCGGGGCAGTCCCTCGACGCGGTCCTCCACGAAGGCCGAGTACTGCGCGGACATCTTGTCGACGTAGGTGTGCAGGTTGAACTGGCGCTCCACGTGTCGGCGCCCCTGCTGTCCCAGCCTGCTGGAGAGCTCCGGGTCGAGGATCAGACTGCGCACCCGTTCACCGAGCTGATCGAGGTCGCCCGGCGTCACGACGTACCCCGTCCCGCCGTGGACGACGGCCTCCGGCAGACCACCGGTCGCGGTGACGACGACGGGCCGCCCGGCGGACATGGCCTCCAGCGGGGCAAGGCCGAGCGGCTCCGGGTAGTCGGAGGGGTACACGACCACGTGGGACTGGGCGTACAGCCGTGGCATGAGCTCCTTGGGGGTGGGGACCAGATCCACATGGGAGCGCAGGTTCAGGTCGTCGATGAGCCGGTTGAGCCGCAGCAGGAACCCCTGCTGTTCCTCGTGCCAGTCGACGACCTCGTGCGGGCTGGTCAGCACGAGGCGCACGGGCAGGCCCGTCCGGCGGAGCCTGCCGACCATGCGGACGGCCAGCTCGGCGCCCTTGTCCGGGATGAGGCGGGCGGGCAGCAGCACCGTGCCGGCGCCGTTGGCGCGGGCCGGCGGCAGATCGCGGAACCGGCTGGTGGCGATCCCCAGGTAGGTGCGCCGGGCCCGGATGCCCAGATGCGTGCGGCAGGCGAACGCAAGGTAGTCCGACACCACGTAATGGCCGTCCCACGACCGGCAGAACCGGGCCGTCCACGGGTCCTCGGGCCAGATGCTGTGGTAGGTGTGCAGCAACGGCGTACCGGTGCGCTCCCGGAGCCGGGTCAGCGCCAGTGCCGGGACCGGCGAGAAGTGGTGCAGGTTGTGTCCGTGCACGAGTTGTACGCCCCGGCTGTCCACGGTCCGCGTGAGCCACTCCAGCAGGTCGGACGCCTGCCGCTGTTCCAGGGGCGTCAGCCGCCTGCGCCCCCCGTTCGGGGCGGTGCGCTGGTACTCGGTCAGCCGCAGCAGGGGGTGGGTGAGGATGTCGACCTGGTCGACCGGCTGGGGCCGTGTCTCGCCGGTGAGCAGGGTCACCCGGTAGCCCCGGCGCGCCAACAGGGCGGCGTAGTCGGCCAGATGTGACTCGACGCCTCCGACCGTAGGCGGAAAGGCCCAGTGCACGAGAGCTATGGAGCGCCGCGTTTCGGTTGGCCCACCGCCTATCACGTATCTCCCTCTCGTCGGGGACCGTTCTGCGTCAGGTCGTGCGGAACCCGGATGCCTCGATACGCCACTCCTCGCCGTCGACACCCAGCACGTCCGTGCCGCCGTCGATGTCCACGCGCACGTCGAAGGAGTGTTCGCCGAGCCTCAATCCCCGAACAGAGTAGGGGGAATTCAGTCCCATGAGTGAGGGCGCGATCGGCCGTAGCGCCAGCCGTCGGCCGGGAACATCGACTTCCGGTCGCAGCATCGCGGAGCAGAGCAGCGCCGCGGACGCCGCCGCCCAGGCCTGCGGCCTGCACGAGGGGGGATACGGCGCCGGCTGCCCGAACCGGGACGAGGGATAGGCCGCGTACAGCTCGGGCAGCCGGTAGTCGAAGTGCGCGGCCGCGTCGAGCATGCCGCCCAGCAGGGTCGCCGCCTCCTCGACGAAACCGGTGGTGGCGAGGCCGTGCACGGCGATGGCGGAGTCGTGGGCCCAGACCGAACCGCCGTGATAGCTGAACGGGTTGAAACCGGCCAGGTGCGCGGAACGGGTGCGGATGCCCCACGGGGTGCGCAGTTCGTCGGACATGAGGGTCTCGGCGACCCACCGGTGTTCCTTGTCGTCCTGGAGGATGCCGGAGTTCAGCAGGTGCCCCATGTTGGAGGCCGGGCCGGTGACCGGGTGCCCGCTCCCGTCGACGGCGATGGCCGGATAGCGCCTGCCGTCCTGGCCGTCGACCCAGAAGAACCGGTGGAAGGCGGCGCGCAGCCGCTCGGCCCGTGCCCGCCAGCGTGCGGCCTCCTCCGGCTCCCCGGCGAGCGCGGTGAGGAGTTCGGCGTAGCCCGTGGCGGCCCGGTACGCGTATCCCTGGACCTCGCACAGGGCGATGGGCGGGTCGACTCGCCTGCCCTGCGCGTCCCGGATCGCGTCGGGCGAGTCCTTCCACCCCTGGTGCAGCAGCCCGTCGGCGCGGCCCTTGCCGTAGCTGATCAGGTCGTTGCCGTCCATCGCCTGCTCGACCCAGCCCATGGCGGCCGTCGCGTGCGGCAGCAGCGCCCTGACGTCCTCCTCGGCGAGGCCCCACTTCCACGCCTCGTGCAGGAGCACCACGAACAGGGGGGTGGCGTCCACCGAGGCGTAGTAGCGGGCGGGCAGCACCATGCCGTCGCCGTGCCGCGTCTCGGCGGGCCGCAGCTCGTGCAGGATCCGGCCCGGGGCCTCCTCCGTGAACGCGTCGTGGCGGGTGCCCTGCCGCCTGGCCAGGGCCCAGAGCGTGCCCCGGGCCAGCCCGGTCCCGAACGGGAGCATCATGCGGGCCGCCCAGATGCTGTCGCGGCCGAACAGCCCCAGGAACCAGGGGCATCCGGCGGCCACGAACTGGTCCTCGCGCTCCTCGGCGGAACTGTTGCGCTCGGCGAGCCGCAACGCCTCCAGGTCGGACAGGGCCCGCTCCAGCAGCGCGGCCATGCGCGCGTGCCCGGACACCTCGGCCCGCTGCCACGGGGCGCCCTGCCGCGGCGGCACCGGATAGCCCGCGACGGTCGTGGTCTTGCCGTGCACGAGCAGGTGTACGGACCACTCCTCGTCCGGCTCCAGCAGCAGCTCCCAGCGGAACTCCACCTGGCCGGGGCGGCCGTCGACCGGCGTGATCCGCGGCGGGGTCCCGCCCCCGGCCGGCCGCACGGGCTCGATCCGCAGCACGACCTCGCTCTTGTCGTGCGGGCTGTGCCACCGCACCGCCGGGACGACCCCCTCCACCTGCTCGCACGGGAGGTCGTCGACCGGCAGGCCCGCCTTGATCGTGGCGACGTCGGCGAGGTCGGTGGCGGCCACCACCGAGACGGTGAACCGGGCCGTCCGACCGCCGACGTTCTGCACCAGCACGGTGTCGCCCGACTCCCCCCGGTCCGGACGCCGTACGGCCCGCTCTCGCGCGACCAGCAGCCAGGGAGCGGACGTCGGGTCCTCGGACGACCGGCACACCGCCCTGAACAGCGCTTCCCGGGAGCCCTCGGGACGGTGGGCGACATGCTCCGGCTCCTGGCCGTCGACGAGCAGCCTGAGCGTGTGCAGCAGCCTGCGGTCCTGGTCGTAGAAGCCGTCGACCCCGGTTCCCCGCAGCTGTCCGTCCTCGCGGGACATCGCGAACGACGGCGCGGCCAGGCAGATCACCGTGTCGTCGAGAAACGGCTGACGGCCCGTCTGAGGGGAGGCGGAGTCGTTCACTGAAGTACCTTTCCGAAGCGCCGCGGGGCCCACTGCGACCGTGCCGGCCCGGCCCGTCGGGCGGTCGTCGCAACCTCGCACGCGGCGAGGGCGGTCGCCGGACAAAACACCCGGGGCAGCCGCTTGACGGGGAGCCACGATAACGGCTGGCCGCCCCCTCAGCCATCATGCGAGGTCGGGCGAGCCACGGGGGAACACCGGCGGGCCACGGGCGGGCGAGTTGTGCAACGGGGGCGCCAAAAGTCGTTCTCCGCCCCATACTTGTTGCCTCACATGGGGGAACGGTGTCGGGCGGGGGGATCCCATGCGCCGTAACAGTCGGGGCAGGCGACGTCTGGATCAGGTGCTGACCGTCACGGGCACGGCCGTGGCCGCGGGCGCCCTCGCCGGGGTCAAGTTCGTCGGCGGATGGGCGCAGTTCCTGGTGATCTGCCTGCTGGCCGCGGGCACCGGCCTCGGCGCCTACTCGGGGAACTCCCTGCGGGCGCGCGCCGCCGGGACTCCGCCGCAGGTGCTGATCAGCCACCCGCACGGCGACGAACCCTGGGCGCACTGGCTGGCCTGGCGCCTCCGGCGCATCGGGTACCTCACCTCCACGCGGCCGTGGGCACCGTCGGAGCAGTTGGTGCCGCCTCCGCCTGAGGTCGCCCCCGATCACGAACTCATCATCGTGTCCCGGGCGTTGGAGGACGCGGACCACTCGGCCGAGCACGCGCGCGTGGCCCGCGCACGCGGCAGATCCGTACTCGCCCTGGTGACCACGCACCGCCATCCGCCGTTGACGCGGTGGGCCGGTTGCGAGGTGCTGACGCTGGCCGCCCGTACGGCCGACGACGCGGCGGCCACCATCGACGCGCGGCTGCACCAGGCCGGCGCGGTCCCCCTGCCGGAGTACACGGCCCCCCATGTGGTCGGCGAGACCGAACCGCGCTATCCGGCCCTCGGCCCCCTCGTCACCAACCTGGACCGACGGGCGGTGTCGCACTTCGCGGCACGGCGCGAGGAACTCGCCCAGCTGCGCGCGGTCCTCGGCACGGTGAACGTCTCGGGCGGCGGCCGCACCTGCGCCATCCACGGCCTCAGCGGCATCGGCAAGACGCGGCTGGCCCTGGAGTACGCCCGCCGCCACGAGGATCTGTTCGACGTCATCTGGCGGATCGAGGCCGCCCACGCCCCCACCGCCCGCGCGAGTCTCCTCGCTTTGGCGCACCGGCTCCAGGACCTGCGCGATCAGCAGTCGGGGACCCGGGCCCAGCACGAGGACCGCGATCCGGAACAGACGCTCCAGCACCTGCTGTCCCACGAGTTACCCAGGACCAGGGCGCTGTTGATCTACGACGGGGCGGAGGACGACTCCACCATCCGGCAACTGCTGCCCGACACCGGGAACGGCGGGCAGGTCCTGATCACCTCTGTCAATCCCGTCTGGCAGCGCAGCGCCCCCCACCACCGCATCGCCCTGGAGGCGTTCACCGCACAGGAGGCCGTGGCCTTCCTGCGCAACGAGAGCGGGATCGACGACGAGGCAGGACTGGCGAAGATCGTCGACAGGCTGGGGCGGCTGCCCCTGGCCCTGGAGCCCGCGGCGGCCTCCCTGCGCGACGAACCCGACATAGACGCCTACCTCCAGGCCCTGGACCTTCCCTCACAGGTCGCTCCCTCCGCCCGTCCGGAGACCAGCCCTAGCGGTGCCCCGGCCTGGATCCACTCCTTCAACCAGGCAGAGACGAAGGACGCGCTCGCGGGACTGCTGCTGCGGCTGTGCGCCTTCCTCGCGCCGCAGGGCATCCCCAGCTACTTCTTCGAGGCCGACAAACAGCGCACCGACCTGCTGCCGAGGCCCCTCGCCGAGGGACTGGCACAGCAGTCACGCGACCGCCGTATCAAGGACACGGCCAGGAACTCCTCGCTGCTCACCGGCGAGGCGAAGCTGGTGATGCACACCCAGGTGCAGGCCGTGATCCGCGAGGAGATGCCGGCGACGGAGCAGACGTTCCACGCGGCGGCCGCGGTGTGCCTGGTCAACGGCTGGTTCCCGGAGGACCCGGAGCAGGAGAGCACCTGGCCCCGGTGCGTCGAACTGCTCCCCCACGCCCGGGTGGTGCTCG
Source organism: Streptomyces sp. NPDC006335 (assembly GCF_040612795.1). Taxonomy (NCBI): domain Bacteria; kingdom Bacillati; phylum Actinomycetota; class Actinomycetes; order Kitasatosporales; family Streptomycetaceae; genus Streptomyces; species Streptomyces sp. NPDC006335. The sequence goes on from NZ_JBEXQX010000010.1 coordinate 105,165, forward strand.
ACCACTGCGGACGGCTCGGGGTCGTCGACGAGAACACCTCGACGCTGCTGCAGAGCATGGGCGAGTACTTCCGTGTGCAGGGCGACCGCACCGAGGCGGAACGGCTCCTGACGGACGCCCTGCGCCAGCGGGAGAACCTCTGGGGCCGGCAGAACTCGCTCGTCGCCAACACTCTGGTCTCCCTCAGCCGGCTCAAGGTGCTCAGCGCCGAGCTGCCCGAGGCGCGCAGCTTCGCCGAGAACGCGCTCGACATCCGGCTCCGCCTCGACGGCGACCGCGACCCCAGGACGCTGGAGAGCCGTATGCAGCTCGGGCGGGTCCTGCGCGAGCTCGGTGACTTCGACGGGGCGTCCGAAGCCGCGGCCCAGACGCTGCTGCGCCTGCGGAGGCTGTCCGAGTCCGACCCGGTGAAGATCGCCGACGGACTGTGCGACCTCGGCCTCGTCCGCTGGCGGCAGGGCCTGCTCGACGAGGCGCTCAGCCTGCACCGGGAGGCGCTCCACCTGCTGGAACGGGCGCCGGGGGACGGCGAGCCCGCCCGGCGCAACCGTACGGCGTTCGTCCACCAGGCGCTCGGGCTCGCCCTGTTGGACTCCGACGACCTGGAGGGAGCCGAGCAGCACCTCAGGAGCGCGCTGGACGTCCTGGAGTGCGCCGGGTACGCGGTGAGCCATCCGATCGTGCTCTCCTCGTCCGTGCACCTGGGCGAGACGCTCAGGCGGCGGGCCGCGCGGTACCGGGGGCGGGACGACCGGCGCTCCCCCGCACGCGAGCGCACCTCGCCGGGAGAGCGGGAGGCCGAGCGTCTGCTCGCCGAGGCGAAACGGATCTTCGACCAGGTGCTGTCCGCCCCGCACATGGACGGGGACCGGGACCACCCGGACCGGGCCTGCGCGCTGGTCCGCTACTCGCACCTCCTCCACGACCAGGGCAACAGCGAGGCGGCGTTGACGGAGGTCAAGAACGCCATCCGGATCTACACCGAGAAGTACGGCTCCCAGCACCCCTACGTGGCCGAGGCCCGCTACCGGCGGGCCCTGATCCGCAAGGGGAGCGGGGGCGAGCCGCCGCGCTGGCGGGAGGACCTGACCACGGCACGGGACATCTACCGGCGGGTGCATCCCCCGGACCACCCGCTCATCAAGCGGATCGAGGAGGAGCTGGGGGACGATCCCGGGCCGACGCAGGGGGAAACCGGGGACGACCCTCATCCCTGAGATCATCGAGAAGGCGCGTCGAAGCCCCGCCGGCCGGGATGGTCGACGGGGCTTCGCGGTCGTGTCGTAGGTGCGCGTCAGGCGATGTAGCCGGCCACGTCCGCGATCACGTTGGTGGTGCTGCTCGTGTAGAAGTCCACCTTGCCGTCGGAACCGACGGGCACGATCACCTGGTTGGCGATCGTCCTGCCCTGCGCCCAGTTCAGGTTGGAGGCCGTGGGACGGCTGCCGCCGTCGGCCCAGGCGGTGAGGTAGCCGCTGCCGGTGGTGCCGGTGACGGTGACGGTCAGCACGACGGCCTTGACGCCGGTGGACGGGATGCCGTCGATCCCCGCGATCTGCACGGCCAGCGTCTTGCCGGAGCCCAGCGCCGTCGTCTTGCGGGTGTCCAGCAGACGCAGCGGGGTGACCGTGTCGAAGGTCGAACCGCTGGTGGAGAAGTAGCCGGAGACGTCGGCGATCACATGGCTGGTGCCGTGCACGTAGATGCTGACGTTGCCGTCGCTGCCGATCGGCACGACCACCAGGTTGGGGATGGTGGTGCCGGTGGCCGACCAGTTGACGTTGGACGCGGTCGGGCGGGTGGCGCCCTCGGGGTAGGCCTCCAGGTATCCCCCGCCGACGGTCTGGGTGGCCGTCAGGTTGAGCACCACCGAGGTGGCGCCGGTCGGTACGCCGCCATGCCCGCGGACCTTGAGGCTGACCACCGCGTCGGTGATCTTGCTGGTGGTGGAGATGCCGACCTTGGAGCGGGTGTCGAGCAGGCGGGCCGGGTTCAGGGCCGTGTACTTCGAGCCGGTGGTGCCGCTGGTCCAGTAGCCCTGCACGTCGGCGATCAGGTGGGTGGTGCTGCTCGTGTACAGGTCCACCACGCCGTCGTCGGCCACCTTCACGGTCGCCGAGGCCGCGATGGTCTGGCTCGCGCCGGTCCAGTTGAGGTTGCTGGTCGAGGGCCTGCTGGTGCCGTCGGCCCAGGCGATCAGGGAGCCCGCGCCGGTGGTGCCGGTGACGGTGAGGTTGAGCACGACGGCGGTCACGCCGCTGCTGGGGATGCCCGCGGCGCCCTCGATCTTGACCGGGGCGGTGCCGCCCGCGACCAGGGGCTTGGTGGTCGGGATGGAGCTGAGGCCCCAGCCGGTGCCGTTGCGGGTGTCCAGCAGCCGCTTGGGACTGCTGAGCGCGTGGAAGGTGGAGGCGCCGGTGGCCGCGGTGCCCCGGGCCGCGCACAGGGCGGAGGTCAGGCCGGCCTCCCTGGGCGAGCCCAGGCCGGTCACCTCGTCGTATCCGGCCGCCGCCGTGTAGCCGGTGGCGTGGACGGAGTTGTTGCCGCTGGTCACGTCCCAGAAGTCCGCCGGGTAGCCTGCGCGCGCGGCCCGGTAGAGGGCGTTGTTGAGGAAGCCGACCCGGCCGTTCGCCTGGCAGGCCGTACCCGCGTTGGCCTGGACGATCGCGGCGGCCCAGGTCGGCGCCGCGGCGCTGGTGCCGCCGACGATGCCGGGAATCGGGCTGGAGGACTGGCTGTCGTCCTGGAGGTAGACCGGATAGCCGTGGGCCGGGTCCGCCAGGGCGGCGACGTCCGGGACGGCCCGCTTGGTCGTGGTGGCGACACCGCCCTGGTAGACGACGGGCGCCCAGCGCGAGGAGACCCCGCCGCCGGTGCCGCCGTCGGCGTTGCCCCAGGTCGTCTGGGTGCTGGTGGAGCCCGAGGTGGTCATGGTGGTGCCGCCGACCCCGGTGACGTAGGGCTGGCTCGCGGGGTCGTCGACGGCCTTGGCCGTGGAGCCGGTCGCCTGGTAGCAGTCGCTGGAGCCGTCGTCGCCCGAGGCGGCGACGACGCTCTGCCCCTGGGCGGCGGCCTCCGCGAAGACGGTGTTCTCGGCGTTCGCGGTCGCGCTGCTCTCGACCGCCTCGCACTCACCCCAACTGGTGGAGATGACCTGCGCCTGGTCGTCGGTGACCATCCGCTGGTAGACGTCGAGCACGTTCTGGTCGGTCGCGGACCCGGCGTCCGGACCCTGGTAGTCGATGATGCTCGCGCCGGGCACCAGACCGATCAGGTCCTCGATGTCGAGCGCCGACTCCACTCCGACCGATCCGTCGGTGGCCGGCGCGCCGGCGCCCGCCGTGGTGTCGACGTACACGTGGGACACCGAGGTGTCGGTACCGGCGCAGGCCTGGTAGGCGGCGATGCTGCCCGCGTCGACGTTCTCCAGCTCGAACACGGCCACGGTCTGCCCCGCGCCCGCGGTGGCGGAGCTGGTCATCCCGTAGGCGCCGGCCAGCTTGCCGGGGCTGTAGTAGTCGGCGCCGTCGGTCAGACCCGAGCCGGTGAAGTCGGCGCAGAGGGCCGGGCTGTACGAGGCGGCGGTCACCGCGCGCGAACCGCGTCCGGAGACGGTCGTGGGGGTGGCGGAGGTACGGGAGTCGGTGGAGGTGTGCCGACTCGCGGGGCGCCGCACCGCGGAGTGATGACTGCTGACGGTGTTGACGCTGCTCAGGCCGACGATCCCGGTCACCGAGGACGCCACGCTCGCGGGCAGCGAGGGGGCCGAGGTGTTGAGGTAGTCGGTGCTGCCGTCCTTCAGCCGGACGTTGCGGAAGCCGGTGCCGAAGGCGTGGGAGGCCTGTGCGGCGGTGGCGGTGACCGGGACGGACAGGCCGTCCGGGCTGACCTTGCCGGGTGAGAGACCGGCCGCCTTCAACGCCCGGGTCACTCCCGCGATGGTGGCCGGCGTGGGACCGAAGACCGAGGCGAACTGCCCCTTGGCGAGGTAGTGGTGGTACTGGGCGTTCCCGGGCGTGGACACGGCGGTGACGAAGTCCGCCAGCGACCGGGGGTCACGCGGGGCCAGGTTCACACTGAGGTGCAGCGTGGTTCCCGACGGGGTCGCGCCGGTCACCGTCGCACCCGCCGGGACGCGCGGGGCGGTCCCTATTCGCTCGGGTGCGCCCGGCCCGGCCGTTCCTGCCTGGGCGACCGCGCCGGTGGCGGTCGCGGTGACGGCGATGAGGGCGACCGCGGCGGTGGACGCCACGGTGAGCGCCCTGGCCCGTCTGCCGCTCCTGGCTGCCGCGCGCGCGGGACGTCCCGGGGCGGCGTGGACCATCTTGGCCATGCAGAATCTCCTAGGAACTGACGCACCGTCAGACCTGTGGCCTTGAGGGTGGTCGAAGGGTCACTCAGGCCGACGGGTGCGTCCGCGTCACAAAGCGCGCAGGAGTTATCCCTCTTAACCGAAGTGTGGCCATTTCCTATCAGGGCAAGGCAGTTACTGTCTCTGCCCGCTGGAGAACCATGAGCTGATCTTTACGCCGAGGTGGGGAAGGTCAGCGCGTCCCAGGGCCGGCGGACCATGGATGCCCGGCGGTGACCGGGCATCCAGTCGCAGAGCGGGAACTCATGTCGGTACTGCGGCCAGAACCCGTCTTCAGATGCCCTCTCAGAGGGTGACGGTGCTGCCGGGCAGGCTGCCGTCGCACAGAGCTGCCCACATGACACGGCGCCGGGGCTTGCCGCTGGAGGTGACGGCGATGCCGCCACGGGAAACGGCGAGGGCCGTCAGTTCCGTGTCCGGCAGCGACTCGCGCAGGACGGTGCCCGCGAGGACGTACCAGTCGGGCTTGGCGGCCTCCAGGACCACGGTCGCCTTCGGTACGCCGTCGCGGTGTCCGAGGAGCACCGCCACCCGTCGCTCGGGAATGCCCCGCTCGACGAGCTGTGCCTCCAGGCTTTCGGCGAAAACCATCCGGCCACGTACCTTCAGCCCGTCTCCGAGACGGCCGACGACGAAGAGCTGTCCGTCGTGCAGGAAGCCCGCGTCACCCGTGCGCAGCGTGCCGTCGCCGATGCTCGTGCCCGAGGCGGAGCCGGGGTCGCCGACATAGCTGGTCGCGACCGAGGCGCCGGTGACGACGATCTCGCCGACCGTGCCGTCCGGTACGGGCCGCTCGTCGTCGTCCGTGATGGTGACCGACACACCCTCCAGCGGACGCCCGCAGCCCACGATCCGCCCGCCCGCCGTGGCCGCCGCACCACCGTGCTCAGGAGACAGGGCCGTCCAGCCCTCGCCGATGGGAAGCCCGGTGACGGCCAGGGTCGCCTCCGCGCCGCCGTACGCGGGCAGCAGGGCCCGGCGGTCGAATCCGTACGGGGAGAGCAGTTCGTGGAACTTCTCCAGGACCGTCGGGTCGATGCGCTCGGCGCCCAGGATGATCGAGCGCAGCGAGTCGAAGCGCAGCCCTTCGAGGTCCTGCGGCTTGATCCGGCGCAGGATGTACGCGAGGCCGAAGTTCGGCATCGCGGCCAGGCCCACGCGATGCTCGCTGATGCAGCGCAGATAGCGCTCGGGGGAGCGGATGAAGTCCTCCGGCTGAAGCATCCAGCCGTCGCACCCGGTCGTGACGATGTTGATGAGGCAACCGATGAGGCCCATGTCGTGGTGGACCGGAAGCCACGCGATGCCCGGCAGGTCGGGCGACCAGTCGAGCCAGCGCCGCATGGCCGTCACATTGGCGCGCAGGGCCGCGTTGGTGACCTGAACGCCGCGGGAGAAGCCGCTGGAACCCGACGTGAACTGGAGAAGTGCGAACTCCGCGGCGGGGAACGGCCCTTCGGCCGGTGCGACGTCCGCGACGAACTCGTCGAAGAGCACCGGCTCGGGGAGCCCGAGGTCCGCCGTGATCTTGCGTACCTTCTCGATGGAGTCCTCGTCGCACAGCGTCACGGCCGGCTGGGCCGTCTCGAACAGGTGCGTGGCGTGCTTCTCGTAGTCGTCGGCGCGCTGGAAGGCGAACGGCGGGGCGATCGAGCAGGCGGTGCCGCCCGCGGCGATCGCGCCGAACCAGCCGGCCGCGAAGCCGGGGCTCGACCGCTGGACCACTGCGACCACGTCACCGTGCCGCAGACCGTGTGCGTGCAGGGCGGCGGCGGCGCGCAGCGTCAGATCGGCGAGGGCGGCGTACGACCAGAAGTCCCAGCTGTCGCCGGCGGCGGCGAAGTGCAGCCCCCGGTCGGCGGACGGCTGCTCCAGCCACTCCAGAAGTGCCTTGTCCGGGGCGTTCAACGTGATCTCTCCTCGCATACGGTCGCGGGTTCTTGGCCTGTCCGGCAGAGGTCGGGCGCAGGCACCGGGCCGGTCCGACCGGTACGCGTCGAGCCGGCCCGATGAGCGGATCGCGCTCACCGGACCGGTTTCCACAGGCGGCGCCGTTGGGGGTCCAGAGGCACCGCCGGGCATCTCGACGGCCCCGATCATGCCGAGGACCCCGGTGCCTGATCCAGGCAAGGATCCGGCAATCCGGCGGGCGGCACCGATCCGACCAGCAATGCCGATTGCCGGTCCCCTTCCTGGTCCGCGCCGGTACCCGCCCCACAGCATCGATACGACGCAGACGCAGGTGAGTTGGTCGGAAAGGTGGTCGGAGTCGGATGAGTTCGCATGGCGCGGAGGGCACGGAGCTCCCGCTGACCACAGCCCAGTACGGAGTGTGGCTCGCGCAGCGCTTCAACCCCGCCGCCACCGTGTTCAACTCGGCGCACTACCTCGACATCCACGGCTCCGTGGACGCGGGCCTGCTGCGCGAGGCGATCCGGCGGGCGGAGGCCGAGTGCGGCAGCTACGCCGTGCGCCTCACCGAGGGACCCGACGGGCCGGTCCAGCGAATGACCGCGACCGGGACCCCGCCGCTGGAGACCCTGGACCTCACCAAAGGCGGTGGCGCCGGTTCGTCGGACACGCTCGCCGATCGCCTGGACGCCGCGCTCGCGTGGATGGACCGAGACCGCGAAACACCCCTCGACCTCGCGCGGGACGCCCTCTCCCGGGACGCGCTGCTGAAGATCGGCGACGAGCGGTTCCTCTGGTACCGCCGCTGCCACCACATCCTCACGGACGCGTTCGGCGGCGTCGTGTTCACCCGCCGCGTCGCCGAGCTCTACGCTGCCGCCGTCCGCGGGGAGCCCGCCGGGGGCACCCCACTCGGCTCGCTGCGGACACTGATCGACGACGAGGCGGCGTACCGATCCGCCGAACAGTACGCCCGCGACCGCACCTACTGGACCGAGCGCTTCGCCGGCAACCGGGAGCCGGTGAGCCTCTCCGAGGCGCCGGCGGACCACGCGGCGCGGGGCGCCGTCTCCCGTACGGTCGCGCTGACCGAGGCCGACATGGCCGCGCTGCGCGGTGCGGGGCGGGCCGCCCGCACTCCCTGGACGGTGCCGGTGATCGCCGCCGTGGCCGCGTACCTGCACGGTATGACCGGCGTCCGCGACATCACCCTCGGCGTGCCGGTGACCGCGCGGCGCGGCCCCGAGACGCAGTCCGTGCCCGGCATGCTCGCCAACCAGCTCCCGCTGCGCGTCACCGTCGACCCGGCGGCGACGCGAACCGAGCTGCTGGCCCAGGTGTCGCGGCGGCTGGGCGACCTCCTGGTCCACCAGTGCTACCCGTACGAGGAACTGCGGCGGGAGCTCGACCTCGTACGCGAGGACAGGCACCTTTTCGGCATCGTCGTCAACGTCCTGCCCACCCGCGGCGATCTGCGGTTCGGCGGGCACCCGACCTTCCCGCACCCGCTGCCCGGCGGCACGGTCCTCGACCTCAACATCAGCGTCCGCAGGGGGCCCGGCGGCGAGGTCCTGCTGGTCGACTTCGAAGCCAACCCAGGCCGCTACACGCAGGACGACGTCGACGCCCACCTGCGGCGCTTCGTCGACTACCTGCGTGCCCTCGCGGCGGCGGACGGCGACCTGCCCCTCGGCCGGATCGAGCTGACCTCCGGCGCCGAGCGGACGCGGGTGCTGCGCGCGTGGAACGACACCGAACGGCAGGTCCCGGCCACCACCCTGCCCGAACTCTTCGAGGCCCAGGCCCGCAGGACCCCACACGCCGACGCCGTGCGCCACGCGGGTACGACGCTCGACTACGCCGGGCTGAACGCACGGGCCAACCGGCTGGCGCGGATCCTCGTCGGACGCGGCGCGGGCCCCGGCCGCTTCGTCGCCGTCGCCATGCCGCGCGGCGTCGAGGCCGTGGTCGCCTTCCTCGCCGTACTGAAGGCGGGTGCCGCCTATCTGCCGGTCGACATCGGCTATCCGGCCGACCGCATCGCGCATGTACTGCGGGACGCGCGGCCCGCGCTGGTACTGACCGCCGGCGAGAGCGGGGCCGGGCTGCCGGACGACACCGGGGCCGAACTCCTCCGCGTCGACGGCCTGCCACTCCTGGACGGCGGCGACAGCTGCGACGTCACCAACGCCGAGCGCACCCGGCCGCTGCACCCCCAGGACGCCGCCTACGCCATCTACACCTCGGGGTCGACCGGCGTCCCCAAGGGCGTCGTGGTGCCGCACGCCGGGGTGCCGAGCCTGCTGGCGAGCCAGAAGGAGGTGCTGGGGCTGCGGGAGCACGAACGCGTGCTGCTGTTCGCGTCGCCCGGGTTCGACGCTTCCGTGTGGGAGCTGTGCACGGCGCTGATGACCGGCGGCTGCGCGGTGGTCGCCGAGCAGGACAGACTGCTGCCCGGGGCCGCACTGGCCGCCCTCGTCGCGGAGGCCGGCGTCACCTGCCTTCTGCTCGCGCCGTCGGCCCTGGCGGTCATGCCCGAGGACGGACTCCCCGAAGGCGTCACCCTCGTCGTCGGCGCGGAGGCCTGCGCCCCCGACCTCGTCGAGCGGTGGTCCGCCGGACGCCGGATGGTCAACGCCTATGGGCCCACCGAGTCCACCGTCATCGCGACGATGAGCGCACCGCTCACCGGGCGCACGGTGCCGCCCATGGGCCGCCCCGTCGTCAACTCCCGCGTCCTGCTGCTCGACGACGCGCTGCGCCCGGTGCCGGTGGGTGTGCCCGGCGAGCTGTACATCGCGGGCGCCGGACTGGCCCGCGGCTATGTGAACCGCCCCGACCTCACCGCCGAACGTTTCGTCGCAGACCCGTTCGGCCCGGCCGGTTCGCGCATGTACCGCTCCGGGGACGTCGCCCGCCGCAACGCCGACGGCGACCTGGAGTACCTCGGCCGCTCCGACCAGCAGGTCAAACTCCGCGGCTTCCGCATCGAACTGGGCGAGGTCGAGGCGGCCCTCGCGGACCAGCCCTCCGTCGCCCGGGCCACGGTGCTGGTCCGCGAGGACAAGCCGGGCGTTCGGCGGCTGGTCGCCTACGCCGTGCCGGCCTCGGGGAGCGCACTCGACCCCGCCGCCCTGCGCGCGGCCCTCGCGGCCACCCTGCCCGACTACATGGTCCCCGCCGCCGTCGTCGAACTGCCGGAGCTGCCCCGCACCCCGAGCGGCAAGCTGGACCGGGGTGCGCTGCCCGAGCCGGTCATCGCAGGCGGGGCGGGCGGCCGGGCACCGCGCACGGATCGGGAGGCACTGCTGTGCGCGCTGATCGCGGAGGTGCTGGACGCTGAAGAGGTCGGCATCGATGACAACTTCTTCGACCTGGGCGGCGACTCCATCACCGCCATCCGGCTCGCGACCCGGGCCGCCGAAGCCGGGCTCGCGCTCACTCCGCAGAGCATCTTCTCCGGCCGCACCGCACACGCGCTGGCCGAGGCCGCCGAGGAACTGCCGGCAACCGGGGCCGACCCCTCTGGCGCCACGCTGCCGAGCCTCGACCCCGAGGAACTGGTGGGGCTGCATGCCCGCTGGGGCGAGGACGGCATCGAGGCCGTGCTGCCGCTGACGCCGCTGCAGGAAGGCATGCTCTTCCACGCACTGTTCACCGAGGGCGGCGCGGACGCGTACACCGTACAGAAGAGCTTCGGCATCGGCGGCGACCTCGATCCGGCGCTGCTGCGGACGGCCTGCGAGGCGCTCGTACGCCGGCATGCCGTGCTGCGGGCCGGGTTCGACCAGACAGCGTCGGGCCGGCCGGTGCAGGTGGTGCCCCGGGCCGCGAAGATCTCCTGGGCCGAGGCGGATCTGAGCGGATGCGGCGCGGGCGAGCGTCGGAAGCGGACCGCGCGGTTGCTCGCCGAGGAGAAGCGCCGCCGCTTCGACATGGCGCGCCCGCCGCTGCTGCGCTTCACCCTGATCCGCAACGCCCCGGACCGTCACACCCTGGTCCTGACGAGTCATCACATCCTGTTCGACGGCTGGTCGTTGCCGCTGATCCTGCGTGATCTGTTCGCCCTCTACCGGGCGGCCGGCGACGGCGACGGCGGCGCACTGCCCGCGGTCGTGCCGTTCGAGGACTACCTGGAGTGGCTCGCCGCGCAGGACCGGGACGCCGCCGAGGACGCCTGGCGGACCGCGCTCACCGGTCTGGAGCAGCCCACTCTGACCGCCCCGGACACGGCACGGGCACCCGAGGAAGCGCTTCCCGGGCTGGCCGTCGCGGAACTGTCGGAGGACCTCACCGCACGGCTGACGGCCGAGGCCCGGACGCGCGAACTCACCCTCAACACCGTGGTGCAGGGCGCCTGGGCGCTGCTGCTGAGCGGTCTCACCGGCCGCCGCGACGTGGTGTTCGGGGCGACGGTCTCCGGGCGGCCGCCGCTGCTGCCCGGCGTGGCGGAGATCGTGGGCCTGCTGATGAACACGGTGCCGGTGCGCGTGCGCACCCGCCCCGGCGAACCGCTCGTCCGTCTGCTCACCCGCCTCCAGGCCGAGCAGTCGGCGCTCGGCCCGCACCAGTACCTCGGCCTTGCCGACGTGCAGCGGATCGCGGGAGTCGGTGAACTCTTCGACACCACCACCGTGTTCGAGAACGCCCCGATCGACCGTGAGGCCATCAGGAGCACCGCGGGCGGTCTGCACATCAGCCAGACGGACGCCGACCAGAGCGGGGCGACGCACTACCCGCTGAGCCTGATCGTGGTGCCGGGCACCCGGCTGCGCCTCGAGTTCACCTACCGCACCGACGTGTTCGACTCCGCCGGCATCCGCCGGATCACCGACCGCCTCCGGCGTCTGTTCGAGACGTTCGCGGCGGCCCCGCAGACCCCCGTCGGACGCATCGCGCAGCTCACCCCGGCCGAGCACACCCAGGCCGTCGACGGATGGAACGACACCGCCCGCCGCTACCCGGCGGCCACCCTGCCCGAGCTGTTCGTACGGCAGGTCCGCGAGACCCCGCAGGCCACGGCCGTCGTGCACGGCGACCGGTCGCTCACGTACGCCGAACTCGACCGCGAGGCGGGCCGACTGGCGACGGTGCTGGCCGCCAAGGGCGCGGCCCCCGGCGAAGTCGTGGCGGTCTCGCTGCCGCGCTGCGTCGAGCTGCTGGTCACCCTGTTCGCCGTGCACCGGACGGGCGCGGCCTATCTGCCGGTCGACCCCGACTACCCCGAGGACCGCGTCCGGCACATGCTGGCGGACGCGGACCCCGTCCTCGTGGTCGACGAGGGCGCCCACCGGGCGTTGGCCGACACCGCCGCGGGGGCCGAACCCCTCGTCGAGGGCCCGGACCTGCACCCGCTGCACCCGGCGTACGTCATCCACACCTCCGGCTCCACGGGCCGGCCCAAGGGCATCGTCGTCGCGCACGAAGGGGTCGCCAACTACCTGCACTGGAAGCAGGACCGCTTCCCGCTCGGACCGGGCGACCGCGTCCTGCAACGCACCTCGATGAGCTTCGACCCGTCGGTGTGGGAGATCTTCTGGCCGCTGATGGTGGGCGCCACCGTGGTGATCGCGGACCCCGAGACGCGGCACGGGCCCGGCTACCTCGCGGCCCTGATCCAGCGGGAGAACGTCACCGTCGCCCAGTTCGTGCCGTCCACCCTGGAAGTGTTCCTCCAGGAGCCCGGCGCGCGCGGCTGCCGATCGCTGCGCACGGTGTTCTGCGGCGGAGAGGCCCTCACGGCCGGACTCGTCGACCGCTTCCACGCCGCCCTCGACGCCGAGCTGTACAACCTGTACGGCCCGACCGAGGTGTCGGTCTACACCACCACCCGAGCGACCCACCCCGGTGACACCGCGTCCGTCCCGGTCGGTCTGCCGGGCGCCAACCTGCGGGTGTACGTCCTCGACGACGGCCTGCTGCCCGTGACGCCCGGCGTCGAGGGCGAGGTGTACATCGCGGGCACGGGCGTGACCCGCGGCTACGTCAACCGCCCCGCGCTCACGGCCGAGCGGTTCGTGCCGGACCCCTACGGCCTGCCCGGCACCCGGATGTACCGCACCGGTGACCTCGCCGCACGCCGCCCGGACGGCGAACTGGAGTACCGCGGACGCGTCGACCACCAGGTCAAGGTGCGCGGGCACCGGATCGAGCTCGGCGAGATCGAGACCGTGCTGAGCCAGGACCCCGCCGTGCGGCGCGCGGCGGTCGTCATCCGCGAGGACCAGCCCGGCGTGCCGCGCATCGTCGCCTACCTGGTGCCCGAGCCGGGCGCCGTCCTCTACCCGGAGGGGCAGCGCGAGCGGGTGGCCGCCGCCCTGCCCGACTACATGGTCCCGGCCGCCTTCGTCGAGCTGGACCGGATCCCCCTCTCGCCCAACGGGAAGCTGGACCGACGGGCCCTGCCGGCACCGGAGTTCATCGGCGCCGAGGACAGCAGGGCGCCCAGGAACGCTCGTGAGGAAGCGCTGTGCGCCCTGTTCGCCGAACTGCTCGGCGTCGCCCGGGTCGGCATCGACGACAGCTTCTTCGACCTCGGCGGCGACTCGATCGTCTCCACCCGCCTCGCGGGCCGCGCCCGCACCGAGGGCCTGGCGATCACGCCGCGCGACGTGTTCACCCACCGCACGGTCGCGGCCATCGCCGAGGCCGCCCAGGACATCACCCCCGGCTCGCCGGGCCAGGCATTGCCACGGAGGCCGCTGGTCTCCCTCGAACAGGACGAACTCGATGAGCTTGAAGCACAACTGGGGGATGTGAAGTGAAACAGAGATCACTGGAAGCCGTACTGCCGCTGTCCCCGCTCCAGCAGGGCATGCTCTTCCACGCCCTGTACGACGGCGAGGGCGTCGACTTCTACAACATGCAGACGCCCTTCGAGCTGACGGGCGCCCTGGACGCTCAGGCGCTGCGCATGGCGTGCGCAGCGGTCCTGGACCGGCACGCGAGCCTGCGTGCGGGCTTCCTCCAGCGGCGCTCCGGCGAGGCCGTGCAGGCCGTCGCCGGCCAGGTGGAACTGCCCTGGGCCGAGGTCGACCTGAGCGCCTTCGGCGAGCGGGAGCGACGTGCCCGGCTCGGCCGGCTGCTCACCGAGGACCGCGAGCGCCGCTTCGACATGAAGCGGCCCCCGCTGGTTCGCTTCACCCTGGTGAGGCTCGACGCCGAGCGACACGTGCTGGTCATGACGAACCATCACATCCTGGTCGACGGATGGTCGTTGCCGATCGTGGTCCGCGACGTCTTCCGCTGCTACGCACGCGGCGGCGACGCCTCCGGGCTCGAACCGGTGGCCCCGTTCAGCGACTACCTGGGCTGGCTCCAGGAGCAGGACCGGGGCGAGGCCGAGTGCGCCTGGCGGGACGCCCTCGCGGGCGTGGAGCAGCCGGCGCTCGTCGCGCCCGGTGCCGGTTCCGGCAGCGAGGCGGGCCGCCAGCAGCGCGTCACCGCCGACCTGACGGAGGCCTTCACGGCCGAGCTGACCGCCGCCGCACGCGGCCGGGGGCTCACGACCAACACCCTGGTGCAAGGCGCCTGGGCGCTGCTCATCGGCCTCCTCACCGGCCTCGACGACGTCGTCTTCGGGGCGACCGTGGCGGGCCGGCCGCCGGAGGTCGCGGGCGTCGAGGGCATGGTGGGCCTGCTCATCAACACCGTGCCCGTACGGGTGCGCCTCGACCCGGACAGCACCGTCGGCGCCCTGCTGGCGGGGCTCCAGGAGCAGCAGTCCGCACTCAGCGGCTACCACTACCTCGGGCTCGCCGACATCCACCGGGCCGCCGGGGTGAACGAACTCTTCGACACCACCGTCGCGTTCGAGAACTACCCGCTCGACCCCGCGATGTCCCGCGACGGCCTGCCGGGTCTGCGGATCGCGCTCGCGCAGGAGGGCGTGGACGACACTCCCGAGGGCACGCACTACCCGCTGAGCCTGGCCGTGTACCCCGGCGAGCGGCTGCGCCTCGAACTCAACCACCGCCTGGACCTGTTCACGCGGGACGAGGCGGCGGACCTCCTCGCCCGCTTCCGGCACCTGCTGGAGACGGTCGTCGCCGAACCCGGCACCCCCGTCGGACGGATCGGGCTGCTCACCCCGGCCGAACGCGACCAGACCCTGCGGACGTGGAACGACACCGTCCGCCCCTACCCCGCGACGACGCTGCCCGCGCTCTTCGAGGACCGCGCCCGCAGCACCCCCGAAGCGACCGCCGTGGTCTGCGGCGACATCCGGCTCACCTTCGCCGAGGCCGACGCGCGCGCCAACCGGATCGCCCGCCGGCTGGTGGCGGAGGGGCTGGGCCCGGACGACCTGGTGGCGCTGGCGCTGCCCCGCACCGCCGACACCGTCGTGGCGATCCTCGCGATCCTCAAGTCCGGCGCGGCGTACACGCCGGTCGACCCGGAGTACCCGGCCGAGCGGATCAGCTCCCTGTTCGAGGAGGCGCGCCCCGCTCTGGTCCTGACGGACACGGCGTCGGCGGCGGCCCTGCCGGCCGGCGGCCCGGCGCGGCTGCTGATCGAGAAGGCGCTCGCCGACCAGGCCGACGAGACCGGCGACGGCGACCTCACCGACGCCGACCGGGTACGCCCGCTGCTGCCCGCCCATCTCGCCTACGTGATCTACACGTCCGGTTCCACAGGACGGCCCAAGGGTGTCGCGGTGGAGCACCGCAGCCTCGCCAACATGTTCCACAGCCACCACGCCAACTTCTTCACGCCGGAGACCGAGACCGCGGGCGGCCGCCCGTCCCGGGTGGCGCTCACCAACGCGCTGGTCTTCGACGCCTCGTGGAGCCAGCTGCTGTGGATGGTCGCGGGCCACGAACTGCACGTGGTCGACGACGAGGTGCGCAAGGACCCGCGCGCGCTCGC
This sequence comes from Streptomyces sp. NPDC006335, assembly GCF_040612795.1. NCBI lineage: Bacteria > Bacillati > Actinomycetota > Actinomycetes > Kitasatosporales > Streptomycetaceae > Streptomyces > Streptomyces sp. NPDC006335. The sequence continues at coordinate 120,316 of NZ_JBEXQX010000010.1, forward strand.
CGACTACGTGGCCCAGCACGCCATCGACGTGCTCGACACCACCCCCAGCTTCTTCCTGCAGCTGCGCTCCGCCGGACTCCTGGAGCGCGCAGGACACCGGCCGCGCACCCTCGCGCTCGGCGGCGAGGCGGTCGGCGAGGCGCTCTGGGCCGAACTGCGGGCCACCTCCGGCCTGTCGACGTACAACCTCTACGGACCGGCCGAGTGCACGGTCGACGCCATGCTGGGCCGGGTCGGCGACACGGCGGCGCCGACCATCGGTCGCCCCGCCGACAACATCCGGCTGTACCTGCTGGACGAGCGGATGCGCCCCGTCCCGGTCGGCGTGGAGGGAGAGCTCTACCTCGCCGGCGCCGGTCTCGCCCGCGGTTACCTGGGCCGCCCCGACCTGACGGCCGAGCGTTTCGTCGCCGACCCGTTCGGCGCCCCGGGCACCCGGATGTACCGCACCGGAGACCTCGGCCGGCGCCTCCCGGACGGCTCCGTCGTGTTCTCCGGGCGCTCCGACGACCAGGTCAAGGTGCGCGGGTTCCGTATCGAGCTCGGTGAGATCGAGTCGGTGCTGGCCACGCACGAGAGCGTGGACCAGGTGTGCGTCGTCGTCCGCGAGGACCGGCCGGGCGTACGCCGGCTCGTCGCCTACGCCAAGCCGGCGGCGGGACACACGGTGGACGTGACGCTGCTGCGGGCCCACACGGCGGCGGCCCTGCCCGACTACATGGTCCCGGCCGCCGTGGTCGCCCTGCCCGCCCTGCCGCTCACCCACAACGGCAAGCTCGACAGGGCGGCGCTGCCCGCCCCCGAGTTCACCACGGGCGCCGCGAGCAGACCAGCGCGCACCGCGACCGAACGCGTGCTGTGCGGCCTGTACGCCGAGGTGCTGGGCACCGAGGACGTCGGCATCGACGACAGCTTCTTCGACCTCGGCGGCGACTCGATCAGCTCCATGCAGCTGGCCGCCCGGGCCCGTGAGGCCGGACTGCTGATCACGCCGAAGGACGTGTTCACCCACCGGACCGTCGCCGTACTCGCCGAGGCGGCCCGGGAACTGCCCGCCGAGTCTGCCGGGGGGCAGCGGTCGTACGACGGTCCGCTCGTCACCCCCGACCGCGACGAGCGTGCCGAACTCGACCTGCTCTTCCCGGACCTCACCGACGTACTGCCGTTGACGCCGCTCCAGGAAGGCATGCACTTCCACGCGGTGCTCGCCGAGGACGGCGTGGACGTCTACAACACCCAGCGCCCGCTGGAGCTGACGGGTGAGCTGGCGCCCTCCGTGCTGCGCGCCGCCTGCGAGGCACTCGTCGCCCGGCACCCGAACCTGCGCGCCGCCTTCGTGCGGCTCCTGTCCGGCAGGCCCGTCCAGGTCGTGCCCGAGAGCGTCGAACTGCCCTGGCAGGACGTCGACCTCGGCGGGCTGGACGACACCGAGCAGCGCGAGCGCGTCGCCGCGCTGATGGCCGAGGACCGGGCCCACCGGTTCGACATGGCGCGTCCGCCGTTGTTGCGCGTGACCCTCGTACGCCTTGCCGAAGACCGTCACCTGTTTCTGCTGACGCACCACCACATCCTGCTGGACGGCTGGTCGTTGCCGTTGTTCTTCCGCGACCTGTTCGCGATGTACGCGCGGGGCGGCGACGGCTCCTCGCTGCCCGCCCCGGCGCCCTTCCGCGACTACCTCGGCTGGCTGCGGGACCAGGACCGCGACGCCACCGAACAGGTGTGGCGGGCGGCCCTGGCGGGCCTGGACGAGCCGACGCTCGTCGCCCCGGGCGCCGACGCGGCCGCCGCGGAGGTCCCCGAACTCGTCGCGCACCGTCTCGACGAGGAGCGCACGGCTGCGCTCACCGCCCGCGCCCGCTCGCTGGGCCTGACCCTCAACACCGTGCTCCAGGGTGCCTGGGCCCTCGTCCTCGGCCGGCACACCGGTCGCCGCGACGTGGTGTTCGGCGCCACGGTCGCGGGCCGTCCGGCGCAGCTGCCGGGGGCCGCGGAGATGGTCGGCCTGCTGATGAACACCAACGCGGTACGGGTACGGCTCGACCCCGCCCGGCCGCTCGGCGCCGAGCTGGTGCGACTCCAGGACCAGCAGGCCGCGCTCAGCGAGCACCAGCACGTTCCGCTCGCCGACGTCCAGCGCTGGACCGGTGTCGGTGAACTCTTCGACACCGTCGTCGGGTTCGAGAACACGCCCGTCGACCGGACGCAGGTGCGCCGTCAGGTTCCCGGACTGCGCATCGCCGTCGACGACACGGCCGCGCCCGGCGCCACGCACTACCCGCTGAGCCTCGTCGTGGTGCCCGGCGAGCGCGTCAGCCTCGAACTCAACTACCGGGGCGACCTGTTCGACCGCGACGGCGCACAGGCGCTGCTCGACCGGCTGTGCCGCGTGCTCGACGCGTTCACCACCGACCCGGCGACGCCCGTCGGCCGCGTCGACCTGCTCGCGCCCGAGGAACGCGTCCGCATCCTCCAGGAGTGGAACGCGACCGGCCGGGAGCTGCCCGCCATGACCGTGCCGGAGCTGTTCGAGGCCCAGGTCCGCCGCGCGCCCGGAGCACCGGCCGTGGTCTTCGGCGAACACACCCTGACCTACGCCGAACTCAACGCCCGCGCCAACCGGCTGGCCCGGACGCTCGTGGCTCGGGGCGCCGGGCCCGAGTCCCGGGTCGCCATCGCCATGCCGCGCTCCCCGGAGGCGGTCGTGGCCACCGTGGCCGTCCTCAAGGCGGGCTCCTCCTACCTGCCCGTCGACACGGCGTACCCCGAGGACCGCATCGCCTACATGCTCCGGGACTCCCGGCCCGCCCTCGTCCTGGCGACCCGGGAGACCGCCGTGGGCCTCCCCCGCGATCCGGGCACCGAGATGCTGCTGGTCGACGGCGAACACCTGGCGGGCGTCGACCCCGGTGACCTCACCGACGCCGACCGGCCCGGAACGCTGCGCCCCGCGTCGGCCGCGTACGTGATCTACACGTCCGGCTCCACCGGCCGGCCCAAGGGCGTCGTCGTCACCCACGCCGGTGTCGCCGCAATGGTCGCCACCCAGGAGGACCGGATCGGCGCGGGCCCGGGCGGACGTGTGCTGCTGTTCGCCTCGCCCAGCTTCGACGCCTCCGTCTGGGAGCTGTGCACCGCGCTGCTCACCGGTGCCTGCGCCGTCACCGCCCCCGCCGACCGGCTGCTGCCCGGGCCCGAGCTGGCCCGCACGGTCGCCGAGCACGACGTGAACTGCCTGCTGCTGCCGCCCTCGTCGCTCGCCGTGATGCCCGAGGACGGGCTGCCGCCCGGCGTGACCCTGGTCGTCGGCGGCGAGGCGTGCGCGCCGGAACTCGTCGCACGCTGGTCGGCCGGACGCCGGATGGTCAACGCCTACGGGCCGACCGAGTCCACCGTCATGGCGACGATGAGCCGCCCGCTGGCGGGCCGCGAGGCCCCGCCGATGGGCGCGCCCGTGGCCGACACCCGCGTGTACCTCCTGGACGACGGGCTCCAGCCGGTTCCCGCCGGCGTCCCCGGCGAGCTGTACATCGCGGGCGCCGCTCTCGCCCGCGGCTACCTGGGCCGCCCCGACCTGACGGCGGACCGCTTCGTCGCCGACCCGTTCGGCACCCCGGGCACCCGGATGTACCGCTCGGGCGACCTCGCCCGGTGGCGGGCCGAGGGCGAACTGGAGTACCTGGGCCGCGTCGACCACCAGGTCAAGGTGCGCGGGTTCCGCATCGAGCTCGGCGAGATCGAGTCGGTGCTCGCCGGCCACGACACGGTCGGCCGGGTCGTCGTCCACGTCCGCGAGGATCAGCCCGGCGTCAAGCGGCTCGTGGCCTACGTCATCGCCGCGCCGGACGCCGCTGTGGAACCCGCCGTGCTGCGCGCCCACGCGGCCGCCGCCCTGCCCGAGTACATGGTCCCCGCCGCCTTCGTCGCCCTCGACACGCTGCCGGTCACCCCGAGCGGCAAGCTCGACCGGGGCGCGCTGCCCGCCCCCGGGTTCGCCGGGGGCGCCGAGAGCCGGGAGCCGCGCACCGAGCTGGAGAAGTCGCTCTGCGACCTGTTCACCGACGTACTGCCGGTGGAGAGCGTCGGCATCGACGACAGCTTCTTCGACCTCGGCGGCGACTCGATCATGTCCATCCAACTGGTCACCCGCGCCCGGAAGATCGGGCTCGGTGTCACCCCGAGGGATGTCTTCACGCACAAGACGGTCGCCGAACTGGCCACGGCCGTCACCGATCTCGCCGCCGCACCGGCCGAGCCCGCCGTGCTCGCCGACGCGCTGGTGTCCCTGGACCAGGACGAACTCGACGAGTTCGTAGCGGGATGGGAGAACCCGTAGTGACTCAGCAGACCAATGAAGTGGCTCAGCGGACCCGGGAAGTCCGGGAAGCGCGGGAAGGGATCCGGCAGAGCCCGCAAGCGCCCCGGCGCGGCACCGAAGCGGCCACCCGGCACGCCCTTGAGGGTGTCTACCCGCTGACCCCGCTGCAGGAGGGCATGCTCTTCCACGCCTCCTACGACACGGACGGCGTGGACGTCTACAACGTCCAGACCGCCGTGGAACTGACCGGCGACCTCGACCCGGCGCGCCTGGAGTCGGCGTGCCGGCAGGTGTTGCGACGGCACACGGTCCTGCGTACGGCCTTCCAGCAGCGCAAGTCCGGCCGGCCGGTGCAGCTCGTGGCCCGTGAGGTCGCCGTACCGTGGCAGGTCACCGACCTGAGTGCCCTGCCGGCGGCCGAACAGCGAGCCCGGCTCAGCCGGGCGCTCACCGAGGACCGGGCCCGCCGTTTCGACATGACCCTGCCGCCGCTGGTGCGCTTCGCCCTCGTACGGATGGCACGGGACCGGCACATCCTCGTCCTGACGCACCACCACATCCTGCTCGACGGCTGGTCGGTGCCCTTGGTCCTCGGCGACCTCATCGAGCTCTACGCGCGCGGCGGCGACGAGGCGGCGGCCGCCGCGCTGCGGCCCGCGGTGCCCTTCCGGGACTACCTCGGCTGGCTCGCCGGCCAGGACCGCGCCGCCGCCGAGGGCGTCTGGCGCAGGGCCCTGTCCGGCTTCGAGGAACCGACTCTGGTCGCGCCCGGCGCGGACGCGGCGGGCGGCGGCGCCATGCCGCGTGTCGTGGTCGCCGACCTCCCCGAGGACGTCACCGCCCGCCTCACCGCGACCGCCCGCAGCCACGGCCTGACTCTCAACACGGTGGTCCAGGGCGCCTGGGCGCTGCTGCTCGGGCTGCTGACCGGCCGACGCGACGTCGTCTTCGGCGCAACCGTCTCCGGGCGGCCCCCACAGCTGTCCGGCGTCGAGGACATGGTCGGCCTGCTGATCAACGCGGTCCCGGTACGGGTGCGCCTGGACGCGGACCTCCCGCTCTCGGGGCTGCTCACCCGGCTCCAGGACGAGCAGAGCGCCCTCACCCCCTACCACTACCTGGGGCTTGCGGACGTCCAGCGGCTGGCCGGAGCGGGCGAACTCTTCGACACCTCCGTCGCCTTCGAGAACGCGCCGGCGTCCGGGGACGCTGCCGCCGACGCGATCGCCGGGCTGCGGATCGGCCTCGCGGACCTGTCCCACCTCGGCGACGAGGCGACCGGCTCCAACCACTACCCGCTGAGCCTGGTGGCCACCCCCGGAGACCGGCTGCGCCTCCACGTCAACTACCGGGCCGACATCTACGAGCGTGCCGGAGCCGAGGACATCGCCGCCCGGCTGCGGCACCTGCTGGAGGTCTTCGCCGACGCCTCCGACACGCCGGTGGGCCGGATCGGCTGGCTCACCTCCGGCGAACGGGGGCTGTCCGCCCGCTGGAACGACACCGCCCACCCGGTGCCGGACGCCACCCTGCCCGAACTCTTCGAGGCCCAGGCGGCCCGCACTCCCGACGCCAAAGCCGCGGCCTTCGCCGCCAAAGCCGCTCAGCCCGGTGAGTCCCTGACCTATGCCGAGCTGAACGCCCGCGCCAACCGGCTGGCACGGCTGCTGGTGGAACGCGGTGTGGGACCGGAGAGCAAGGTCGCGGTGGCGCTGCCGCGCTCCCTCGACCTCGTCGTCGCCCTGCTCGCGGTCCTCAAGGCCGGCGGCGCCTACCTGCCCTTCGAACCAGGGCTGCCCGCCGACCGCGTCGCGTTCATGCGCGAGGAGGCCGCACCGGTCACCACGGTCACCCGCGGCGGGCTGAGCCTCGCCGGCGCCCCCGGTGCCGTCCTGCTCGACGACGACGCCACCCGCGTACGCCTCGCCGCCCTGTCCGGCGCCGACCTCACCCCCGCCGAACGCCGCGCACCCCTGCGCCCCGGCCACCCGGCCTACGTCCTCTACACCTCGGGTTCGACCGGGCGTCCCAAGGGCGTAGCCGTGCCGCACGAGGCGATCACCAACCGGCTGCACTGGATGCAGGCGCGGTACGGGCTCACCGGCGAGGACCGGGTGCTGCAGAAGACACCGGCCGGCTTCGACGTGTCGGTGTGGGAGTTCTTCTGGCCGCTGATCACCGGCGCGGCCCTGGTCCTCGCCCGTCCCGACGGGCACCGCGACCCCGTCTACCTGGCGGCGACGATCCGCGGCCACGCCATCACCACCGTGCACTTCGTGCCGTCGATGCTCCAGGCGTTCACCGACGAGCCCACCGCCGCCGACTGCACCGGACTGCGCCGGGTGATCTGCAGCGGGGAGGCGCTCCCGGTGGAACTCGCGGGCCGGCTGCGGGCCCTGCTGCCGGACGCCGGGCTGCACAACCTGTACGGGCCCACGGAGGCGGCCGTCGACGTCACTCACTGGGCGGCCGTCCACGAACCGGGCGCCGCCTCGGTGCCGATCGGCCGGCCCGTGTGGAACACCGGCATCCATGTGCTCGACGCCGAACTGCGGCCGGTGCCCGCCTCGGTCCCCGGCGAGCTGTACATCGCGGGAGTCCAGCTGGCGCGCGGCTACCTCAACCGGCCCGCGCTGACCGCGGAACGGTTCGTGGCCGACCCGTTCGGCCCGCCCGGCAGCCGCCTCTACCGCACGGGCGACCTCGCCCGCCGGCGGCCGGACGGCGTGGTCGAGTACCTGGGCCGCTCCGACCACCAGGTCAAGATCCGCGGACAGCGCATCGAACTCGGCGAGATCGAGGCGGCGCTGGACGCCCAGAGCGGCGTCGCGCAGTCCGCGGTCCTCGCCCGGGAGGACCGGCCCGGCAGCCTCCGGCTCGCGGCCTACGTCGTCGCGGAAGCCGGTCACCGGCCCGACCCGGAGGCCCTCAGGACCGCGGTCGCCGCGACCCTGCCGGACTACATGGTGCCGCCCGACCTCCTGGTTCTCCCCGCTTTCCCGCTCACCCCGAACGGCAAGCTGGACCGCAGGGCGCTGCCCCGGCCCGAGCAGCCGGCCCCGGCCGCCGGGCGGGAGCCGCGCGGCGAGCGGGAGCGGACCCTGTGCGGCCTGTTCGCGGACGTGCTGGGACTGGAGCGGGTCGGCGCCGACGACAGCTTCTTCGACCTCGGCGGCGACTCGATCATCTCCATCCAGCTCGTCGCCCGCGCCCGCAGGGCCGGGCTCGTACTCACCCCGAAGGACGTCTTCACCCACCGCAGCCCCGCTGCCCTCGCCCGCGTCGCCCGCGCCGAGGAGGGTGGAGTGACGGAGAGCGCCGACGCGGGCATCGGCGCGCTGCCCCTCACTCCGATCGCCCACTGGCTGCGCGAACGCGGCGGCCCCTCCGACGCGTTCCACCAGTCGGTACTGCTCCAGGTCCCGGCGGGTCTCGCCCCGGATGCGCTCACCCTCGCCCTCCAGGCGGTGCTCGACCGCCACGACGCGCTGCGCATGCGCCTGTCGGTGCGCACGACGGACGGCCAGTGGTCCCTCGTCGTACGCCGTCCCGGAGCCGTACGGGCCGCGGGGTTGCTCTCCCGGCAGGACGTGCGCGGTCTGGACGACGCGGCGCTGCGCGATGCCGTCCGGGAGCGGTCCGCGCAGGCCGCCGCCGAACTCGCCCCGATCACCGGGGCGATGGTGCGGGCGGTGTGGTTCGACGCCGGTGCCGACCGGCCGGGGCGGCTGCTCCTGGCCGTCCACCACCTGGCGGTGGACGGGGTGTCCTGGCGGATCCTGCTGCCGGACCTGAAGGCCGCGTGGCAGCACGCCGCACGCGGCGCCGACCCGATGCCTGCCCCCGTCCCCACCTCGCTGCGGACCTGGGCGCGACGGCTGTCGGAGGCGGCCACCGACCCACGCAGAACCGCCGAACTACCCCTGTGGCGGGAGATGCTGGCGGCTGGCGACCCACCGCTGAGCGACGCGCCCCTGAACCCGGCCCGCGACACCCACGCCACCTCGTCCTCCCTCACCGTGCGCCTTCCGGCCGAGGTCACCGAGAGCCTGCTGACGACGGTTCCTGCCGCGTTCCGGTCCGGCGTCGACGACATCCTGCTCACCGCGCTCGCGCTGGCCGTCGGGGCGTACCGGCGCGAGCAGCATCTTGGCGAGGACACCTGTGTCCTGATCGATCTGGAGGGCCACGGCCGCGAGGACGTCGTGCCGGGCCTCGACACCTCGCGCACGGTCGGCTGGTTCACCAGCCTCTACCCCGTGCGCATCGACCCCGCCATCTGCGACTGGGACGAGGTGCGCGCCGCCGGGCCCGCCCTCGGCCGGGCCGTCAAGCGGGTCAAGGAGCAGCTGCGGGCACTGCCGGACCACGGTGTCGGCTACGGCATGCTGCGTCACCTCAACCCGGAGACCGGTCCGGAACTGGCCCGGTACGCGCCCCCGCAGATCGGCTTCAACTACCTGGGCCGGGTCTCCGGTTCGGGCGAGGCGGACTGGGGGCTCGCGGCCGAGCAGGACGCCGTGGTGTCGGGCGCCCAGAGCGCCATGCCGCTGTGGCACACCCTCGACGTCAACGCCGTCACCGAGGACCGCGCGGACGGTCCGCACCTGACGGCGACCTGGACGTGGGCCGGGGAGCTGCTCTCCGAAGTCGACGTACGCGCCATCGCCGAGGCGTGGTCCGCTGCGCTGCACGCCCTGGTCGCGCACACCCGCAGGCCGGGAGCCGGCGGTCTCACCCCCAGCGACGTACTGGCGGAGATCACCCAGGAGGACCTGGAGGGCCTCGAAGAGCGGTACGCGGGCTCGGCGCCGACCGATGTCCTGCCGCTGTCGCCGTTCCAGGAGGGCCTGCTCTTCCACGCCCGCTACTACCCGGGCGGCGTGGATGTCCACAACGTGCAGCTCGTCCTGGAACTCACCGGCGAGCTCGACCGCGACCTGCTGCGCTCCGTGTGCCAGACGCTCATCGACCGGCACCCCGCGCTGCGCGCCGGCTTCGCCTGGACCGACTCGGGCCGGCCGGTGCAGGTGATCCAGCGGTCGGCGCCCGTCCTGTGGCAGGAGGCCGACCTCACCAGCGTCGGCACGGAGGGCCCGCACGCCGCCCTGAACCGGCTGCTGAAAGACGACCGCCGTCGGCGCTTCGACCCGGAGCACTCACCGCTCGTACGCTTCACGCTGGTCCGGATGGCCGACGACCGGCACACGCTGCTCTTCACCCACCACCACATCCTCGCCGACGGCTGGTCGGCCTCCGTCCTGCTGCGGGACCTCGCCGCGCTGTCCGCCGCGCCACGGGGCGACGACACGGCACTCGCGCCCGCCGTGTCGTACCGCGCCTACCTGCGCTGGCTCGCGGAGCAGGACCCCGCCGCCGCGCAGGGCGCCTGGAACGAGGCCCTGGACGGCGTGACGGAGCCGACGCTGATCGCGCCGGACGTCGACATCGCCTACGTACCCGAACTGCCCGACCGCGTTCTCCTCGAACTGCCCGCCGATGTCACCGCCGCCCTGACGGCGACCGCGCGCGGGCAGGGCGTCACCCTCAACACCCTGGTGCAGGCGGTGTGGGGGGTGCTGGTCGGCGGACTCACCGGACGCTCGGACGTGGTGTTCGGCGCCACCGTCTCCGTACGGCCCCCGGAGCTGCCCGGCGTCGAGGACATGGTCGGCCCGCTGATCAACACGGTGCCCGTACGGCTGCGATGGGACGCGAGGGAACCGCTGGCGGCGCTCTTCGCCCGGCACCAGGAGGAGCAGACGCGGCTGGAGGGCTGCCGGCACCTGGGACTCGCCGACATACAGCGCTCGGCCGGGGTGGGGTGTCTGTTCGACACCTCCGTCGTCTTCGAGAACTACCCCTCCGCGCAGGCGCTCCCAGCTCTGCCCGGCACCGCGGCCCGTGTCACCGGGTTCAGCGGACGGGACGCCTACCACTACCCGCTGAAGCTGATGGCGGTGCCCGGCGAGCGCCTGTACCTGGAGCTGAGCCACCGGCCCGACCTGGTCTCGCCGGAACAGGCCGAGACGGTCGCGGCACAGCTCCTGGGCCTGCTGGAGACGGCGGCCGACCGGCCCGGTACGCCCGTCGGTGAGGCCGTCGCGGGCATCGGGCGGCTCGTCGCGGCGGTCGCCGCGGAGCCGCGCCGGGGCCGGACGCCCGCCGTACCGGACGGTGCGTCCCGCGTCCGCGAGGCCCCCGTCAGCCCCGAGGAGGCGCTGCTGTGCGACCTGTTCGCCGAAGTGCTCGGCGCCGAGGCGGTCGGACCGCACGACGACTTCTTCGACCTGGGCGGCGACTCCCTGACGGCGCTGCGACTGACCGGTCGCGTCACCGTCCTGACAGGCCAAGAGCTCTGCGTCCGTGAGGTGTTCACGTACCCCACGGCCGCGGAATTGGCGGACCACATGGCCGGGACCCTGCTCGGCCGGACCGCCTCTCAGTAGGACCGCGGCCCCCCGGGCCGCACAGGACCGGATGTTCCGGACGACCGGAACCGGCTGTTTCACGGATGAGGAGCAAGAAGTGGCAAACCCCTTTGACGACCCCGACGCGACGTACCTGGTTCTGGTCAACGACGAGGACCAGCACTCGCTGTGGCCGTCGTTCGTCGAGGTACCGGAGGGCTGGCGTGTCGCGCACGCGGAGGCCTCCCGCCAGGCGTGCGTCGACTACATCGAGGAGAACTGGACGGACATGCGGCCCAAGAGCCTCATAGTCGCGAGCGGGGCCGCCTGATGACCGCCGCGGAAGACACCCCCGGCCTCACCGACACACCCGCCTCCTACACGCTCACGGCGGACGACATCGCGGGCCTCGAAGAACTGCTGGAGTCCCTGCGCGACACCAGTGGTGACCCGACACTCCCCGAGTTCTACGAGAGCGCGTGGCACGCCCCGGAGCGGCTCCCGGAGGGGTTGCGCAGGTTCCTTCAGGAGTTCGCCCGGGACGAGGGGTCGGCGGCCTGCCTGATCCACGGGTTCCCGACCGGCGACGAGGTCGGTCCGACCCCGGACCACTGGTCCTCGGCGATCGAGCAGAAGAGCACCCGCGACCACGACCTCTACCTCGCGCTGTGCGGCATGGTCCTGGGGGAGCCGTTCGGCTGGGCGACCCTCCAGAAGGGCCGGCTGGTGCAGAACGTGCTGCCCGTGGCGGGGGACGAGCAGTGCCAGAGCGGCTACGGGAGTTCGGCGCTGCTGGAGTTCCACACCGAGGACGGCTTCCACCCCCAGCGCTGCGACTACCTGCTCCTGCTGGGGCTGCGCAACCACGACCGGGTGCCGACCATCGTGGCCTCCGTGCGTGACGTACGGCTCGACGAGGACGACCAGCGCCTGCTGTCCGAGAAGAGGTTCCACATCTTCCCGGACGACGAGCACATCCGGCAGTTGGAGGCCCGGGACCCCAACCATCCGGCCCTGTCCAAGGCCCGGCGGATGGTGAGCGACCCGGAACCGGTGGCGGTGCTCTTCGGGGACCGGTTCTCCCCGTATCTGCGCCTGGACCGGCCGTTCATGCGGTGCGCCGGGGACGACCCGGCCTCCGAGGCCGCCCTGGACCGTCTGATGGCGGAGCTGCAGCGGGTCCAGCAGGACGTCGTGGTGGGCGCCGGCACCCTGCTGGTGGTCGACAACTACCGCGCCGTGCATGGCCGCCGCGCGTTCCGGGCCCGCTACGACGGGACCGACCGCTGGTTGAAGAAACTCACCGTGAGCCGCGATCTGCGGCGCAACCTGAGCGACTTCACCGCCGGCAGCCACCGCGTCCTCGTCTGATCGGCCTCCGATCGGACGCGGCCCGCGGGTCACCCGGTCCCTGTCAGCACGGGGCGCCGACTCGAGTCGGCGCCCCGTCACCGATTCACGGAAAGGTTCTTCCGCAATGCGCACGATTGTGGTGTCGGGTGCCTCCAGCGGCATCGGGCAAGCGGTCGCCGAACGGTTCGCCGCCGACGGGGACCGAGTCGTCAACTTCGACGTCGTCCCGCCGGTTGGACCCGGCGGGACGACCGACGGCATCCCCTGGACCAAGGTCGACGTGGCCGACTGGTCGGCCGTACGGGAGGCGGTCGACGAGGTCCACGAGCGGTACGGCTCCCTCGACGTGGTCGTCGCCAACGCCGGTATCAGCAACCGGCGCGGGGTCCTCGAACTCACCGAGGAGGACGTGCGCCGCACCATCGACGTCAACCTGATGGGAGTCCTCGCCCTGTGGCGGCACGCCGCCCCGCACATGGTGCGCCGCGGCCACGGCGTCCTGCTGGCCACGGCCTCCGTCAACGGCTCGCGCGGATATCCGCTGTACGCCGACTACAACGCGACCAAGGCCGGCGTCACCTCGCTGTGCCAGACCTTCGCGATGGAGCTGAGCCCGGTGGTCCGCACGGCCTGCGTCACCCCCGGCGCGGTCCTCACCCCGATGCAGCGCGCCGAGTACAGCGACGCCATGCTCGCCGAGGTCAACGAGCGCATCCCCGCCCGGCGCCATGCGACGCCGCGCGAGATCGCCGCCGCGTTCCACTACCTCGCCTCGCCCGAGGCGGCCTTCGTCACCGGGCAGGAGCTCGTCGTCGACGGCGGCGAGACGGCCGGCGCGACCACGGCGTTCTTCCCCGGGCACACCCCTTCCAGCGAAGGAAGCTGACGATGTACGACCTCCCCCGGCTCGGCCCGGACGACCTGCCGACGACGGATCTCGCCGATCCGCGGATCCACGCCGGGTACGACCTCACCGACGTCTGGCGCCACCTGCGCGCCGAGGAACCGGTGTACTGGCAGCCGGAGACCGCCGGGCACCCCGGCTTCTGGGTCGTCACCCGCTACGACGACGTGGCCTCGGTCTACAAGAACAAGGAGGCGTACACCTCCGAGCGGGGCAATGTCCTCGACACCCTGCTCGCGGGCGGCGACTCGGCGGCCGGGAAGATGCTCGCGGTCACCGACGGGCCCCACCACTCCGCGCTGCGCACGGTGCTGAACAAGCCGTTCTCGCCGCGGGCCCTCGAGGTGGTGGTGCGCAGCGTCCGCCGCAGCACCTGGCGCCTGCTGGAGGAGGCCGTCGAGCGGGGGGAGTGCGACTTCGCGACCGATGTGGCCGCCCACATCCCGCTCGCCGCGATCTGCGACCTGCTCGGGGTACCGGTCTGCGACCGCGGCCACATCATCGAACTCACCTCGACGGCCCTGTCGTCGACGGACGGCGCCCCTACGACTGAGAGCACCTGGACGTCCCGCAACGGGCTCCTGCTGTACTTCGCCGAACTCGCGGAGTCCCGCCGCGAGAAGCCGTACGACGACATCGTGAGCCTGCTCGTCGGGCAGGAGGTGGGCGGTCGCCCGCTGAGCCACGAGGAGATCATCTTCAACTGCTACAGCATCATCATGGGCGGCCACGAGACCACGCGGCTGGCCATGATCGGCGGGTTGCAGGCCCTGGTCGAGCACCCCGCCCAGTGGGAGGCGCTCAAGAGCGGGCAGGTCGCCACCGCCACGGCGGTCGACGAGGTCCTGCGGTGGACGACACCGGCGCTGCACGGTGGGCGCACGGCGACCCAGGACACCTTCCTGGGCGACGAGTTCATCGAGGAGGGCGACGTCGTCACGGTGTGGAACGTGTCCGCCAACCGCGACGAGCGCGTCTTCGCCGACCCCGACCGCTTCGACCTGGCGCGCACTCCGAACAAGCACCTGTCCTTCGCACACGGCCCGCACTTCTGCATCGGCGCCCACCTCGCCCGCCAGGAGATCTCGGCCGTGCTGGAGGCGCTGCGCGCGATGGTCCGCACGCCGGTGGTGACGGGCCCGCCGCAGCGCGTCTTCTCCAGCTTCCTCAGCGGCCTCGCGACGCTGCCGGTCACCCTGGAGCGGGATCCGGAGTACCGTCCGGGCGCCGGGCCGCCGGCCTGAGCGCGCACGTACGTACGGCTGTGGGGCCGGACCCAGGTGCCCGGGTCCGGCCCCACAGCCGTACGCGCGTCCACGCGCCGCCGGTCAGAGGGCGGCGGCGCGGTACTTGCGGACGGCCAGCGGCACGCACACCAACAGGATCAGCGCGGACCAGAAGAGGGACGTGGCGGCCGCGTGCCGCATCGGGAAGGACGCGGCGTCGACGCCGGTGTCGTTGCCGAAGAGGTGGCGGACCGCCTGAGCGGTGGCCGAGAGCGGGTTCCACTCGGCCACGGGGCGCAGCCAGGAGGGCAGCGTGTGGGTCGGCACGAAGACGTTGGACAGGAACGTGAGCGGGAAGATCCAGATGAACCCCGCGGTGTTCGCGGTCTCCGGCGACGACACGCTGAGCCCGAGCAGCGCGCCGATCCAGCTCATGGCGTACGCGAAGAGCAGCACCAGCGCGAAGGCGGCGAGCGTGTGGAAGGGGCCCGTGTGGACGCGCCAGCCGACGGCGAGCCCGCAGCCGGCCAGCGCGCACACCACGAGTGAGTTCTGGATCAGGCCGGCGGTGGTGCGGCCCGTCAGTACGGCGGCGCGGGCGATGGGCAGCGACCGGAAGCGGTCGATGAGCCCCTTCGCGAGGTCGTCCGCGATGCCCACCGAGGTGGTGCCGGCGGCGAAGGCCAGGGTCTGCACCATGATGCCGGGCACGATGAGTTCCCGGTAACTGGCGCCCTCGGGAACGGCGATGGCACCGCCGAACACATAGGTGAAGAGCAGGACCAGCATCACCGGCTGAAGGGCCGTGTAGACCAGCAGTTCGGGATTGCGGCTCATCCGCTGCAGATTGCGCAGGGTGAGAACCCAGCCGTCGGCGAACCAATGGCCGATGCCTGCGTACGGTTTCCTGCTCACGTCGGTCGCGGTGGTCAGGGGGCTGACGGCGCTCACGGTGCGTTCCTCTCGGCGTTCCCGGCACGGACGCGTACCAGCGCATCGTGCCGAGGAGAACGCCCCGACAACCAGGAAAGGGCACCGGCAACTTGATGCCGGGACCAGGCACGGTCCCGCCGGCGCCCGATCGGGGCAGGCCCTCGGTGCCCGGCTCAGATCCAGCCCTGCTGGGCCGCGCGCAGGCCGGCCTGGAACCGGCTGCGGGCGTCGAGCCGGCTCATCAGGTCCGAGGCGATCCGGCCCACCGTCCGCTGGGAGACCCCGAGCCGGGCCGCGACCACGGCGTCGGTGTGTCCCTCTGCGAGGAGGTTCAGCACCTCGGCCTCCTGCCGGGACAGTTCGCTGCCGTCGGGCTTCTCGACCTCCGAGCCCAGCGGTTCCGCGGTGGTCCACACCTTCTCGAAGAGGGCGCCGAGCGCCGCGGTCACCCCGGGGATCGTGATCTGGATCGCGCCACGTCTGGTGTTTTCCGGATCGACGGGAAGCAGCGCCGTTTCCCCGTCTATGAGGATCATGCGGAGGGGAAGTGTGGGCACGGTTCGCACCTGGCCGCCCAATTCGGTCAACCAGTACGCATACCGCGCTGTCGGCGGATGCGTGCGCGCACTGTCTAAATACACCGTGCGCATCGACACGCCCCTACTGATAACCTCCTTGTCCAGAGGCATACTTGCAGCAAGGCTGCTTTCCGACTGAGCTCCGCCGGGATTGAACGCAAGGCATTCGCGCGTCGCGGACCGCGCCAGTTCCACAAGGCGTTCACGGATCGCGTCCACGCCCACAAGGTTTTCGACGTGTTTCTGGTCCACCGACGGATACAGGTCGGCGAACTCGTCGAGCAGGTCGGACACCGCGGCCCGACGCAGCTCGAACTGCTCGTGCTTGGTGCGCAGTTCGGCCGCGTTGCGCAGGAGCAAGGTATGGAGTCCGAGCTGCGGATCCTCGGGGAGCACCGTGTTGCGATGTTCGTCAGGAAGCTCCACGAGTTTCAGCTCGGCCAACTGCTCTATTGTTTTCTGTATGTGACCGACCGGCTCTGACAGGTGTTCGGCTATTTCCTCGACACGCCAGCGCTTGCGACCGAGGATCACCCGATAGACCGCTTCCGCCGACTCGTCGAGCCCCAATCCGTCCAAAAAGCTACCCATGTCGCATGACTTCCCCCCGTATTCCGCCTTGTCGCTCTGTGGAGCGCCGCACCGACAAAACGTCTCTCTCATGCTCGGGGTGCGGCCCGAGTGAGTGATTTTTCGACGCGGCACGCCCAGCGAAAGGCTTGCCGCAACGACAGTTTACCCAGTAATGCCGCGGGCATACGGGTTGAGCTGGACCGATGGGTAACTTCAAAGAATCGGCAATGACTTGACCAAGAACATTGACGCGGCGCAAGGGAGTTTGCTTGGAGGTCTGTTCCCCTCGAGCGTCGAGGCTGTGGACGACTTCGGCGACTCCGGCCCGGCCGCGGCGATGGCGCTGTATCCCGAAGAGGCCCGTCTGATAAAGCAAGTCCTGGCGGAAAGGCGCCACGAGTTCACCACCGTGCGCGGCTGCGCCCGGCTGGCCCTGACCGCCCTCGGACTGCCCGCCGCGCCGC
Source organism: Streptomyces sp. NPDC006335 (assembly GCF_040612795.1). Lineage (NCBI taxonomy): Bacteria > Bacillati > Actinomycetota > Actinomycetes > Kitasatosporales > Streptomycetaceae > Streptomyces > Streptomyces sp. NPDC006335. The sequence continues at coordinate 137,075 of NZ_JBEXQX010000010.1, forward strand.
TGCTGCCCGGCCATCGGGGCGCGCCCCGATGGCCGGAAGGAGCCGTCGGCAGCATGACCCACTGCCAGGGGTACCGGGCCGCCGCGGTGGGCCACGCATTCCGCTTCCGGGCGCTGGGCATCGATGCCGAGCCCGACGAGCCGCTGCCCCGAGCCGTCGCCGCCAAGGTGGTGTCCCCCGAGGAGCGGGCGCGACTGACGCGGATGACCAGCCACGATGCGACCGTCGCCTGGGACCGGCTCCTCTTCTGCGTCAAGGAGACCGTCTACAAGGTCTGGTCCCCGCTGGCCGGCAGCTGGCTCGGTTACGAGGACGCCGACGTCCGGTTGCGACCGGACGGCACCTTCACCGCGCGGATCCTGGTGCCCGCGCGGACGGCCGAGGGCGTACGACTGGAGGGTCTGGAGACCCTGACGGGCCGCTGGCGCGCCGCCCGCGGCCTGCTGCTGAGCGCCATCGCGCTGCCGAACCCAGCAGGTCCGCACGGAGAGTGACGGTCCACCGGACGCTTCTTACCCTCCTTTCACCTTGTGGCGCACTTATGACAGCCGGTATTTCCTGCCACGGAATTCACTTCCGATTCGGCCACGCATTCGAGCAAGATTCAGGTCGGGGGATCGCGGGGGAGAATCGCGACGGCCTCGACCAGTCCATTGAATGTTCAACGGGGAGTGGAGTCGTGTTCAAAACAGCCAGAGTCGTCGGTGCCATGGCAGGCATCATGCTGCTTTCCCTGGCAGCGTTTGGGGGAACCGCTCAGGCCGATTCATCGTCCGGCGTCGAGATCACCTGCCGCACGGACGGCGGCGGGGGAAGCTCGGACTCACTGGGCTGGGACCTGGTGCCCATGTGTGTGATTTCCGGTCGGCTCGGCTGACCGCTTTCATCCAGCGCCACGGGGGGCGGGGACGCAGTTCCTGGACGCGGCCTGCCCTCCGTGTGCTTCGTCGCCATCGACAGCCCACTGAAGGAGCCGGACCATGCAGCGCACCATGCTCAAGTCGAAGATCCACAGAGCCACCGTCACCGAGGCCGACCTCAACTACGTGGGCTCGCTGACGCTCGATCCGATCCTCATGGACGAGGCCGACCTGCTGCCGGGCGAGCTCGTCCACATCGTCGACGTGAACAACGGCGCCCGTCTCGAAACCTATGTGATCGAGGGCGAGCGGGGGTCCGGAGTGGTGTGCATCAACGGGGCCGCGGCCCGGCTGGTCCACCCGGGAGACATCGTCATCATCATCGGATACGCCACGGTGGACGACGCGGAAGCCGCCAAGCTCGAACCGCGCGTGGTCTTCGTGAACAGCGAGAACGACATCGTCAAGGTGGGCAACGACCCCGCCGCGTAGCAGGTGAGCGACCCCCGCGGGCGGGTGAGCGGCGGGGAGACGGAGCGTCCGACAGGGGGGCGGGGTCACGGCCCCGCTCCCCCTCGGCGTTGACCACGTGTGTGACTTGACTGAAGCAAAGTGTTGGACGGCATGGGGGAGGGGTTCATTCCATGGTGCACTCCGCTGACCTGGGAATGGTCGAGCTGATGGATGTCCGTCAGATCTGCGAGTACCTGATCGGACGGCGCAGGGCGGTCGGCTGGACACAGGAGGAGCTGGCCGAGCGCTCGGGGGTGAGCGTACGCACCATCCGCAATCTGGAGACGGGCGCCAACACCAATCCCCGCCGGACGTCGGTCGAGCTGCTGCTGAAGGCGTTCGGCACGACGCTGTCCTCGCTGTCGCAGTCGGGCCTGTCCACCGGCGGCGGCGCGCCGCCCCAGGTCTGGATCCCCGCGCAGCGCGGCGACCGGGACCGGGGTGCGGACACCGTCGACCCCGCCCGATGGCGCGGCACCCGCCCCCCGCTCGACGCCTTCGTGGGCAGGGAGAGCGACCTGCGCCATGCGGTCGGCACCGCCCGGCGCAGCCGGCTGCTGGTGCTCACGGGGCCGGGTGGGGTGGGCAAGACGCGCCTCGCGCTCGCGGCCGCCTCCCGTCTGCAACCGCTGTTCCGGGACGGTGTCGTGGTCGTCGACCTCACCGCCTGCCCCGGCGAGCAGCAGGGCGCCGCCCAGGCCTACGAGACGGTGCGCTCCGCCGTGCTGCGCGAGACCGGCCTGGCGCACACCGGGTCCGGCGACGCGGAGGGGCAGTTGCTCGTCGTCCTGGACAGCGCGGAGCACGTGGTGGGGGCCGTGTCCCGGCTCACCCGGGAGCTCATGGAGTACCACCCCCGGCCGCACTTCGTCGTCACCTCCCGCCGGCCGCTGACCGCTCCCTCCGCCGACACCTGGGAGGTGGAGCCGCTGGCCACGGAGGCCGCGGAGGACGACGGCATGCCCGCGGCCGTCGAGCTGTTCCTGCGCCGGGTCGGCTCGGGTGTGCCCACCCTGGACCTGAGCGGCCGGCTGCCCCTGGTGTCGGCACTGTGCGCGCGCCTCGACGGACTGCCGCTGTCGATCGAACTGGCCGCGCGCCGGGTCCGGTCGGTGCCGGCCGAGCTGCTGGTGAGCGCGGAGTCGTCGCTGCACCTGCTGGACCGGATCGACACCGGCGGACTGTCCCGGCACCGGACACTGACCGACAGCATGCGCTGGAGCCTGGAGCCGCTCACCTCCGAGCAGTGGCTGATACTCCGTCACATCACCGCCATACGCGGGGTGTTCACGGCGGAGGAGGTGCTGCGCGGCCACCGGGTGGACGACGAGGGCGAACCGGGGCGTGTCATCGGCCTGCTCGGTGAACTCGCCGACGCCTCGCTCGTACGCATCCGCCGCGGGCGCCGCTACGAGTACGAGACCTACTCGCTCGTCCGCGAGTACCTCACCGCCCTGCGGGAGGACGAGCTGTGCCGGGAGCTCGAACCGGACGGCCTGCTGATGCCGGAGGCGTCGTAGGGTGCGCGGCGGTGCCCGGGTCCGTGGCGGACCCGGGCACCGCCGTTCGCGTTCAACGGCCCGCGGCCTCCTTGAAGAACCCGACCGAGAAGCGGTACGGGGTCTTCAGGCTCTCGTCCATCGCGTACTCGATCTCCGGCAGATAGGCCGACGCGAGCTCCGTGGCAGGCTCCAGCCGCTGGAGCAGCCGCTGCAGAACGAGGATCAGCCAGCCGGTGGTCGACGGCGCGCCGTGCACGGGGCGGAAGGTGTGGAGCCACGTGTAGAGGCAGGACGCGGCCGCGTGATGCACGCAGTGCTCGGCCGCGTCGTCCTGGCCCGCCACCGACGCGGCGTCGGAAGGCGCGGCCGCCAGGCGGGTGTAGAACGCGGCTCGGCGGGAGCCGAACGCGTCCAGCACCTTCGCCAGATCGGCGGCCTCGGCCGGTTCCAGACACTCCGCGGCGATCCGGGCCGTCTCCGCCACCGCGTCGTTCCAGCCGCGCGTGATCTCGTCCTCGACGGCGTTCGTCAGTTGCAGGACGTGGCGCGCGGGCTGCCAGGCGGGGGCCTCCGCGCTCCAGTCGAAGAGGGCCTCCAGAACTCCTTCGCCCCCGCTCTGCGCGTTCTGCGCGTGCGGCGCCAGGTTGGGCAACTGTGCCGCGATGTTGTGCAGGTTGACGTGGGTCGTGCCCTCGAAGATGCTCGCGATGGCGTGATCGCGCTGGAGCTTCTGGAAGACCCCGGAGGCGACCCCCTCACGCAGATAGCTGCGGGCCCCCAGCACCCGCGCCATGTCCTGGATCACCTCCTCGCCGATCACCGGGACCAGGTACTTGACCACGGACGACCACATGCTCAGCCGGGACGGCGCCACCGACAGTGCCCGGGCGATTGGCAGCGCGGTGCACTCGGCGATCAGCAGGTCGAGGTGCGCGTGGACGAGGTGCCGGCGGATGACGGGCAACCGGTAGATCTCGGCGCCGTACAGGGAGCGCTCGTGCGCGTACTGGAGGCCGATGCGCAGGACGGAGTCCATGGTCCCGATCGACAGCGCGCCGATCGCGGTACGGGTGATCTGCAGCGCCTTGAGCACTTCGATCAGACCGGCGCCGTTGCGCCCGAGCACCGCGCCGCGCGGGACCCGGGCGCCGTCGAAGACGATGCCGCTCAGGTCGTGCCCGCGCAGACCGGCCGTCCGCACGAACGGGTGGTTGCTCCAACTGCCCGGCTCCAGCTGCTCCTTGTCGACCAGGAGCAAGGTCTGGCCGCGGCCCTCCACCGTGGCGAAGACCGTCACGAAGCGGCCGCGGGTGGCGTTGCCGACCGGCCACTTCTCACCGGTGAGCACGAACGTGTCGCCCTCGGCGAGCGCCGTCGTCGCGTTGCCCTGCAGATCACTTCCGTGGTCGGGCTCCGACACCGCGAAGCAGGCGAGTTCACCGGCGAGCAGCCCGTCGGCCACCCGCTTGCGCTGCTCCTCGTCGCCCCACAGCCAGACCGGGTTGACACCCAGCAGCGCGGAACCGAACATCACCGCGACCGTCAGGTTCCGGCGGGCGAGCGAGCGCGTCAGGACGAAGACCTCTTCGAGGTTGTTCAGCCGGCCGCCGAACTCCCGCGGCACCAGGAACTGCGGGAACCCCCACTCCCGGGCCAGCTCCGCCGCGCCCGGCGGCAGTTCCTCCCGCTCCTCGTGGGCCACGATCGACGCGAAGCTGAACGGGCCGTCGCCCTCCATCGGGTCGCCCAGCGTGCGTTCCAGATCCGCGACGAGTTCATGAGTCGGCCGATTGTTCGCTGCCTGCGCCATAGGGGCATCTCCTGAATTACGGGGAATGTGGTTCGCCGACATCGGCCATGCCGTTCGGTTTACCGGCCATGTTCGCGTGCGCGCGGACGGCGATTCCAGGCAGGGCACCGGCAACTGAGGCTGCCGTGAAGTTGCCCGGCCTGTACCTGGCTGACCGGACACGGAAAACCGGAAAGTGAGCCTGGCGCGAACTGAGTCGTCCTGTCTGCTGCTGGGCAGCGGCAGGGAAAGGGGACCCCACATCGATGGCTGATATATCCCGCCGTGAGCCGGAATCCGAGACGGATCCGACTCTCGTCACCCTGGAGCAGACCAGGTCGGATCTCATGGAGGTGGACGCATCGATCCGAGCCTGCCTCAACTGGGACTACGGCGAGCGAGACAACCGTATCTGGAGCCTTTATCAGAAGAACAAGAAATCCCAGTGGGACGCCGAGACCACCATCGACTGGGATTACGACGTCCGGTTCGGCGCCCCTCTCGACGACGCGTACAGCGCGGGCGTGGCCACCTTCGTGGTGGGCAACGAGAGCCCGGTGCCGAAGGAGCTCCTGAACGAGTTCCGCTGGCAGTACCAGGCGTGGATGGTGAGCCAGTTCCTGCACGGTGAACAGGGCGCCCTGGTCACCACCGCCCGGCTCGTCGAGACGGTCCCCGACATGGAGTCGAAGATCTACGCGGCCTCCCAGGTCGCGGACGAGGCCCGGCACGTGGAGGCGTACGCCAAGTACATCGACGAGAAACTCGGCGAGTCCTACGTCATCAACCCGGGTCTCAAGGCCCTGCTGCGGGACCTGCTCGCGGAGTCCAACTGGGACGTCGTCTATCTGGGGATGCAGGTCATCGTCGAGGGGCTGGCCCTGGCCGCGACCCGGCTCGCGGGCAGCGGTTTCGGCGACCCCATCATCACCTCGATCACCAAGATGATCGCCCGGGACGAGGCACGGCACGTCGGGTTCGGCTCGGTCGCGCTCGCGGGCCTGTACGACGGGATGACCTCCAAGGAACTCGACGAGCGGGAGAAGTTCCTGCTGGAGGCGGTCCATCTGATGTCCCGGCGCTTCCTGCTCCGCGAGGTCTGGGAGCGCATGGAGCTCGACGTGGAGAAGGGGGTGAAGTTCGCGCAGACGGACCCGATGATGTTCGGTTACCGGCAGCTCCTCTTCCAGCAGGTCATCCATCTGCTGCGGCAGCTGGGGCTGCTCACCCCGAAGCTCAGGGATCTGTTCCTGACGGAGAACCTGGCGCGGCCCGAGGCGTTCCGCAACCTCGCCTGAGCCCGGTCCTCGACGCACGAGGAAAGGAACCGGGGTCCGTGTCGGCGCACTCCCCGCCGATACGGACCCCGGTTCCTTTCCTTGTGCGGATGCCGAGCGCGTACCGACCCGGCCGGGACGCCTCACACGTCGGCCGGCACCAGGTCGTCCCTCGCGGCCGCCTCGCCGGCGCCGGTGAGGCTGAGGAAGACGTCGTCCAGCGTCGGCCGGGACAGCCCGGCGTCCTCCAGGGCGATCCCCGCGTCCTCCAGCAGCCGCAGTGCGCGGGCCAGCGTCGGAGTGCCGCCGTGCACGGCGACGACCACCTCGCGGCTGCGCTCGACGTACTCGGCGGGGCGCGCACCGAGCCCGGTGAGCACCTCGGCGGCCTCGGGCAGCCGCTGCGGATCACGGACCACCAGGCGGATCCGCTCCCCGCCGGTCTGCCGCTTCAGCTCGTCGGCGGTGCCGCGTGCGATCACCTTCCCGCCGTCCACGACGGCGATGGAGTCGGCGAGCCGGTCAGCCTCCTCCAGGTACTGCGTGGTGAGCAGCACGGTGGTCCCGTCCCGCACCAGGTCCCCGATGACCTCCCACATGTTGATCCGGCTGCTCGGGTCGAGGCCGGTGGTGGGTTCGTCGAGGAACAGCACGGGCGGCGCCGCGACCAGGGACGCGGCCAGGTCCAGCCTGCGGCGCATGCCTCCGGAGTACGTCCGAGCCGGGCGGTCGGCGGAGCCGGTGAGCGTGAAGCGGTCCAGCAGTTCGGCGGCCCTGGCCTGCGCGGCCTTCCGCCCCAGGTGGTAGAGGCGCCCCACCATGACGAGATTCTCACGGCCGGTCAGGGTCTCGTCCACGGCCGCGTACTGGCCGGACAGTCCGATGATGCCGCGCACCTCGTCGGGCTGGGTGGTGACATCCCGGCCCAGGACGGTGGCACGGCCCGCGTCCACCTTGAGCAGGCTGGTCAGCACACGCACCGTGGTCGTCTTGCCCGCGCCGTTGGGCCCGAGCAGCCCGAGCAGCGTGCCGGCGGGCACTTCGAGATCCAGGCCGTCCAGGGCTCGTACCGGTGTCCTGCCCTGGTACGTCTTGACCAGGCCCTCCGCACGGATGGCTGGAGTCATAGGTGTCTTCCTCGGTGTCTTCCTCGCGGATGGGAATTCCATGATTGGCGTGGCCGAGTGGAACGCGGAATGGATGCGGCCGTAATTGCTGACGGGTTGCCGCAATGTTGCCGCTGACGGTTCGACGGCATCGACCCATTTGCCGGAACCGATACCTGTCCCGCGTATCGGCGCACGGTCATGATGCGAGATGATCGGATGGCAGCCGACCCATGACGAGATTCAAGAAGATTCTCCACGGGGCGCCCTGTCCAGCCAGATTCATTTCCCATCGCATTCACCGAACGGCTGGGGGACTTCTTATGTCTGCGACCGAACGGGCCCGCGTCGACGACGTGGTCGTCACCGGACTGGGCGCCACGACACCGCTCGGCGGGGACGTGAAGTCCAGCTGGGCCGCACTGCTCAACGGCCGCCGGGTGGCCGTGCGCCTCGACAACAACTGGCCCGAGGATCTGCCGGTCCGCATCGCGGCGCGCGCCGCCACGGACCCCGACGCCGTACTGGACCGCATAGAACTGCGCCGACTCGACCGGGCCAGCCAGTTCGCGTTGATCGCCGTCCGGGAGGCCTGGGCGGACGCCGGCTTCTTCGGCCGGGCCGGGGAGACCGGCCAGCCGGACGCGGAACGCGTGGGGGTCGTCCTCGGCAGCGGCATCGGCGGGCTGGGCACTCTCGTCGACGGCTACGAGCAGATGCGCGCCCAGGGAGCCCGGCACCTGTCGCCCCACACCATGCCGAAGATGATGATCAACGGCTCCGCCGGGCAGGTCGGTCTGGAGATCAACGCGCGGGCCGGGGTGCACGCCCCCACTTCCGCCTGCGCGGCCGGCGCCGAGGCCATCGCCGCGGGCCTGGACATGATCCGGCTCGGCCGCGCCGACGTCGTGGCCGTCGGAGGCACCGAGGCGATCATCCATCCTCTGACCGTCGCGGCGTTCACCAGCATGAAGGCGATGTCACGCAGGAACGACGACCCCGAGCACGCCTCCCGCCCCTACGACACGCAGCGCGACGGTTTCGTCATGGGCGAGGGCGCCGCCGTCCTGATCCTCGAGTCGGCACGGCACGCGCGGGCCCGAGGAGCCCACGTCCACGCCGAGTTGGCCGGGGCGGGCATCAGCGCCGACGGCCACCACATCGTGGCGCCCGAGCCGGGCGGCCGGGGCGCGTCCGCCGCCCTGCGCAAGGCGCTGGCCGACGCGGACCTGACTCCGCGGGACATCGCCCACGTCAACGCGCACGCCACCTCGACCCCGCAGGGCGACTTCGCCGAGAGCCTGGCGATCCGCTCCGTCCTCGGCGACGACGGAGGCGCGGACGCCGGCTACGCGGTCTCCGCGATCAAGTCGACCGCGGGTCATCTCATGGGCGCCTCGGGGGCGTTGGCGGCACTCGTCAGCGTGCTGGCGCTCCGTGACAGGACGGCGCCGCCGACGATGAACATCGAGCACCTCGACCCGCGGATCGGCCTCGACGTCGTACGAGACCAGCCGCGGGCCCTGCCCAGGGGCGCCCTCGCGGGCGTGAGCAACTCGGCGGGCTTCGGCGGCCACAACGTCGTCCTCGCCTTCCGGGGCCAGGCGTGAGCGCCGCGGAGGGCACCGCGCCCCGGGAGACGTCCGGCGACCTGGACCTGGGGAACCTGGCGTGCGCGTGGGAGCTGACGCGGGCCGTGCTGCTCCCCTGGACGGGGGCGGCGGGCCATGCGCCGACGCCGAAGCCCGTGACAGGGGAGCGGGCGGCCGAGTAGCGCGTACGAGGGCACAAGCACGGTGGCGCCGACGGGGAACAACCACCCGTCGGCGCCACCGCCGTGTTCCGTGCCGTATACGCTCCGCGGCCGGCGTCGGCCTCAGCCCTGGGCCGGCCAGGACGCTCCGTAGCGCGCGCAGATGGAGTTCACCTCGAAGGCGTCCGGCAGCGAGATGGAGCCGTCCTCCACGTGGCCGCCGATCAGGCGGACGATGTCCTCGACCCGCTCCAGGGACATCGCGACCTCGGGGGTCATCGCCTCCAGCTTGAACAGGTCCTCGATGGTGAAGCCGAGCTCGGCCAGCGCCAGCGAGTGGAAGCCGAGGTCTCCGATCAGGCGGAGGTCGGGGGTGACCTTGTCGACCTTCTGCGGAGCGACCAGGCGAACGAGCGTGCAGACCAGGTCGGGAATCTCCGCCGGACTCACCACGACATCGGTTTCGGACATGTGCGAGCTCTCTTTCTGACGACGTGCGAGCCGGGTGTCGAGGCTCGGCGTGCGTCATCGTGCCGGGGCGCGGTCCCCGCTCACCAGGCAAGCCGACCGGCAAGCGGACACCTGCCCGCGCGCGGCCTGCCCGGCGCCAATTGCCGCCAGGCTGCCGGAGATCCTGCCTGGTCCCGGCCCTCGGCGGCGGGACACCATGCCCGGCATGGAGAACCGCTGGATCACAGGGCGCCTCACGGCGGGTGCGCCGCGCGTACGTCTGATCTGCCTGCCGCAGGCGGGAGGGGGCGCCGGCGCCTTCTCCAGCTGGCGCGCGCACCTGCCCGAGGGCGTCGAACTGGCGCCGGTGGAACTGCCGGGCCGCGGCACCCGCGAGGCCGACCCGATGCCGGCCCGGTTCGACGACCTGGTGGACGCCCTGTACGACGGACTCCTGCCCGAACTGGACGTGCCCTACGTCCTGTTCGGTCACAGCTTCGGCGGCGCCCTCGCCTACGAGCTCACGCTCCGCGTCGAGGAGCGGGGCGCGCCGGTGCCCCTCGCCACCCTGGTCTCCGCCTCGCGCGCTCCGCAGACACCCCCCACGGGCACCATCTCGGACGCCCCCGACAAGGAGCTGCTGGCGTGGCTGGTGAACAGCGACGGGCTGCCCCGTGAACTGCTGAAGTACCCGGACTATGTGGCCTATTTGCTGCGCACGATACGCACCGACATAGCTTTCGCCGAACGGTATCTTGTAAGCGATCCAAGACCGGTGCGCACCCCGTTGCACGCGCTCTGCGGTGAGGAGGACCAGGTCGTCACCGCCGAGCAGGTCCGGCACTGGAAGGAGTGCGCGGCGGGCGACCATTCCTTCACGGTCATGCCGGGCGGTCACTCCTATCACCAGACGCACGCCCCCCAACTGATGGAATTCGTGCGGGAGATCCTGCCGGCCGGCGGGACCCCCGAGGAGGAACGACCGTGACCGACCCCCACACCCTGCACGCCGGGCTGTCTCTGGCGGGCGAGCTCGCCGCGAAGGACGACGGCAGCAACTTCACCACCTACTTCAACACCCTCCTCATCGTCGGCATCACGACGATCATCGTCATACGCCAGTTCACCGCCCAGCAGGTCACGAACCGCATGTTCTTCTGGGTGGCCGTGCTCATCGTCCGCGGCTGCGTTCCGCCGGGACCCGCGGAGATGAAGCCGGCGAGCATCGCCCTGCTCGTCCTGTCCCTGCTCGCCTCGGTCGCCTTCGGCCTCTGGCGCGGAGCGGCCTTCCCCATGTGGCGGGACGCCGAAGGACGCGTCTTCCGCAAGGGCGACCGGCGGATCCTCTTCCTGTGGCTCCTGACCGTGGCCACGCGGCTGGTCTTCGGCGGCATCGGAGCCGTCGCGTTCCACGAACCCTTCAACGCCGACGCGCTCTGGCTCGGCATGGGCGTCACGCTCGCCGTGCAGCACGTGGTCATGACGCGCCGCAAGGCGGGCGCACCGCTGCGCGTCACGGACGGCGGAGCGGTACCGGCGGCCCGATGAGGGACTTCGCGAGGAACCGGGCGAGGGACGGGAACCGGACGCGATGAAGGTGTACGAGCACCACGGGATGTACACGGCCGGAGCGTGGCGGCCGGCGGCCACGGATGAGTCGACCGACGTGGTGAACCCGGCCGACGAGCGTGTCATCGCCACGGTGCCGGCCGGCACCGGCCACGACGTCGACGCCGCCGTCGCCGCCGCGCGGACGGCGCTCCCCGGCTGGGCCAGGACAGCCCCGGCCGAGCGGGCGGCGGCCCTGACCGCCCTGGGGCGCGAACTGCGGGCGCGTGTCAAAGAGTTCGCCGAAACGATCACAGCGGAGCTCGGGTCCCCGCTGGCACTGAGCCGGCTGGCGCACGTCCGCACCCCGCTCGCCGTCCTCGACTCCTACGCGGAGCTGGCCGCCCAGCACCCCTTCGAGGAGCGGATCGGCCGTTCCACGGTCCTGCTGGAGCCGGTCGGCGTGGTCGGCGCGATCACGCCGTGGAACTATCCGCTGCACCAGATGGTGTCCAAGGTGGCGCCCGCCCTCGCCGCAGGCTGCACGATCGTCGTCAAACCGGCGGAGGAGACCCCGCTCACCGCCCGGCTGCTGGCCGAGTGCGTGGCCGCCGCGGGACTGCCGCCCGGCGTCTTCAACCTGGTCACAGGGGTGGGCGAGGTGGCGGGCCGGGCCCTGGCAGAACATCCTGACGTGGGCATGGTGTCCTTCACGGGCTCCACCGCCGTCGGCAAGGAGGTCGCCGCGCACGCCGCCCGCACGATCAGGCGCGTCGCCCTGGAACTCGGCGGCAAGTCCCCGAACGTGATCCTGCCGAGTGCGGACCACACCACGGCCGTCCGCACCGGCGTCACCAACGTCTTCACCAACTCCGGCCAGACGTGCAGCGCCTGGACCCGCATGCTGGTCCACCGCAGCCGGTACGAGGAGGCCGTCGCGCTGGCCGTCGACGCCGCCGCCGCGTACGCCCCGGGCGACCCTCTGGACCCCGCGACCCGCATGGGCCCGCTGGTCAGCGCCCGTCAACGCGCCCGCGTACGCGACTGCGTACGACGCGGAATCAAGGAGGGCGCACGCCTGGTCACCGGCGGACCCGAGGCGCCCGAGGGCCTGCCACGGGGCTACTTCGTACGCCCCACGATCTTCGCCGACGTCACCCCGGACATGTACGTCGCCCAGGAGGAGATCTTCGGCCCTGTTCTCTCGATCATGAAGTACGAGGACGAGGACGACGCCGTACGCATGGCAAACCACTCCGTGTACGGGCTCTCCGGCGCGGTGTGGTCAGCCGAAACGCCCGAAGCGGTGGCCTTCGCCCGCCGCCTGAACACAGGCCAGGTGGACATCAACGGCGCTCGCTTCAATCCCCTGGCCCCCTTCGGCGGCTGGAAGCAGTCCGGCATCGGCCGCGAACTGGGCCGACACGGCCTGATGGAGTACCTCCAGACGAAATCACTGCAACTGTGAAGCGGAGGCGCCGGGCCCGTTGCTCGGGCACCCCCTGACGGAAGCCGCCCAGGAGAAACCACGTGCACAAAATGCGGACTGCCCGCTCGGGATCATCCCCGAACGGGCAGTGAGTGAACGGCCTGTGACCAGCCATTTCATCGCTGAGCCGCCTTCGGGATTCGAACCCGAGACCTACGAATTACGAGACCATGAGCGATCGTGTTGCGTGGTGCTTCGTCGTGCTGTCCGGTGACGTTTTTCCTGACCAGGACACGTGAGACAGGTTGACCCGTGCCACCCCGTGATGCACCGTCCAAAGGCGTCCGTCCACCGGCGGAGCAGACGGATGAGGTCAGTGACGGCACTGCGTGGCTGCACGCGTATCCCCTGCCGGGGCCGGAGGGTTACATGAGGGCGCTTAGCCGACCTCGACAAAAGCACCTTCGTCGCTGCCAGCCGGATGACGGCCAGAGCCCAGACGGGCAGCCTTTGCACGCTCGGCGCTCCGGAGCGTGAAACCGGCACCGAGTTCAGCACGACCGACATCCTCGAGGACGGGCGGAACCGAGGTTGATCGTCATCGAGTGCTCCAGTCTCGTCCACTTCCTCCTCGACTACGGCCAGACCGGCACCGCGATCCGTGAGCGAGTGGGTCGCGCCGACACCCTCGCGGCGCCGGGGCTGCTGGCCCACGAGATCACCTCGGCCGCCTTCGGGCTGGCTCGCGGCCGACGAGGGAGCAAGCCGAAGATCGTGGCAAAGGAGGTCGTGTCCCCGTCGTGGTGTGGCCGATCACGGTCCGTCGCCTCCGCTTCGGAGCCGTCCGATACGTGCCACTGCGGGCCGTCGGCCGATCACCGCTGGTCCCGACTCGGCGGGACGCCATCGCAAAGGAAGCCCAGAAGGCGATCACCGACGATCAGGCCCTCGCTCTCGACCTGTACCTCACGCTGGTCCTGTGGCAGCGTAAGCGAGCTGTCGAACAATCTCTCCGTCCAGGACGCCCATTACGTAACCCTGCTGAGAGTCTCGGCGTCCCACTGATCACCAACGACGCCAGGATCGAGCGCAGCGGGCCAGCACGCTGCAAGATCCTTCGAGGCACCTGCCCCGATCAGGTTCTGGCGTTCCCCCGGTTCTCTCGTCGAGGGCCTAATGGACGTGCCGACCGCCGAACTGTCCGCGCACGATGTGTGCCTGGCGTTGTCGGCGGTGGAAGAACCGGCGTGTCTGGGCGGCGAGTTCGGCTGGCTCCTGGCCCGATATAAATGTGAGGCAGGTTGCCTTCGAGGTCGGCGTTGACCAACTCGTCTGGGTTCAGCTCGGGTGAGTACGAGGGCAGGAAGTGCAGCTCGGCATGGTCCTTGTCGTCGGCGAGCCAGTCCCGGTCGACCTTCGAGGTGGGCCGAGTGCCGGTCGACGACCAGGCGGACCTTCCAGTCGAAGTACCCAGTGAGCCGGGCGAGGAGGCAGCACACGTCCTGCGCGTCGAACGAATCAGTGACGACCATGAAGTGCATTCGGCCACGGGTGCCGATCGCGGACCTCACGTTCACCGAGAAACGGTAAACAATGCGGCGGACGGTGTCCTGACGGGCTGTCATGAGCGACGGTATCCTGCGTTGGTGGCCGAACCGATCCCTCTTGAACTGATCGACGCCGTACGCAACGAAGACGCTGTCCTGTTCTGTGGTGCTGGCTTGTCCGTGTCTCAGGGACTGCCCGCAGCCGGTGACCTCGCCCAAAGCATTGCCGCTCGTATGCAAGATTTCGACGGCGATCCCAAGAATCTCACCCAGGTGGCAACCGCCTACGCGGCGCTCAGGGGTCGGCACGCCCTGATCTCGTTCGTGGTGGAGTCGCTCATGCGCCAGCCCTGCCGCCCCGGCCCGGCGCACGCCGACCTCGCCGGACTCCCCTTTCACGCCTTCGTCACGACAAATTGGGACACCCTAGTGGAGGGAGCGCTGCAGGCGGCGCAGCGGCGACACCAAGTCGTCGTGACGGACAGCGATGTACCTTTCCTCACGAGGGCAGCGGTCCCCGTGGTGAAGATCCACGGCGAACTCGCCCGACCAGAAACGCTTGTCATCACCGACCGGGACTATTTCGACCTCTTCTCGCTGCGACTCTCACTGACTCGCCTGTTGGACCACTACTTCAGCACGAAAACACTGGTGTTCGTCGGATTCGCACTCGCCGACCCCGACTTCAAGCAGCTGTTCCACGCGTGCACACAGCGTTTCGGCCCCCTGCGTCGCCACGCGTACGCCGTCCAGCTCGGGCCGGCTTCAGCCGATCGTCACATCTGGCAGGCCGAGCAGGTTGACGTGATCGACGCGGACGCCAAGGACTTCGCTGCGGACCTGGTGCGTGCAGTGGCATTGCCGCAGTCCTCCGGCACCGCGTGAAGGGGCTCCGTCAGCCCGTCTTGCCGCACGACGCCACAGTCCGCACGCATAAGGGCAGGTGACCAGTTGCGGAACGCTCTGCGCAGGATCAGCCGGGATGTCGTCGCACGGCGTAATGTCGACGCGTACGTGGTGTCGGCCGCGGCTCTGGGATTCGCCGTAGTCGACTTGATCAGCGATGTCGTATCCGACAGGATGCGTTGGACCGTGCTGCTCGCCGGCATATCTCTTCTCGTCTTCCGCATCACTCTTCCGGCGCAGCGAGCCGGAGGACGCGACTTCCTGTACGACCGACAACACCTCGCCGAAGTACCGCTCAGTGAGCGGATCGAGCGCGCCCACACGCTGTGGGTACTCGCTCCGTCGGCGGTGAATCTGCTCGGTCCGGAGACAGTCTCGGCTCTTCGTACCGGCATGCTTTCCAAGCGCGGCTCTGTCGTCAGGATCCTGATCCTAGATCCTGACCAGGAGCAGGCCGTACAGATCGCAGAACAGCAACTGGACAGCAGCCTGCGCTTCCCGATCCAGTCGCTGCGACCCTCCATACGCACGACGCTCGAAAGGCTGCACCTTATGGCGGGCTGGCACGTGGCTGGCAGTCTGGAATGGCGCCTGCTCGACCTCAGTCCCGGGTTCAGCCTTGTCGCGATAGATCCGGGCGAGCGTCACGGCGTGCTCATCCTCGAAATCCACGGCTATCACGGCGACAGCATCTCGTCGCGGATGCACGTCGAACTGCGTCGGGAGGACGATCCCCGTTGGCACGACTACTGGGCCGATCAGTTCGAAGCCCTGTGGAACGCGTCAGCCGGACGTATGGGCACCCCGTCTACGTGACACCGGCGCGGCATGCCAGGCCGCCGGAGGCTTACGTGGCATCGCGCCCGGATGCAGATAGCTCGAGACGGCATTGGTCAGGAGAAGGCTTTCGGCGGACAGGGCCAGGCCCTCGCTGCGACGTTCGAGTACTCCGAGGTCTGTCAGGCGGTTCAGTTTGGACGCGAGTTCCTCGAGTTCGGCCGCCGATGTCGCGGTCGGCGGTGGCACCGGGGTGCCGCTCCGCAGCCCGCAGATGATCCGCCGCATCTCGAGCTCGACGGCCGAGAGCCGAGTCACGAGGTTTATTGCCCGGTCCACCTCGCCCCAGTGCGGCGACCGCTGTGCGAGAAGCGCCCGGTAGCCCGCCACGTCGCGCTCCCGCTGAACAAGACCGTCGGGGAGGAACGAATAGCTGCCCGAGCCAAAGCCCAGGTGCCGGAAGGACTCGTACCGGTGCCGCGTCCATCGGTGGAGATCCTCGGCCCCGCGCACGAAGGCGGTGCCGTATCCAGGGATGTAGCCGAGGTCGTACAGGGCGCTCTGCACGGTCCACAGCTCCTGCAGGAGGTCGTCCGCCGACGGCAGCGTATGCAGTGCCGTTCGGCTGATCGGGATGTTCTCGACAGCCCACAGCTGATAGATGCTGACACTTGGCACGCGCATCCCCTGAGCCCGAAGATCGTTTACGGCGGACACGATGTCGCGTCCCTCCTCGCGAGGGCCTTCGGGTCCTCGCGGGTAGCCGACGAGGAAGTCGACGTTGTAGGTGGCCACCGCCTGGTCGACCGCGGCAACCAGGGCCTGTGTCGCGGAGATAGTCGCCGCGGTCCGTCCCATGCGGCTAAGGACAGCATCGCTCCAGGCCTCCACACCAACGCTGGCCCTGGTGACGGGAAGTTGGCGCCGTGAGGTGAGGGTCTGGAAGAAGGCGGCCCACCCGTGGACGTCGCGTCCCTGCTCAGGGGCGCACTCGATCGTCACCTCCACGTCGGCGCCGTAGGGCAGCCGCAGGGCTGCGGCGATCCGGTCCAGCAACTGGTTGAGCTCGTCGGCAGAGAGCATGGTGGGCGTGCCGCCACCCAGGTACAGAGCCCGGAGGGGCGGCACGCACTCTATGCCACCGAACAGTCGTAACTCCTGGCTCAGAGCCTGGAGATAACTGGACACCATGCCTTCGTTCTGAGCCGTCTGCCGGTGAAGACTGCAAAAATTGCAGTTCATACGGCAGAACGGGAAATGCACGTACATCGAGAAGTCCGGCCACACGACGGCCTCCGCGATGTCGAACCCTCCGCGGGAACTGCGGCCCAGAGCGACATAGGGTGGTGGGTAGGTGTACGTGAAGCTGTGAGATTCCGGCGATATCCCTGGTAAGAGATCGCTGACCTTGCTCCGTTCCCACATGGTGACCCCTGATTTGCCAGTCCGGTCGGTGGATCCTGCTCAAAACGGGCGGCGTGTGCCCGGTCAGTAGTTCTCCGTCGCCACGATCGGCTCCCAGTAGGCGCGCGTCTCAGCCTTGACGCTTCCCGGGCACCATCCTTCAAACACGCACCGGGTGCTGTCCGCCATGTCGAGGTAGGAACCGAACGAGTCGTTCTCGGCCTTACGGCTCACGCACATGGGTTCGTGCCGGCAGCAACTGCGGGCGTGGGCCCACAGCAGCACATCGAAATCGAACATGGGCATGTCTGCGAGACCGGGCAGCTTGCTGCAAACGTCCAGCGAGATTCGGCGGATCTCGGTCTCCAGTTCCGGCTCGACCGGCAACTGAGCGCGCAACCGTTGGGCCGTCCGAGGGTCGCCGATCTCGATACAGCCCGTGCGGAGCAGGACACGCATACGGTGATAGTCGATCATGGGCTGGATGGAGTCCTGGTCCCGGATCGTCCACCGTTTCGAGAAGTGCACGGTCATGAGGAACGCGCTGCTCTTCTTCTGCAACGGGTCCTGGAACGCAGACAACTGCTCCAGGAGCGCGTAGGCGCCGGTTAGACCTCCGGCCCGCTGATCGGCACGGCCGAGAAGCGTGGTGACCCTGCCGTCGAACGTCCGCAGCAGTTCCTCGGCCGTTGTGCGGAGGATGGCTGCGCGACGGTCGAGATCGGTGAGGTTGACCTGGGTATCGGTACTGTGCGATGTGAGGAGTCGCAGGAGGTCGGCGGCCGTGAAGGCAGACATGTTCTGCGGCGAGAGGACGGAGGCGTCGGCAGCCGCCTGTGCGCTGAACGCACGGAGCAGGAAGTCCCACCCCTTAAAACGTTGCTCTCCGAATACGCCCGCCAGCCCGCCCTTTGTCGCGTGGCACACCGCGGCGGTCCAAAGGTAGGCACGGAACGCCTCCTCGTCGGGGACCGGTGCCACCGGTGTCATCTGAGCCGCGAAGTCCGCGGCGAGAGGAAGGGAGCCGAGGCTCTTGGCCAGTTGCTCGACCCTGCTGTTCACCACGGTGACGATGACCTGCTGTGCTGTCTCCGGCACTAAATTCTCCTCTTCGGACTGATACAGGCATTCGGATTGATACAAGGTTCAGGATGCGTCGGCCGCTGTGTACGCCATGCGGAAGCCGACGTATTCGTTGCGCGTCCCAGGAGACAGCGAATACTTGTTGCTGACGACGCTCGTGCCTTCCGCGGAACCCGCCCAGGAGCCTCCCCTGGCGCACTTGTGCTGGCCCGTCGGGGGGCCTTGAGGATCCACGACCTCTGTCGGGTCATGGCCAGGAGCCCACCAGTCGGACACCCAGTCGAACGTGTTGCCACACATGTCGGCCACTCCGCAGGGGCTGTCACCGTTTGCCGGTGTGTACTGTCCGATCGGTGTCGTACTCCCAGGCCCGCCCACGCGGCTGTTGCCCTTGGCGGGGTCGAAGGTGTTACCCCATGACCAGTACGACTGCGTACCTCTGAGCGGATCCCAACCGGCCGCCTTCTCCCATTCGGCGGCGGTGGGAAGGCGAGTGGGCAGGCCGGCTTCTGTTGCGAACCACGCGCAGTACTCCGTCGCGTCCCACCACGACACCTGGACCACCGGGTGCTCCATGAGCCGGTCCGGCGGCTCACCGCCCTCCCAGTGGTCGGGTGCACGGTGACCGGTGGCGCGGACAAAAACCCGGTACTCGTAGTTGGTCACCGGATACCGCTGGATGGCGAAAGCCGAGACCGTCACCCGGTGGCACGGTTGGGAGTGTTCGAAACGCACGTCATCCGTGCCGAATAGGAAATCTCCCCCGGGCACGTCGACGAAGAGGGGTTCGTCGCCTCCCGCATGCGGGGGTGTCTCCCCGAACATGGCACGTCGGGCAACACGCCGGACCGCGGGGTATTCGCTCAGCAGAGCCAGTTCGAAGAGAACAGTCTTACGGGCATCGGGACTGCCGACAGCCCAGTTCAGCACTGCGAGACGGACCGGCGGACTCTCCGTGCCCAACATCCGGGTGCACTCGGCCCATACGTCGACGTCGCACTGTTCCGCCTTCGCGGTCCACCATGTGATGTCACTGTCGTAGTGATACGCGGCATGGAGTGCAAACAACGCCTCGGGCGGACTGAACTCCAGTTCTTCCCTGTGTCGTTCGACCAATTCCCATTGCGGACGGCTGGGTAGGATCTTCACCTGCCGCCAGTCGACCGACGATTGCTGCAATAACTGCCGGACATACTTGAGTTCGATATCGCGAGGCTCGATCCAGCCCCACACTTTGGCCGCCAGTACATCGTGCGCCAGCTCAAATACTTCTTCTCCGCGGCCTTGCACGGACCGAATTACGCGCGCCTGCATGAGGTCGTGCAGTACCTGTTGGAGTATGCCGTCCGAGACATCCAGACGCCTGGTGATGACATCGCGGGCGATTTCCTTGGTGGACATGACATTCTTCGTTCGATCAGCCGAGACCATGCATTGCAGAACACCTTTGGCAACTGGCAGGAGTTCCGCTGCTAGAACGTCCAAGGTGTGGTCCAGGTAACGGGCCAGGATGGCATCTGTCCCGCCCAACGTGCCGTAGAGCTCCGCCTTGACCGAGCGGGAGCCAGGAGGGATCTCTCGCTGAAGAGTGTGTCCGATGATCTGCAGCTGGCATGGGTCAATGCCGTCGTCGTCTAGGTCTTCCATGAGTCGCGCGACGAGCCCCGGATCGATCTCGATGCCGACTTCTTGGAAGATCTTGTTCAATACATCGCTCACCTGGCTCCGGCTGAGACGGCGCACAACGAAGTGGCTTCGCAGGATCTTACCCAGAGGGGGGCTTAGCTCCAGCAAATAATGGAGGAAGTCATCCCGAATCACAAGAGCGATGCGAATGTCCAGAGAGGCGTCCGTAAGACAGGCATGCAGCTGCTCGGCAAAGTCACGTCTGGCCCCCGGACCGACACGTAGGAAGAATTCCTCGAACTGGTCGATCGTGACCACCAAAGGCCTTTTGCGCGAACATGAGGAAAGCGCAGTCCGGAGATCCTCCGATGCCCATTCTTCTCCGTCCTCTATCAAGCGAAGCGCATTGAGGATCTCTTTGGTGGGATGATCCAGCGCCCGGATGGTACAGGTGTCGTAGCCCTTGGCATGAAGCCTGGGAATGAGACCGGCGTTAACAAGAGAAGTCTTACCCACCCCCGAAGGCCCTACAATCACGGTCAGAGGGTTCGTGGCGATGATCATCGCCAGACTTTCCGCCTCGTCGTCTCGGCCGAAGTAAATCTTGGATTCCTGCTCGGTGTAGTAGTCGAGAAATTTGAAGGGTCCCAAGCTGTGCACGCTTTGGGGCGCGACCGAAGCAATCGAACGTCCCGCCGGATCACTAGCGTCTACTAATTGCTGCAGCACCACCCCCAGTGGACCTGAGACCACTTCGTATCCGCGGCTCTCCCAGACCCGAACAATGACCCTCTCATCGTTGGCTATATCTTCCGTAAGAATATATCGTCGGCGAGAATGAGTGGAGGACATCTGGAGAAGTGTGTGCAGGGCTTCCAGATACGGGTCGTCAAGACCGTACGCGATAAATACCAGCGTCTTCGTAAGCAGGATACCTCGGACCATAAGTTCCAGTTGATCGATCGATGTCGACAGGCGCATCAGCCTGTCACTGCTCAACGCGACGCTGTCAGGTTGTGAGAGACAGCCTGTCAGTTTGATCAGCCAGGGCTGTCGTTCCTGGGACGTGTACCACGTCGCAATCGGATCGATGATGACCGTGGACGTCGCATTACCGATGCGACGCAAGGCCGTCTCCGCATTGAGTGACACGCTGGTGGTGATCAGGGCCTGTGATGCCAAGCGAACAGCGAGCAGCAGTTCATGGGGGATGTCAGGATCTGGCGCACCCATCTGCTGCCTGAGCAACGCAATCAGCGCGTGCCGACCGCGCAATGCCTCGTACTGGGAGACCAGGCTAGGCAAATCCTTAGTGGGGCGGATGTCACCCCCTGGTAGATTGAGCTTCGCCCCCAGCAATAAGGCAAGTTCAGCGCCTGAAGCAGCTCCCGCAGGAGGCCCGGGATTGAGCGCATCACCAAGGACCGGGACCACATCGGCCACAGCGGCGGCTTCGAGTAACTCTCTCGGCACATCGACCATATCCCCGACCGCGCTTCCCCTGGGTTCAACTGACGGTACGTTAGCAGCAATGCCTGAGCGCGTCAGGAGTACCGGGAGGCGCCGAGGCGGAATTCAGACGTGTCCATGGTGATCAAGTCTTCATGCAGGGGCTTCGGCGTAGTTCGATGTCGTCCGTTCTGATCACGTGAGGACAAGAAGGACGAGGGGCCGGGTTTGGTCTCGGGCTGCCCGTCGGAGGCCTGAGGCGATGTTGCGGCGCCGGTCAAGCGGAGAGCTCACAGGGCCTCGACGGCTCAATGAAGACGACATCTTCGATTCCGCAGGTCGTCGGAGCTGGTGAGAGTCGGCAATCTTGTGCTGTGCCGGTCGAGGGTGGTTTTCCTAGCCCAAGATCGTCTGACAGCCAGCAGGTGACTTCGATGTTGGTCAGCACGAGCAGGGCCCGCAGCAGGGTGGTCGCGCCACGGGGCCAATAGCCGCAGCTTGGTGTTGATGCGCCAGTTCTTGAGGTGCGCGAACGCGTGCTCGCAGACCGCGCGGACGGACGCCATCAGCTTGTTGACCTGCTTCTTCGCAGGGGTGAGGGGCGCGGTACGGACGGTCGTGTAGCCGGTGATGACCACGGGATTGTCCACATCATCGTCCAGGCCGGTGAACCCGAGGTCGCCGATCGCGCCCAGCTCATGGGCGCGCAGGCGCTCGACTAGCTTGTTGTAGGGGCCGTGGTGATCTCCGAGGAGCGTCCCAGGCGAGCCGCGGACAGCCACAGCAGAAGGCCCTTGTCGTCGGTCAGCGCGAGGAAGAGCAGGCTGTGGGCCTTGTGTTTCCCGCTGTAGTTGCGGCGGTTGTCCGCCCCGGTGCGACGCCGGGTACCGATCAGGGTGCCGTCGACCAGGACGACGTGGCAGCCCTTTCGGATGACTTGTCTCAGCGTCCTCTCCAGCCGCGGGGCCCGCGCGGCGAGCAGTTCGATCACCTCCATCACCCAGCGGCGCACCGTGGTCGCGGAGACGCGGTTGCCGCCCGCCATGTCGGAAAGCCACTGGTCATGACCGAGAACGGCGAGGGTGATCGTGGCGATATGAACTGCCGCCGGGGCGCAGGTGTTACGGCCCCAACGGCATGCCGTGGGTGGCCGAGCACGCTCACAGCGTGGCGGTGAACTTCCCGTCGGCCAGCTTGCGGGCCAGCCCCGCTCGGCCAGCCGGTTTAGCTTCGCACGTAGCGCCTCCGAGCAGGCCGGCTCGGTGGACATCCCCAGCTCGGCGCAGACCTGCTTGACCTGACCGGCGTATCCGCCCGCCGCACCACATCCATGATCCGCTGGTAATCCGCGGGGAGGACCGCCTCGTCCATGCCGCGCTCGCGCTGCGGCACCAGCAGCACCGCACGGCCCGCGACCTGCCCGGCAGCCTGCGCCGGCGTCGCTTCCCGATCCGTTTCGGTGTGCAACTGCTCGGCCAGCCGACGCGCCGACCCGCTCGGCAACAGCGAGTTCCTCCAGCTCGTCGCGCACCTCCTGAAGCTGCTGGCTCAGCTTCTCTGCCTGCGCCTCCAGTTCGGCCCTGCGGGCGGTGATCAGCTCACGAAGGGGACAGTCCCGCGCTCGACGTCAAGGTCGCCGGTCTGCGCGCGGTGCTGCACGCGCTTCCTTCCGTCAGCGGGACGGCGGCGATCCATGATCTTCGCTCAACCGAGTGGAGTGTCCTCTGGGCTCAGTCACCATGGGTGTGGCCGGCGCGACTACTGGAACCTGCCGAAATGAAGATCCACCATCTGAAGTCGCTGGTCGCGGGGCTGGTGTGAGTCGTTGACCGTGTGCTCGTGCTGGGCACAGGCGATTGGCTGAACTCTAGATCGCCCGCCGTTTCGGTGGTTGCGGATTCACGGGTTTCTCGGCGTGAGTGAGGCGCCTGTCCGTGCCATCCGCGGGAGGTACATCAGGTGGCCAGGGACGCGGAAGCGGGCCTTTCGATCCCGGACTGCACATGAGAACTGTCGGGACCGGACAGCTCCAACGACGCCGATCGACCAAGAAAAGACCGGACCACTTCATCGGTCGCTGGTCGGCAGCGAAAACTCCCTGATGGACTGTCACACACGGCGTCCACCGGCTGTCCACCGAGAGCCCTGGCACGAGCCTGATCCATCCCTCCCTGGCAGAGAAAAGGCCAGGTCAGACGCCTAAATCTGAATCTTCGTCACAGAAGTGGCCCCTGCGACCTACGCATTACGATGCGTAGACCGCAGAGGCCCGATTAGCCCGAATTCCAAGGTCACTCAAAACAAGAAACCCCAGGTCAGAGGCCCGACCTGGGGATCCCCATGGAGCCGCCTTCGGGATTCGAACCCGAGACCTACGCATTACGAGTGCGTTGCTCTGGCCATCTGAGCTAAGGCGGCGCGCTGTCCGCACCATGGTGCGATCAGCAACGTCGGTAAGTCTACACAGTTTCCGGGGGTGCTCCGCACCGGCCCTCGGGGCACCCCCGGCCGCTCCGGTGACCGGGCTAGGAGCAGCGTTTCCCGGGCACGGGAGGGGTGCCGCGGAGCAGGTAGGCGTTGATCGCGGAGTCGATGCAGGCGCTGCCGCGGCCGTAGGCGGTGTGGCCGTCGCCCTCGTAGGTGAGCAGGCGGGCCGAGGTGAGCTGGGCGGCCAGGGCGCGGGCCCAGCGGTAGGGGGTGGCCGGGTCGCGGGTGGTGCCGACCACGACGATGGGGCCGGCGCCCCGCGCCTCGATGCGGTGCGGCTCACCCGTGGGCGCGACCGGCCAGTACGCGCAGCTCAGGGAGGCCCAGGCGAGGCCCTCGCCGAAGACGGGGGACGCCTTCTCGAAGGCCGGGACGGCCTTCTCGGCCTCCTCCGGGCTGTCGTAGGCGGGCGGGAGGTCGAGGCAGTTCACGGCCGCGTTGGCGGACATCAGGTTGCTGTAGCCGCCGTCGGCGTCCCGCTCGTAGTAGCTGTCGGCGAGGACCAGGAGACCGGCGCCGTCCCTCTCCTTCATCGCCGACGTCAGCGCCTCCCGCAGTTGCGCCCAGGAGCTCTCGTCGTACATCGCCGCGATCACACCGGTCGTGGCGAGGGCCTCGCCGAGGGTGCGGCCGTCCGCGTCGCCGGTGGGGATCGGGTGCGCGTCGAGCTTCCGGAAGAAGGCCTTGAGGTTCCGGCCGACCTCCGGGCTCGGCGTGCCCTTCGCCCCGAGCGGGCAGTCCGGCTGCTGCACACAGTCCTTCGCGAACGACTGGAACGCCGTCTCGAAGCCCGCCGTCTGGTCGAGGTTCACCCGGCGCGCGGGCAGCGAGGGGTCCATCGCCCCGTCCAGCACCAGCCGTCCCGAGCGGCCGGGGAACAGTCCCGCGTACGTCGCTCCGAGGAACGTCCCGTACGACGCCCCCACGTAGTTCAGCTTCTTGTCGCCCAGTGCCGCCCGCACGATGTCCATGTCCCGGGCCGACTCGACGGTCGACACGTGCCGCAGCAGCTTCGCCGAGTGCGCGCCGCACGCCTCCGCGAACTTCTTGTAGGTGTCGACGAGTTCGGTGACCTCGCGAGCGTCGTCGGGGGTGCTGTCCGTCTGCGTGTACGTGTCCATGTCCGGCCCGTCGAGGCACTCGACGGGCTCGCTGCGGGCGACTCCGCGCGGGTCCACCGCGACGATGTCGTAACGGGCCCGCACCTGCGCCGGGTAGCCGATCCCGGCGTACGCCTGGACGTAGCCGACCGCCGAGCCGCCCGGTCCGCCCGGGTTCACCAACAGCGACCCGAGGCGCTCGCCCGGCCCGGTGGCCTTCTTGCGGGAGACGGCGAGCCGGACGTCCCCGCCGGCCGGCCGGTCGTAGTCGAGCGGCGCCCTCAGCGTGGCGCACTCGAAACCGGGGACCCCGCAGCTCCGCCAGTGCGCCTTCTGCCCGTAGTACGGCGCGAGGGCCGCCGGTGTCGACCGCGGCAACGCGCCGAGGGCCACGTCGGCGGCCGAGGTGGCCGATGTCGTCGAGGCGCCCGCGGAGCAGGCGGAGACGAGCAGGGCGGCGACGGCGAGGAGGGCGCCGCCGGTGCGGGCCGTGCGCACCGGTGCCGCCTGTGCCCGGCGCAAGGGGAATTTCCGGCTGCTGGGGCGGGGATTTCGCCTGATGTGCATCGAGCGAGCGTAACTCTCCGCGATGGATCACATGCCCTGCGTGAACGATCCGGCCCGTACGAGTGACCCGTCAAACGCCTGATCACCGCCGGTGCTCAGCCCGCTCTGAGGGCCATCGTCATGGCCTCCACCGCGAGCAGCGGGGCCACGTTGCGGTCGAGGGCCTCGCGGCAGGCTCCGATGGCCTCGATACGGCGGAGCGTGGTCTCCGGGGAGCTGGCGCGGGCCAGCCGCTCCAGGGCGTCCTCGGCGTCCGCGTTGGCGATCGCCACCCGGGAGCCGAGCTGGAGGGCGAGGACGTCCCGGTAGAACGCCGTCAGGTCGGTCAGGGCCAGGTCGAGGCTGTCGCGCTGGGTGCGGGTGCGGCGGCGCTTCTGCCGGTCCTCCAGGTCCTTCATCACGCCCGCCGTGCCGCGGGGCATGCGGCCGCCCTGGGAGGCGCCCATCGCCGCCTTCAGCTCCTCGGTCTCCTTGCCGTCCATCTCCTCGGCGAGCTGCTTGGCGTCGTCGGCCGCCGCGTCGACGAGCTCCTGCGCCGCCCTGAGGCAACCGCCGACGTCGTCGATCCGCAGGGGCAGCTTCAGCACGGCGGCACGGCGCTCGCGCGCGGCCGGGTCGGTGGCGAGGCGGCGGGCCCGGTCGACATGGCCCTGGGTGGCCCGGGCGGCGGCCATCGCGGCGGCCGGCTCGACGCCCTCCCGGCGCACGAGCATGTCGGCGACGGCCTCCACGGAAGGGGTGCTCAGGTTCAGGTGGCGGCAGCGGGAGCGGATCGTCGGCAGGACGTCCTCGATGGAGGGTGCGCACAGCATCCAGACCGTGCGGGGGGCGGGCTCCTCCACGGCCTTGAGGACCGCGTTGGCCGATTTCTCGTTCAGCCGCTCGGCGTCCTCGACGAGGATGATCTGCCAGCGGCCGGTCGCCGGCGAGGTGAAGGACTTCCTGACGGTGTCCCGCATGTCGTCGGCGAGGATCTGGGTGCCGACGGCGGCCACGGAGGTGACGTCGGCGTGGGTGCCGATGAGCGCCGTATGACATCCGTCGCAGAAGCCGCAGCCGGGCACTCCGCCGAGGGCCCGGTCCGGACTGACGCACTGCAGTGCGGCGGCGAAGGCCCTCGCGGCCTGGTTCCGGCCCGCTCCCGGGGGTCCCGTGAACAGCCAGGCATGCGTCATCTTCGACGCCTCCGGCGGCGGGGCGTCGGTGGCGATGGCGGTGACCAGGGCGTCGGCGTCCCGAGCGGCGGCCGCGAGCTGCTCGCTCACCCTCTCCTGGCCGACCAGGTCGTCCCATACGGTCATGGGTCACGCCGCCCTTTCGTCATGGTTCGCGGTACGGGATCCATTGTGGGGCCGACCACTGACAACGGGGGCCGGCGGTCGGTTGTCAGGCACGCCCGACCGCACCCCCGGGGGCGCGGGGAACCGCGCGACCAGCCACGACGAACCCCGCACCCGAAGGACGGCCCTCACCGCCCCCGGCGCCGCCCGTCTCCGTACCCCTCGTCATGCGGCCCGAGCAGCTCGTCGGCCAGCGAAGGCAGGTCGTCCAACGGGGTCTCCTCGGCCCAGTCCGACCGAGCCCTGCGCCGCGGTGTCCCCGTCTCGTCGACCTGCGGAAGCTCCCGCGTCCGCTCCTCGTCCCGGAAGTACCCCGGCGGCACCCGGTCCGAGGGCCCCTCTCCCGGCGCCGGAGGCACGGGAGGCAGTACGGCCGTCTCGTCGGCCGAACCCGGCGGCACGACGGGCGGCAGCACCGCGGTCTCCTCGGCGGCACCCGGCGGAACGGGAGGCAGCACCGCGGTCTCGTCCGCCGCTCCCGGCGGAACCGGCGGCTGCGGCAGCTCGGTCGTCACCTCGGAGTCGGAGACGGACCCACCAGTGGCCTCGTCCGCGGAGGAGTCCTCGTCGTCCTTCTCCATGGACACCCGGGGCAGCACAGCCGTCTCGTCCACCGGGCCACCCGACGCGTTCGTCGGCGTCACCACGGGCGTGGGCACGGTCGCCGCGTCCATCCCCACCGCGGGCGTGGCGGCCTGCTTGGGCCCCTCCTCCGCCGCCGCGGCCGCGGCCTCGGCGAGCCGTCGGGCCTCCTCCGCCCGCAGCAACGCCTCCTCCGCCTTGCGCTGCTTCTCCAGCCGCTGTTCCTCGGCCTGGGCGCGCAGGCGCGCCTCCTCCTCGGCCCGCTTGCGGGCGGCCTCCTGCTGGGCCTTGCGCCGCGCCTCTTCCTCCGCGCGTGCCTTCTCCTCGGCGAGGAGCCGTGCCCGCTCCTCCTCGGCCCGCCTGCGCGCTTCCTCGGCCCGCAGCCGGGCCTCCTCCGCCTGGCGTTCGGCCTCGCGGCGCTGGGCCTCCTCCAGCTCGCGCCGCTTGCGCTCCTCTTCCTCCGCCTTCAGCCGCGCGAGCTGCTCCTGGCGCTCCCGCTCCAGGCGCTCCTCCTCGGCCTTGCGCGCGGCCTCTTCCTCGGCCTTGCGCCGCGCTTCCTCTTCGGCCTTGCGGCGGGCCTCCTCCTGCTCCCGGATCTCCTGCTCGGACAGCGGCAGCATCTGGTCGAGGCGGTGCCGTACGACGGTCGTGACGGCCTCGGGCTCCTGTCCGGCGTCCACGACCAGGTATCGCCCGGGGTCGGCTGCGGCCAGTGTGAGGAATCCGGACCGCACGCGCGCGTGGAACTCCGCGGGCTCCGACTCCAGCCGGTCCGGCGCCTCGGTGAACCGCTCGCGGGCGATCTCCGGGGACACGTCCAGCAGGACCGTCAGATGCGGCACCAGACCGTCCGTCGCCCAGCGGTTGATGCGGGCGATCTCCGTCGGGGACAGGTCGCGGCCGGCGCCCTGGTACGCCACCGAGGAGTCGATGTACCGATCGGAGATCACGACCGCGCCCCGCTCAAGGGCGGGCCTGACCACGGTGTCCACGTGCTCCGCGCGGTCCGCCGCGTACAGCAGCGCCTCCGCGCGGTGCGAGAGCCCGGCGCTCGACACGTCCAGCAGGATCGACCGCAGCCGCTTGCCCACCGGGGTCGCGCCCGGCTCGCGCGTCACCACGACCTCGTGACCCTTGGCCCTGATCCACTCGGCGAGCGCCTCGGCCTGGGTGGACTTCCCGGCCCCGTCGCCGCCTTCCAGAGCGATGAAGAAGCCGGAGGAGGCGGGCACCGTCTCCGGGTCGTCGCCGCCGAGCAGCGCGTCCCTCAGGTCGTGCCGCAGGGGAACCCCGGACCGGTCGTCGACCTTGGCGAGCACCAGCGCGGCCACCGGCAGCAGCAGCGCGCCGACCAGCATCAGGGTGAAGGCGGCGCCGCCGTGCGCGAACACGAACTTGCCGTTCTCCAGGCGGTGCGGTCCGATCGCCGCGGCCACCACGGGGGCGACCAGCGCGCCGAACGCCACAGCGACCCGCACGACCGCGTGCAGGTGCTCGGTGGTCCGGGCCCGCCGGTACTCCTCGGTCTCCTGGTCGAGCAGGGTGTGCCCGGTGTTGGCTGCCACGCCCGCGCCGACACCGGCCAGCGCCTCGATCAGCAGCACGGTGGTGACGTCCGGGACGAGCCCGGCGGCCAGCAGGGCGATGCCGGTGAAGGCGATCGCCAGCGCGAGCAGCCGGCGCCGCGACAGCGAGACCAGCACCCTGGGCGCCGTACGGACACCGACCACGACGCCGCCGGTCAGCGCGAGCACCATCAGCCCGTACATCACCGGGCCGCCGCCCAGGTCCTTGGCGTGCAGCACGGCGACGGCCACGGCGGCCGCGATCGCCCCGGCGACGGCGGCGCAGGCCGGCACCAGCAGCGGGATCGCGCCGGTGCGGCCCTTGTCGACGCCGGTGCCCGTCTTGGGCCGGCGCAGCCCCTCCAACGGCGAACGCGCGCGCGGGGTGCGGGTGTCGGGCAGTTCCAGGAAGGTCAGCAGGGACAGGGACGCGGCGAACAGTCCGGCCGCGACGTACGACGCGAGGGCCGCCTGGTGCTGGCCGAACCAGTCGATGCCGGAGCCCAGCACGTTGTTGAGCAGGCCCGCGACGACGAGCGCGGCACCGGCCAGCGGGATCGCCACGAAGGTCGTCCGCAGCGACAGACGGCGCAGGGCGTCCAAGTGATCCGGCAGCGGCCGTACGGTCGCCCCCTCCGGGGGAGGAGCCGGCAGCAGGGCGGGCGCCGCGCTCTCGCGGCACACGGTCCAAAAGCGCTCGGCGACCCCGGTCACGAAGACGGTGACCAGGATCATCGCGAGGGCGTTGCCCGGCATCCAGTCGATCCACAGCGGCGCGACGATGAACAGCGCGAGCCGGACCCCCTCCGCGCCGACCATGGTCCAGCGGCGGTCGAGCGGCCCCTCCTGCGAAGTGAGCGCGGTCAGCGGGCCGAGCAGGACGGCGCCGAAGAGCAGCGTCGCCAGGACGCGCGTACCGAAGACGGTCGCCACTGCGAACGCCACGCCCCGGTAGCCGCCGCTGAACGAGCCCTCGGCGATCGCCGCCTGAAGGGCCAGCAGCACCAGCACCAGGAGGGCGAGGGTGTCGCCGATCCCGCCCACGAGCTGGGCGCTCCACAGGCGTTTGAGCTGGGGCCTGCGCAGCAGGGCGCGGACGGCGCGCTCGCGGGAGTCCGCGACCAGGGCATCGTCGGGGGCCGGCTGAAGGGCCGTTGGCTGCTCGGCACGGGTCATGCATTCAGCCTATCGGGAGCCACCGACAGCCCGGAGGGCCCGTCCTGACGTGCGCACGTCCCGACACCAAAGTGATGCCGGGACGTTCGCATTGCGAAGCCTCGGTGGAGGATTCAGGCCCGGGAACCCGGCCCGAAGAGGGCCGGACTCACTCCTGCCCGAAGAGGCCGGACTCAGTCCTCGGACGCCGCCTTCGACGCCGCCGCCTTCTTCGCGGTGGCGGTCGTCTTCTTCGCCGCCGTCTTCTTCGCGGCCGTCGTGGTCTTCTTCGCCGCGGTCTTCTTGGCGGCCGTCGCCTTCTTGGCCGGGGCCTTCTTCGCGGGCGCCTTCTTCGCCGTCTTCTTGGCGGGCCCCTTGGCCCGCTTCTCGGCGAGCAGTTCGTAGCCGCGCTCGGGGGTGATCTCCTCGACGCTGTCGCCGGAGCGCAGGGTCGCGTTGGTCTCCCCGTCGGTCACGTACGGTCCGAAGCGGCCGTCCTTGACGACGACCGGCTTCTCGCTGACCGGGTCGGTGCCCAGCTCCTTCAGCGGCGGCTTGGCGGCGGCGCGGCCGCGCTGCTTGGGCTGCGCGTAGATCGCCAGCGCCTCTTCGAGGGTGATCGTGAAGAGCTGGTCCTCGGTCTGCAACGAGCGCGAGTCCGTGCCCTTCTTCAGGTACGGGCCGTAGCGGCCGTTCTGCGCGGTGATCTCCTGGCCCTCGGCGTCGGCGCCGACGACGCGCGGCAGCGACATCAGCTTGAGGGCGTCCTCCAGCGTCACCGTGTCCAGCGACATCGACTTGAACAGCGAGGCCGTACGCGGCTTCACGGCGTTCTTGCCGGTCTTCGGGGTGCCCTCGGGGAGCACCTCGGTGACGTACGGGCCGTAGCGGCCGTCGCGGGCGATGATCTGGTGGCCCGTCACCGGGTCGGCGCCGAGCTCGAAGTCACCGCTCGGCTTGGCGAGCAGTTCCTCGGCGAGCTCGACAGAGAGCTCGTCCGGGGCGAGGTCCTCGGGGACGTCCGCGCGCTGGTGGCCCTCGGCGTCCTTCTCCCCGCGCTCGATGTACGGGCCGTAGCGGCCGACCCTGAGCACGATGTCGTTGCCCACCGGGAACGAGGAGACCTCGCGCGCGTCGATCGCGCCCAGGTCGGTCACCAGTTCCTTGAGGCCGCCGAGGTGGTCCCCGTCGCCGTTGCCCGCGTCGGCCGCGCCGCCCGCGGAGGGCGAGGCGCCCTCACCGAAGTAGAAGCGCTTCAGCCACGGCACGGACTGGGCCTGGCCCGCCGCGATGCGGTCGAGGTCGTCCTCCATGCGGGCGGTGAAGTCGTAGTCGACGAGCCGCCCGAAGTGCTTCTCCAGAAGGTTGACCACGGCAAAGGAAAGGAAGGACGGCACGAGTGCCGTGCCCTTCTTGAAGACGTAACCGCGGTCGAGGATCGTGCCGATGATCGACGCGTACGTCGACGGGCGGCCGATCTCGCGCTCTTCGAGCTCCTTGACGAGGCTGGCCTCGGTGTAGCGGGCCGGGGGCTTGGTGGCGTGCCCGTCGACCGTGATCTCCTCGGCGCTCAGGGCGTCGCCCTCGGCGACCTGGGGCAGCCGGCGCTCGCGGTCGTCCAGCTCCGCGTTCGGGTCGTCGGCACCTTCGACATAGGCCTTCAGGAAGCCGTGGAAGGTGATCGTCTTGCCGGAGGCGCTGAACTCGACGTCCCGGCCGTCGGCGGCGGTGCCACCGATCTTCACCGTGACGGAGTTTCCGGTCGCGTCCTTCATCTGCGAGGCGACCGTGCGCTTCCAGATCAGCTCGTAGAGCCGGAACTGGTCGCCGGTCAGGCCGGTCTCGGCGGGCGTGCGGAAACGATCACCCGAGGGCCGGATCGCCTCGTGCGCCTCCTGCGCGTTCTTGACCTTCCCGGCGTAGGTGCGCGGGGAGGACGGCAGGTAGTCGGCGCCGTACAACTGCGTGACCTGGGCGCGGGCCGCGGTGATGGCGGTGTCGCTGAGGGTCGTGGAGTCGGTACGCATGTAGGTGATGAAGCCGTTCTCGTACAGCTTCTGGGCCACCTGCATGGTCGCCTTCGCGCCGAAGCCGAGCTTGCGCGAGGCCTCCTGCTGGAGGGTCGTCGTACGGAACGGAGCGTACGGCGAGCGGCGGTACGGCTTGGACTCGACCGAGCGGACCGCGAACCGGGTCTGCTCCAGGGCGGCGGCCAGGGCGCGGGCGTTGGCCTCGTCCAGGTGAAGGGTGTTGGCGCCCTTCAGCTGCCCCAGGGAGTCGAAGTCACGGCCCTGCGCGACCCGCTTGCCGTCCACGCTCTGCAGACGGGCGACGAGGGTCGACGGATCGCTCGGGTCGCCCGCGCGGCCGGTCCCGAAGGTGCCGGTCAGGTCCCAGTACTCGGCGGAGCGGAACGCGATGCGCTCGCGCTCCCGCTCGACGACGAGGCGGGTGGCGACGGACTGGACACGGCCGGCCGACAGGCGCGGCATGACCTTCTTCCACAGGACCGGCGAGACCTCGTAGCCGTAGAGGCGGTCGAGGATGCGGCGGGTCTCCTGGGCGTCGACCAGCTTCTGGTTCAGCTCGCGCGGGTTGGCGACGGCGGCCTGGATCGCGGCCTTGGTGATCTCGTGGAAGACCATCCGCTTGACCGGGACCTTGGGCTTGAGCACCTCCTGGAGGTGCCACGCGATGGCCTCGCCCTCGCGGTCCTCATCGGTGGCGAGGAAGAGCTCGTCGGAGTCCTTCAGGAGGTCCTTGAGCTTCTTGACCTGAGCCCGCTTGTCGGCGTTGACGACATAGATGGGCTCGAAGTCGTGCTCGACGTCCACGCCGAGGCGGCGGACCTCGCCGGTGTACTTCTCGGGCACCTCCGCGGCGCCGTTGGGGAGGTCGCGGATGTGCCCGACGCTCGCCTCGACGACGTATCCGGGGCCGAGATAGCCCTTGATCGTCTTCGCCTTGGCAGGCGACTCGACGATGACGAGTCGGCGGCCGCCCTGTGCGGTCTCGCTGGTCGGGGACAACTTCGCTCTTCTCTCCGGTCGACGCTGGGGTCTCCCCAGGCCTTGGTTCCCGGGGTCGGGTCATACGGACGCTTGCGGAGTGTGACGGTACATCCCGCCCCCGTGTCAAACGGGAAAAGCCCGCAACGGCCACTCGAACGGTAACCCGACTACCGCCATTCCTGCCGCCCGGAGTACCCACCGGCCTTTTCGGGCTCATCCGGAGGGCGATCTCCCAATTACGGGTCGGCCCGTTAGCGTCGACCTCCCAGGATCCGTCCTAGAGACCGGAGAAGCACCATGCGCCGAGGGCCAGCGTGAGGAGCGCCGCGACGGTCGCGAGGGTCGCGGATGCGACGGGACTCACACCGTGGGCGACGGGCTCGCGATGCCGTACCCGGGCCGCGGTCCACGCCAGCAGCCCTCCTCCGAACAGGGCGAACACCAGCCCCGCGAAGATCGCCGGTCCGCTCTCCATGGTTCCCCCTGCCCCTTTTCTCCCGGCCGCGCGTGCGCCTCCGATGGAGACTGGCACGCGCGGGCGGCGCACAGGCGAACCCCGGGTGAACGCCGCGACGACACGGCAGCGGGCGGCCCCTGAGCGGACCCGTCCGGCCGCCGGAGGGTCACCGGAGAGCCACCGCGGCTGCCCCGGACGCCCACCGAACCCGTCCGGTTCTCGTCCGCTTCTCACCTTGATCCCGCACTTCCGCAACCGGACCCGCACCGGATTCGGCACGGAAACCGACCGGATTCAGACCGCGCGGGGCGGAGGTGTCGTCCCGCGGCCCACCTCACCGCCTGACGCGGCATGACGGCCGAGCGACGCCGTACGGCGGTCCGCCGCACGGAAGCCCTCCCCGGTCGGCACGACGTCGTGCCCGGCCGCGTCCGGCAGCGCGTCCACGACGGCCCGGCTCAGGCTCGCGCAGGGTTTCGCACCACGGGCCTTCGCGTCGTCGAGGTCGGCGGCCACGACCTGGCCGTCCGGCCCGTCCACGTTCGGCACCGACTTGCACGGCGTCCCCGCCCACACCGCCTGCACGCGGTCGTCGGCCTCCGGGGGCTGCGGGCCCGGGCGGTGTGCTGGGCTGTCTCGCCCCGCGTGCGTCGGCGCGTCAGGGAGCGCGATCTCCTTCAGCGCGGCCGCGCAGGCCGGCTCGTCGTCGTACGTCGGCCGGACGCGGCCCATGCCGCCCGCGCCGGGCGTACGCAGCAACCGGTAGCGGCCGTGCGGGGGCGTCTCAGAGGACATGCCCCGCCGGATTCACGCCGGTTCCAGGAACCCCTGCTCCACCAGCAGCCGGATCTGCGCGGGCGTACGGTCGCGCAGCAGGACCGGGTCCTCGTCCATGAGCTGGGCGATCGCGTCGAGGATGCGGCCCGCGCTCAGCGAGCCGTCGCACACGCCGGCGAAGCCCGCTCCCACGGTGTCCACCTTGGTGGCCCGGCGCATCCCGCGGTGCTGGCGCAGCACCACGTGCTCGGGGTCCTCCGCACCGGGCAGCCCGACCTGCTCCTGGACGATCTCGGGCACGAGTTTGAAGTGGGCCTCCAGCAGGGCCGCGTCGTCGTGGGCGCGCAGGTAGTCGAGGCGCTCGAAGTGCGCCCGGACGGTGTCCCCGAGCGGCTGCTCGACCGGGTGCGGCCACTCCTCCACGGTGATGGAGGGTTCGGCCGAGCCGGTCCTGCGCAGGGTGATCCAGCCGAAGCCCACGGCCCTCACCTTGCGCGCCTCGAACTCGTCCAGCCACGCGTCGTAGAGCGCCTGGTACTCGGCCGGGTCGCCGCGGTGGTCACCGGCGTCCCTCAGCCACAACTCGGCGTACTGCGTGACGTCCTGGACCTCGCGCTGCACGATCCACGCGTCGCAGCCGCGCGGCACCCACGACCTGAGTCTGTCCTGCCAGTCCTCCCCCGCCACGTGCTGCCAGTTGGCGAGGAACTGCGCGAACCCGCCCTCGTTCAGCAGTTCCCCCGCCCCCTGAACGACCGAGCGGCACAGATCGTCCCCGCCCATCCCGCCGTCGCGGTACGTCAGCCGGGCACCAGGCGAGATCACGAAGGGCGGGTTCGACACGATGAGGTCGTACGTCTCGCCCTGCTTGACCGGCTCGAACAGCGAGCCCTCCCGCAGATCCGCCGCCGGGGTGCCGGACAGGGCCAGCGTCAGCGCGGTGATGTGCAGCGCGCGCGGGTTGAGATCGGTCGCCGTCACGCGCGTGGCGTGCTGTGCGGCGTGCAGAGCCTGGATCCCGGAGCCGGTCCCGAGGTCGAGGGCGGAGCCGACGGGCGTGCGCACGGTGATGCCGGCCAGGGTCGTGGAGGCGCCGCCGACCCCGAGGACCACCCCTTCGTCACGGCTGCCGATGCCACCCGCGCCGCCCACGGCACAGCCCAGGTCCGACACGATGAACCAGTCCTCGCCGTCGGGACCGCCGTACGGCCGTACGTCCACCGTCGCGGCGAGCTCGTCCGTGCCGGCGCGCACCAGCCAGCCGCTCTCCAGACACGCGTCGACGGGCAGTACGTCCGCCACGCGCGCGTGGGGCACCGGCTGCTGGAGGAGGAACAGGCGTACGAGCACCTCCAGCGGGGTGTCCCCGCGGGTCGCCCGGAGCGCGGGCACGGTCTCGCTGCGCGCGAGGGCCGCGTAGGCGGGCGCGCCGAGCAGCTCCAGCAGCCCGTCGGCAGTGAAGGAGGCCCCGAGCAGGGCGTCCCGCAGCCGCGCGGTGACGTCCGGACGGCCGGGAGCGGGGGCGGCGGGCAGCGTGGGCAGACTGGAGGTACTCACGCCCCCATTGTGGCCCGCGCCCGCCGCGCGACACGCCCCACCCGGCAACTCACGGCACGGCTCGGCCACCGGCATCAGTACGGGTACCGGTACCCGTACCGGCAGGCGATCGCCCGCTCAGCCGTCGGTGGCTCAACGGGCGCTCACCCCTGGCCGCGTTTACGGCCGAACGCGCCTAGCTGTCGGTCGCCGACGCGGACGCCTCCGGGGAGGTGGACGCCGGCTTGCAGCCCGACTGCTCGGCGAGCGCCTCCTTGGTGTCGCCCGACTCCAGGTCCTTCAGCGCGGCGAGCGCGGTCTGGCGCTGCGTCTCCACCTTCTTCATCTCGGCCGAGACGTCCTTGAGACCGGTCGCGAACTTCGCCTGGTCCTTGGTGTCGAGCCCGTCCACCTGCGTCTTCATGTCGGCGTAGGACGCCGAGAGGGCCGTGAGCTGCTTGACGGCCTCCTGGAGCTTCTTCGCCCCGTCCTCGGCACCGGGAGGCGCCCCGGCGTTGCGGATGACCGTGGCGCGCGCCTTGTAGCCGTCGGACAGGTCCTGGAAGGCCTGGGAGTCGGCCTTCTGGAGCTCCGCCGGGGTGCTCTCGGTGTCCTCGGCCGCCTTGGTGATCGCGTCGTAGGCCGCCGTGATCTTCTTGTTCTGGGCCGGCACCAGGTCACAGACCTTCTTGGCCCAGGCGTCGAGTTCCTTGTTGTCCTCGCTGCCACCGCATCCCGTCAGTGCCAGTACCAGTACCGCACCGCCGGACAGTGCGGCCGCGAGCTTCTTGTTCACCGGATCGGTCCCTTCCGTGGCCTCTCAGCCCCCGGACCTTACACAGCGCACGCACCACACCCGCGCACCGAATATCACGTATGGATACTTTTACAGGTATTCGCACCAGGCGAGAGAAGCCTCACGGACGGGCGGCGCTCACGCACAGGGCGGGCGTGCGGCGCATGAACGCGCGCCGCACGCCCGCCCCTTGAGCTGGGCCTCGTGCCGGAACCTACGAAACCACCGCGGGATCCGCCGACTTGGCCACCTTCTTCTCGTTGTCTTCGTCACCCACGGCGATGCCGCGCCGCTTGGAGACGAAGACCGCGCCGGCGATCACGAGGAACGCGAGGACGGCGATGAAGATCCGTACGCCGATGCTCTTGTCGTCGCCGTAACTGAACTTGATCACCGCGGGTGCGATCAGCAGCGCCACCAGGTTCATGACCTTCAGCAGCGGGTTGATCGCGGGGCCCGCGGTGTCCTTGAAGGGGTCGCCGACGGTGTCGCCGATCACGGTCGCGGCATGGGCCTCGCTGCCCTTGCCCCCGTGGTTGCCGTCCTCGACGAGCTTCTTGGCGTTGTCCCAGGCACCGCCGGAGTTCGCCAGGAAGACCGCCATGAGCGTGCCCGCGCCGATCGCGCCCGCCAGGAACGCGCCGAGGGCACCGACCCCGAGCGTGAACCCGATGAAGATCGGAGCCATCACGGCGAGCAGACCGGGTGTGGTGAGTTCCCGCAGGGCGTCCTTGGTGCAGATGTCGACGACCTTGCCGTACTCCGGCTCCTCGCTGTAGTCCATGATCCCCGGGTGCTCGCGGAACTGCCGCCGCACCTCGTAGACCACGGATCCCGCCGACCGCGACACCGCGTTGATCGCCAGCCCCGAGAAGAGGAAGACGACCGCCGCGCCGGCGATGAGCCCGACGAGGTTGTTGGGCTGCGAGATGTCCATCATCAGGCTCATCGGCGCACCGGCCCCGCTGAGCTTCTCGCCGACGTCCTGCGCGCCGGTCGTGATCGCGTCACGGTACGACCCGAAGAGCGCCGACGCGGCCAGGACGGCGGTGGCGATGGCGATGCCCTTGGTGATGGCCTTGGTGGTGTTGCCGACGGCGTCCAGGTTGGTGAGCACCTGTGCGCCCGCGCCCTGGACGTCCCCGGACATCTCGGCGATGCCCTGGGCGTTGTCGGAGACCGGCCCGAAGGTGTCCATGGCGACGATCACACCGACCGTGGTGAGCAGGCCGGTGCCGGCCAGCGCCACCGCGAACAGCGCCAGCATGATCGAGGTACCGCCGAGCAGGAACGCGCCGTAGACGCCGAGCCCGATCAGCAGGGCGGTGTAGACGGCCGACTCGAGACCGATCGAGATTCCGGCGAGGACGACGGTGGCGGGCCCCGTGAGCGAGCTCTTGCCGATGTCCTGGACCGGGCGACGATTGGTCTCGGTGAAGTAGCCGGTGAGCTGCTGGATGACGGCGGCGAGCAGGATGCCGATCGCCACCGCGACGAGCGCGAGGATCCGCGGGTCGCCGTCCCTGCCGCTGATCGCCGTGTCGGTGACGCCGTCGAGGTCGGCGTACTTGCCAGGGAGGTAGACGAAGACGGCGACCGCCACCAGCACGAGCGAGATCACCGCGGAGATGAAGAACCCGCGGTTGATCGCGGACATGCCGCTGCGGTCGGCGCGCCGCGGGGCCACCGCGAAGATGCCGATCATCGCGGTGATCACGCCGATCGCTGGGACGAGCAGCGGGAACGCCAGTCCGGCGTCGCCGAAGGCCGCCTTTCCGAGGATCAGCGCGGCCACCAGGGTCACGGCGTACGACTCGAAGAGGTCGGCCGCCATGCCCGCGCAGTCGCCGACGTTGTCGCCCACGTTGTCGGCGATGGTCGCCGCGTTGCGCGGGTCGTCCTCCGGGATGCCCTGTTCGACCTTGCCGACCAGGTCGGCGCCGACATCGGCGGCCTTGGTGAAGATGCCGCCGCCGACCCTCATGAACATCGCGATGAGCGCCGCGCCGAGACCGAAGCCCTCCAGGACCTTCGGCGCGTCGGCCGCGTAGACCAGCACCACACAGGAGGCGCCCAGCAGACCGAGCCCCACCGTGAACATGCCGACCACGCCGCCCGTACGGAAAGCGATCTTCATGGCTTTGTGCGAGACGGCGGTGAGATCCTTTTCCGGCTCGCCTTCCGCCGGAGTGGCTTCTCGCGCCGCCGCGGCCACCCGCACATTGCTGCGCACGGCGAGCCACATGCCGATATAGCCGGTGGCCGCCGAGAACGCGGCGCCGATCAAGAAGAACACGGATCGGCCCGCGCGCTGATTCCAGTCGTCCGCGGGCAGCAGCATGAGCAGGAAGAACACGACGACGGCGAATACGCCGAGCGTGCGCAACTGGCGTGCCAGATAGGCGTTGGCGCCTTCCTGGACCGCCGCCGCGATCTTTTTCATGCTCTCGGTGCCCTCGTCGGCCGCGAGCACCTGGCGTACCAGGACGCCTGCCACGACGAGCGCCGCCAGGGCGACGACCGCGATGACGGCGATCAGCACCCGGTTGTCGTCGGTGAGCACCGCGGCCGCGAAGGTTGTGGGCTGGTCCAACTGATCAGGGGTAGAAAGCCCCGCCATTCGTCCTCCTTGACGCTTGGGCTGAGCTCAAGATGTGGACGGATTGTAGGTACCCCGCCCTGATCAAAACAGGGCGCGGTAAACGGAATTCGCCTTTACAGAACCTGAAAGCAGTAATGCCCCGAAGGCATTCATGGCCGATATCTTGATCGTGAACCAATTCACGAAAAGCATCGCACCAGACCACTGTAGGCACAGAAAGCCCACGCCGACATGCGGAAGGGCCCCACCGGTGTGGTGGGGCCCTTCCGCATGTCGAACAGAAATCTGATTCGAACCGGGGAGAAAAATCAGGGGAGCACTGCGGCCGGCGGCGTGGTCGGCCAGGTCATACGGATCTGTCCGCCATGCTCCCCTGCGGTGACCTCGACGTCGTCGACGAGGCCGCTGATGACCGCGAGGCCCATCTCGTCCTCCTCGGTCTCCACGTCGGGCTCCTCGCCCGGAGCGCCCGGCGCCCGGTCACCCGGGGCCGAACGCGGTGCCTCGTCGCCGACCTCGATGGAGAACTGCTTCTCCTCCTCGATCAACAGCACCTTGACCGGCGCGGTGATGCCGCCGCTCTGGTGCAGTCCGACGGCACGGGTGCAGGCCTCGCCGACGGCGAGCCTGACCTCGTCGAGCACGGCCTCGTCCACTCCGGACCTGCGCGCCACCGCTGCCGCCACCAGTCGGGCGGTCCTGACGTGCTCGGGCAGCGCGCTGAAGCGGAGTTCAACGGTGGCCATGCATCCCCCTCGGAACTACGGGCGTGCTGTCGGGGGACCGGGCTGCCGAAAGCCCGGACCCCCTCCTTTGCTTCTGTCGACGTCCTTCTGCCGCGCCGGGCACGGGCCCGGCAACGGGTCAGTCGGTCGCCGCCACCGCTTCCTCGACCGAGGTGTGGATCGGGAACACCTTGGTGAGGCCGGTGATACGGAAGATCTTGAGAATGCGCTCCTGGTTGCAGACCAGGCGCAGCGAGCCCTCATGGGCACGCACCCGCTTGAGTCCGCCGACCAGTACGCCGAGTCCGGTGGAGTCGAGGAAATCCACGCCCTCCATGTCGACGACAAGGTGGAAACTGCCGTCGTTCACCAGCTCGACCAGCTGCTCGCGCAGCTTGGGCGCGGTATATACGTCGATTTCGCCACCGACCCTGACGATCGTGCGATCGCCGACGGTCTCGGTCGACAGGGACAGGTCCACGGATCCTCCAGCACCTTGCTATCGAGCGGTCGCCCCTCGGGACACCTCGGCAGAGCCCCCGGGACGGTTCGCCAGCCGCGATGGCATTCAATCACTTACCGGCAGGCGTGCACGACGCCTTGGTCCCATTGTCCGTCACGCCAGTGACACACTTGGTGCCGATGGCCAAGAATCTCCGATCCGATCGACCCTCGACGGACGCCGGTCCCCGCCCTGCGCCGAGCACGGTCCTGGACCGGCTCGCCGCCGGGCCGGGCCGGGCTGCGCGCATCACTCATACGGAGCACTTGCCCCCACGTGCGGGTCGCCATGCCGTCTGGCCGGACCGGATCCGCTCGGAGGTCATCGCGGCCGTGCAGGCCTGCGGCATCGAGCACCCCTGGGCCCACCAGGCACGCGCGGCCGAGCACGCCCTGGACGGCGAGTCGGTCGTGGTCGCCACCGGCACCGCCTCCGGCAAGTCCCTGGCGTACCTCGTGCCGGTCCTCTCCACCCTTGTGGACGGCTCCGAGGCCCCGAACGGCCGCGGTGCCACCACGCTCTACCTGTCCCCCACGAAAGCCCTCGCGGCGGACCAGTGCCGCTCGGTGAAGGAACTTTCACAACCGCTGGGCAATTCCGTGCGCCCCGCGGTCTACGACGGCGACACGCCGTTCGAGGAACGCGAGTGGATCCGCCAGTACGCGAACTACGTGCTGACCAACCCGGACATGCTGCACC
Organism: Streptomyces sp. NPDC006335; assembly: GCF_040612795.1. Taxonomy (NCBI): domain Bacteria; kingdom Bacillati; phylum Actinomycetota; class Actinomycetes; order Kitasatosporales; family Streptomycetaceae; genus Streptomyces; species Streptomyces sp. NPDC006335. Next base: position 177,995 of record NZ_JBEXQX010000010.1, read on the forward strand.
GCGGGATACTCCCGTCCCACTCCCGCTGGTCCTCCTTCCTGAAGGCGCTCAAGTACGTCGTCATCGACGAGTGCCACACCTACCGGGGCGTGTTCGGCTCCCACGTCGCCCAGGTGCTGCGCCGCCTGCGCCGCCTCTGCGCCCGCTACGGCGCCTCCCCCGTCTTCCTGCTGGCCTCCGCGACCGCCGCCGAGCCGTCGGTCGCCGCCCGCCGCCTCACCGGCCTCCCGGTGGTCGAGGTCGCCGACGACGCCTCCCCACGCGGGCAACTGGTCTTCGCCCTCTGGGAGCCCCCGCTCACCGAGATGCAGGGCGAGAAGGGCGCCCCGGTCCGCCGCACGGCCACCGCGGAGACGGCCGACCTCCTCACCGACCTCGCCGTGCAGGGCGTGCGCACGGTCGCGTTCGTCCGCTCCCGGCGCGGCGCCGAGCTGATCTCCGTGATCGCCCAGGAGCGCCTGGCCGAGGTCGACCGCACGCTGGCCCGCCGCGTGGCCGCGTACCGCGGGGGCTACCTCCCCGAGGAACGCCGCGCCCTGGAACAGGCCCTCCACTCGGGTGAGCTGCTGGGCCTGGCCGCCACCACCGCCCTGGAACTCGGCATCGACGTCTCGGGGCTGGACGCCGTCCTGATCTCCGGCTACCCCGGCACGCGCGCGTCCCTGTGGCAGCAGGCCGGCCGCGCCGGGCGGGCGGGCCAGGGCGCCCTGGCGGTCCTGGTGGCCCGCGACGACCCCCTGGACACCTTCCTCGTCCACCACCCCGAGGCCCTCTTCGACCGGCCCGTGGAGTCCACGGTCCTCGACCCCGACAACCCCTACGTCCTCGCCCCGCACCTGTGCGCGGCCGCCGCGGAACTGCCGTTGACGGACGAGGACATGGAGCTGTTCGGACCGGAGAGCGAGAGCCTGCTGGGGCAGTTGGAGTCCGCCAAGCTCCTGCGCCGCCGCACCAAGGCCTGGCACTGGACCCGCCGGGAACGGGCCGCCGACCTCACCGACATCCGCGGGGAGGGCGGCCGCCCCATCCAGATCGTCGAATCGGGCACGGGCCGCCTCCTCGGCACGGTCGACGCGGGCTCCGCCCACACCGCCGTCCACGAGGGCGCGGTCCACCTCCACCAGGGCCGCACCTACCTCGTCCGCTCCCTGGACCTGGAGGACTCGGTCGCCCTGGTCGAGGAGGCGAACCCGTCCTACTCGACGGTCGCCCGCGACACGACGGCCATCTCCGTCCTGGAAACGGACGTCGAAGTCCCCTGGGGCGAGGGCCGGTTGTGCTACGGCTCCGTCGAAGTCACCAACCAGGTCGTCTCCTTCCTCCGCAGACGCCTCATCACCGGTGAAGTACTGGGCGAGACGAAACTCGACCTCCCTCCTCGAACGCTCCGCACCCGCGCGGTGTGGTGGACGGTCACCGAGGACCAGCTCGACGAGGCCCGGATCAACCCAGAGATCCTCGGCGGCGCCCTGCACGCCGCCGAACACGCCTCGATCGGCCTGCTGCCCCTCTTCGCGACCTGCGACCGCTGGGACATCGGCGGCGTCTCCATCCCCCTCCACCCCGACACGCTGCTCCCCACGGTCTTCGTCTACGACGGCCACCCGGGCGGCGCGGGCTTCGCGGAGCGCGCCTTCCACACCGCCCGCGCCTGGCTCACCGCCACCCGCGAGGCCATCGCCTCCTGCGAGTGCGACGCCGGCTGCCCGTCCTGCATCCAGTCCCCCAAGTGCGGCAACGGCAACGACCCACTGCACAAGAGGGGGGCGGTGCGCCTCCTCACGGTGCTGTTGCGGGGGGCGCCGGAGGAGGAGCTCCCCGCGGACCTGCCCCCTGGGCTCCAGGAGCGGCCGGCTCCACAGCAGGCACCGGACCCGGGGCCCGGGGCGGCGTCCCCGCGGAGCCGTCGAGCGCCGGTGGAAGCGGATCCTGCGACGGAACCGGCCCCGCAGGCCCCGCCCGCGCCCTGACCTCCGCCGTGAACGGCCCCCGTCCCGAGGCCGCCGTCACATCGGAGATCTCGCCGACCATCGCGCACCGCACGAGCCGCACACCCTGCTCCCGCGCCACGTCCTGCGCCCGGGCACAGGCCACCACCGGCCCGTCGGCCCAGTGGTCCGCCGCCGCGAGCGCCGCGAGATCCGCCCCACCGGCCGCGCGATGCCGTACGACGACGGCCTGACCGAGGGCCAGCACGGCCCCGAACACCACGCACAGCACCGCGACGGCACCGACACTCCAGACGGTGGCGGAACCCCGGTCCGAACGCACGGCGTCGACGTGGGCGCGGGCACAACGGGCGGCAGATCGGCGGACCTTGGCGAACAGGGCGGACACGAAGCCGACGGTGGGGAACCGGGCGAGGGCGGGGCCGACTGCACCGAACCGGCCCTCGGCGACGCCCACCACACGGCACCGGACTCTCCCGAACCGCACGGCGGCGAGCCCGGCACCGACGAACCGCAACCCGGCCGACCGAGCCCGCACGTCGGTGAACCGCATCCCGGCCAACCGAGCCGGCGCCTCAGCGAACCGCCCACCACCGGACCGAGCAGCCACGTGCCACCCGGCGGCAGGCCCGCGCTCCGGAACTCCCCCGCTCATCCCCCTTCCCCCACCGTCGCCTCCACCAGGGCCACGGCCTCCTCCCGCACCTCGAAGGGCAGACCGTGCAGCGCGGGCGGCTTCGCCACGACCACGACACGGACCCGGTCGCCCTCCCGGGCCACCGTCACCTTCGCATCGCGCGGTGCCGTGTCCCGAGCCACCCGGACAACCGCCTCGGCGGGATCCTCACGGGCCGCCGCGCGGGCGCCCGTCCTGGCCGCGTCCACGCACTGGATCTGGGCGGCCACCACGAGCAACCCCCACACCAGTGCCATCGCGAACATCACCAGCACCGGCAGCACCATCGCCGACTCCGCCGTCACGAACCCCTGGTCCGCCGGCCGTTCACGCCTTCGCATCGAGCGCCCGCTTCACGATGGCCTGGAGTTCCGCGCTGACGGCCCCGCTCGTGACCACCTTGTAGAGCACCACCGCGAACGCCACCGCCGCCACGATCCCCATCGCGTACTCGGAGGTGACCATTCCCTCGTCCCCGCGCATCGACCGCACCCGGCACACCGTCCTGCACACCAGAGCACGCATCCGCGCCCGTACCACCTTGCACATCTCAACCCCCGTAAGGATCAGTCCTGTTGATTACCGTCTGATTACTCGTCCGCCTGCTCGTACACCGGCTCACCGGCTCACCGGCTCACCGACCGCCGGTCGTCATCACCCACCCCCTCCTCCCAGCACTCCTCCCGCGAGCCCGATCACGATCGGCAGCACGCCGACGGCGATGAACGCGGGCAGGAAGCACAGCCCGACCGGCGCGGTGACCAGCACGGCGGCCTTCCGTGCCCGTGCCGTCGCGGCGCGCCCCCAGTCGGCGCGGGCGTCCGCCGCCAGCCCGGCGACCGGTCCGGCCGCGGGCAGCCCGGTCACATCGGCGCGTTCCAGCAGCCGGGCCAGCGCCCCGGCGCCCGGCGTCGAGGCGAGCCTTCGCCAGGCCTCGCCCGGTTCACCGCCGAGCCGTACCTCCGCCGCCCCACGCGCGAGTCCCTCTCCCACGGGTCCGCCCAGCGCCTCGCCCACGGCCTGCGCCGCGATCACGGGACCGGCGCCCGCCGCGATACAGGCGGCCAGCAGGTCGGCGGCGAGCGGTAGTTGCCGGGCCGCCTCTCGCGCGTCGGTCTCCCCGGCGCACACGCCGGCCGTCTGCCGCAGCCGCCACCGCCACAACCCCGCCGCGACGACCAGTCCGACCACGACACCGGCGACTCCGCCGACCAGCACCCACCCGGCACATCCGACGCCGAGCACGGGCAGCCACCGCCGCGCGAACTCCCGCCCCTCGAACCGAGGAGCCTCAGCCGTGGTTTCCGCGACGGCCAGCAGCTCTCCGAGCCGCCGCCGCACTGCGCGCTCACTCCGCACCGCCACGGCCCACCGGGCGAGCCAGGTGACGCCCAGCGCGACCCCCAGGACCGCCCCCAGCCTGTGGACGACTTCCGGACTCATACCGCCTCGGCCCCCCGTACGATCCGCGTCGCCCACCACATCCCGACGCTCTCCAGCAGGCCGCCAACCAGCAGACAGCCCAGCCCGGTCCCGGTGTGCAGAAGGACGTGCAGGGGATCGGCGCCCAGTGCCGCACCGAGACCCAGCCCCAGCACCGGCAGCGCGGCGAGCATCCACACCGTGGACCGCGCTCCCGCCAACTGCGCGCGCAGATCGGCCCGTTGGTCACGCTCGGCCCGCAGCGCCCCTTCCAGCCGATCGAGCCCGGCCGCGAGCCCCGCGCCCTGGTCCACGGCCACCCGCCAGCACGCGGCCAGCCCCAGCAGTCCCTCGGCACCAGGCCGCCGGGCCGCCGTCGCAAGCGCCCCCGGCACATCACCGCCGAACCGGGCCGCCGCCAACACAGCGGCCTGCGTCTCCCCGAGCCCGCCGCACTCGGGCGCCCCGGCCACGGACCCACCCGAGTCGGCCCCGCCGTCCCCCGGCCCCTCGAAGTCCCGCACCGCCCGCACCAGCGCCTCGCCCGGCTGCCGTCCCGCACGCACCTCCCCGGCGACCATCGCGCACAGCGCGATCACCGCGGCCGCCCGCCGCTCACGCACCCGACGTTCCTCCCGGGCCAGCCGCACCCGCCGCAACAACGGCACCCCGGCCGCCCCCGCGACGACCGGCAGCACCGAGGCCCCCAGCACGGCGAGCACCAGCCCGGCGGCCGCCGCCCACCACTCGAACCCCAGTCGCCCGCGAACCCGCCGCACCTCCCCCACCAGGCGCCGCCACGCCGGAGGCCCGGCTCCCACCACTGCGCCGTCGGCGAGCAGCACCTGCGCCCGCCGCATCCCGGAACGCCGCCCGCCCCACAGCCACACGGCCATCCCGAGGCACCCCACGGCCACTCCCGTCGACCCCACCGACATCTCCCCCATCCCGATCACCACGCCCACTCACCGTCCGAGCCCTCTCGTCGCCGTCCGGTCGCCCGCACCCGTCCAAGCCCCGTCTTCGCCGTGCCGTCGTGCCCCACCCACCCGAGTCGCCCAGCGAGTCGCCCACCGGGTCACCCACCCGAGTCATCCGCCCTCCCCCGGCCCCCGCATCGCATCCCCGAGCAGTGCCCGCAGCCGCTCCCAACCCCGCTCGTGCACGAACGCCCCCGCTCCCCACCGCAGCGCCGACACCGTGCGCACCAGCCCTGTGGAATCCCGCTCCAGCACCCGCACCTCGGCGATCCGCCGCCGCCCGGCCCGGTCGCGCACGAGATGCAGTACGACCGACAGCGCGGCCGCCAACTGGCTGTGCAACGCGGCCCGGTCGAGCCCGGCGGCCGTACCCAGCGCCTCCAGGCGGGCCGGTACGTCGGCCGCCGCGTTGGCGTGCACGGTTCCGCAGCCGCCCTCATGGCCGGTGTTCAACGCGGCCAGCAGATGCACCACTTCGGGCCCGCGCACCTCACCCACGACGAGCCGGTCCGGTCGCATCCGCAGTGCCTGTCGCACCAGGTCCTCGAGCGTGACCAGCCCGGCGCCCTCCTGGTTGGCGGGTCGCGTCTCCAGGCGGACGACGTGCGGATGGTCCGGCCTGAGCTCCGCCGAGTCCTCCGCGAGCACGATCCGCTCGCCCGGCCCGACGAGCCCCAGCAGCGCGCTCAGCAGCGTCGTCTTCCCGGTGCCCGTCCCTCCGCTGATGAGGAAGGACAGCCGTGCGTCGAGCAGGGCCCGCAGCACCCGGTCCCCGCCCGGCGGCACCGTGCCGGCCGCGACCAGTTCGTCCAGCGTGAACGCGCGCGGCCGTACGACCCGCAGCGACAGACAGGCGCAGCCGACGGCCACGGGAGGGAGCACCGCGTGCAGCCGCGTCCCGTCCGGCAGCCGGGCGTCGACCCAGGGCCGTGCGTCGTCGAGGCGCCGCCCCGCCACCGCGGCGAGCCGCTGCGCGAGCCGTCGTACGGCGGCCGCGTCGGGAAAGGCGACGGCGGTCAGTTCGAGTCCGCCGCCCCGGTCCACCCAGACGCGGTCCGGCGCCGACACGAGGACGTCCGTCACCGACGGGTCGGCGAGCAACGGCTCCAGGGGCCCGCTGCCGACCAGTTCGGACCGCAACCGCTCGGCCGCGCCCAGGACTTCCGCGTCCCCGAGGACCCGTCCCTGCTCCCGCAGCGCCTGCGCCACACGCGCGGGCGTCGGTTCGGCCCCGCTCTCGGCCAGCCACTGCCGTACGCCGTCCAGCAGGCCCGGAGCCATGTCCGCGCCGGCCGCGGCCGAGGACGCCGTAGGAACGCCTGCCGGGGCCGTCCGTGGCCGCCCGGAAGCACCGACCGGCGCCTCACCCGACCGCGGTCGCTCCAACTGTCCCGCCAGCCGTGAGACTCCTGAGATCTCTGAGAAGCCGCTCATGCCGTCCCCGCCCCCGTCTCCGCCAACGCCCGCTCCCAGAACTCCTTGCAGAACCGGGCCAGCGGGCCCCGTGCGGCCGCGCCCGGTGGTGATCCGCTGCCCTGTGGCCGCTGGAGCGCCGACTCGACCGGGACCTCGCCCACCAGGGGCAGGCCCAGCAGGCGGGCCACCTCGCGGTCGTCGAGGCCGGGTGCGTACGGGCCGCGCACCGCCACCCGCAGGTCGCGCAGGACCATGCCGACACCCGAGGCCACGCGACCGGCCGCGGCGACGGCGCGCAGCTCGGCCGGGACCACGAGGATCCCGAGGTCGAGCTGGGCGAGGGCCTCGGCGACGCCGTCGTCGAGGCGACGGGGCAGGTCGACGACGACCGTGCCTCCCCGGCGCCGGGCGGCGGCGAGCACCGCCCGTACGGCCTGGGGCGGAACGGCGATGCGGTCGCCGCGGTCCCAGCTCAGGACCCGCAGCGAGTGCAGCCGTGGCAGCGACTCCTCCAGGGCGCCGCCGCCGACCCGCCCCCGCGATGCGGCGAACGCCGGCCAGCGCAGCCCTTCGGTGCTCTCGCCGCCGAGGAGTACGTCCAGTCCGCCGCCCAGCGGATCGGCGTCCACGAGGAGCGTGCGCAGGCCCTCACGCGCGGAGGTGACGGCGAGGGCACACGCGAGCGTGGAGGCTCCGGCCCCGCCCCGGCCGCCGATGACGCCGACGGTGAGGGCGGGCCGGCCGACGCCCTCGGTGACGTCGGCGATCCGGTCCACCAGCCACTGCTCGCCGTCGGGCAGCATCAGGACGTGATCGGCGCCGATCTCGACGGCCCGCTTCCAGACTCCCGAGTCGTCCTGGTCCCGGCCCACGAGCACCACTCCGCGCCTGCGGGCGGCCCCGCGCACCCGCCGTGCGGCATCGTCGCCGACCAGGACGAGCGGCGCTGCCTCCCAGGTGCCTCTGGGCTGAGGCACCCCGTGATGGACCTCGGCCGTCGCCCCGGCCGCCGCGCACAGCCGCAGCAGGTCGTCGAGCAGGTGCTCGTCCTCCGTGACGATCAACGGCCGGCCCGGCCGCCCTCCGGCGGTGGGCTGTCCCTCGTGTGTGACGGCTGCGGTCACCGTTTCCATCCCCCTTCACCGCGCCACGCCAGGCCCCTTCATGGGCCCGTCCGGCGCCTCTCCCACGCGGCCCCTGCGGCCCCGTGAATCCCAAACATGTGAAGAACCGGCAACCGGCCTCCATATGAACGGCCGATACGAACCGGCCAAACACACCCGACAAACCAGAACCGGCCATGAAGTCGGCCGGAGCGGGGCGTCTGGGAATCACGGTGCAGCGATCCCGGAAATCGTGTGGATCTTGGTGGATAACTGTGGACAACTGCGCGCCTGTGAATATCGCCGTCACCCATACCGGTGAGGGTGTGCCGCCTGTGGGCGACTTCCGCAGAGCAGCGCTACGGCTACACAGAGTGATGAATCATGAGCATGCCGAAGAGACGGCCGAAGCCGCCTCGCAGAGAGCGCAGAACCTTGAAGGAAGAAGAAAAACCCACCCGGACATGCGACGACCCCCACCGGGGGGGAGAGTGGGGGTCGTCTCCACGGCCGACTCGGGGGGGGAGGAGCCGGACCGGGTTAGCACGGTCGCGAACGATCCGTGACTTCCATGGTGTACCCGAGAGCCCTCTCAGGCAAACCCACGCGCCTCACCTTACGCCGAATGGGCTGCGCCTATGCTCGGGGTCGTGGAAAACCACTCCTTGCCCCGCACAGCCGCCTTCTTTGACCTGGACAAGACGGTCATTGCGAAGTCGAGCACGCTCACCTTCAGCAAGTCGTTCTACCAAGGCGGCCTGATCAACCGCAGGGCCGCCTTGCGGACCGCATATGCCCAGTTCGTCTTCCTCGTCGGCGGTATGGACCACGACCAGATGGAGCGCACCCGCGAGTACCTCTCCGCCCTGGTGCGCGGCTGGAACGTCCAGCAGGTCAAGGAGATCGTGGCCGAGACCCTGCACGACCTGATCGACCCGCTCATCTACGACGAGGCCGCCTCTCTCATCGAGGAGCACCACACCGCCGGCCGGGACGTCGTCATCGTCTCCACGTCCGGCGCCGAGGTGGTGGAGCCGATCGGTGAACTCCTGGGCGCCGACCGGGTGGTGGCGACCCGCATGGTCGTCGGCGAGGACGGCTGCTTCACCGGCGAGGTGGAGTACTACGCGTACGGCCCGACGAAGGCCGAGGCCGTCAAGGAACTCGCCGAGTCCGAGGGCTACGACCTGGAGCGCTGCTACGCCTACAGCGACTCGGCGACCGACCTGCCGATGCTCCGAACGGTGGGCCACCCGCACGCGGTCAACCCGGACCGCGCCCTGCGTCGCGAGGCCCTCGCGCGCGGGTGGCCGATTCTCGATTTCCACCGGCCGGTCCGGCTCAAGCAGCGGCTGCCCGGATTCGCCGTACCGCCCCGCCCGGCGCTCGTCGCGGTCGCCGCGATAGGAGCGGCGGCGGCGACGGCGGGTCTCGTCTGGTACGCGAATCGGCGTCGGTCGACCGTCGCCTGAGGTGATTCCGGCTACTTGCCGCCTATTTGAGGACAAAAGTAAAGAACGGCGGCCGGGGGTTCCACTTGCCGCGGTCCAGGAGTACAAAGGGGTTAACGGCCCGCGAGACCAAGGACATCCGAGAGGATCACCTTAAAAACGCATTTGGCCCCACGGACCGAGCATGAACACCGGGCACCCACGCGACGTCGACCCGTCGATTACGGGCCAGCCGCACCAGGTGACGGGCGAAGTTCCCGACCTGATGGGCAATATATCGAGGACGCTTGGTAACTCGGTGAACATGCCAGCGGCGGTACGAATCCTCGTACCGCCGCAACCCTGTTCAGGGGGTCCTACGCCGCCCCGCGCTGGAGCGCCTCGCACACCGCCGTCGACTCGCGCGCGCCCAGTTCGATCGCGCTGCCGCAGTGCGCGATCCAGGCGGCCATGCCCTCGGGGGTGCCGGAGACGTAGCCGTCGAGCGCCGCCAGATAGGCCGCCCGGCCCAGTTCGGCGTGACCGACCTCCGCCGGGCAGACCGACTTCGGGTCGAGGCCACTGCCGACCAGGACGATCCGCGCGGCCGCGCGCGCGACCAGGCCGTTGTGGGAGACGAAGGGCCTGAGGGCGAGAAGCTCTCCCTGTACGACGGCGGCCGTGACCAGGGCGGGGGCCGAGCTGCCCGCGATGATCAGCTCGGACAGGCCCTCCAGCCGGCCCGAGACCTCGGCCGCGTCCGGCAGGGGCAGCTCGATGAGCGGCTCGTCGACGCTCTCGCCGGCCTGCCGGGGGCGCCCGATCTCGTCCTCGTCGGTGGCCGCGGCGACCAGATGCAGCCGGGCCAGCACCCGTAGGGGCGACTGACGCCAGATGGACAGCAGTTGCCCTGCCTCGGCGGTCAGCCTGAGCGCAGCGCCCATCACCCGCGCCTCGCCGTCGACTCCGAAGTCGGAGCGTCGGCGCACCTCTTCGAGGGCCCAGTCCGCGCCGGACAGCGCGGCCGAGCCGCGGGCGCCGCGCAGAGCGGCCTCGGAGGTGATCTCGTTGCTGCGGCGCCGCATGACACGGTGTCCGTAGACCCGGTCCACGGACTTGCGCACGGACTCCACGGACTCGGCCACACCGGGCAGCGAGCCCAGGGCCGCGAGCGGATCGGCGTTCGCGCCTGTCGTACTCATGAGTACGACCCTACGCAACCCGGCCCCGCACCCCTCGATGGAGTGGTCTTCTTCACGCCCGCCTGCCACATACAGCTATCACCCGACTACTCTTGGTGAACATGAAAATTGCTTTCGTCGGGAAGGGTGGCAGCGGCAAGACCACCCTGTCCTCCCTGTTCATCCGCCACCTCGCGGCCACCGGTGCGCCGGTGATCGCCGTCGACGCCGACATCAACCAGCACCTGGGGCCGGCCCTGGGCCTGGACGAGGCGGAGGCGGCCGCTCTGCCCGCCCTGGGTGAGCGGCTGCCGTTGATCAAGGAATACCTGCGCGGCACCAATCCGCGGATCGCCTCGGCCGAGGAGATGATCAAGACCACCCCGCCCGGCGAGGGCTCGCGGCTGCTGCGGGTGCGCGAGGACAACCCGGTCTACGACGCCTGCGCCCGGCCGGTGGAACTCGACGGCGACGTCGTCCGTTTGATGGTCACCGGCTCTTTCACGGAAGCCGACCTCGGGGTCGCCTGCTACCACTCCAAGACCGGAGCGGTGGAGCTGTGCCTGAACCACCTGGTGGACGGGCGGGACGAGTACGTCGTGGTGGACATGACGGCGGGCTCGGACTCCTTCGCCTCCGGCATGTTCACCCGTTTCGACATGACGTTCCTCGTCGCCGAGCCGACCCGGAAGGGAGTCTCCGTCTATCGCCAGTACAAGGAGTACGCCCGCGACTTCGGCGTCGCCCTGAAGGTCGTCGGCAACAAGGTGCAGGGCCAGGACGACCTCGACTTCCTCCGCGCCGAGGTCGGGGACGACCTGCTGGTGACGGTCGGGCACTCCGACTGGGTGCGCGCCCTGGAGAAGGGCCAGCCGCCCCGGTTCGCGCTCCTGGAGGACGTCAACCGGCGCGCCCTGCACCGGCTGCGGACGGCCGTCGACGCGACGTACGACCTGCGTGACGCCGAGCGTTACACCCAGCAGATGGCGCACTTCCACCTGAAGAACGCCCGGTCCTGGGGCAACGAGCGCACAGGGGCCGACCTGGCGGCGCAGATCGACCCCTCGTTCGTGCTCGGCGAGAGCGCGGTGCCGGCCGCGAGCGTCTGACGGCCACCACCGCCCGACGACCGCGACCGCCCACCGCTACTGTCACCTGGCCGGTACAGCCACCCGCCCGCTACGGCCCCGCCTGGCGCTACGGCCGCTTGGCCGCCGGAGCCCCCGGTACGCCCTTCGGCGCCGGGGCCGGACGGCCGGACAGGAAGGCCGGCCAGCCCTGCTTCGGTGCCTCGCCGACCCCGAGGGTACGCAGCTTCTCGAGGGTGTTCGGATCCTGGGCGTCCAGCCAGTCGGCGAGCTGCCGGAAGGAGACACAGCGCACGTCGGGCTTGTTGCACACCTGCTCGACGGTCTCCTCGACGGCGCGCATGTAGGTGCCGCCGTTCCAGGACTCGAAGTGGTTGCCGATGATCAGAGGCGCGCGGTTGCCGTCGTAGGCCCGGTGGAAGCCCTTGAGGATGCCGTCGCGCATCTGGTCGCCCCAGAACTCGTGCTTGCCCGGGTCGCCCTGGGTCCTGGTGCCGGACTGGTTGACCATGAAGTTGTAGTCCATGGTGAGCTGCTCGTAGGAGTGCCCGGGGAAGGGCACGAGCTGCATCGACAGGTCCCACAGGCCCTGCTTCTTCTTCGGCCACAGCTGCTCGTTGACCCCGCTGGTGTCGTAGCGGAAGCCCAGCTCGCGGGCGGCCTCCATGAAGTTCTTCCGGCCCTCGAGACAGGGGGTGCGGGCGCCGATGAGCTCCTTGTCGTAGTCGAAGGGAAGCGGGGCGGCCTTGGTCATCCCGGTGTTGGTCTTCCAGGACTTGACGAACTTCTTCGCCTGGGCGATCTCGTCCTTCCACTCCTCGACCGACCACTGGCCCACCCCGCCGCCGCTGCCGCAGAAGTGACCGTTGAAGTGGGTGCCGATCTCGTTGCCCTCCAGCCAGGCGAGGCGGAGCTGCTTGACGGTGTCGGCGATGCCCTGCTCGTCGTTGAAGCCGATGTCGGAGCGGCCCGGGGAGTGCTGCGGCGGCCTGTACTCGACGCGTTTGTCCTCCGGCAGCATGTACACGCCGCTCAGGAAGTACGTCATCGTCGCGTGGTTCGCCTTGGCGACCTCGCGGAAATGGGAGAACAGCTTCTGGCTGTCCTCGCCGGCGCCGTCCCAGGAGAACACCACGAACTGCGGGGGCTTCTCGCCGGGCTTGAGGCGTTGGGCTCTGGGCAGGTGCGGTTGCGCTCCGGTGTACGCGGTGGAGCCGTCGCCGATCAGCCGGAACACCCGCTTGGGCGGGGCCTGGGCGGGCTTCGCCTTCTGCGGGCCGGCGGCTCCCCCCTCGGTGGTGTCGGTGGCGCAACCGGCGAGCGAGGCGGCGCAGACCGCGGCGACCACGGCTCCCGCGGCAATCCTGTGGGTGGCGGCCATGTTCCGCCCACCTTCTTCCTTCTCTCGGGGCAACGACAGCGCCGCCAAGTTCGCACGTGCCCGAGAAGGAATTAGTACGACAAGCCGATGAAATTCCCACTTCACCCATTCAGGTGAGCCATTAACCCATTTGCCCCGAAAGTCTATGCCTGTCCTTTACTCTGCATTACGATCCATTTACCGAGCGTTGATTCATCCCGCCGCTGCACGCCGTGACCCACGGCCGCGACCCGACCCCCGCCACGCGCGGGGGACCACCTGTTCCGCGACCGCGCTGCCCCGGAGGAGACGGGAAAAATGTCAGCCTTTGTTCCCACCCGCACGACCGACCCGAGCGACTCGCACGACGCGAGGCGCATCCACCCCGCCCACAGCCCCCCGCCGGCCCCGCCCCGCCGCTTCCGGATCGCGAGCGCCGACGTGTCGGCCTCCATCGCGGTCTTCCTGATCGCCCTGCCCCTGTCCCTGGGCATCGCCCTCGCCACCGGCGCACCGCTTCAGGCCGGCCTCGTGGCCGCCGCCGTCGGAGGGATCGTCGCCGGCCGGCTGGGCGGCTGTCCGCTCCAGGTCAGCGGCCCCGCCGCCGGACTCACCGTGGTCACCGCCGACCTGATCCACCGCTACGGATGGCGGACCACCTGCGCCATCACCGTCCTGGCCGGAGTGGTCCAACTCGGCCTCGGCTGCCTGCGCGTGGCCCGCAGCGCGCTCGCCGTCAGCCCCGCGATCGTGCACGGCATGCTCGCCGGCATCGGCGTCACCATCGCCGTCGCCCAGTTGCACATCGTCCTCGGCGGCACCCCGCAGAGCTCCGTCCTCGACAACCTCCGTGGCCTGCCCGCCCAGTTGGCGCGTATCCAGCCCGCCTCGGTCTCGGTGAGCGCGCTGACCCTGGCGCTGCTCTTCCTCTGGCCGCGGATCCCTGGCCGGGCGGGCCGCCTCCTGCGCAAAGTCCCGGCCGCACTCGTGGCCGTCGCCGGAGCAACCACCGCCGCCTCCCTCGCCGGGCTGGCCGTGCCGAAGGTCGATCTGCCGTCCTGGAGCAGCCACGCGCTGGCCGGGCTGCCCGAGGGTCCCGTGCTGGGGCTCGTCGCCGCCGTCCTCACCACCACGTTGGTGTGCAGCGTGCAGTCGCTGCTGGGCGCCGTGGCCGTCGACAAGCTGGCGGCCGGGCGCCCCGACCTGATCGCCGCGAGCTCCGGTGCGGGCGGCGCCCGCGTCGGCCGCTCCGACCTGGACCGCGAACTGCTCGGACAGGGCGCCGCCAACATCGTCTCCGGCTCCCTGGGCGGACTGCCCGTCGCCGGTGTGGCGGTCCGCAGTTCGGCGAACGTCCATGCGGGTGCCGTCAGCCGGAACTCCACGATGCTGCACGGCGTTCTCGTAGTGATCGCCACGCTGCTGATGGTCCCGCTCCTCGAGTTCATCCCGCTCGCCGCGCTCGCCGCCCTGGTGATGTCCGTCGGCATCCAGATGGTGTCCCTGCACCACATCCGTACGGTGACCCGCCACCGAGAGGTCCTGGTCTACGCCGTCACCACCCTCGGCGTGGTCGTGTTCGGTGTCCTGGAGGGCGTGACGCTGGGCATCGCCGTCGCCGTCGGAGTCGCCCTGCACCGCCTCACCCGTACCCGGATCACGCACTACGAGAGGGAAGGAGTCCATCACGTCCACGTACGAGGGCAGTTGACGTTCCTCGCGGTGCCCCGGCTCAGCCGGGCCCTGCATCTCGTCCCCCACGGGGCGGACGCCGTCGTGGAGCTGGACGGGTCGTTCATGGACCACGCGGCGTACGAGTCACTGCACGACTGGCAGAAGACGCACACCGCGCAGGGCGGTTCCGTCGAGCTGACCGGGCGCAGGCCGGGGACGCGCATCGCCGAGCCGTCCGATTCCGCCGACTGCCGCTGCCGCCCCTGGACGGCCTGGCGCAACCACCAGTGCGAGCGCCCGCCCACCGGTCCGGACACCGCGGACACCGGTGCGCCCGGCGAGACCGGCGGGACGACCAGGCCGACCAGGTCGAGCGGTGCCGGAGGTCCCCTCGGTGCCCCGGGGTCGAGCGGACACGAACTGGCGCGTGGCATCAGCGCTTTCCAGCGCAACACCGCGCCGATCGTGCGGGGTGAGCTGGCCCGGCTGGCGCGTGAGGGCCAGCAGCCCGACCAGCTCTTCCTCACCTGCGCCGACTCCCGGCTGGTCACCTCGATGATCACCTCCAGTGGTCCGGGCGACCTGTTCGTGGTGCGCAATGTGGGCAACCTCGTCCCCCTGCCCGGTGAGGAGAGCGGGGATGACTCGGTGGCGGCCGCGATCGAGTACGCGGTGGACGTGCTGAAGGTGCGCTCCATCACGGTGTGCGGGCACTCCGGCTGCGGGGCCATGCAGGCACTGCTCAACTCCGAACCGGGCGGCGCCCAGACCCCGTTGAAGCGCTGGCTGCGGCACGGACTGCCCAGCCTGGAGCGGATGGCCGACGGCAGCAGGCCCTGGGCCAGACTTGCCGGGCGGGCGCCCACCGACGCGGTCGAGCAGCTCTGTCTGACCAACGTGGTCCAGCAGTTGGAGCACCTGAGCGCCCATGACTCGGTCGCCCGCGCCCTGCGGGAGGGGGAGCTGGAGCTGCACGGGATGTACTTCCACGTGGGCGAGGCGCAGGCGTACCTGCTCACCGAGGCGTCCGGCGCGGAGGTGTTCGACCTTGTGAGCGATGCGGAGGGTCTGCACAGCCCCGCGTAGCCGAGGCCTGGGCGCGCCGTCGCGCGGGCGCGCCCACGCCGCCCGCTCAGCGGAGACCGGACGTCTCCGCCGGGCCGGGCTCCGGGGCGGGAATCGGATGGCACGGGGCGACCTCACCACGGACGAAGACGTAGCCGGTGACCCGCTGGAAACTCCCGTCGGGCTGGCGCTGCCCCAGCTTTTCGAGGACCAGGGAGTCCCCGCGCCGCAGGTCGAACACCCAGCTGGGGTCCTCGCTCGGATCGGAGCTGCTCGGGACCCCCTTCCCCCGGGGCTCGGTGCACTCGTAGCCGTTCGGCACGTTGTCCACGACCACGTGGACGCCGTTCTCCTTGAGCCGTTCGACGAGCCCGTCCGGCAGGGTGCCGCCGAGGCCGATGTCGTTCATGGTGACCGTCAGGCTCCCGTCCGGGTGCGACACCACCGCGTAGGCCGGGCTTTCGGCGGGGGAGCCCGGCATCAGCACCCAGGCGCCCGCGACAGCGGCGCAGGCCAGGGTCACGAGGCCGAGTCTCGGAGCGGTGAGGGCCGGGAGGCGGCGGCGCCACACGGACGTCGGCGCCGCGTCCGTCGTAGGGTCGGCCGCGCGCAGGTCGATCTCGCGGCGCAGTTCCGCCAGCAGCCGGTCCTCGAACGTAGTCCTGGTGGTCATGCCTCTCCCCCGGTTCCTCCGGTGACGTATGACAGGGATGTGCCGAGCGGCCCGTCGGTGGGCTCACCCGTCGCCCCGCGCAACGACTTGCGCGCCCGGTGCAGCCGTACGCGGGCCGTGACCTGGGCGATGCCCAGTGCGGCGGCGGCCTCGGACACCGTCAGCTGGTCGACCGCGACCAGTTCCAGGACGGCTCTCTCCCCCGCGGGGAGCCGTTCCAGTGCGGCCAGGGCGCGGCGGCCCGGGCTCTGCGCGTCGAGCTTGTCCTCCAGGCGGGCGATGTCGTCGGGCTCCAGCAGCCGCCGGCCCGAGATGCGCCGGTCGCGGTCGGTCTCGCGGGCGACCCGGCGGCGCTCCCCGGCGACCACGTTGCGCGCGATGCCGTACAGCCAGGCCCGCTCGCTGCCCCGGGACGGGCGGTAGGTGTGGGCGGAGTCCAGGACGGCGAGGAAGATCTCCGCCGTCAGGTCGGCGACCGTGTGGGGGTCCGCGACACGCCGGGCCACGAAAGACGTCATCGCGTCCACATGGCGCCGGTAGAACTCCTCGAAGAGCTGTGGGTCGCGAGCCGCCGCCTGCGGTCCGCCCCGTATCCCGTCCACTCGGACTCCCCTCACCCAGATGTGTCGACGGCGCTTCACCCGTACTTGGGCGGGAGTGTGAAAGGCGTTACACCTGCTGAACTCCGCCTGGTCGGCGTCCGTGGGTACGGATGAGCCGGGCCGCCGGACTCGACGGGTCCACAGGTCTAAACCAATTTTCGGTCGACCCTTGTCATCGCACCCCCGGTCTGATGAGCTGTGGCCTGGGACACAACGGACACCCTGGGAAAGGCAGATGCCGTGAGCAACGAAAGCCTGGCCAACCTGCTCAAGGAAGAGCGCAGGTTCGCACCCCCCGCCGACCTGGCCGCGAACGCCAACGTCACGGCGGAGGCGTATGAGGAGGCCAAGGCTGACCGGCTGGGTTTCTGGGCCGCGCAGGCCCGCCGGCTGAGCTGGGCCAAGGAGCCGACCGAGACGCTGGACTGGTCGAACCCGCCGTTCGCCAAGTGGTTCAAGGACGGCGAGCTCAATGTGGCGTACAACTGCGTCGACCGGCATGTCGAGGCGGGCCACGGCGACCGGGTCGCCATCCACTTCGAGGGCGAGCCGGGCGACAGCCGCGCGATCACCTACGCCGAGCTCAAGGACGAGGTCTCCCGGGCCGCGAACGCCCTGCTGGAACTGGGCGTCCAGAAGGGCGACCGGGTCGCCGTCTACATGCCGATGATCCCCGAGACGGCGGTCGCGATGCTCGCGTGCGCGCGGATCGGCGCCGCGCACTCCGTGGTCTTCGGCGGCTTCTCGGCGGACGCCCTCGCCACCCGCATCCAGGACGCCGACGCCAAGGTCGTCATCACCTCCGACGGCGGCTACCGGCGCGGCAAGCCGTCCGCGCTCAAGCCCGCCGTCGACGAGGCGGTCGGCAAGGCCGGCAACGTCGAGCACGTGCTGGTCGTCCGCCGCACCGGCCAGGAGGTCGCCTGGGACGACAGCCGGGACGTGTGGTGGCACGAGATCGTCGAGCGCCAGTCGGCCGAGCACACGCCCGAGGCGTTCAACGCCGAGCAGCCGCTGTTCATCCTGTACACGTCCGGTACGACGGGCAAGCCCAAGGGCATCCTGCACACCTCCGGCGGCTACCTCACCCAGACCGCGTACACCCACCACGCCGTCTTCGACCTCAAGCCGGAGACCGACGTGTACTGGTGCACGGCCGACGTCGGCTGGGTGACCGGGCACTCGTACATCGTCTACGGCCCGCTCGCCAACGGCGCCACCCAGGTCATGTACGAGGGGACTCCGGACACCCCGCACCAGGGCCGCTTCTGGGAGATCATCCAGAAGTACGGGGTGACGATCCTGTACACGGCGCCCACGGCGATCCGTACGTTCATGAAGTGGGGCGACGACATCCCCGCGAAGTTCGACCTGTCCAGCCTGCGCGTGCTCGGCTCGGTCGGTGAGCCGATCAACCCCGAGGCGTGGATCTGGTACCGCAAGCACATCGGCGCCGACCGGACCCCGATCGTGGACACCTGGTGGCAGACCGAGACCGGCGCGATGATGATCTCGCCGCTGCCGGGGGTCACCGCGACCAAGCCCGGTTCCGCGCAGACGCCGCTGCCCGGCATCTCGGCCACCGTGGTGGACGACGAGGCCAAGGAAGTCCCGAACGGCGGTGGCGGCTACCTCGTCCTCACCGAGCCGTGGCCGTCGATGCTGCGCACCATCTGGGGCGACGACCAGCGCTTCCTCGACACGTACTGGTCGCGCTTCGAGAACAGGTACTTCGCCGGTGACGGCGCGAAGAAGGACGACGACGGCGACATCTGGCTGCTGGGCCGCGTCGACGACGTCATGCTGGTCTCCGGCCACAACATCTCGACCACCGAGGTCGAGTCCGCGCTCGTCTCGCACCCCTCGGTCGCCGAAGCGGCCGTCGTCGGCGCCGCGGACGAGACCACCGGGCAGGCCATCGTCGCCTTCGTGATCCTGCGCGGCACGGCGAACGCAGAGGACGAAGGCCTGGTCAACGAGCTGCGCAACCACGTCGGCGCCACCCTCGGCCCGATCGCCAAGCCGAAGCGGATCCTGCCGGTGGCCGAGCTGCCCAAGACCCGCTCCGGCAAGATCATGCGCCGACTGCTGCGGGACGTCGCCGAGAACCGCGAGCTCGGTGACGTCACCACGCTGACGGACTCCACGGTCATGGACCTCATCCAGGCCAAGCTGCCGGCCACGCCCAGCGAGGACTGAGCGGCTTCTTGAACAAGGGGGGGCGCCGGGCGCGGGACCGCGCCCGGCGCCCCTTTTAGGTAAACTAAACAAAACAGCGTGACCCTCAAGGTGTGCCGGGAAGTCTGGTCGGCGAGTAGTTCTGCCCTGCCCACCGACCGGAGGTCCCCCTGATGCCCGCGCCCACTCGCAAGGTCCTCGGACGTCTCTCGCTCCCCGAGCGCACCTTCGTCGCGGACGCGCTGCGCACCGAGACGGTCGGCGGTGTGCTGCTGCTCATCGCCGCCGTCGCCGCGCTGGTCTGGGCGAACATCCCCGCGCTGCACGACAGTTACGAGAGCGTCAGCCACTACCACCTGGGTCCCGCGGCCCTCGGACTCGACCTGTCGATCGAGCACTGGGCCGCCGACGGACTCCTCGCGATCTTCTTCTTCGTGGCCGGCATCGAACTCAAACGCGAGCTGGTCGCCGGTGACCTGAAGGACCCCAGGGCGGCCGCGCTTCCCGTGGTCGCGGCCCTGTGCGGCATGGCCGTACCGGCACTCGTCTACACGCTCACCAACCTCACCGGCGGCGGCTCCCTGGCCGGCTGGGCCGTGCCCACCGCCACCGACATCGCCTTCGCGCTCGCCGTGCTCGCCGTCATCGGCACCTGGCTGCCGAGCGCGCTGCGCGCCTTCCTGCTCACCCTCGCCGTCGTCGACGACCTCTTCGCGATCCTGATCATCGCGGTCTTCTTCACCGCCGACATCGACTTCGCCGCGCTCGGCGGCGCCGCCCTCGGCCTGGCGGTCTTCTGGCTGCTGCTGCGCAAGGGCGTACGCGGGTGGTACGTCTACGTCCCGCTCGCGCTGGTGATCTGGGCGCTGATGTACAACAGCGGCATCCACGCCACCATCGCGGGCGTCGCGATGGGCCTGATGCTGCGCTGCACCCGGCGGGAGGACGAGCAGAGCTCCCCGGGCGAGCACATCGAGCATCTCGTACGGCCGCTCTCGGCAGGCCTGGCCGTCCCGCTGTTCGCCCTCTTCAGCGCGGGTGTCTCCGTCTCCGGCGGCGCGCTCGGCGACGTGTTCACCCAGCCGGAGACCCTCGGCGTGGTGCTCGGGCTGGTCCTCGGCAAGGCGCTCGGCATCTTCGGCGGGACGTGGCTGACGGCCCGTTTCACCCGGGCCTCGCTCAGCGAGGACCTCGAGTGGGCCGACGTGTTCGGGGTGGCGACCCTCGCCGGCATCGGCTTCACCGTGTCGCTGCTCATCGGGGAGCTCGCCTTCGACGGCGACGCGGCGCTGACCGACGAGGTTAAGGCGGCCGTACTCCTCGGCTCGCTCACCGCCGCCACCCTCGCGACCGTGCTGCTGAAGCTGCGCAACGCCAAGTACCGGCGGCTGTACGAGACCGAGGAGCGCGACGAGGACCTCGACGGCATTCCGGACGTCTACGAGGAGGACGACCCGGCGTACCACCTGCGCATGGCGGCCATCCACGAGCGCAAGGCCGCCGAGCACCGCCGGATCGCCGAGCTCAAGACCGCCGAGCGGCTTGCCGAAGTGGCGGGCGGGGCAGGCGAGGAGGACGACCGTCGGGCATGATCTGACGGGACGGTACAAAAGTCACGGCCCACAAGGGTCCTGGTGAAGAGTCGAAGTGAAGAGGGAGACCGCGATGAGCGCACCCGACGGCAGCCCGGTCGGCGCCGAACGCAGCATCGGCCAGCTGTTCGCCTCGGCGACGACCGAGATGTCCGCGCTGGTGCACGACGAGATCGCGCTGGCGAAGGCGCAGCTCAAGCAGGACGTCAAGAAGGGCGCGATGAGCGGCGGCGCGTTCAGCGTGGCCGGCGCGGTCCTGCTGTTCTCCCTGCCGATGCTCAACTTCGCGCTGGCGTACGGCATCCGGACCTGGAGCGACTGGAACCTCGCGGTCTGCTTCCTGCTGTCCTTCGCCGCGAACGTCCTCGTCGCGCTGGTCCTCGCGCTGATCGGGGTCGTCTTCGCGAAGAAGGCGCAGAAGGGCAAGGGCCCGCAGAAGGTCGCCGCCTCGGTGAAGGAGACGGCCGGCGTGCTCCAGAACGCCAAGCCGCACCCGCGACCCGACGGCGACAACAAGGTCCTGGAGGAGCGGGTCCGCAACACGAAGGCCATCGAGGCTGTGGCACGCTCGTCGTCATGACCGACCCCGCCACCCCTTCGGCGCAGCAGCCCGCCTCACTCGTACGGCCCGACGGTCCCTGGACGCACCGGGACGTGGCGGCCAACGGCGCGCGCTTCCACATCGCCGAACTGGGCGACGGACCGCTCGTGATGTTCCTGCACGGCTTCCCCCAGTTCTGGTGGACCTGGCGCCACCAACTGGAGGCGCTCGCCGACGCCGGCTTCCGGGCCGTGGCCATGGACCTGCGCGGCGTCGGCGGCAGCGACCGCACCCCGCGCGGCTACGACCCGGCCAACCTCGCGCTCGACGTCACCGGCGTGATCCGCTCCCTCGGCGAGCCGGACGCCGCGCTGGTCGGCCACGACCTGGGCGGCTATCTGGCGTGGACGGCGGCCGCGATGCGTCCCAAGCTGGTACGACGGCTCGCGGTCGCCTCGATGCCGCACCCCCGGCGCTGGCGCTCGGCGATGCTCTCGGACGTCAAGCAGACCCGGGCCGGCTCCTACATCTGGGGGTTCCAGCGGCCCTGGGTCCCCGAGCGGCAGCTCACCGCGGACGACGGCGCGCTGGTCGCCGAGCTGATCCGGGACTGGTCCGGCCCGCGGCTGCCGGACGACAAGGCGGTGGAGACGTACCGGGCGGCGATGTGCATCCCCTCGACGGCGCACTGCTCGGTCGAGCCGTACCGCTGGATGGTGCGGTCGATGGCCCGTCCCGACGGCATCCAGTTCAACCGGCGCATGAAGCGGCCCGTCCGGGTGCCGACCCTGCATCTGCACGGCTCGCTCGACCCGGTGATGCGGACACGCAGTGCGGCCGGATCCGGGGAGTACGTCGAAGCGCCGTACCGCTGGCGGCTGTTCGACGGCCTGGGGCACTTCCCGCACGAGGAGGATCCGGTCGCCTTCTCGACAGAACTGATCAATTGGCTGAAGGATCCCGAACCCGATCGGTGAACAACGCGTCGCGCCCGGTACCCGGATCTGAACGCCTGTCCTACGAACGGCCACTTGCCCGGCGCATAGGCCAATTGGGGGGCGTGGGGGCGGTTATCGACCTTGGGGCGGGGGCACACGTCCGGGTATGGGCTGGACGCACGACTACGGTGACGCAGCACGCAATCGACGCTCGGGCGCTGCCCTGAGCTCCCACCATCAGGGCGGTGCCCCGCAACTGCCGGGCGGCACGGACCTGAGGGTGGGCATTCCGCGCATCCTGCGCCGCCGGGCCCGCTGGGTCTCGGTACGCCTGCGTCACCCCCGCGGCTGACGCTCCGGTCCCGCGGCACCTCTCACAGCGCGCAGCTGTCGCTGTCCACCTGCTGGTTCGCGGTGCGCCCCTTGGTGATGTCCTCCTGGATCTCGTCCGCGGTGAGCGCGTACCCGGTGTCGGCGTCGTCGAGTGACTTCGCGAAGACCACGCCGTATACCTTGCCGTCCGGGGTGAGCAGCGGGCCGCCGGAGTTGCCCTGGCGGACGGTCGCGTAGAGGGAGTACACGTCGCGGTTGACGGTGCCGCGGTGGTAGATGTCCGGCCCGTGGGCGTCGATGCGCCCGCGCACGCGCGCGGAGCGGACGTCGTACGAGCCGTTCTCCGGGAAGCCCGCGACGATCGCGCTGTCCCCGCTGGCGGCGTCCTCGGACGTGAACTGCAGGGCTGGCGCGTCCAGATCGGGCACGTCCAGGACGGCGATGTCGCGCTGCCAGTCGTACAGGACGACCGTGGCGTCGTACTTCTTGCCCTCGCCGCCTATCTGGACGGTGGGCTCGTCGACCCCGCCGACGACGTGGGCGTTGGTCATGACGCGGCGGTCGCCGAAGACGAAGCCGGTGCCCTCCAGGACCTTGCCGCAGCTCTGCGCGGTGCCCATGACCTTGACGATGGAGCGCTGGGCGCGGGTGGCGACGGCGCTGTTCGCGAGCTTCGGGTCGGGCGGCTGGACCTCTTTGATGGGCTCGTTGGAGAACGGGCTGAAGACCTGCGGGAAGCCGTTCTGCGCGAGGACCGAGGTGAAGTCCTTGAACCAGGTGTCGGCGTCCGAGGGCAGCGCCTCCTGCACGCCGAGGAGCACCTTGGAGCCGCGTACCTCCTTGCCGACCGTCGGCATGGTGGTCTGCGCGAGGGTGGCGCCGATCAGCCAGGCGACCAGGAGCATCGCGAGGACGTTGACGAGGGCGCCGCCGGTGGCGTCCAGGGCGCGGGCCGGGGACCAGGTGATGTACCGGCGCAGTTTGTTGCCGAGGTGGGTGGTCAGGGCCTGCCCGATGGAGGCGCAGACGATGACGACGACCACGGCGACGACGGCGGCGACCGTGCCGACCTCGGCGTGGTCGGTCACGGCGTCCCAGATGACGGGGAGGGTGTAGACGGCGACGAGACCGCCGCCCAGGAACCCGATCACCGACAGGATGCCTACGACGAAGCCCTGGCGGTAGCCGACGATCGCGAACCACACGGCGGCGACCAGCAACAGGATGTCCAGCACGTTCACCGGTTCGAGCCTCGCCTCATCACTTCGCGTTCACCACAGGTCGGTCGGCCGGGGGCTGTCCCCGGGACGACACAGCACGGACGCCACCCTGTCATGCGCGCCAGTCGAGCGGGACCTGCTTCTCGCGGTCCCAGGGGCGCTCCCAGCCCGCGTAGTGCAGGATCCGGTCGATGATTCCGGCGGTGAAGCCCCATACCAGGGCCGATTCGACCAGGAATGCCGGACCTCGGTGTCCGCTGGGGTGCACGGCCGTCGCACGGTTGTCGGGATCCGTGAGATCCGCCACGGGGACCGTGAAGACGCGGGCCGTCTCGTTCGGGTCGACGACCCCGACCGGGGTCGGCTCGCGCCACCAGCCCAGCACCGGGGTCACCACGAAGCCGCTGACCGGGATGTACAGCTTGGGCAGCACGCCGAAGAGCTGGACACCCGACGGGTCGAGACCGGTCTCCTCCTCGGCCTCGCGCAGGGCGGCCCTGAGCGGCCCGTCGCCCTTCGGGTCGCCGTCCTCCGGGTCGAGCGCGCCGCCGGGGAACGACGGCTGCCCGGCGTGCGACCTGAGCGAACTCGCCCGCTCCATGAGCAGCAGCTCGGGCCCGCGCTCGCCCTCGCCGAACAGGACCAGCACGGCCGACTGCCGCCCCGCGCCGTTCGCCGGCGGCAGGAAGCGGCTGAGCTGGAGCGGCTCGACCGTCTCCACGGCGTGCACCACCGGGTCCAGCCAGCCCGGCAGACCGTCCTTGCTGAGCGTCACGCCCTCCGTATGGCTCGCCTGTGTCATCGCCACCCCCGTCGTCCTGCCCTGCCCAACGCAGGAAGGCCCTTAGATCGTTCCGCCCGCGTCCGTGCCCGCCCTCCCGGCCGTGCCCTGCGCGTCGTCCGTGTCCTCACCCGGTGGCCCCCAGTGGGGGCGCGGCCTTGCCGCCCGCGTCGAGATAGGCCTGCGGGGGGTTCAGCCGCTGGCCCGGGAAGCCGCCCTTCTCGTACTTGAGGAGCTTCCGCGCCTTGTCGGGGTCCGTCTCGCCCTCGCCGTAGGCCGGGCAGAGCGGGGCGATGGGGCAGGCGCCGCAGGCGGGCTTGCGGGCGTGGCAGATGCGGCGGCCGTGCCAGATGACGTGGTGTGACAGGTCCGTCCAGTCGCTCTTCGGGAAGAGCGCGCAGACGGCGGCCTCGATCTTGTCGGGGTCGGTCTCGGCGGTCCACTGCCAGCGCCTGACCAGGCGCATGAAGTGGGTGTCGACGGTGATGCCGGGCCGCCCGAAGGCGTTGCCGAGGACGACGAAGGCGGTCTTGCGGCCGACACCGGGCAGCGTGACCAGGTCTTCGAGCCGCCCCGGCACCTCGCCGCCGAAGTTCTCCACCAGGGCCTTGGAGAGCCCTATCACCGACTTGGTCTTGGCCCGGAAGAACCCGGTCGGCCGGAGGATCTCCTCGACCTCCTCGGGATTGGCCGCGGCCAGGTCCTCGGGGGTCGGGTACTTGGCGAACAGCGCGGGGGTCGTCTGATTGACCCTCAGGTCGGTGGTCTGCGCGGACAGGACCGTCGCCACGATCAGCTGGAAGGGGTTCTCGAAGTCCAACTCGGGGTGCGCGTACGGGAACACCTCCGCGAGCTCGCGGTTGATGCGCCGGGCGCGGCGGACGAGGGCGGTCCGCGACTCGCTCCTCGGCGGCTTCGCGGCGACCGTCTTCGTGGCCGAGGCCTTCTTCACCGGAGCCGCCGCCTTCTCGGGAGCGACGGTCGCCTCCTTCACGGCGGCCGCCTTCCGCACGGGAGCCGCCTTCTTGGCCGTCTTCTTCGCCGAAGCCCTCTTCTCCACCGGAGCCTTCCCTGCCGCTTTTGCCGTTTTCTTTCCACCCCCGGCGCCCTGTTCGCCCACAGCGGAATCCCGACGTGCAACCACCCGCCCAGCCCCCTCGGCCTGTGCTCTCACCGGCGTTTTGGACACCCGGCCAGCCTAGAGCCCGGCACTGACATCCGCCCCGGACCCCGAAGACCGGCCCCCAATTGGACCCCTGCCGCTTACCCCGGGACATGTGTGCGGCATCCTTGTGACAGATCACACTGTTTGGACCGTCCGGCAAAATGGGCACCGGGTTCCCCTGGTACCAAGGGGGAACAAGATCCCCTGAGCAGGTCGACAAGGAGAGAACTCGTGGACGACGTTCTGCGGCGCAACCCGCTCTTCGCGGCACTCGACGACGAGCAGTCCGCGGAACTGCGCGCCTCCATGAGTGAGGTGACTCTCGCGCGTGGCGACTCCCTGTTCCATGAGGGCGACCCGGGCGACCGGCTCTACGCGGTCACCGAGGGCAAGGTGAAGCTCCACCGCACCTCCCCCGACGGTCGCGAGAACATGCTGGCCGTCCTCGGCCCCGGCGAACTCATCGGCGAGCTCTCGCTCTTCGACCCGGGCCCGCGCACGGCGACCGCCACCGCTCTGACCGAGGTCAAGCTGCTCGGCCTCGGCCACGGCGACCTCCAGCCCTGGCTGAGCGCGCGCCCCGAGGTGGCCTCCGCGCTCCTGCGCGCCATCGCACGGCGTCTGCGCAGGACCAACGACCAGATGTCCGACCTGGTCTTCTCTGACGTGCCGGGCCGTGTGGCCCGCGCGCTGCTCGACCTCTCCCGCCGCTTCGGCGTGCAGTCCGAGGAAGGCATCCACGTCGTCCACGACCTCACCCAGGAGGAGCTGGCCCAGCTGGTCGGCGCCTCCCGCGAGACGGTCAACAAGGCCCTCGCCGACTTCGCCCAGCGCGGCTGGCTGCGCCTGGAGGCCCGCGCGGTGATCCTCCTGGACGTCGAGAGGCTCGCGAAGCGCTCCCGCTGAGCACGGATCGTCGTACGACGTCGAAGGGCCCTGCCACACGGCGGGGCCCCTTCTCGTGCCGCCGGCCGCCGGGGCCCTCCGGCGGGCTCTCGGCGCGACGGCTGTGCGCCGGCCCGCCGTGGGCGACCCGGCGTGACGGCCCGCCGTGGACGACCCCGCGACGGCCGAGCGGTGACCCGCCGCCGACCGGCCGGCGCCGGATCCGACCGCCTGCCGGGTGGACGCCGCGCCCGGCGACCGCACGTGATCGCCACCGCTGCCGCTCCCCCAGCGCCTCACGCCCCCGCGCGCTCCCGCACGTCACGTCCCCGACCGGGACCACGTTCGGCCCCACACGGGCCGTCCAGGGCCGTAAATGAGCTGTCCAGGGGCTCGCCCCCGGGCACAGTGATCCCATGGCCGCCGAAACAGTTCCCCCCATCGCCCCCAAGGGACTCGACGCCCAGGGCTACATCGAGCGCGAGGGCTCGCTCGGGCGGATCCCGCAGCCGTTCCGCCCGGTCGTCGCCGCCGCCCGCGACCGGGTGCTTGATCTGTTCGGGCCGAGGCTGCACAGCGCGTACCTCTACGGCTCGGTTCCGCGCGGCACCGCGCGCGTGGGTCGCAGCGACCTCGACCTGCTGCTGGCCCTGCGGGACGAACCGACCGACGCGGACCGGGAGGGCGTACGGCAGCTCGGGGAGGCGCTCGACAAGGAGTTCCCGCAGATCGACGGCGTCGGAACGCTGCTCTACGGCCGTGACGTCCTGCTGAGCGAGCCGGAACGGCACGACATGGGCTGGTTCGTGGCCTGCCTGTGCACCCCGCTGCTCGGCGACGACCTCGCGGAGTACCTCCCCCGCTACCGCCCCGACTCCCTCCTGGCCCGCGAGACCAACGGCGATCTCGCCGTCCTGCTGCCCCGCTGGCGCCAACAGATCGAGGCGGCGGACTCGGAGGAGACCCGCACCCGCCTGGTCCGCTTCATGTCCCGGCACCTGGTGCGCACGGCGTTCACGCTGGTCATGCCCCGCTGGAACGGCTGGACGAGCGACCTGGGAGAGATGGCGGAGGTCTTCGCCGCGTACTACCCCGAGCGCGCCGACCAGCTCCGGGCGGCGGCCGACTTGGGCCACACCCCGACCGCCGACCCGGCCGTACTGCGCACGTACGTCGACGACCTGGGCCCCTGGCTGGCCGCCGAGTACGCGCGCGTGCACGGCGTGAAGACCCCTAGATGAGCCCGTGCTCCTCCAGATACTCGAGCTGGGCCCGCACCGACAGCTCGGCGGCCGGCCAGAGCGACCGGTCGACGTCCGCGTACACATGTTCTACGACGGCCTCGGGCGTCCGGTATCCGTCCTCCACGGCCGTCTCGACCTGGGCGAGCCGGTGGGCCCGGTGGGCGAGGTAGAACTCGACGGCACCCTGGGCGTCCTCCAGGACGGGCCCGTGGCCCGGCAGGACGGTGTGGACGCCGTCGTCGACCGTCAGGGACCTCAACCGCCGCAGGGAGTCCAGATAGTCGCCCAGGCGGCCGTCGGGGTGGGCCACGACGGTCGTACCGCGCCCCAGGATGGTGTCACCGGTCACGACGGCCTGGTCGGCCGGGAGATGGAAGCACAGCGAGTCGGCGGTGTGCCCGGGCGTCGGGACCACCCTCAGTTCCAGCCCGCCGACCAGCACCACGTCCCCCGCGCCGAGCCCCTCGTCCCCCAGCCGCAGCGCCGGGTCCAGGGCCCGCACCTCGGTGCCGGTGAGCCCGGCGAACCGGACGGCGCCCTCGGCGTGGTCGGGGTGCCCGTGGGTGAGCAGGGTGAGCGCGACGCGCTTGCCCGCGGCCGCGGCGGTGTCGACGACGGCCCGCAGGTGCCCCTCGTCGAGCGGGCCGGGATCGACCACGACCGCCAGCTCGGAGTCCGGCTCCGACAGGATCCAGGTGTTGGTGCCGTCCAGGGTCATCGCGGAGGCGTTGGGCGCGAGGACGTTGACGGCTCGCGCGGTGGCGGGGCCCGAGAGGACCCCGCCCCGTGGCTGGCCGGGGAGGGCTGCGGCGTCGGTCATGCGGGGGCTCCACCGGTCGGGATGTGTTTGGTGAACTCGTCGTGTCCCGGCCAGGAGAGCACGATCTCGCCGTCCACCAGCCGGGCCTGCGCGAGCACAGGGGTCAGGTCGCGTTCGGGCGCGGCGGCCAGCGCGTCGGCGGCGGTGCCGTACGCGGTGAGCTGCCGCAGGGTGGCGAGGGTGGGCGGCATCATCAGCAGCTCGCCCTTGTCGTAGCCGTCCGCCGCGTCCTGAGGGCGGATCCACACCGTACGGTCGGCCTCGGTGGAGGCGTTGCGGGTGCGCTGGCCCTCCGGGAGGGCGGCGACGAAGAACCACGTGTCGTAGCGACGGGGTTCGAACTCGGGTGTGATCCAGCGTGTCCAGGCCCCGAGCAGATCCGACCGCAGCACCAGCCCCCGGCGCTCCAGGAACTCCGCGAAGGACAGCTCCCGGGCCACCAGAGCGGCCCGGTCCGCCTCCCACTCGGCGCCCGTGGTGTCACCGACCACCGACTCGGCCGTCGGCCCGGCGAGCAGGACACCCGCCTCCTCGTACGTCTCCCGCACGGCCGCGCAGACGATCGCCTGAGCCGCGGTCTCGTCCACCCCGAGCCGGGCCGCCCACCACGCGCGCGTGGGGCCCGCCCAGTGGATCTGGTGCTCGTCGTCACGGGAGTCGACGCCACCGCCGGGGTAGGCGTACGCCCCGCCGGCGAACGCCATGGAGGAACGCCTGCGCAACATGTGCACGACCGTCCCGGCCGGCCCGTCCTTCAGCAGCATCACGGTGGCGGCGCGCCTGGGCACGGCCGGCACGAGCGAGCCGTCCGCGAGCGCGCGGATACGGTCCGGCCATTCCGCTGGGTACCACTGCCCGTTTGCCATGGGCGGAGGCTAACTCGTGGGGGGCGGATGTTCGAGGGGCGGTCGCCTGTGGGGGTGCCGGGTCGGGTGGTCGGGCGGGTGCGGGTCCGACCTGGCTGGTCGCGCAGTTCCCCGCGCCCCTACGGGGTTGCAGTCACCTGCGCCAGGACGGGCCGTTGGCCGCGTACGGCGGGAAGGGGACGGGGTGGGGGGTGTCCGCCCGCAGCGGCCGGCGTCCGTGACAGAGCACCACTCAAGGGACCGAGCCGCCGGACCGAGGACGGATACCCCCCACCCCGGCCCCGACCCCAAACCGCACCCGACGCGCTACACAAGCCCCCACCGGGCCCGCAGCTGCGCCGCAGGCATCAGGGGCGCGGGGAACTGCGCAAAACGCCCGCCCCCACCGACCCGCAGCCAAACGACGACCCCGCCCGCCCAAGCTCCGCAGGCATCACGACGCAGCCAACTCCACCTGCACCTCGACCTCGACCGGCGCGTCCAGCGGCAGCACAGCCACGCCCACCGCACTGCGCGCGTGCACACCCGCCTCGCCGAGCACCTCGCCGAGCAGCTCGCTCGCGCCGTTGATCACACCCGGCTGCCCCGTGAAGTCCGAGGCCGACGCCACGAACCCCACGACCTTCACCACGCGCGCGATCCGGTCCAGATCACCGGCCACCGACTTCACCGCCGCCAGCGCGTTCAGCGCACACGTGCGGGCCAGCGCCTTCGCCTCCTCGGCCGTGACCTCCGCGCCCACCTTCCCGGTGACCGGAAGCTTGCCGTCGACCATGGGCAGCTGACCGGAGGTGTACACGTACACACCCGACTGCACGGCGGGCTGGTAGGCGGCCAGCGGCGGCACGACCTCCGGCAGCGTCAGCCCCAGCTCCGCGAGCCGCGCCTCTACCGCCCCGCTCACGCCGCCTTCTCCCGCTTCAGGTACGCCACGAGCTGCTCGGGGTTGTTCGGCCCGGGCACGACCTGCACGAGCTCCCAGCCGTCCTCGCCCCAGGTGTCCAGAATCTGCTTCGTGGCGTGGACGAGCAGCGGCACGGTCGCGTATTCCCACTTCTTGGTCATGCGGCCGACTTTAGCCGCTGCTCACCCCGGGCTTTCAGCCGCTGCGCCCACAGCCGGTGCCCGCGTTGTCCACAGCCTCCTGCTTAGGTTCCCCGTCGACTGGTTACGCTCGAATACGTGAGCAGGCTCCAGGTCGTCAGCGGCAAGGGCGGGACCGGAAAGACGACGGTCGCCGCAGCCCTCGCGCTGGCCCTCGCCACCGAGGGGAAGCGGACGCTTCTCGTCGAGGTGGAGGGTCGCCAGGGAATCGCGCAGCTCTTCGAAACGGAGGCGCTGCCCTACGATGAGCGGAAGATCGCCGTCGCTCCGGGGGGCGGGGAGGTGTACGCACTGGCCATCGACCCCGAACTGGCCCTTCTGGACTACCTCCAGATGTTCTACAAACTCGGCGGAGCGGGCAGAGCCCTCAAGAAGCTCGGCGCGATCGACTTCGCGACCACCATCGCGCCCGGCCTCAGGGACGTCCTCCTGACGGGCAAGGCGTGCGAGGCGGTCCGCCGGAAGAACAAGTCCGGCCGCTTCGTCTACGACTACGTCGTGATGGACGCGCCCCCCACCGGCCGTATCACCCGCTTCCTGAACGTCAACGACGAGGTCGCGGGACTGGCCAAGATCGGCCCGATACACAATCAGGCGCAGGCCGTGATGCGGGTGCTGAAGTCCAAGGAGACGGCCGTCCACCTGGTCACTCTCCTGGAGGAGATGCCCGTCCAGGAGACCGCGGACGGCATCGCGGAGCTGCGGGCCGCCCACCTCCCCGTGGGCCGGATCGTGGTGAACATGGTGCGCCCTGAGGTGTTGGACGACACCGACCTGGAACTCGTACGCAGCACACAGCGTTCAGCGGTGGCGAAGGCGCTGTCCTCGGCCGGTCTCGGCGGCGCCCGCCGCGGGGGCAACGCCGAGAAGCTGGTCGACCCGCTGATACGGCAGGCCGAGGAGTACGCCGAGCGGTACGACCTGGAGCACGAACAGCGCGCGGTCCTCGGCGAACTGGGACTGCCGCTGCACGAACTGCCCTTGCTGACGGAGGGCATGGACCTGGCAGGGCTGTACGAACTGGCCGCCGAGCTGCGGAAGCAGGGGATGTCATGAGCGCGGACGCCGACCGTCACGACCGAGCTCCCCGGAATCCGCAACCGGACCGCCACCACCGCCTCTCCCCCGCGCCGGTGCTCGACCTCGACCCGCTGATCGACGACCCGAGGACCCGGATCGTGGTGTGCTGCGGTTCGGGCGGCGTCGGCAAGACCACGACCGCGGCGGCCCTCGGCCTGCGCGCCGCCGAGCGGGGCCGCAAGGTCGTCGTCCTCACCATCGACCCGGCCCGCCGCCTCGCCCAGTCGATGGGCATCGACTCGCTGGACAACGTCCCGCGCCGGGTCAAGGGCCTCGACGACTCCGCGAGCGGCGAGCTGCACGCGATGATGCTCGACATGAAGCGCACCTTCGACGAGATCGTCGAGGCGCACGCGGACGCCGAGCGGGCGGCCGCGATCCTGAACAACCCCTTCTACCAGTCGCTCTCCGCGGGCTTCGCGGGCACGCAGGAGTACATGGCGATGGAGAAGCTCGGGCAGTTGCGGGCCCGGGACGAGTGGGACCTGATCGTCGTCGACACGCCCCCCTCGCGCTCCGCCCTCGACTTCCTGGACGCGCCGAAGCGGCTCGGCTCCTTCCTCGACGGAAAGCTCATCCGGCTGCTCACCGCCCCGGCCAAGCTCGGCGGACGGGCGGGGATGAAGTTCCTGAACGTCGGGATGTCGATGATGACCGGCACCCTCGGCAAGCTGCTGGGTGGGCAACTCCTCAAGGACGTCCAGACGTTCGTGGCCGCGATGGACACGACCTTCGGCGGGTTCCGCACGCGCGCGGACGCCACGTACAAGCTGCTCCAGGCGCCAGGGACGGCGTTCCTCGTGGTCGCGGCCCCGGAGCGGGACGCGCTGCGCGAGGCCGCGTACTTCGTGGAGCGGCTGGCCGCGGAGAACATGCCCCTCGCCGGCCTGGTGCTCAACCGGGTCCACGGCAGCGGCGCCGACCGGCTCTCGGCCGAACGGGCGCTCGCCGCCGCGGAAAACCTGGAAACCCCGGAAACTTCCGAGGCCGCGGAAAATCTTGAAGAGCCCCGCATTGTCGATCAGGAGGGTGGGAAAGCTGGACTTCGTAACTCTCCCGACACGTACGGCAGTTCAGAATCTCCCGCTTCCGGGGCACCGGCTCCCGACGAAGGCTCCCCCGCCGACTCGGAGAACCCCAGCTCGAAGCGCACGGAGAAGGAGCGGTCCGCCCACGCGGCTGACCGGTCCGTCGACCAACTCACCGCGGGCCTGCTGAGACTGCATGCCGACCGTATGCAGCTGCTCTCCCGCGAGCAGCGCACGCGTGACCGCTTCACCGCGCTCCACCCCGAGGTGGCCGTGGCCGAAGTGGCCGCGCTGCCCGGGGACGTACACGACCTCGCGGGGCTGCGGGACATCGGAGACCGGCTCGCGGCCGGGCGGCCGGAGCTGCCCGAGACTGCCGTGGACTGACCCGAGCCCTGGGCCAAGCCCTGGGCCGACGTGAGCCGGCCCCGCCTCGGCCGCGGGGTGTCCCCTCAGCTCACCGCCGCGTAGTTCTCGTAGATCTCGTCGTCCTCGAGGGGCAGGATGCCGACCCCCCGCTCGTACTCGACGCGCGCCGTCTCCAGCAGCCTGCGCCACGACGTGACCGTCGGCCGCCGGCGCAGCAGGGCGCGGCGCTCGCGCTCTGTCATGCCTCCCCACACGCCGAACTCGACGCGGTTGTCCAACGCGTCGGCGAGGCACTCCGTTCGCACCGGACATCCGGTGCACACCGCCTTCGCCCGGTTCTGCGCTGCTCCTTGAACGAACAGTTCATCCGGATCGGTAGTGCGGCAGGCCGCCTGCGCACTCCAGTCGACTACCCAGCCCATACCGGCGCCGTCCTCTCCCGAATCGAGGCTCCCCCACGGCGGCAGCGGCATATTCACCGCCGCCAGTTGAGGACGTTACGGAAGGCAGGCACAGCGCAACACCCCCTTCGGGCCCAATCTTGAATGGCCCGAACGGACTATGCGTAAGCGGCAGATCACCCGGGGGAGTGAGCCCGCGACATACATGACTATCCCGGCAAACCGGGACACTTGTCTTGCGTCACAACGGGCACCTGATGACACACGAGGCGGATTCGGACACGCACCCACCAAAAAAGTCGGGGAACTTCCGGAACGATTCGGGGTCGCCGGACGTATTGATACGTGGCCCTACTGCTGTGACAGTTGAGAGCAGCTTAGGCCAACGCCTGTGCGCGTGTCCGGCGAATGAGAAGGTAGGGCGCTGCTGTCGCCATGCCCGCTCCGACGCGGCCGTGCCCGCTTCCGTCGCCATGCCGTGACACGGGCTCCCTCTGAACGCTCATGAGGACGGATTAGGCTGCCCCCTATGTCGAAGAAGCGCTCGGGTGGCGGTCTGTCGCCCACGCAGCAGGCCGCCAAGTTCCTCGGAGTCAGTGTCCTCGCGGGAGCGGTGATGGCAGGCATCGCGCTGCCCGCGGCCGGCGCGCTGGGGCTCGCGGCCAAGGGGTCGGTGGAGAGTTTCGACGAGCTCCCGGCCAACCTGAAGACCCCGCCGCTGAGCCAGCGCACCACGATCCTCGACGCCGCGGGCGGCACCATCGCCACGGTCTACTCACGCGACCGCACGGTGGTGGACCTCAAGGACATCTCGCCGTACATGCAGAACGCGATCGTCGCGATCGAGGACTCGCGCTTCTACCAGCACGGCGCGGTCGACCTGAAGGGCGTCCTGCGCGCGCTCAACAAGAACGCCCAGAGCGGCGGGGTCGCCCAGGGCGCCTCCACGCTGACGCAGCAGCTCGTGAAGAACGTCGCGGTGGAGGAGGCCGGTGACGACCCCACGAAGGTCGCCGAGGCCACCCAGCAGACCATCGGCCGCAAGATCCGCGAGCTGAAGTACGCGATCCAGCTCGAAGAGGAACTCGGCAAGAAGAAGATCCTCGAGAACTACCTGAACATCACCTTCTTCGGCCAGCAGGCGTACGGCGTCGAGGCCGCCGCCCAGCGCTACTTCTCCAAGCACGCCAAGGACCTCGACCTGGAGCAGTCGGCGCTGCTCGCGGGCATCGTCCAGTCCCCGAGCCGCTACGACCCGGTCAACGACGAGGCCGAGGCGACCAAGCGGCGCAACACCGTGCTCCAGCGCATGGCGGAGGTCGGTGACGTCTCGCAGGCGGAGGCCGACAAGGCCAAGGAGCAGCCGCTGGGCCTCAAGGTCAGCAAGCCGAAGAACGGCTGCATCACCGCGGTCAAGGGCGCCGGCTTCTTCTGCGACTACGTCCGTGAGGTCTTCCTGACCGACCCGGTCTTCGGCAAGACCAAGGAGGCCCGGGCCAAGGTCTGGAACCAGGGCGGTCTGACGATCCGCACCACCATGGACCCGCAGGCCCAGAGGTCGGTGCAGAGGTCCATCAAGGAGCACGTCTACCAGGACGACGACGTGGCCACGGCCGCGACCATCGTCCAGCCCGGCACCGGCAAGATCCTGGCGATGGGCCAGTCACGGCCGTACGGCATCAACAACAAGAAGAACGAGACGACGCTCAACCTCTCGGTCAACGCGGACATGGGCGGCGGCGCGGGCTACCAGCCCGGTTCGACGTTCAAGCCGATCGTGGCCGCGGCCGCCATAGAGGGCGGTATGCCGGCGACCAAGATCTACCCCTCGCCGTACAAGATGGACTACCCGGCCCCGGTCCAGCAGTGCAACGGCGGCGTCTGGAACGAGAAGGGCGTCCCGGTCACCAACGAGAACACCTCCGAGGTCGGCCCGTACGACATGAAGACGGCGACCGCCAAGTCGGTCAACACCTACTACGTGTCGTTGATCAGCGACATCGGCATCTGCCCGGTGACGGAGATGGCCGCGAAGATGGGCGTCCAGCGCGCCGACGGCCGCAAGATCCAGCAGGCGCCGTCGATCGCCCTGGGCACCCAGGAGATGTCCCCGCTGACCATGGCGAACGCGTACGCGACCTTCG
Organism: Streptomyces sp. NPDC006335; assembly: GCF_040612795.1. Lineage (NCBI taxonomy): Bacteria > Bacillati > Actinomycetota > Actinomycetes > Kitasatosporales > Streptomycetaceae > Streptomyces > Streptomyces sp. NPDC006335. The sequence goes on from NZ_JBEXQX010000010.1 coordinate 213,303, forward strand.
CCTCGCGCGGGATGTACTGCACCCCGGTCGCCATCGAGTCCATCACCCAGCGGGTCGGCGAGAAGTCGAAGTCCCTGCGGATCCCGAAGTCGACCTGCTCACGGGCGATGTCGGAGAACACCGCCGACACGATCAACACGCTCCTCAAGGGCGTGGTCGAGGACGGCACGGGTTCGGAGGCGGGCCTCGGCGGTGGCCGTGCCAGCGCCGGCAAGACCGGTACGACCGACGAGCGCTACGCGGCCTGGTTCGTCGGGTACACGCCGAACATGTCCGGCGCGGTGTGGGTCGGCGACCCCGCTCACAAGCGCCAGATGAAGAACATCACCATCGGCGGCGTCTACAACCAGAAGGTGTTCGGCGGCAAGGTCCCCGGCCCCATCTGGCGGGACATGATGAGCGGCGCGCTGGAGGGCAAGGACGCCCCGAGCTTCAACCTCGTGCACATCCCGGACATGCCGAAGAGCGAACCCCCCGCCGACGGTGACGACGACAACGACAACGGGGACACCGGCGGGAACGACAACGGTGGGAACGACAACGGTGGCAACGACGGTGGTGACGACGGCAACACCACCTTCCCGACGCCGAGCTTCTCGATCCCGGAGAACTTCATCCAGGGCACGACCAACGGAAACGGGAACGGCAACGGGGGCGGGGGCGGGCGCGGCTGACGCCCGGAGGCGGCCTGGAGGCCTGGAGGCCTGGAGGCCCGTAAGGATGAGAGCCCGGTCCCGCTATGTGCGCGGGGCCGGGCTCTCGTACGACTGGCAGGTGCTGTGGTCAGCCGGTGACCGGCGCGTGCTGTACTCAGCCGGTGGTGACAGGTGCTGGGCTCAGCCGGCCAGGAGCTTCTTCACCGTGGCGGCGACGCGGCCGCCCTCGGCCAGGCCGGCCACCTTCGGGTTCACGATCTTCATGACGGCACCCATGGCCCGCGGCCCCTCGGCGCCGGCCGCCTTCGCCTCCTCGACGGCCTGGGCGACGATGTCGTTCAGCTCCTCGTCGCTGAGCTGCTTGGGCAGGTACTCGGCGAGGACCTCGCCCTCCGCCTTCTCCCGCTCGGCGGACTCGGCACGACCACCCTGGGCGAAGGCGTCCGCGGCCTCACGGCGCTTCTTCGCCTCCTTGGCGATCACCTTGAGCACCTCGGCGTCGGAGAGCTCCCGCTTCTCCTTGCCCGCGACCTCCTCGTTGGTGATCGCGGCGAGCGTCATCCGGAGCGTCGAGGAGCGCAGCTCGTCACGCCCCTTGATCGCGGCGTTGAGGTCTTCCTGCAGCTTCGACTTGAGCGTGGTCATGCGGGTGATTGTCGCAGGTGTGGGGGGACGGGTGCCCGCGTATTTGTGCGGGGGGCCTCGTGGGAGGGGTGGCCCCGCGGGTGGGCGGGGCCCCGGCATCACGGTGGCGGCGGGCGCCCGGTCAAGGAGGCGCTCGTGATCTGACACGATGGAGGCATGCGCGCGCGATACGGAGTTCCCTTGGGAATCGCGGCGGTTGGCGCCGCCGGCCTCGTCTACTCGGCGGGTTTCGAAGCCCGTTCCTTCCGGCTGCGACGAGTGACGGTCCCCGTCCTGCCGTCCGGCATGCGCCCCCTGCGGGTGCTCCAGGTCTCCGACATCCACATGGTCGGCGGCCAGCGCAAGAAGCAGCGATGGCTGCGCTCGCTCGCGGGCCTGCGCCCGGACTTCGTGATCAACACGGGCGACAACCTCTCGGACCCGGAGGGCGTGCCGGAGGTACTGGACGCGCTGGGCCCGCTGATGGAGTTCCCGGGCGCCTACGTCTTCGGCTCCAACGACTACTACGGCCCCAAGTTCCGTAACCCCGCCCGGTACCTGTACGAGAAGGCCCAGGGCCGCCACGGCCTGAACGGCAACGCCCCCGCCGTCGGAGTCGTCCACAACCCGTGGGAGAACCTGCGGGAGGGCTTCGACGCGGCCGGCTGGCAGAACCTCACGAACACGCGGGGCATGCTCAAGATCGAGGGCGTGTCGGTCGAGCTGACCGGCCTGGACGACCCGCACATCAAGCGGGACCGCTACGCCGAGGTGGCCGGCGGCCCGTCCGGCGCGGCCGACTTCGCCATGGGCGTCGTACACGCCCCTTACCTGCGCGCCCTGGACGCCTTCACGGCCGACGACTACCCGCTGATCCTCGCCGGCCACACCCATGGCGGCCAGCTCTGCCTGCCCTTCTACGGCGCCTTCGTCACCAACTGCGATCTGGACACCGACCGCGTGAAGGGCCTGTCCCGGCACACGGCGGAGGGCAGGACGTCGTATCTGCACGTGTCGGCGGGCTGCGGCACGAACCGTTACACACCGGTGCGGTTCGCGTGCCCGCCGGAGGTGACGTTGCTGACGCTGGTGGGCCGGGAGTAGGAAGCGTTAACCCGGACAGCTCGCCCGCATCGCCCCTTTTGCCGGGTTTGCCTAACGTGAGGGCATGACCGCGCCGATACCGAGGGACCTCCCGGACCTCCCCGCCCTCCCGGGCATGCCCGCGTTCCTGCCCTCGACCGTCCCCGCCTCGGCGGTGGTGGCTCCCGTACGCCACCCCCTGGCCGCCGCCTACCGCGTGCTGGTGGCACTGGTGGCCGCGGGAGCCGTGACCGTCGAACTGCTCCTGAGCAGCGCGATCCGCACCCTGAGCTACTTCTCGGTCCAGAGCACGATCCTGCTGGCCCTGGTGCTGCTGCTGTCGGCCCGCAGGGCATGGACCGCCCGCCGCCCGCTGCCGTCCGCCGTGACGGGCGCGGCCCTCCTCTACGTCACCATCACGGCCCTGGTGCACCACGTGCTGCTGGCGAACGCGGCGAGCCCCTTCGTCCTCACGGGCGCGTCGGCGAACCCGACCGGCTGGCACGCGGTGACCGCCCACCTCATGCACACGGCGATCCCGGCGGCGGCGCTGGCGGACTGGCTCCTGCTCACGCCCCCCGGCCGCCTGCACCTGCGCCAGGCGGCGACCTGGCTGCTGTACCCCCTGGCGTACCTCCTGTTCTCCTTCACCCGAGGCGAACTGATCCCTCCGGGCACGTCCGGCCGCTACCTCTACCCCTTCCTGGACGTGGACCTGCACGGCTACAAGAACGTCCTCGGCAACGCCCTCCTCCTCGGCCTCTCCTTCTACGCCCTCGCGATCCTCCTCGTCGCCCTCGACCACGCCCGCCCGAACCCCATCCGCCACCGCACCAAAACCGGATTTCGTCTCCAGCCACCGGTGGGCTAAAGTAAACGACGTCGCCGCGACGAGCAGCGACGATCGGGGTGTAGCGCAGCTTGGCAGCGCGCTTCGTTCGGGACGAAGAGGTCGTGGGTTCAAATCCCGCCACCCCGACAGCTGTAAATCCAGATCAGGGGCCTGATCCGCTTAGCGGGTCGGGTCCCTGAGTGGTTTGTGAGGCCATATTGGGGCGCCGACTCGAACCTGGCTTCCAAGGAACCGTCCGCGAGATCGCCCTTATCAACCGTCCGGCAGGCCAAGTCTCCGCCTGTGATGGACGGGCTGCGTCAAGGCAGGGCGGCCGGGGTAGTTCATGGCAGGGGACGCGTTCGGCAAGTACCCGCAAGGTTGCGAACGGGCGATCATGGACTGAGCTGGGGGCACACAGTGCCGGCGCCGATCTGAGCACCTGTTCGAGGAGCATTTGGAGCTCGACGTCATCCCCGGACCGGTACCGCCGAAGCGGCGTTCCCGGTCGGTGCGCTGCAGGCAGAGGCCCGTCGCAGAATGGGGCACTCGGCGATACCAGTAGCCGGTGAAGAGCCTGGAGGGTACGGCCATCGGTATGGCGGTGGATCGGGGAGCTGATCGGCTACTTGACGGTGGTGCGTGCGATGGTCTCGAAGTCGCGGTCGTGGTGCAGCAGCACGAGTCCTGCTTCTTCCGCGGCTGCGGCCACGAGGAGGTCGACGGCTCCGGCGCTGCGGTGCTCGCCCTTGGAGGTGAGCTCGTGCTGGACGACGCGGGCGCGCCGGTGGATGCCGTCGGGCATGGGGCACCAGGTGAACTGGTTCAGCCGTTCCTGGATGGCCTCGCGGTCTTTCGCGGAACGTACGGAGTAGAGGACTTCCAGTTCGGTGAGGTCGCACAGGGCGATCAGACCGGCGGCCATCCTCTGCTCCCACTCTTCCGTTGTCTGACGCAGCAGAACGCGAGCCAGGGCCGACGTATCGATGAGGTAGTCGGCAACGCTCACCGGGCGGAACCAGCTCGGTAGTTGCGCTTGTCCAGGAGGATTCGGCGTCGAGGGCGCCTTCATCCGCGAGATCCTGCAGCTCATGCAGCTCATGCAGGGCACGCAAGCGGCGGTTGCGGGCGACGATCTCACGTAGGGCGGTGTTGATGGTGTCCCGCTTCGTGGAAGTGCCCAGTTCCTTCGCTGCGGCTCCCACGCGCTCGGTGTCAGCGGGGGCTCCGAGACCTCGACGGCTGCGGCGGGGCTGTCATCATCATGGGATGGCGGACGGGCGGCTACCGGCAGGGTGGACTCTGGAGGAGATCCGCGAGGTCTCCGGCGACAAGGAGGCTGTGGCTCTCGACGCCGATCGCGTCGTGACGTGGGTGGGCCGGCCGGGGGAAGACGAACGGCTTCACCCCGAGATCGTCTTGGGGTTCCATGGGCTGTGTCTGGTGAAGCCGGTCAGCGACGAGGACTGGTACATGGGCACTCTGAACGACGACGGCAGTGTCGACTGCTGGAGTGCTTACGGCGACCTGTACGAGGCGCTGCGCGGACTGTAGCCCCGGCCGCACCGGACCGAGCACCGCACCCACCGTGTCCCGGCCCCAACGCCCGATCAGTCGGTGGCTGCCGCGTCCCGGAGAGCTGTCAGGAGGCTGCGGAGGGCGGGCTGGTCGAGGGCGGTCTCTCGGACCACCGCCGCGATCACCCGGACGGGTTCGGGGTTGCGGACCGGGCGTACGACGACGCCGGGGTGGCGGCTGCGCAGGCCCAGTCTCGGCATCAGGCCGACGCCGAGGCCGGCCGCGACGAAGCCCTGCGCGGTGGCGTAGTCCTCGCTGCGGATGACGAAGTCGGGGGTGAAGCCGGCCGCCGCACAGGAGTCGATCACCGGTTCCAGGCAGGGGCCGGGCGGTTCGCTGCCGACCCACTGCTCCCCGGACAGCTCGTGCAGGTCGATGACCTCCCGGTCCGCGAGCGGATGCCCCAGCGGCAGGACGGCGTCGTACGGGTCGTCGAGCAGGTGGACCAGGCGGAAGCCGTCCCCTGCCCGACCCCGCGCCTGTACGACCACGGCCAGGTCGGCCCGGCCCCGGGCCACCTCCTGGAACGGGTCCTCGGGGTCGGCGAGTTCGAGGTCGACCCGGACGCCTGGGTGGTCGGCGCGGAGCCGGGCGAGAGCCGGGGCCACCAGCGTGGAGCCCGCTGTGGCGAAGTAGCGGACCGACAGGGTGCCGATGCGTCCGGCGCGGAGGTCGGCGAGGGCGGTCTCCGCCTGGGCGACCGCCGAACTGATCAGGGCCGCGTGCTCGGTGAGCAGCAGGCCGGCGGGAGTGGGCCGCACTCCCCGCCCGACCCGTTCGAGCAGCGCGGTGCCGGCCTGCTTCTCCAGCGCCGCCACCTGCTGGCTGACGGCGGACGGCGTGTAGCCGAGGTGGGCCGCGGCGGCGGTGACCGTCCCGCTGGTGACCACCGCCCGCAGAACCTGGAGGCGCCTCACGTCAAGCATGTAGCACAGCTTAACGTACTCGGTAGAAACGTTTGCTTGTACTCATAGGTCGGCTGGGACATCGTCGAGGAACGGGAACGGGACGTCGGCCGGATGGAGGAAAGCATCGTGAACGGTGGGACACGGAGTCTGCGGGGCGGCGTACGGGTGGCCGTGCTCGCCCTGCTGTGGGGCTCGACCTTCCTCTGGATCGAACTGGCGCTGCGCGGCCTGTCCCCGCTCCAGGTCACGTTCGTCCGCTGCCTCCTCGGCGCGCTCGTCCTCACCGTCGCCTGCTACGCGTCGGGCCGGCGCCTGCCCCGTGGCCGCACCCTCTGGCGGCACATCGTCGTCGCGGCCTTCTTCTGCAACGCGCTGCCCTTCGCCCTGTTCAGCCTGGGCCAGCAGACCGTCGACTCCGGCCTCGCGGGCGTCCTGAACGCCACGACCCCGCTGTGGTCGATCGCCCTCGGCCTGGCCCTCGGCTCGGAACGCGGCCTGCGTCCGGTCCGCCTGACCGGCCTGCTGCTCGGATTCGCCGGCACGGTCCTCATCCTCGCCCCCTGGCAGTCGGCCGGGGCCACCGGCTGGGGAGCGCTCGCCATCCTCGGCGCGGCCGCCAGCTACGCCGTCGCCTTCACCTACATGGGCCGCACCCTGGTGCGCCGGGGCACCCCCACCATCTCGCTCTCCGCCGCCCAGCTCGTCGCCGCGAGCGGGCTGACCGCCGTCGCGCTGCCGGTCGGCGGGCTGGAGTCGATCGATCCCGGCCCGGCCGTGGTGGTCGCGGCCCTGGTCCTCAGCGTCTTCTGCACCGCGATCACCTTCCACCTCACCTACCGGATCATCAACGACGAGGGCGCCACCAACGCCGCCGTGGTCGGCTACCTGCTGCCCGTGGTCTCGGTGCTCCTCGGCGCGCTCGTCCTGGGCGAGGGCCTGAGCGTCCGGGTCGGGCTGGGCATGGCCGTGGTCCTGGTGGGGGTCGGGATGACCCGGCGCAAGGACGCGGCGTCCGCGCCGGTCCGGACCGGTGAGGAGAGGGTCGCGGACTCATCGACGCCCACAGAGGAAGCGCACGCGGAGGAGGCGCACACAGAGGGGCCGCACACAGAGGAGGCACACACAAAGGGGCCGCACACAAAGGGGCCGCACACAAAGGAGGCGCCCGCGGAAGACGCCCAAGCCCAGGAGGCAGACGCGCCCCCGAAGGACGCGCCCGCGAAGGACGCGCCCGCGAAGCACGCCGAGGGCGAGCCCGCCGACGTCCCCTCCACCCGCCACCCCGCACTGGGGACCGCCCGATGACCTTCGGTGCTCTCCGGGGAGCGCCGGCTCCGGTCCGCCCACCGCGTGAGACGCCCTCGCCGTCACGGTCCGCCCGGACCGCACGTCCGCCGGCGCTTCCCTGCCGGGGTGGTCACCGTGCATCCGCGCATCGGACATCTGTCCCCGGACGATTGCGCAAGCTCTAAACTGTCGCCGTGGACGCAGCGGAGACAGTGGAGACGGCCGACGTGACCGGGTGGGAAGTCGCCGTCCTCGACGGCGGACCGGCCCACGGGATGCGGGTCAAGGTCGCCGACCGGCCCCGGGTCGTGCAGGTGTCGTACCCCTGCCGCACGGAGGGCGCGCCGTCCGGGGTGCGGGTGGAGGGTGTCTACGTCTACCGGCTCGACCACGGCGTGACGGACGAACCCCTGCGGTACGGCTTCGACATCGCCTGCCCCTGAGCCGGCCGGTCTCCGGGTCCGGTCAGCCACCCGTACGGCGTCTCGCCGCCAGCAGGCCCACGGCGTACAGGGCGAGGACGGCGGCGAGCAGTCCGTAGTACACGCCGGGCAGTGCGCTCAGGTCCAGGGCCGCGCCGGGCGGTGACATGGGCAGGAGCAGACCGGTCGCGGCCAGTGCGGCGGCGGACCAGGTCACCGGGCCCGGCCGCCTCCCGTTCCGGCCCGGCGGGCCCAGGGACAGCAGCACCATCACCACGGCCTGGGTCAGCAGGTTCTCCGTGAACCAGCCCGAGTGGAACAGCGCCTCGTCGTCGCCCGGGCCCCGCAGGGCGAAAGCCAGGACACCGAAGGTCGCCAGGTCCGCCACGGCGTTCAGGGCGCCGAAGCCGACGATGAACCGGAGCAGCGCCCGGGGGTCCAGGACGCTCGGCCCGCGCAGGGCGGACGGGGCGGGACGGTCGTGGGCGAAGGCCAGTTGGGCCGCGTCGAAGCACAGGTTCTGGACGAGGACCTGGGCCGGGAGCATCGGCAGGAAGGGCAGCAGGAGACCCGCGGAGAGCATCGCGATCACGTTGCCGAGGTTGGAGGAGAGCGTGACGCGCAGATACGTGGCGATGTTGCCGCCCGCGTGACGGCCGGCGGCGACCGCGTGGTCGATCGCGGTGAGGTCCTTCCCGCCGAGGACGAGGTCCGCGTTCTCCCTGGTCACCCCGGCCGCGTCGCGAGGGGCGATGCCCACGTCGGCGGTGCGCAGGGCGGGCAGGTCGTTGACGCCGTCGCCGAGGAAGCCGACCGTGTGGCCGCCGGACTGGAGGGCCCGGGTGACGCGGGTCTTGTGCTCGGGGGCACAGCGGGCGAAGACGGTCGTACGGCGGGCCAGTTCGGTGAGTTCGGCGTCGGTGAGGGTGTCGAGGCGGTCGGCGGTGACGACCCCGGCCACCGGGACCCCGAGATCACGGCAGACCCGGACCGCGGTGCCCGGGTGGTCGCCGGTGAGGATCTTGACGGTGACTCCCCGCCCGGCGAGTCCGGCGAGGGCCTCGGCGGCGGTGGGGGCGAGGTCGTCCCGGAGGGTGACCAGGCCGCGGAAGGTGAGGCCGCGTTCGCGGGGGCGGTCTCCGGCCGGGATCTCGGCGCCGGCGACCGCGAGGACCCGCAGCCCGTCCGCGGCCTGCGCGTCGGCCAGGTCGCGCAGGCGGGAACGCTCGCCGTCGGACAGCGAACAGCATCGCAGTACGGCCTCCACGGCCCCCTTGGTGATCAGCGTGTGCGTGCCGAGGCGGCCGGGGGTGCGGACGACCACGGTGGCGAGGCGGCGGGCCGGGTCGAAGGGGAGGGCCGTGACGCCGTCGTACGCCATGAGGGCGTCCACGTCGGCGGCGGCGAGCAGGGCCTCGTCCAGGGCGTCGGGGGTCGGGAGGTCGGCGAGCTGGAGCGACCACCAGGCGGCGGTGGCCGCGAGGCGCGCCACCTCGGGGTCGTCGCGCCCCTCCGCGTCGAGTGCGCGGTGGACGACCGGGCGGTCCTGGGTGAGGGTGCCGGTCTTGTCCACGCACAGGACGTCCATGGCGCCGATGTCGTGCAGGGCGGGGAGCCGTCGCACGATGACGCCATGGGTACGGGCCAGCAGGGCGGCGCCGCGGGCCAGGCAGGTGGTGACGAGGACCGGCAGCATCTCGGGGGTCAGCCCGACCGCCACCGCGACGGCGAAGGGCAGGGTCTCCAGACCGCGGCCGCGCAGGGCCGCGTTGGCCATGAGCACCAGGGGCGGGGTCAGCAGCGCGAACCGGATCAGGATCCAGGAGACACCCTGGACGGAGCGTTCGAAGGCGGTCGCCGGGGGTTTTCCGGTACGGCGGTGGGCGGCGGCGAAACGCGTGTCGGCGCCGGTCGCGGTGACCACGGCGGTGGCACTGCCGGAGGCGACACTGCTGCCCTGGAAGCAGTGCCGGGGGTCCTGGAGGCCACCGCCGTCCCCCGGGTCCTCGGCCGCGGACTTCTCCACCGGTGCGGACTCTCCGGTGAGGGCGGCCTGGTGGACGGTGAGCCCGCTCGACCGCAGCAGTCGTACGTCCGCGGGGACCAGGTCGCCGGGGCCGAGCCGTACGACGTCGCCGAGGACGAGTTCCTCCACCGGGATCTCACGGCTTGCCGGGGCCGACTCCTCCCCGGCCCGGCGCTGGACCGTGACGGTGGTCGCCACCAGGCGGCGCAGTCCTGCCGTGGAGCGGCCCGCGCGGTGTTCGCCGGAGGCGCGCAGGACGCAGCTCACGACGACGAGCAGGAGGATCACCGAGGCGGTGCCCCAGGCGAGGACGGCGGCCGACACCAGTCCCAGGCAGAGCAGCACCGCGGTGAAGGGGTCACGCAGGCTCCGCGCGAACAGGCGGGGCCAGGAGGGGTCCCGGGCGTCCGGCATCGCGTTCTCACCGAACCGCGCCAGCCGCTCCTCGGCCTGCTCCTCGGTCAGCCCCCGGGGCCCGGTCCCGAGCCGCCGGAACACCTCGAGGAGGCTCGCCTCCGGCCCGGCCGGTCCGGTCCCGGAACCACCGCCCCGCCCGTCACCGCCGCCCACGGACGGAAGAACCCGCAGGACCGGAGGGACGGGCGGGGCCGAGGACGCGGCAGCATCGTCGGAACCGGCGGGGACCTCGGACACGGGCGAGGAAGGGCCGACGGGACCGCCCGGAGAAACAGACGCGGACGACTGCACAGCCGGGGCGAGGGCCCCGGGCTCCGACCGAACCGGCCCGGCAGGCACAGCCTGGTCGACCGACCCCACCGTCGCCCGGCCGGGAACAGCGGATGCGGACCCCGGCCCGTCCGCCGCCCCGCCGTCAACAGCAGGTCCGGACACCGGCCCCACCGTCACCGCGCCCGGAACAGCAGGTCCGGACACCGGCCCGTCCGCCGCGGCAGGTGCGGGCGTCACCCCGGCACCCCCCGGCACCGCTCGGTCCCACGTGGCACAGGGGGCGTCCCCGTCCTCCCCCCGTGCCCCCGACCGCTCAGACACCGGCCTCGCGCAGTCGGTCCGGCGTGCCGGTGGAGGTCTCCCGGGCCGTGAGCTGGCCGACCATGACGCGGACCACGGTCACGATGTCGGGGTCGTCGACGTAGTAGATCTGCCGGCGGCCCTCACGGCGGGAGCGCACGAGCCCGGCGAGTTTCAGTTTCGCCAGGTGCTGGCTGACCGCGGGCAGCGCGCCGCCGACCCGGTCGGCGAGGCGGGTGACGTCGCTCTCGCCCTGGGAGAGTGCCCACATGATGTGCAGCCGGGCGGAGGAGGCGAGGAGTCCGAAGACGGCGGCCGCCTCGGCGAGCACCTCCGACGACGGGTCCTGAAAACCGGCGACGATCTTCGCCACAGCCCTCTCCCGTCCTCTGGGGTCAACCGCCGGACCAAGTGTAGGGGCGGCGCAGTGATCGTCCCGCTTCGTCCGGTACCGGTCCCTCCCCTCGTGGGGACCGGTACCGGAGGAAGCGGGTGACCGTGGGCGGAATGTGGCCGAGATCGTGCGGCGCGCTGGTTGGCGTGCGGGGCGCCGGGCTGGTGGCCTGTCATGGCGTCGCCCGACGGCGGTGCCGCAGGGCCATGATCCTGCCAGCCAGGGGGCCCACAGAGGAGGTTCCGGTGCCGGAGACAGTGCGTTACCGCAGGTCAGGCATATAAAGTGAGTTTTCCGGTCCGGATTCAGCCGGCGAGGGAAGTAAGGGGTGGAAGACCTTGAGCTCCGACTCGGGAGCACGCACGGCCTTCGCGGAGCGTCTCGCACTGTTGTACAGAGAGGCAGGGAATCCGCCCCTCAAGCGGGTGTCCGAGGCAGTCGGCCGGCTCCAGCGGGTGGACGAGCGCGGGCGCCCGGTCCGGGTGTCCGCGCAGCGGATCAGCGACTGGCGGCGGGCCCGGAACGTGCCCGCTCAGTTCACCGCCCTCGCGGCCGTGCTGCACATCCTCGTTCCCGAGGCCCGGCGGATCAGTCCCACCCCCGTCTCGGCCGGTCTGTACGACCTCGGCCAGTGGCAGCGGCTGTGGGAGCGCGCGCTGGCGCCGGACGAGGACGAAGGCACCCAGCCGGAGCCCCCCGCCGGGGTCTGCCCGTACCGCGGCCTCGCCTCCTACCGGCAGGAGGACGCCCGCTGGTTCTTCGGCCGGGAGCGGAGCACGGAGGCCCTGGTCCGGCTGCTCCACTCGGCAACCCAGACGGGCACCGGCGGTCTGGTGATGCTCGTGGGCGCCTCGGGCGCGGGGAAGTCCTCGCTGCTCAACGCGGGTCTGGTGACCGCCCTGGAGGAGGGCGCGCTCGGCGGTGACGGCGAGGACGGCGGCCGTCCGGTCGTGCAACTGGTGCCGGGCGCCGATCCCCTCGCGGAACTGACCGGTCGCATACCCGAGCTGGAGCCGGTCCTGTCCGCCACCCGGACCGGCGGACCGGACATCGACCATCCTCCCGAATTCGCGCACGCCGTCCGGGAAGCGGTCGCCTCGTGGGCTCAGCGCGAGGCCGCCACCGCCCGGCCCGTAGTGATCGTCGACCAGTTCGAGGAGGCGTTCACGCTCTGCTCGGACGAGGCGGTCAGGCGTACCTTCGTCCAGTTGCTGCACGCCGCGTGCACGCCCGCCGGCCCGGACACGCCGGCGCCCGCCCTGGTCCTGCTCGGCATCCGCGCCGACTTCTACGAGCGCTGCCTCGACCACCCCGAGCTGGCCGACGCGCTCCAGCACCGGCACATGGTGCTCGGTCCGCTCACCGGCGCCGAACTGCGCGAGGCGGTGACGGGTCCGGCCCGGGCCGTGGGCCTGGAGCTGGAGCCGGGGCTCGCGGAGCTGATCGTGCGCGAGGTGAGCGCCGACGGTCCGCGCGGCGCGCATGACGCGGGCGTGTTGCCGTTGCTCTCGCACGCCCTGCTGGCGACCTGGCAGCGCCGCAAGGCGGGCCGGCTGACGGTGGCCGGATACCGCGCGGCCGGCGGTATCCAGGGCGCGGTCGCGGCGACCGCCGAGCGGGCCTGGTCCGGTCTGGACCCGGCGGCGCGAACGGCGGCCCGGTTGCTCCTGCTGCGTCTGGTGCGGCTCGGGGAGGACACCCAGGCCACCCGTCGGCGCGGCACCCGGCGCCGGCTCGCCGCGGAGTCGACCGACCCCGCCAAGACGGAGGAGTCGCTGGAGGCCCTGGTGCGGGCCCGGCTGGTGACGCTGGACGCGGAGACCGTGGAGATCACCCACGAGGCGCTGCTGACGGCGTGGCCGCGGTTGCGCGAGTGGATCGACGAGGACCGCAGCGACCATCTGCTGCGCCAGCGCATCGAGGAGGACGGCCGCTCCTGGGAGGGCTCGAACCGCGACTCCTCGCTGCTGTACCGGGGGTCGAGGCTCGAACAGGCGCGTACCTGGGCGAAGTCCGCCGGGGACACGTATCTGACCCGTAGCGCGGTGGAGTTCCTGGCCGCGTCGGTCCGGCTGCGCCGCCGTACGGTCCTGATCGCCCGGGGCGCGGTGTCGGCGCTGGTCGTCCTCGCGCTGGTGGCCGTCGGTTCGGCGGTGGTGGCCTGGCAGCAGCGCAACGACGCCGTGTTCGAGCAGGTCGTCGCGGAGGCGGACCGGGTCCAGGCCACGGACCCGTCGCTGTCCGCCCGGATCGACCTGGTCGCCCACCGGCTCAGGCCCGACGACGAGGGAACCAACACCCGCCTGATCTCCATCGTCAACGCGCCGCTGGCCACCCCGCTCACCGGTCACACCGGCGCCGTCTACCTCACCTCGTTCAGCCCGGACGGCAAGCTCCTCGCCACCGCCAGCTACGACCGCACGGTCCGGCTGTGGGACGTCAGCGACCGTCGGCATCCCAAGGCACTGGGACGCCCCCTCGCCGGTGGCACCAGCTGGGTGAGCAGCGCGGTCTTCAGCCCGGACGGCAGGACCCTGGCCAGTGCCGGGGACGACGGGAGGATCCGGCGGTGGGACCTCGCCGATCCCCGCCGCCCCAAGCCGCTGGGGGCTCCCCTGACCGGTCACCGGGGCACCATCTACCTGATCGCGTTCAGCCCGGACGGGCGCACGCTGGCCTCCGCCGGCGAGGACCGCACCGTACGGCTGTGGACGACGGGCGGCGCGAGGAAGCCGCCCGTCGTCCTGACCGGGGCCGGTGCCGCTGTGCGGTCCGTGGCGTGGAGCCCCGACGGGCGGACGCTGGCGGCCGGTGGCGACGACAACACGATCCGGCTGTGGAACACCGCCGATCCGCGGCGGCCCCGGGCGTACGACAAGGTGCTGAAGGGACACACCGGTCTGGTGCACTCCGTCGCGTTCAGTCCGGACGGGGACGAGCTGGCCAGCGGCAGCGCGGACGACAGCGTCCGGCTGTGGGACGTCACGGACCCGGCCGACCCGGCCCCGGTCGGCTCGCCGCTCACCGGTCACTCCGGTCCCGTCTGGTCGGTGGCCTTCAGCCCCGACGGGCGGATGCTCGCCGCCGCCAGCGCGGACAGCACGGCGAGCCTGTGGAACGTGAGCGACCCGGCGTACCCCTCACAGGTCGGCGAGCCCCTCGCCGGCAGCAGCGGGGAGATGTACGCGCTGGGCTTCAGCCCCGACGGCCGTACGCTCGCGACCGGCAGCGGCGACAGCAAGGTGCGCCTGTGGTCGATCCCGGCGGGAGACCTGGTGGGCAGCAGCGGGGCGTTCCGGCGGGACGGCGAGGTGCTCGCCACGGCCGGGCGGGACGGGCGGATCCGGCTGTGGAACGTGACAGACCCGGCCCGGCCCGTGGCCCTGGGCGAGCCGTTCACCCCCGTGGTGCGCGACCCGGACTCCCAGGTGCTGTTCTCCCCCGACGGCCGCACCCTCGCGGTGCTCACCACCGGCCGGGTCCACCTGTGGAACGTCACCGACCCGGCCCACCCCGCCCCCTACGGTCCGGCGCTCGTCCTGCGCTCCCGGTTCATGGGCCCGGACGCACTGGCGTTCAGCCCGGACGGACGCACCCTGGCCAGCGCCTACGACAGCCGCAGCCTCCAGTTGTGGGACGTCACCGACCCGGCCCACCCGGTCTCCCACGGCCCGATCACCGGCCACAAGGGGTACATCGACGGCCTCGCCTTCAGCCCGGACGGCCGGACCCTGGCCAGCGGCAGCGCGGACGGCACGATCCGGCTGTGGAGGGTGACGGACCCGGCCCGTCCGACCCCGCTCGGCAAGCCGCTCACCGGCCACACCGGCCCCGTCAACGTGCTCGTCTTCAGCCCGGACGGGCACACCCTGGCCAGCGGCGGCAACGACGACACGGTCCGGCTGTGGAACGTGGCCGACCCCGCGCACGCCGAGCGGACGGGCTCCGCGCTCACCGGGCACACCGAGGCGGTCGTGTCGCTCACGTACAGCCGTGACGGCTCCACGCTCGCCAGCGGCGGCAACGACAACACGGTCCGGCTCTGGGACGTGGCCGACCCGGCCGCGGCCGGCCCCATCGGGCAGTCGATGAGCCCCAGCGCCAAGACCGGCAGCTTCCTGTCCTTCAGCCCCGACAGCCGCATGCTCGGGGTGTCCAGCGGCGCGGACACCATCCGGCTGTGGGACCTCGACGTGGACGACGCCATCAGCCGCATCTGCGCCACGACGGCGAACGTCCTGACCCGCCAGGCCTGGGAGGAGTACCTGCCGCGGCTCTCGTACGATCCTCCGTGCGACTGAAGCGCATTACGTGATCCCGCTCACAACCGTCCCCCGCAGCGGAGCAGTCCGCTCCCGCTGTTCCTGCGGCCTTGTTAGTGTTGGCCATAGCCCGACCGCTGGTGCATCCCCCGTCGCCAGCGGTCGGGTCTTTCCGTGCGGCTGCCGGGCTACCGGTCGAAGCCGAGCTCCAGCATCCGGATCGCGTTCCCCCGCAGCAGCTTGTAGGTGACCTCCTCGGACAGCCCGGCCACGTGCTCCCACGCGACCTTCTTGGTGTGCGGCCAGGTCGAGTCGACGTGCGGGTAGTCGGTCTCGAAGGTCGCGTTGTCGACGCCGACGGTCTCGATGGCCTCGATGCCGTGCCTGTCGCGGAAGAAGCAGCAGAAGATCTGCCGGTAGTAGTACGTCGACGGCGGCTCCGGAATCAGGTCCTTGACCCCGCCCCAGGCCCGGTGCTCCTCCCAGACGTCGTCGGCGCGTTCCAGGGCGTACGGGATCCAGCCCATCTGGCCCTCGCTGTACGCCAGTTTGAGCCGGGGGAACTTCACCAGGACCCCGGAGAAGAGGAAGTCCATCATCGAGGCCATGGCGTTGTTGAAGGACAGCGACGCCTGGACCGCGGGCGGCGCGTCGGGGGACGCGGCCGGCATCTGGGAGCTGCTGCCGATGTGCATGTTGACGACCGTGCCCGTCTCCTCGCAGGCCGCGAAGAACGGGTCCCAGTAGCCGGAGTGGATCGACGGCAGCCCCAGGTGGGTCGGGATCTCGCTGAAGGTGACGGCCCTGACGCCCCGGTCGGCGTTGCGGCGGACCTCCGCGACCGCGAGCCCGACGTCCCACAGCGGGATCAGGCACAGCGGGATCAGCCGGCCGCCGCTGTCCCCGCACCACTCCTCGACCATCCAGTCGTTGTAGGCGCGCACACAGGCGAGCCCGACCTCCTTGTCCTTGGCCTCGGCGAAGGTCTGCCCGCAGAACCGCGGGAAGGTGGGGAAGCACAGGGAGGCCTCGACATGGTTCATCTCCATGTCCTCCACGCGGGCCTTGGGGTCCCAGCAGCCCCGCCGCATCTGCTCGCGGGTGATCCCGTCGAGGGTCATCTCGTCCCGCGAGAAGCCGACGGCCGCGATGATCCGCTTGTACGGGAAGAGGTCGCCCTCGTACTCCCACCAGTCCGTGAGCTGCCCTTCCGGATCGGTGGTGAACCGGTACTTCCCGCCGACGTACGCGAGGTCCCCGATGCCGGCGGTGAGCGGCTTCGGCCCCCGGTCCCGGTACTTCGCCGGGAGCCAGGTCTCGAAGAGGTGCGCGGGCTCGATCACGTGATCGTCCACGCTGATGACTTTGGGGATGTCCCTGGTACCCGGTCCCGTTCCGGTTCCGCTCTCGGTGGTGACGGCCATTGCCTGCCCCCTAGCCGGTATCTGATGGGTCGTCAGATCGAAGGCTAGGGGGAGGCACCCGCATCGGCAAGGGCCGGACGGGTCGGCCCCGCGGCCCGGCCCGGGCCCGGCCAGGTGGTCGTCGGCCGCCCTCACCAGCACCCGGCGCGCCCGTCACCCGGACGGCCCGCCCGGAGCTCTCGCGTCAGTTGTTCCAGGTCTCGTCGTACGGGTCGTGCGGCGCCGCGACCGGCTCGGCCTCGGTGATGTCCAGGTACGGGATCGGGCCGCCGTTCACCGCGTCCCTGGTCCGCTTGGCGGTGTAGGTGCCGGTGACCTGGAGCCAGCCGTCCGGCTTGAGGACCGGCGGGATCCGTCCGGTCAGGCCGACCTTGACCGGCTGGGCGTCCGCCGCACAGCAGTTGAGGGCCATGCGGACCAGATAGGGCGCGCCGGAGCGGTCCAGGGCGACGAACCCGGTGATGGTGATCCGCCGGCCGGCCAGGCCCCGGCCGTGCTCGTAGACGGCGCGGCCCGCGTAGTCGGCGAGGCCGAGCCGCAGGGGCCCGCTCTTCGGGAGCTGCGCATAGCCGTACGACTGCTGCAGGGCCGTCCCGGTGCGCATCGCGCTGTAGGAGCCTAGGGCCGGCGGGGCCACCAGGATCAAGGCGAAGAGGGGCAGGACGAGGAGCCAGGAGACGCGGGGTTCGCGGTGGGCGTGCTCCCGCTCCTCGGGCCCGGCCCGCCACTCGTACCAGGCCGTCGCGAGAGCCGTCGCGATCAGGACGACTCCGGCCGCGAGGACCAGCGGGCGCAGGCCCGCCTTGACGTAGCGGAGGTAGAGGTCGGTGAGGCCCGCATGCAGCAGGGCCGCGCCGAGGACGAACAGGACCGCCGACTGTGCCTGCCGGTTCACAGCATCACCCACCCGGTCAGCACCGAGACCACGATCGCCAGGGCGAGGGTGGCGGGGGCGAAGCGCAGGGCGAAGGCGCGGCCGAAGGTGCCCGTCTGCATCGCGAACAGCTTGAGGTCGATCATCGGGCCGACGACCAGGAAGGTCAGCCGCGCGGTCAGCGAGAACTGGGTGAGGGAGGCGGCCACGAACGCGTCCGCCTCCGAGCAGATCGACAGCACCACGGCGAGCGCGGCGAGGGCCAGCACCGCGATCACCGGGTTCTCCGCCGCCGTACGCAACCACGTCTGCGGGACGACGGCCTTCAGAGTCGCCGCCGCCATCGCGCCCACGACCAGGAAACCGCCCGCGTGCGTCACGTCGTGTCTGACCGAACCCCAGAAGGCGGCGCCCCTGCCCCGACCCTCGTACGCGTGCCGGGTCGGTGGCTTCAGCAGGTCCGCGCGGCCGAGGCGCAGCCACAGCCAGCCCATCGCGCACGCCACCAGCAGGCTCGCGACAAGCCGGGCCACGACCATCTCCGGGTCGCGGGGAAAGGCCACCGCGGTCGCGGTCAGCACGATCGGGTTGATCGCGGGGGCGGAGAGCAGGAAGGCGAGGGCCGCGGCCGGGGTGACCCCGCGCCGGACCAGCGCGCCCGCCACCGGCACGGACGCGCACTCGCAGCCCGGCAGCACCGCGCCCGCCGCCCCGGCCACCGGCACCGCGAGGGCGGGGTTCTTCGGCAGGGCACGCGCGAAGAACGACGGCGGCACGAAGACCGCGATCGCCGCCGACAGCAGCACCCCGAGCACCAGGAAGGGCAGCGCCTGCACGAGCACGGCGACGAACACCGTCATCCAGCTCTGCATGACCGGCGCGCCCAGCGCACCGCGGATCGGCCCCTGGAGCAGCACCACGAGGATCATCAGCAGAGTCAGCGCGAGGGGGGAATTGAGGCGCCGCGTCTCCGGGTCCGGTGCCGGGCGCCGGTCCTGGCCGGTGTCCCGCGTGGGCGGAGGTGCTTTGGTGACGGACACAGCCGGGATCCCTCCGGGGGTGGGGTGCTGGTTTCCCTGACCGTGCGTACGGCAGGGAAGGTCCGATTGCTCAGTGTGCGCGGCGGTTTGGGGAATTCTTGACGGTGGGTGCGCCGTGGCACCACCCGCCCCGGTAGGGCAGTCTTCTCCCTCGTGGGGAGCGTTCCGAACCAGGGTCCCGGACTGCCGGGCGACACGGCAGCAGCGCACATGGTGGTGTGCGGGGACGACGGACTCGCGCACCGGCTGGCGGCCGAGCTCAGAGGGGTCTACGGCGAGCAGGTCACGCTCGTCGTCCCGGCCTCCGAACGCTCGGTGCGGCCACCGGTGGTGGTGCGGGCCCGCACCGCCTCCGCGCTGCTCGACCGGGTGGTGACCGCCGCGGCCGGCCTGACCGGCAACGGCAACGGCGCCGCCGCTGTCACCTCTGCCGTCGAACCCCCGGGCGGCATACGGCTGATGGAGGCCGCCGAACCGAACGAGGCGGCGCTCGCCGAGGCGGGCGTGGAACGGGCGGACGCGCTGGCGCTCGTGTACGACGACGACGAGACCAACATCCGCGCCGCTCTCACCGCCCGCCGCCTCAACCCCCGGCTGCGGCTCGTCCTGCGGCTCTACAACCGGCGCCTGGGCCAGCACATCGAGGAACTCCTCGACCAGGCCTCCGCGTTGGCCTCCGGCGACCCGACCGACGGCACCGGTTTCGACGCCTCCACGACCGTGCTCTCGGACGCCGACACCGCCGCGCCCGCACTGGCCGCCACCGCCCTCACCGGCACCAGCAAGGTGCTCCAGACCGGCGGCCTGCTGCTGCGGGCGGTCGAACGGCCGCCGGCCGGAGCCGGGGTGAGCGCCGATCCGGGTCTCGCCACGCTCGCCCTGCTCTCGCCGACCGACAGCGCCGGGCCCGGCGGCGACCAGGGTCCGACGCTGCTGCCGGACGCGGCGACCGTACGGGACGGCGGCGCACGCGCGACCGTCGTGCTGGAGCAGGTGTCGTACGCCGGACCCTCGCTGCCCGACGGGCGGGGCGTGATGCCCTGGTTCACCTCGCTGTTCTCGCGCCGGCTGCGGTGGTCGCTGGCCGGGATGGTGGGGTGTGTGGTCGCGCTCGCCGTCGCGCTGTGGCTGGTGACCGGGATCCATCCGCTGCGCGCCTTCTATCTGACCCTGCTCGACCTGTTCGCGATCGACGACCCCGCGATCGGTGAGTCCGTCGGACGGCAGATCCTCCAACTCCTGTCCGGGCTCGCCGGACTGCTCCTCCTGCCGGTGCTCCTCGCCGCCGTACTGGAGGCCCTCGGCACCTTCCGCACCGCGTCCTCCCTGCGCAAACCGCCCCGAGGTCTCGGCGGACACGTCGTGCTCCTCGGGCTCGGCAAGATCGGCACCCGGGTGCTGACGCGGTTGCGGGAGCTCAACATCCCCGTGGTGTGCGTCGAGTCCGACCCCGAGGCCCGCGGACTGGCCACCGCGCGGCGGCTGCGGGTGCCGGTGGTGCTCGGGGACGTCACCCAGGAGGGCGTCCTGGAGGCCGCCAAGATCCACCGCGCGCACGCCCTGCTCGCGGTGACCAGCGCGGACACCACGAACCTGGAGGCCGTGCTGTACGCCCGGGCCGTGCGCCCCGACCTGCGGGTGGTGCTGCGGCTGTACGACGACGACTTCGCGACCGCGGTGTACCGGACCCTCAGGGCCGCGCACCCCCGTGCCTCCACGCGCAGCCGGAGCGTCTCCCACCTGGCGGCTCCCGCCTTCGCCGGGGCGATGATGGGACGGCAGATCCTCGGGGCGTTCCCGGTGGAGCGGCGGGTGCTGCTGTTCGCCGCGGTGGACGTGGCCGGGCATCCCCAACTGGAGGGCAGGACGGTCGGACAGGCGTTCCGGGCGGGGTCCTGGCGGGTGCTGGCCCGGGAGGAGTCCGGGGACTCCCCGGGCCTGGCGTGGGATCTGCCGGACACGTATGTGCTGCAGGCCTCCGACCGGGTGGTGCTGGCGGCCACCCGGCGGGGGCTGGCGGAGCTGCTGGGGCGCAGGGGCCGGGCGGCGGCGTAGCCGTACGCGAAGGTCGTGCCGGGTCGGGTGGTGGTTCGGCTGCGGGCGGGTGGGGGCTGATCGCGCAGTTCCCCGCCCCCCTTGGGTGGGTACGGCCCGGCCGACTCCGACCGCACCCACCTGAGGACAAGGGAAACTGCGCTCCCGCCTACCCCAGATGCCTCGCCGCGAAGTCCAGTTCGAGCTTCACCTGCTTGATCCGCTCGTCCACCACCAGCGACCCGTGGCCCGCGTCGTACCGGTACACCTCGTGCACCGCCCCGCGGGACTCCAGCCGCTTCACGTAGTTGTCGACCTGACGGATCGGGCAACGGGGGTCGTTGACGCCCGCCGAGATGTACACCGGCGCCTTGACCTGGTCCACGTACGTCAGGGGCGACGACGCCTCGAAGCGCTCCGGCACCTCCTCCGGCGTACCGCCCAGCAGGGTCCGGTCCATCGCCTTCAGCGCTTCCATCTCGTCGTGGAACGCCGTGACGTAGTCGGCGACCGGCACCGCCGCGATCCCGAGGGCCCAGGCGTCCGGCTGGGTGCCCAGGCCGAGGAGGGTGAGGTAGCCGCCCCACGAACCCCCCGTGAGGATCAGCCGGTCGGGGTCCGCGAGACCGGACGTGATCGCCCATCCCCGCACCGCCGCGATGTCCTCCAGCTCGATCAGACCGACCCGGTGCTTGAGCGCGTCCGTCCACTCGCGCCCGTACCCCGTGGAACCTCGGTAGTTGACCCGGACGACCGCGTACCCGTGGTCCACCCAGGCCGCCGGACCCGCCGCGAAGGAGTCGCTGTCGTGCCAGGTCGGGCCGCCGTGGATGTCGAAGACCGTCGGCAGCGGTCCCGTCGCACCCGCCGGCTTCTGGACCAGGGCGTGGATCCGGCCGCCCGGACCCTCGACCCACACGTCCTCCACCGGCACCGAACCGGGGGACTTCAGACCCGGCGGGTCCAGGACCACCTCACCCGTCGTCGAGCGCACCGCCGACGGCTCGGCGGCCGAGGACCACAGGTACTCCACGCTGCCGTCGGGGCGGGCCGTCGCCCCGGAGACCGAGCCGGGCGGGGTCGGGACCTTCTCCAGCTTGCCGCTCTCCAGGTCGTACCGGAACAGCTCGCTGCGGGCCTCGAAGCTGTGCGAGATGAGCAGGCCCGTGCCGTCCGGGTACCACTCGGCGCCCACGTCACCGGGCAGGTCCAGGGCGAGGTCGGTCTCCTCGCCCGTGGCCACGTCCCACACCAGCGGCTCCCAACGGCCCCGCCGCTGATGGCCGATGAGCAGCCGGGTGTCGCCGTCCACCGGGGCGAAGCCGAGGACCTCCAGGCCCAGCTCCTCGCTGCCGCCCCGGGTGTCGTCGAGCTCGGCGACCGCCCTGCCGTCGGGGCGCACCACGCGCAGCGCCGAGTGCATCGCGTCGCCGTGCTCGGTGTGCTCGATCGCGATCAGCGAACCGTCGTGGGAGAGGTCGCCGACGCCCGCCGACTCGCGGTGCCGGTAGATCTCCACCGGCTCCTCGCCGTCGCGCACCAGGTGGATGGAGGTGCCCTCGTCGTCGGTCGAGCGGCCCACCACCGCCGTACGGCCGTCCCGGCCCAGGGCCACGCCCGCCGGGTAGGAGGCGTCGAGACCGGGCGCGGCGAGCTCGTCGGCGCCGCCCTCGAAGGGCTGGCGGCGCCAGACGCCGAACTCGTCGCCGTCCTTGTCGTCGAACCACCAGATCCACGCGCCGTCCGGGGAGAGCAGGCCGTCCGTGGTGCCGTTGGGCCGGTCCGTGACCTGACGCTGGACGCCGGTGGCCCTGTCCCAGGCGTACAGCTCGTACGTCCCCGTGGCGTTGGACACGAACAGGGAGCGGTCGGGGGCGTCCTCCGCCCAGTCGGGCAGCGACACCCGGGGCGCCCGGAAGCGCTTCTCCCAGTCCGGCATCTCCTTGTTCCGCTCGGCCGCGGCGGACCCGTTGCTCTCAGTCATGACCCCATACTGCCTGCCCCCACGGACAATCCGCAGACGAGGTCCCCAGCCTGTGGACAACTTCTACCAGTCGCTTACCCGAACCCCTTCCGAGCTGGCCGGAAAGATCGTCCGGACCCGTTCTCAGTGGCGGGGTCCACACTCGTCCCCACGACCGTCGGAACCGTACGAGCCTCCCCGCGGACCGGGACCACCTCACCGAGCGGTACTGACCCCGCACCCCCGCGCCCCCGGGCGGCCCCGTACCGTGGGAGTGTGTACCGGTTTCTGCTGACACCCCGCTGGTTCGGCATCAACGTCTTCGTGCTGCTCGCCATCCCGTTCTGCCTGTTCATGGGGTCGTGGCAGCTCAGCCGGTTCGAGGACCGGATGACGCAGAGCCGGGACGCCGAGCAGTCGGTCGTCACCGACGAGCGGGAGGCCCCGCGGCCGCTGGCCGAGCTGCTGCCGGTGGACAAGGCGACCTCCGGCAAACAGGTCACCGCCACCGGCCGGTACGACAGGCAGCTCCTCGTCCCCGACCGGCAACTGGACGACCGCGAGGGCTACTACGTCCTGACGCTGCTGCGGGTCGACGGCGGCAAGGCCCTGCCCGTGGTCCGGGGCTGGCTGCCGGGCACCCCCGACCCCGCGAAGGTCCCGGCGGCGCCGAAGGGCGAGGTCACCGTCACCGGCGCGCTGCAGGCCTCGGAGACCCCGGGGGACAACGGCGTCAGCGCGCAGGGCGGGCTTCCGGCCGGACAGACCGCGGCGATCAGCGCGGCCTCGCTGATCAACCTCGTGCCGTACGACGTGTACGACGCGTGGGTCACCCTCAACACCGGTGACTCCGGGATGAAGGCCGTACCGGCGACCGCGCCCGCGGACAGCGGTCTTGACCTCAAGGCCTTCCAGAACCTCGGCTACACCGGTGAGTGGTTCGTCTTCGCCGGCTTCGTGGTCTTCATGTGGTTCCGTCTGGTGCGCCGCGAGGTGGAGTTCATCCGGGACGCGGAGCTGGGAATCCTCCCGGACGACGACGGGCAGCCGTCCCAGGAGCAGCCGCAGGAGAAGGCGACCGCCTGAACGCGGGCGTCCCCCGACGCCCTCGCGCCCCGTCCGGGGCCGTTCACGCGGTCACGACGAGGTGAGCACGCCCGTCCAGTACACGACTCCCGCACAGGCGTTGGACACCGTCGTGGACACCGACGGTCCGCCGCCCTCCGCCGTGTTCGTCACCAGGACGCTGCCGTCGGCCGTGCCGTCCTCCGTGATGAGCTGGGTGGAGGTGCCGGTGTCGCCGCCGGTGGAGGAACCGTCACCGGCGGAGGCGTCCGGGGAGGTCGTGGGATCGGGGGTGGGGTCGGTCGAGGGTTCCGTCGTGGGACAGGTCTCGGACGGCACCCAGGCGAACTTCACGTCGTAGGAGGACCCCGGCTGGAGCAGGAGCTGGGAGACCTCCTGGGACGGGTCGGGCAGCCCGGCCGAGGCCGCGTCGCCGGACGCGTGCCGGACCGCGCTGATCTTGCTGCTGTCGGCGGCGCCCTGCGCGCTCCAGGTCACGGTGCCGGGGCCGGTGACCGTGCAGGCGGTGGTGGAGCCGTTGGTGACGTGGAACGTGCCGTAGACCGTCCCGGAGGCGTCGGGCACCGCGGTGCTCGCCGTGGGGGTGCCGAGCTGCGCGGCCGTACAGACCGGGGCGCTCGTGGAGGTCGTGGCCGACGGGTCGGTGCCGCTGCTCGCGCCGGTGGACGCACCCGCGGACTTGCCCTTGTCGGCGCCCTTCGTCTCGCCCTTGCCCTTGTCCTCGGTCTTGCCTGAGGAGCCGCCGGAGGTGGACTCGCCGCCGTCCTCCTGCTTGCCCTGGCCGCCCGCGCCGCCCTGCACCTGGGAGGTGTGCCCGGCGTTGGAGGTGTTGGCGCTCGTGCCGGTGGAGGAGACGTGCACGACGGCGGGGATCGCGGTGCCGAAGAAGAGGGCCGCGGCCGCCATGCCGACGACGGCCTGCCGCTTGCGCGCCCGTCTGGCGGGCACCGCCTTGCGCAGATGGTCGAGGGTGCCGTCACGCGGCTCCATCACCTGGACCGCCTCGTGCAGCATCCGTCGCAGTGCCAGCTCGTCCGAGTCGAACTCCCCCGTGGAGCTCAGATCATCGGGGCCCTGATTCACAGTTCCGTTCCCAGCGTGCGATTGCTTGTGCTCTTGCCGCGCCGCCCAGGTCGGCTCGTGCTCGCCGTCCCGGGTCGGCTCATGCCACGCGTACGGCTCGTGGCGTCGTCCGTCTGAATCACCTTCGCCGCTCACACCGGTTCCTCCATGGCGACCCGCAGCGCGGCGATCCCCCGCGAGCCGTACGCCTTGACGGAGCCCAGCGAGATGCCGAGCGTGTCGGCCACCTGGGCCTCGGTCATGTCCGCGAAGTAGCGCAGGACCAGGACCTCGCGCTGGCGGCGCTGGAGGCCCTTCATGGCCTTGATGAGGGAGTCACGCTCCAGCTGGTCGTAGGCCCCCTCCTCGGCGCTCGCCATGTCGGGCATCGGCTTGGACAGCAGCTTGAGTCCGAGGATGCGCCGGCGCAGGGCCGAGCGGGAGAGGTTGACGACCGTCTGGCGCAGGTACGCGAGGGTCTTCTCCGGGTCGCGGACGCGTTTGCGCGCCGAGTGGACGCGGATGAAGGCCTCCTGGACGACGTCCTCGCAAGAGGCGGTGTCGTCGAGCAGGAGGGCGGCGAGACCCAGCAGGGAGCGGTAGTGCGCCCGGTAGGTCTCGGTGAGGTGGTCGACGGTGGTACCGGCTGCCGCCGTGTCCTCGGCGTACTCGGCTCCGTCACGCTGACTGGGTATGCGGGCGGGCCGCGCTGCGGGCATGGGGGCGATCACCGGCATGCCACCGGGCGCCCCGGGCCGGCGGGGCCGGAGGACGGCCGCGCCGCTCGGCGCGGCTGGGAAGTCGAGTACCTGAGCCACGACAGTTGGACACGCTCACCCCGGTGAGGGTTGTACGCGTCCGCCCATCTTCTCTCAGGCAGCACAACTGACCGTGCGTCGAACGCGCTCATGCCCTACCCGCTCTTCCCCTGTGTCCTGAATGGCCGAGGCGTCCCCACGCCCCGCATGCATCCCCGCACCCCTGAAAGGGCGTTCGCAAAGACGCTCCCCGCCCTTCGCGCGGTTGCGGAGAGCGGGGAGGAAAATCTTCGGACGCCCAGGCGCCGGGATCAAGTGGTACGAACTATTGGTCGCACCACATGTCGCACACAGATCCTACAAAGGGTTCCGGCCACGGCCAGGGCTTTTGTTGCAGGAACAACCAGGTACCGCGGATCCGCCGCGGGACGTGCGTCACGCGAACTCGGCCGCCACCAGCTCCGCGATCTGCGCGGTGTTGAGCGCGGCGCCCTTGCGCAGGTTGTCCCCGCACACGAAGAGTTCGAGCGCGGTGGGGTCGTCGAGGGCCCGCCGGACCCGCCCGACCCAGGTGGGATCGGTGCCGACGACGTCGGCGGGGGTGGGGAACTCCCCGGCGGCCGGATCGTCGAAGAGGACGACCCCGGGGGCGGTGGCGAGGATCTCGCGCGCCTTGCGGACGGTGACCTCGCCCTCGAAGCGGGCGTGGACGGTGAGGGAGTGCACGGTGACCACCGGGACCCGCACACAGGTCACGGCGACCGGCAGCCGGGACAGACCGAGGATCTTGCGGGACTCGTCCCGCACCTTCATCTCCTCCGAGGACCACCCGTCCTCGCGCAGCGAACCGGCCCACGGTACGACGTTCAGCGCGACCGGCTCCGGGAACGGCCCGGTGTTGTCGCCGACGGCCCGCCGTACGTCACCTGGGTGCGTGCCGAGTTCGGTGCCGGCGACCAGGGAGAGCTGCTGGCGCAGGGTCTCCACGCCGGCCCGCCCGGCCCCGCTCACCGCCTGGTAGCTCGACACCACCAGCTCGCGCAGCCCGAACTCGGCGTGCAGCGCGCCCAGGGCCACGATCATGGAGAGGGTCGTGCAGTTGGGGTTGGCGATGATCCCGCGCGGCCGCATCCGGGCCGCGTGCGCGTTGACCTCGGGGACCACGAGGGGCACGTCCGGGTCCATCCGGAAGGCGCCGGAGTTGTCCACGACGACGGCACCGCGCGCGGCGGCGACCGGTGCCCAGTGCGCGGCCACCTCGTCGGGTACGTCGAACATGGCGACGTCGACCCCGTCGAAGGCCTCCTCCGACAGGGCGACCACCTCGACCTGCTCCCCGCGCACGGCCAGCTTGCGGCCGGCCGAGCGCGGGGAGGCGATCAGTCGGATCTCGCCCCAGATGTCCGCGTGCTGGGACAGGATCTGGAGCATGACCGTGCCGACGGCCCCGGTCGCGCCTACGACCGCGAGCGTCGGACGTACGGTCATCGGCCGGTGCCTCCGTAGACCACGGCCTCGTCGCTGTCGGAGTCGAGTCCGAAGGCGCTGTGCACGGCGCGGACGGCCTCGGTCACGTCGTCGGCACGGGTGACGACCGAGATGCGGATCTCGGAGGTCGAGATCAGCTCGATGTTCACGCCCGCGTCGGACAGGGCGGTGAAGAAGTCGGCCGTGACGCCCGGGTTGGTCTTCATGCCCGCGCCCACGAGGGAGATCTTGCCGATCTGGTCGTCGTAGCGCAGCGAGTCGAAGCCGATGCCGGACTTGTTCTTCTCCAGGGCGTCGATGGCCTTGCGGCCCTCGGCCTTGGGGAGCGTGAAGGAGATGTCCGTCAGCCCGGTGGAGGCGGCGGAGACGTTCTGCACGATCATGTCGATGTTGATCTCGGCGTTCGCGATCGTACGGAAGATCACCGCGGCCTCACCCGGCTTGTCCGGCACGCCGACGACCGTGATCTTGGCCTCGGAGGTGTCGTGCGCGACACCGGAGATGATGGCCTGCTCCACCTTCTTGTCCCCTTGCTCGATCGGCTCACTGCTGACCCACGTGCCCTGGAGTCCGCTGAAGGACGACCGGACGTGGATCGGGATGTTGTAGCGACGGGCGTACTCCACACAGCGGTGGAGGAGCACCTTCGAGCCGGAGGCGGCGAGCTCCAGCATGTCCTCGAAGGAGATCCAGTCGATCTTCTTCGCCTTCTTCACCACGCGCGGGTCGGCGGTGAACACGCCGTCGACGTCGGTGTAGATCTCGCAGACCTCGGCGTCGAGGGCGGCCGCGAGCGCCACGGCGGTGGTGTCGGAGCCACCGCGCCCGAGCGTGGTGATGTCCTTCTTGTCCTGGCTGACGCCCTGGAAGCCGGCGACGATGGCGATGTTGCCCTCGTCGAGGGCCGTACGGATACGGCCCGGCGTGACGTCGATGATCCGGGCTTTGTTGTGGACCGAGTCGGTGATGACACCGGCCTGGCTGCCGGTGAAGGACTGGGCCTCGTGGCCCAGGTTTTTGATCGCCATGGCCAGCAGCGCCATGGAGATCCGCTCTCCGGCGGTCAGCAGCATGTCGAACTCACGCCCGGCAGGCATGGGAGATACCTGCTCGGCGAGATCGATCAGCTCGTCCGTCGTGTCGCCCATCGCGGAAACGACGACGACCACCTGGTGGCCGTTCTTCTTCGCTTCGACGATTCGCTTGGCGACGCGCTTGATGCCTTCGGCATCGGCTACGGAGGAGCCTCCGTACTTCTGCACGACAAGGCCCACGTGCGCTCCTCGCTCAGTCCGTGTGTGTCGGCTCAGTTTAACGAGCGCCCGAAATTCACCTCCGCGGTATCGCATCGTGAGATTCGGACGCCCAGGTCAGCGCATGCCCATTCGCGCACCCCGGGAAAAGTGCACCGCGTCACATGGCCCTGTGCGGCCCATGTGGCGGGTGTGAATTAAGTTTCAAGGATTAAGGTGCGGCTGTGCGCGTACTACTGGTGGAAGACGACGAGCCGGTCGCCCAGTCCCTGAGGCGGGGCCTGATCCGGTACGGGTTCGAGGTGGAGTGGGTCTCCACCGGCGGGGCCGCCCTCGGCCACCAGGGCCCCTACGACGTCGTCCTGCTCGATCTCGGTCTGCCCGACACCGACGGCCTCGACGTGTGCAGGGCGCTGCGCGAGCGCGGTGACGTGCCGATCATCGTGATCAGCGCGCGCAGCGACGAGACGGACCGGGTGGTGGGCCTGGAGCTGGGCGCCGACGACTACGTGTCCAAGCCGTTCGGGGTCCGGGAGGTCATCGCGCGGATACGGGCCGTGATGCGGCGCGCGCAGCCCCGTACCGAGGCCGCCGCGGCGGGTCCCGACACCTACGGCTCCCGCCTGACCATCGACCGCAAGGCCGCCCGGGTCCGGCTCGACGGCGAGGAGGTGCCCCTCGCCCCCAAGGAGTACGACCTGCTGGCCTTCCTCACCGAGGAGCCGGGCGCGCTGATGTCGCGCGAGCAGATCATGGAGGCGGTCTGGGACGCCAACTGGTTCGGGCCGACCAAGACGCTGGACGTGCATGTGGCGGCGCTGCGGCGCAAGCTCGCCGGGGCGGTCGTCATCGAGGCGATCCGGGGCGTGGGCTTTCGGCTGGAGATCGCCAAGGACGACGGGGCTTCATGAACCGGCAGCTCATCCGGAGCTACATCCTGCTGGTGGCGGTGGCCATCTTCCTGTTCACGGTGCCGGTCGCCTTCACGCTCACCGATCAACTGCGGGGCGACACCAGGCTGTCCGTCCTGCGGGAGGCCAACACCATGGCCCTGCTGCTGGGCAACGGCGACCCGACCTCGTGCGGCGCGCTGGAGCGGGTGGCCAAGGCGTACGGCGAGGAGACACCCGGCGATGTCGAGGTGACCCCCACCGGCCGCTGCGCCCCGGACCTGCCCCGGCCCGCGGCCGACGCGGCGCTGACCCGGGCCGTGCGGGACGACGACCCGACCACCGACTGGGGCTCCGACTTCATCTGGGGCAAGAACCTGACGGTCACCGTCCCGGCCGAGGGCGACGCGGCCGTACGGATCGTCTACTCGACCTCGGACATGACCAGGCGGCTGTGGCAGATCTGGGGCTTCCGGGCCGCACTCGCGGTCCTCGTCCTGGCGGCGGCCGCCGCGATCGGCGCCTTCGCCGCCCGCAGGATCACCGCCCCGCTGCGCGAACTCAACTCCATGGCCAGCAAGTTCAGCGACGGCGACCTCACCGCGCGTTCCCCGGTGACGGGCCCGCCGGAGACGCAGACGCTCGCCCGCACCCTGAACCAGGGCGCCGAACGCCTGGACACGCTGGTGGCCTCGCAGCGCATCTTCGTGGCGGACGCGTCCCATCAACTGCGCACCCCGCTCACCGCGTTGCGCCTGTCGCTGGACAACATCGCGGACGGGGTGGACGACGAGTTCGTACGGGAGGACGTGGAGCAGGCGACGGCGGAGGTGGTCCGGATGAGCCGCCTGGTCAACGGGCTGCTGGTGCTCGCGCGGGCGGAGGCGAAGGTGACCGCCGCGGAGCCGCTGCCGCTGAGGGACATCGTGGACGAACGGCTGGCGGTGTGGAGGCCGGCCGCCGACGAGCGCGGAGTCACCATCGCGCTCAGGGGGAGTGTTGTCGACGACCGGCCGTCTGTGCTGGCCAGCCCCGGTCATCTCGACCAGGTGCTGGACAACGTGCTCTCGAACGCCCTGGAGGTCTCACCCGACGGCGGGCGGATCACCGTCGAGGTGGAGTCCCGGGCGGACACGGTGGTGCTGTCGGTCCTCGACGAGGGACCCGGCATGTCCGATGCCGACAAGTCCCGCGCCTTCGACCGCTTCTGGCGGGGTCAGGGCCTGACCGGGCGCTCCGGTTCGGGCCTCGGCCTCGCCGTCGTCCGGCAGTTGGTGACCGACGACGGCGGGACCGTGACACTGGCGGACGCGCCGGGGGGCGGGCTGAGGGTGGAGATCACCCTTCGGGCATCGCCGAGGAGTGGTGGTTGACGATCTTCCACACGCCGTCCAGCTTCTCGTACGTGTACGAGTAGCGGGCTTCGACGACTCTCTTGGCGCCGCTCTTCGGGTCGGTGAGCGTGAACTCGTAGACGCCGGTGTCGATGGCGGAGTCGCTGTCGAGGACGTTGACGATCGTCTTGACCTTCTTGCCGACCGGCTTGTTCTGGAGGAAGTGCTCGAAGTAGTCCACGATCTGCGCGTGGTTGGTGCGGACCTTGTTGGAGACGGTGGGCAGGAGCACCGCGTTCTTGGCGTACAGGTCCGCGACCTTGTCGGCGTCGCCGGTCTGCAGGGTCGCGTTCCAGGTGTCGAAGAGCGTGGTGATCTGCTTCGTGGAGGGCTTCTTCGCGTGCTCGGGACCGGCGGTGGCAGCGACGGTGCCGACGGTGCCGAGTGCGACCACGGCGGCGGCGGTGACGATGGCTGCGCGCTTGGTTATGGAACGACGGGTCATCGCTGTCTCCAGTGCGGTGAGAGGTGGTGCTGTGAACTGACTCCAGCCTCTCTTTT
This sequence comes from Streptomyces sp. NPDC006335, assembly GCF_040612795.1. Lineage (NCBI taxonomy): Bacteria > Bacillati > Actinomycetota > Actinomycetes > Kitasatosporales > Streptomycetaceae > Streptomyces > Streptomyces sp. NPDC006335. Next base: position 244,132 of record NZ_JBEXQX010000010.1, read on the forward strand.
CGCTGGTTAGGGCCCGTGCAGCCGAGATACAGCGCAGAGACAGGGGTTGCCCAATTCACGCGGGGTGACCGTGGGGTACACCGTTCCCATGACAGGTGACGTGCTTCTGGCGGCCATCGTGCTGCTGGGCTCCTCGGTGCAGTGGCTCACGGGGATGGGCTTCGCGCTGGTCTGCGTACCGACCCTGGTCCTTCTCCTCGGCCCGGCGCAGGGGGTGATCCTCGCCAACTGCGCGGCCGGCGTGATCTGTCTGGTCGGCCTGGCGGGCGGCCTGCGTCTGGTGCGCCCCCGGGCGATGCTCCCCTTCTGCCTGGCGGCGGCCTGCGCGGTCCCGGCGGGCAGCTGGGTCACCCACCAACTCCCCCAGTCCTGGCTGCTGTTGGTGATGGGCGGCCTGGTGACGGTGGCGGTGCTTCTCGTCATGCGGGGCGCGAGGACGGCCGCTCTGCACGGCACCCGAGGCGCCGTGTTCGCGGGCGCGGCGGGCGGGTTCATGAACGCGGCGGCGGGCGTGGGCGGCCCGCCGTTCTCCCTCTACGCCGTCAACGCGGGCTGGACGGTACGGGAGTTCGTCCCGAACGCGATGTTCTACGGCGTGATCGTGAACGCGTTCTCGGTGTGGTCGAACGGGATGCCGGGCCTGAGCCGGACCCAATGGGTCCTGGTGTGCGCGGCGATGGGCGCGGGCGGCCTGATCGGCAAGGGCCTCGCCTCCCGCATCCCGGAGCGGCGGGCCCGTCTGCTGGTGCTGCTGCTCGCCCTGACGGGCGGGGTCACCACCCTGGGAAAGGGACTGTGGGGCCTGTGACCCCCTGACGCCCGGGCCTCCGGTCACAGGCGCGGATCACACCCGCCCCCCGAACAGCGCCACCAGCCCCTGGTCCAGTTCCGCGCCCACGGTCTCCTCGTCCGGGGCCACGACCGTGTAGGTGCGGGCCAGGAAGCGGGTCAGGTCGGCGGTGGTGAAACGGAGGACGGCGACACCCTGCGCGGCGTGGAACTCCACGTACGTGTGGGCCGAACCGGCCGGACGGACACGGACGTTGCCGATGCCGGCCGGGGCCCGCAGCCCCTCACCCAGCAGGACGCGGGCGAACGACCATGTCGTGACCTCGCCGTCGACCGTGACGTGGGGCGGGAAGTCGATGTGCACGGCCGGCGGGTCGGCGGAGGTGTAGCGCAGGGTCGCGGGGATCGCGAGTTCGTGGTCCGTGGCCGTGATCAGGCGGGCACCTGTCGGCTGCTGGAGGGTGACGTGCATGAGGGGCTCCAAGGGGCGGGGACACGGGCCGGGTGTGGCCGTCGTGCGGTGAGACCACCCCGGGCACCCGCGCATTACGCCGTTCCTGAGCCTCCTCGTATGACTCGTGTCACATCGAGCGGAGGAACCACTGTTCAAGAGCCCCTACGGGGCGGGGCGCAGTCCCAGCGGGCCCGCGATCTCCTCCACCATCACCTTGCCCGCCTCGAACTCCAGTGTCTCGTCGCCGATCGCCTGGTCCGTGTCGAGACCGTCCAGTTCCTCCAGCGGCTGGTTCAGGCGCACGTGCGCCACCACCGACTGGAGGGCGCGCAGGGTCGCGGACGCCGTGGAGCCCCAGTTGGAGAAGTAGGAGAACTGCCACCACCACAGCGCCTCCGAGGTGCGGCCCGCCTTGTAGTGGGCCATGCCGTGGCGCAGATCGGTGATGACGTCGGTCAGGTCGTCGGAGATACGGGCCGGGACCGGGGCCTTGCGGGGCTCGTAGGGGTCGAAGACCTCGGAGTAGACGTCGATCGGTTCCAGCAGCCGGGCCAGGTTCTCGCGCAGTTCGTCCACGTCGGCGTCCGGGCCCGTGTCGGGCTCGTAGCGCTCGTCGGGGACGATGTCCTCGTGGGCGCCCAGGCGGCCGCCGGCCAGCATGAGCTGGGAGACCTCCAGGAGGAGGAAGGGGACGGCCGAGTCGGGTTCGTCGCCCTTCGCCACCTCCATGACAGCCACCAGGAAGCTCTCGACCTGGTCGGCGATCTGGACCGCGAAGTCGTCGGGGTCCTGGGCAGCGTGCAGTGTGGCGTCAGACATCTAGGAGTCGTCTCCCCTCGAAGGCGCGGCCGAGGGTCACCTCGTCCGCGTATTCCAGGTCGCCACCCACCGGGAGGCCGCTGGCCAGGCGGGTGACCTTGAGGCCCATGGGCTTGATCATGCGGGCGAGGTACGTCGCCGTGGCCTCGCCCTCCAGGTTCGGGTCGGTGGCCAGGATCAGCTCCGTGACCGTCCCGTCGGCCAGCCGGGCCAACAGTTCTCGTATGCGCAGATCATCGGGACCTACACCCTCGATCGGGCTGATCGCGCCACCCAGGACGTGGTACTTGCCACGGAACTCCCGGGTGCGCTCGATCGCGACCACGTCCTTCGGCTCCTCCACCACACAGATGACGGAGAGGTCGCGGCGGGTGTCGCGGCAGATGTTGCACAGCTCTTCCTGCGCGACGTTGCCGCAGGTCGCGCAGAAGCGGACCTTCGCCTTGACCTCCATCAGGCACTGCGCGAGACGACGTACGTCCGTCGGCTCCGCCTGGAGGATGTGGAAAGCGATCCGCTGGGCGCTCTTGGGACCGACGCCGGGCAGCCGCCCCAGTTCGTCGATGAGGTCCTGGACCACGCCTTCGTACAACGGACTGCCGTCCTTCCTGGATTCCTTGCGATACGTACGCTAGTTGGCCGACACCGTCTTAGAAAGACAGGCCCCCTGACGGGCCCTAGAAGGGCAGGCCGGGGATACCGCTTCCGCCGCCGCCGAGGCCCTGGGCGAGGGGGCCGAGCTTCTGCTGCTGGAGGGTCTGGGCGTTCTCGTTCGCCGCCTGCACGGCCGCCACGATCAGGTCGGCGAGCGTTTCGGTGTCCTCCGGGTCCACCGCCTTCGGGTCGATCTTCAGCGCGCGCAGCTCGCCGGCGCCGGTGACGGTGGCCCTCACCAGACCCCCGCCCGCCTGGCCGTCGACCTCGGTCCTGGCGAGTTCCTCCTGCGCGTTCGCCAGGTCCTGCTGCATCTTCTGGGCCTGCTGGAGCAGCTGCTGCATGTTGGGCTGGCCACCACCGGGGATCACGATCAGCTCCTGTGTCGGTACGGCTGTGCGGGCGAGGTTTTCCTCCCTGGCACGAGCCTACGTGGTCGGGACGGGCGTCGCCCCAGCACTCTTTCGAGTGAGTCGACCTGGAGTCCTATACCTGATCAAGGCCCTCTTCCGAGCGGAAAAGCAACCAAAGGACCCCCTTCGCCACCCATTGGGCGGTAGGAAGGGTCCGGCACATCAGCATCAGGCGTCACGCAGGGTGACCGATCAGTAGGGAGCGCCGGGTGGGTCAGCCGGAGATGCAGCCCGAGGGCCCGCCTCAGGACGGACGGGCCGATCTGGCCGGGCGGACGTTTCCGCTCGGTGACTGGGGCGAGCCCGCGGTGCGGCTGGACGAGCTGTACCGGTGGGTGGAGCACGGGGCGCTGGAGGCGGCGTCCTGGTATCTCGCGGACCGGGTGGGGAAACGACGCTGTGCGCGGGCCCTGCGGGGCGGGGCCGCGGCGGGGGCGGTGACCGGGGCCGTGCTGCCGTTGCTGGGGCTGACGGGAGTGGTGGGGGCGGACATCGCGCCCTGGGGGTATCTGGCCCTCCTCCTCGCGGTGGCCTGCGTGGCCGTCGACCGCTTCTTCGGGCTGACCTCCGGCTGGATAAGGGACGTGGCCACCGCGCAGGCCGTGCAGCGCCGCCTCCAGGCGCTCCAGTTCGACTGGGCCTCGGAGAGCGTCCGTGAGGTGCTCGGCCCCACGGAGGGCACGGCCGCCGAGGCCACGGAGCGCTGCCTGGGCGTCCTGCGCCGCTTCTCCGAGGACGTGACGGAGCTGATCCGCGTCGAGACGGCCGACTGGATCGTGGAGTTCCGCAACGGCTCCGCGCCGATGGGCATCCAGGGCGCGGTGACGTCCGGGGGGCGCCAGGACCCGGGCGGCACCCAGGGCCGCTTCCCGCTCCCCCCGGGTCCTCCGGCCCGCCCGAACATGCCCCGCCAGCGTCCGCCGGAGCCGCGGTGAGGCAGGGCCGGGCGGCCCCCGGGAGTACGGGGGTGCGGCTTCAGGGCGAGATCGCGGGGGCCGTCGGTGCCGCGTCGGGGCCCTCGTCGTGCAGGACGGCGTAGACCGTGCCGCCGGCACCGAGCGCCACCACGAGGGCGACCGCGAGGAGTGCCGCCGTGACGGCACGGCTGCGGTGCCCCGCCTCCGGATCCGTCTCCGCCGAGTAGGGCGTCAGGTAGGTGCCGGGCGACGGCCGCTCCCGGGTGTGGCCCCGCCCCTCGCCGTCCGCCGGGCCGGCGGAGCCGTGTTCCTCCATCGCAGGCCCTCCCCCGAGACCGCGCGCCCGCACACCTGCGCGACAGAAGACCAGTGTCTACGTCCGTCCGCCGCTCGTCGAGAGCTGATCGAGCACCTTGGACAGCCGCTCCAACATCTCCACCGCTTCGGCGAGTTCGGCCTCCCCGAAGGCCTCCGCGAGCCGGTCGGCGAAGGCCGTGTGCCCCGGGTCGATCCGGTGCACGGCGGCCAGCCCCTCCTGCGTCGGCGCGAGGAGCTTGGCGCGGCGGTGGGCGGGGTTGGGCCGGTACTCGGCCAGCCCCCGCTCCACCAGCAGATCGGCGATCCGCTGCACGCTCTGCCGCGTGATGCCCATCTCCCGGGCGATCCCGGCGACCGGAAGCGGCTCCGGCAGCACCGCCCCGAGCACCTGCCACCAGGCCGCGGTGAGTCCGGAGGGCCCGGCCAACTCATCGGCGACAGCGAGGAATTGGCCGTTGAGCCGGAACACCCCGAGCGCGCTGCGGCTGAGCAGTTCCTGCCGCTCCCGGCTCACCGCGCGGCCGCCTTCTCCAGCACGGCGTAGGCCTGCGGGTCGGAGTCGTGGAACAGCCGGTACCAGGCGTCGAGCACCTCGCCCTCGTACACCCCGAGCAGCCGGAAGACCTCCCGGGCGAAGGCGACGGGCTCGGTGGGTCCGGCGGTGATCAGGCCGCCGTCGGTCACGGCGTCCGCGTCGACGTACCGCTCGCCGCCGCCGTACCCCGTGGCCGCCAGATAGAAGGACACGGCGCTGGTGTGGTCGCGGTCGTCGAGCAGCCCCTCGCGGGCCAGCCCCGCGGTGGCCCCGCAGATCGCGGCGACGGGCACCCCGGCGTCGAGGAACTCCCGCGCCTTGCGGGCGAAGGGGGCCAGGTCGTCGCCGGAGTCCCAGAGGTCGGCGCCCGGCAGGACCAGCAGGGAGCTGTCGGAGGGCCGTACGTCGTCCAGGGCGCACGCGGGCTGCACCCGCAGTCCCCCGATGGACGTCACCGGCTCGCGCGACGGCCCGACCGTACGGATCTCGTACCCGGCACGGGCGAGGTAGGCCGTGGCGTGGCCCGTCTCCCAGTCGGCGTAGGTGTCGTACACGGCGTGATGCACGGGTTTGGCATTCATGACAACATGCTGTCGAAATGACAGCATGTTGTCAATGGGTCGGCGCTGGACAACCTGTCGCGGAAAGCCCCCGTCCACAGACAGGACGCCCATACCGATTCCGTATCGCGGACATTTACGCTCACTGGCATGACCCCTCAGCCACACCCCGAGGTCGGCGCCGCCGTGAAGGCCGCGGACCGTGCTCATGTGTTCCACTCCTGGTCCGCGCAGGAGCTCATCGACCCGCTCGCCGTCGCCGGTGCCGAGGGCTCGTACTTCTGGGACTACGACGGCAACCGCTATCTCGACTTCACCAGCGGGCTCGTCTACACCAACATCGGGTACCAGCACCCGAAGGTCGTCGCCGCGATACAGGAGCAGGCGGCGAAGATGACGACCTTCGCGCCCGCCTTCGCCATCGAGGCGCGGTCGGAGGCGGCCCGGCTGATCGCCGAGCGGACACCGGGGGACCTGGACAAGATCTTCTTCACCAACGGCGGGGCGGACGCCGTCGAGCACGCCGTGCGGATGGCCCGGCTGCACACCGGCCGGACCAAGGTGCTCTCCGCCTACCGCTCGTACCACGGCGGTACGCAGCAGGCCGTCAACATCACCGGTGACCCGCGGCGCTGGGCCTCCGACAGCGCCTCCGCCGGGGTCGTGCACTTCTGGGCGCCCTTCCTGTACCGGTCCCGCTTCTACGCCGAGACCGAGGAGCAGGAGACCGCGCGGGCGCTGGAGCACCTGGAGACGACGATCGCCTTCGAGGGGCCCGCCACCGTCGCCGCCATCGTCCTGGAGACCATCCCCGGCACCGCCGGGATCATGGTGCCGCCGCCGGGCTACCTCGCCGGGGTCCGCGAGATCTGCGACACGTACGGGATCGTCTTCGTCCTGGACGAGGTGATGGCCGGGTTCGGGCGGACCGGTGAGTGGTTCGCCGCCGACCTGTTCGGTGTGACCCCCGACCTCATGACCTTCGCCAAGGGCGTCAACAGCGGATACGTGCCCCTCGGGGGGGTCGCCATCTCGGGAGCGATCGCCGACACCTTCGGTAAGCGGCCGTACCCCGGCGGGCTCACCTACTCAGGGCACCCCCTCGCCTGCGCCGCCGCCGTCGCGACGATCAACGTCATGGCGGAGGAGGGCGTCGTCGACAACGCCAAGCACCTCGGTACGGCCGTCCTGGAGCCCGCGCTCAAGGAGCTCGCCGAGCGCCACCCGAGCGTCGGCGAGGTGCGGGGCGTGGGCATGTTCTGGGCGCTGGAGCTGGTGAAGAACAAGGAGACCCGCGAGCCGCTGGTGCCGTACAACGCGGCCGGTGAGGCGAACGCCCCGATGGCCGCGTTCGGGGCCGCCGCGAAGAAGCAGGGCATCTGGCCGTTCGTCAACATGAACCGGACCCATGTCGTGCCGCCGTGCAACGTCAGCGAGGCCGAACTCAAGGAAGGGCTCGCGGCGCTGGACTCCGCGCTCTCCGTGGCGGACGAGTACACGGAGTAAATCTCCGGAGCCTTCGAACGCGTATGGTGGCGTGCTCGTAGACATGTGTACGAGCACGCCATCTGGACCTGCGCGAGGGAGGCGCCCCGACGATGCCCGGCAGCAGCGGCAACGGTGCCGTCACCCGCAGCACACTGCGGCAGCAGATCGCGGACGCGCTGCGCGACGAGGTACTGGCCGGGCGGCTCCAGCCGGGGCAGGAGTTCACCGTCAAGGAGATCGCCGAGCAGTACGGCGTCTCCGCGACCCCGGTCCGCGAGGCCCTCGTCGACCTGTCCGCGCAGGGGCTCCTGGAGGCCGACCAGCACCGCGGCTTCCACGTGCACGAGTACTCCCTCGACGACTACCGCGGCATGATCGAGGCCCGCAACCTGGTCACGGACGGCATGTTCCAGGCGCTCGACGCCGGCCACCGCGTCCTCCAGGAGCTGGACGAGCCCCGTACCGCCGCGGCCGTGGCGGGCGTACGGCGGCGCGGCGAGGAGGCCCAGCGGGCCGCCACCGCGGGCGACCTGACCGTACTGATCGGCTACGACCTGCGGTTCTGGCGTGAACTGAGCATCCTGTTCGGCAACCCCTATCTCGCCGACTTCCTGCACCGGCTCCGCGTGCAGACCTGGGTGTGCACGGTCCAGCACCTGCGCCGGCTCACCGATCTGCGCGGCAGCCTGTGGTCCGGGCACCCCGAGGTGGCCGACGCCCTGTACGAGCGGGACACCAAGGCCGCCCGCGAGCTCCTCGCCGCCTACAACGGCCACTATCTGACCCTCATCGAGGGCCTCACCGCCGACTGAGCGCGCCGGGCACGGGTACAACGTGCACTACAGGAGCCGTCCGGGCGTCCCACCGACTACCCTGCCTTGACCACCCTATGAGGACATCCGCGCACCGCGAGTATCCGAGGAGCTGTCTTTTGGCCTGTGACCTGTGGCTGGTCCCGCTCGTCGACGTGTTGTGCCACACCCCGGACAACCCGTTCGCCGAGGAACTCGCGCAATACAACAAGGTGCTCACCGAGGCCGGGTTGCCGCCGGTGCCGGTGTACCAGTACATGCCGGGCCTGTCCGGCGAGGTCGCCCCGGTGGCCGGTTTCGACTACGACGCCCTGCACTTCCTGCGCCGTGCCTATCTGCTCCAGGTGTGCGGGCTGCCGGTCACCCCCGTGGACGAACTGGGCGGCGACTACGAGCAGTTGCTGGAGATGTTCGAGACGACGGCCCAGCAGTCCCATCTGGTCTGGCACTACGACCACGCGGGCGCGTACGTCCCCGTCGACTTCCCGCACCCGCTGGCCAACGACGAACTCCTCGCGGGCGGCGGCCCGTTGGGGTCCTCGCAGGCCCTGCTGAGGGAGTTGGAGTTCGTGGCGCCGGTGATCGGCATCGATCCGGCCAACCCGCCGGCGCCCCCCGAGCCGCCGCGCGCCCCGACCGAGCTGGAGGAGCCGGCCGTCCCCGCCCCGTACGACCCCAGCCCCTTCGCCCGTGAACGCCATGTCTGGCTGGGGCTGCACGCGGCGGCGACCCGGAGTCTCGCCCAGGGCTCGATGATCATCTTCAGCTGAGGACCGCCGGGTTCAGCGTCCGAGCTGGGAGAGCCCCTTCTGCAGGTCTTCGCGGTTCATCACCGGGGTGTAGCTGACCTTGGCGCCCAGGTTCATGAAGAACGGCTCACTGATCACCGGCATCTGTGAGCTGTCCTCCATGTCGAAGAACAGGAAGGCGGTGCGCTGACCGTTCTCGGAGGTGAAGTAGGCCGCCTCGGGCTTGATCTGTTCCAGCGACGACTCGATCAGCTTCGGCAGGGTGCCGTTGCTGATGGCCTCGTTCGCCTTGTCCGTGTCCATGGACACCTTGAGCAGTACGCGCATCGCACTCACCTTCTCCAGATCGACACGCAGGATGCACGGTCCCAGAATATGCCCGAATGAGGCATTTCTCCTTGGGTACCGAGGGCCGTCGCACAGGGCGGCGTTCCGAGGTCCGGGCCGAGCGCCCCAGGGAGGTTGAGTACCGCTACTCAGGCGGGGGCCGTCGGTGCCCCGGCATCGTGGGGGGCACCGACGGAGCCCGCAGCTCCGCGATGACCTCCTGGGGGATCCCGATGAACGGCTCGCGCCACTTCCGCAACCCGCTCGCGCTCGGCTACCTGCTCCTCGTGACCGCCGTCCTCGGCTGGGTCTGCGTGGACGCCCTCTTCGTCGAACACGCCGACGCGAGCCTCGCCGGGGTCTGGGCGTTCGTGGTCACGGCCCCGACCTCGCTGCTGTTCGTGATGGTGCCGAGGGTGCCGGCGTGGGCCGGGATCGTCACGGGTGCCGTGGTGAACGTGGCGGTGCTGGAGGCGGCGTACCGGAGCCTCAGCGGCCGCCACCGCCCGCAGCCCACGGTCTGAGCACCCCTTCACCCAGACCACTTCCGAGCACCGGCCGACGATGATCCACTGAACGGGTGAATATCCGCATACGCCCATAAACGGCTGGGCATGCAGCGCGCATGCGCTCTGCCTTGATCACGTCCGTGCTGCTCGCCGCCCTGTCACCCCTCGCCGCCCCGCCCGCTCATGCCGCCGCTGCCGTCCCGCCGGGGCATGTCCACTTCTGGGCCGAGCCGGGGCAGATGGGGCCCGGCGGCGCCTGGGACTACGCGCCGCCCGGGTACAAGGAGGCGGCGCCGCGGGTGAAGCGGCACGCGTATTCCTTCGACTCGCACGCGCCGGTGACCGTGTACGCGATCAGCTTCCAGGGCGGCGGCGCATGCCTGTACCGGGCGATCCGGCCGGACGACTACTCCGACAACTGGAGCTGGGCCACGAAGTTCGACGGGGTCAGTGACTCCACCATGGGCTGCCAGGCCGGCTGACCCGTTCATGCGTGCCCGTACGGCGACGGCCCCGGCCGTCCTCACCCTCCTGGCCCTCCTCACCGCGTCCGCCTGCTCGGCAGGGGCCCCGAACCCGGCGCCCCCGGCCGACGACGTCATCAAGGCGGCCACCCGCGCGCTCACCGACGACTGTCTGACCCGGCGGGGCCTCACCCCGAAGTCGGGCCGACAGCGGGTGTCCGACGCCCTGTTCGGCACCGGCAGAGCGGAGCTGTCGCTCCGGCTGCCCACCGGATATGTCGTCCGTACCCATACCGACGGCTGCCTCGCGGCCGCGCAACGGCGGCTCTACGGCGACCAGGACCGCTGGTTCCGTACGTCGGTCGTCGTCAACAACCTCAAGCCCGAGGCCGCCAGGACCGGCCGCCCGCTCTCCGAGGTCCGTGCCGCGCACCGGGCGGAGATCGCGGAGTGGCGGCGGCTGCGGGCCCGCGCCCTCACCCAGGCGACCGCCCTGCTGGAGGGCGGCGGCACCACCCATCCAGGTACCACCCACTCAGGTACCACCCACCCGAAGGGAAACCAGTGAAGCGCTTCATCGCCGTCCTGTCCGCCGGACTGCTCGCCACCGGAGCCGTCCTCGCCACCTCGGCCTCGGCCCAGGCGGCGGCCTGCGGCAGCGGGAACTTCTGCGCGTGGACGGACGCGAACTACCAGGGCCAGAAGATCGAGTGGACGGGCGACGACGGCTGGTGGGAGGGCAACATCGCCGACCAGGACTCGTCCTGGGCCAACCACGGCATCTCGGGCCCCGGCATCAAGGACCACGTCAAGGTGTACGCCTCCGCCCACCAGTCCGGCCCGATGACCATCTGTCTCGCGCCCGGCCAGGAGGCCGGCTACAACGGCGTGGCCAACGACCGCGGTGACTCCCACATCTGGGCGACCGGCTGCTGAGCCACCGGCCGCCCGTGCGGCGGGGCTCCGGTCAGAAGACCGGCGTCCCGCCCTGCGTCAGCCGCCAGTTGGTGACCGCGAAGTCCTTCGGGTCCAGGGTGCCCTTGGAGGTGACGTAGTCGATCATGAGCTGGCGGATCTCGTTGGTGGAGCTGTAGGCGATGTCGGCGGACGCGATGTGCGGGTAGCCGGAGCCGCCGTTGGCCCGGTAGTTGTTGACGGCGACGACGAAGACCTGGTCGTCGGTGACCGAAGTCCCGTTGTAGGAAAGGTTCTTGATGCGGGAGCCCTCGGCCGCCGCGATGTCGATGTCGTACGAGACGCCCGCGGCCGTGTCGTACATGTAGTCCCAGAAGCTGTTGGCGTTGGTCAGCGTCGAGGTGTCCACGGCCGTGCCCGCCGGCACCTGGTGGTAGTACTTCGCCGCGTACTCCAGGTAGTCCTTGAGCTGGGCCCCGGTGAGCTTCTTGCCGTACAGGGTGTTGTCGTAGATGTAGAGCCCGGCGATGTCCTTGATGGTGACGCTGCCCGCGGGGATGTCGGCGGTGCGGGAGAAGGGCGCGGCGACGGAGATCAGCGGGAGGGCGGCGTCGGAGGCCGAGAGCCCCGCCTTGACCGTGTCCATCTGGACCTGGTGGATGAAGTCCATGATGGGGACGTCCTTCCAGCAGGAGTCCGCCGCGGAGAGGTCCTGGGTGCAGGTGCCGACGGGCGTGTTGACGTACTTCACGACCAGCTCGTGGTCGGCCTCCAGGAGCTTCTTGATCTCCGGGTCCTCGTCCACGGTGTTCGGGTTGAGGGTCTGCGCGGTCTTCTTGGTGACCTTCCACTGCCCGCGCACGAGTTCCAGCTCGAAGTCGAACACGCTGAGCCGGTAGCCCCAGCAGTACGGCTCGGAGAGCAGCACGTCCTCGCCGGTCTCGTCGTTCTTCACCGTGTACGACGGCACCTCGACGTGGGTGTGCCCGACCAGGATCGCGTCGATGCCGGGGACCTGCTGGGCGACGAGGTTGGAGGCGTTCTCGACGTACGGGAGCTCGTCGCCGTACGACGAACTGCCGTCGAGGCCGGAGTGGTCGGTGAGGAAGACGACGTCACAGCCGAGGGCGCGCAGCCGGGGCACGTACTTCTTCGCCTGTTCGACCAGGCCGGGGAAGACCATCCTGCCGCTGACGTTGTCCTTGTCCCACAGGGCGATGCCGGGGTTGGTGAGGCCGAGGATGCCGACCTTGATGTCGGGGGCGCCCGGCACGCAGATCCGCTTCACGGTGTACGGCTGGAAGGCGGGCTTCAGTGTCTTCGCGTCGAGGGCGTTGGCGCCCAGCAGCGGGAAGCGGCACTGGCTCTCGAACTTCCTGAGCACCTCGATGCCGTAGTTGAACTCGTGGTTGCCGAGGGCGGCGGCGTCGTAGCGCATGTGGTTCATGGCGACGGCCATCGGGTGCTTCGGCGCGCCCTTGTCGGTGATGGGCTGCACGCGCGCGAAGTAGTAGGCGAGGGAGGTGCCCTGGATGATGTCACCGGCGTCGACGAGCAGGACGTGCTCCTCGCCCTTGGCCGCGCGCTGCTGCTTGATGAGCGTGGCGACCCGGGCGACACCGACGGAGTTGCCCTTGGCGTCGGAGTAGGCCTTGTCGAGGTAGTAGTCCCAGTCGAAGACGTGGCTGTGCAGGTCGGTGGTGCCGAGGATGGAGAAGGACCAGGTGCGGTTCTTCTTCGTCGGCTTGGACTCGGCGGCCTCGGCGGCGGGCGCTCCCACCGCCCCCGCGACGGCCACGGCCGCCCCGGTGACGGCCGACTTCTTCACGAAGTCCCGGCGGTTGAGGGGACTGACGGGCATGGCGGAGCTCCTGGGGGCACGGGGCGAGAGGGAAGGCACTACACGCGTAGATGCTGGTCTCACACCCGTGTCGGCGGGAACCAGGAAATGGCCATGGGCCGGTCAAGGAAGTCCCTGACCGGCCCGACGGCTGACACCCAAAAGGGATTTACAGGAACGAGTTGATCTCGATCGTCTCGTCCCGGCCCGGGCCCACGCCGATCGCGGAGATCGGGGCGCCGGACATCTCCTCCAGCGCCTTCACGTAGTCCTGGGCGTTCTTCGGGAGGTCGGCGAAGGTCTTGGCCTTCGTGATGTCCTCGCTCCAGCCGGGCAGGTACTCGTAGACCGGCTTCGCGTGGTGGAAGTCGGTCTGGGAGTACGGCAGTTCCTCGACCCGCCGACCGTCGATCTCGTACGCGACACAGACCGGGATCTGCTCCCAGCCGGTGAGCACGTCGAGCTTGGTGAGGAAGAAGTCGGTGAGGCCGTTGACGCGGGTCGCGTACCGGGCGATCACCGCGTCGAACCAGCCGCAGCGACGGTCACGGCCGGTGGTGACACCCCGCTCACCGCCGATGCGGCGCAGCGCGTCGCCGTCCTCGTCGAACAGCTCGGTCGGGAACGGGCCCGAGCCGACGCGGGTCGTGTAGGCCTTGAGGATGCCGATGACCCGGCTGATCTTCGTCGGGCCCACGCCGGCGCCGGTGCAGGCGCCGCCCGCGGTCGGGTTGGAGGAGGTGACGAAGGGGTACGTGCCGTGGTCGATGTCCAGGAGCGTGCCCTGGCCGCCCTCGAACAGGACGACCTTGTCCTGCTCCAGGGCCTGGTTGAGGACCAGCACCGTGTCGGCGACGTACGGCTTGAGCCGGTCCGCGTAGCCCAGCAGTTCCTCGACGACCTGGCCGACCTCGATGGCCCGGCGGTTGAAGACCTTGGTCAGGAGCTGGTTCTTGCCGTCGAGGGCCGCCTCGACCTTCTGGGTCAGGATCGACTCGTCGTACAGGTCCTGGATGCGGATGCCCACGCGGTTGATCTTGTCCGCGTAGGTCGGTCCGATGCCGCGACCGGTGGTGCCGATCTTGCGCTTTCCGAGGAAGCGTTCCGTCACCTTGTCCACGGTGACGTTGTACGGCGTGATGATGTGGGCGTTACCGCTGATCAGGAGCTTGGAGGTGTCGACGCCGCGGTCGTTCAGTCCGTTCAGCTCGGAGAACAGGACCGACGGATCGACGACGACACCGTTGCCGATGACCGGGGTGCACCCCGGAGACAGGATTCCGGAAGGGAGGAGGTGGAGGGCGTACTTCTGATCGCCCACGACTACCGTGTGGCCGGCGTTGTTGCCGCCCTGGTAGCGCACCACATAGTCCACCGAGCCACCGAGCAGGTCGGTTGCCTTTCCCTTGCCTTCGTCACCCCACTGAGCACCGAGCAGCACAAGTGCGGGCACGCGCGTACACCCCTTCCGGGCGGGGCATGTCCAAGGTCGGGGGCGTACGCGTACGGTTCCTCCGTCGCGTGCACCACGGCCGTCGTCGGCCGCTGCCCGTCGGACCCGGTTGCCCCGGAATAGACGAAGCCCCTGGCGCAATAGCGCAAGGGGCTCTTGCACCAAGATGCTACCCGAGGAAGCGAGGCATGGCCGAGGTGGCGACTTCCGCGACGTCCGATCAGCTGCTGGTGGTCATCGACCCGGTCGCCCGGCAGACGGACGGCGAGTCCGTACGGATCGTGAAAGACGTGCTCAGCGCGGGTGCGGCGACGAAGGTGTGTCTGCCGGACGGCCCCGAGGAGTTCGCCCGGGCACTGGCCCGGCGCGGTTCGCGGCGCCCGGTGGTGGTCGGCGACGACCGTGCGCTGATGCGGACGGTGGTGCTGCTGCACCGGCAGCGGGAGCTGGCCGAATGCGTGCTGTCGGTGGTGCCGGTGGGCCCGGTCCTGGGCATCGCCCACGCGCTGGGGGTGCCCACCGGCGCGGTCGCGGCCGCACGGGCGGTCCTGGAGGGGGCCGAGCGGCGCCTCGACATGTTGGTGGACGACAGCGACGGGGTGGTCCTCGGAGCGCTGCGGATCCCCGCCCCGGCCGCGCGGGAGGAGCCGCTGGAGGCCGCGCGGCCCTGGCTGCGGACCTGCCAGTCCCTCGTACGGACCCTGGTGCCGGCCCGTCCCGCCCGGGAGACCGTGCCCGCCGTTCCCGGGCCCTCGCGGCTGCGGGTGGAGGTCGACGGGGTGACCCTGGTGGACCTGGACCAGCCCCTGGAGGCGGTCTCGGTGACCCCGGGCTCCGGCGGCGGCCTGGCCTCGGTGGAGGTGCGTCCGCTGTCGGTGGGGGCGGAGGCGTCCCCGCTGCTGGCCACCGGCAGGACGGTGACCGTCACCGGGGCGGACTTCCGCTACCGGGCGGACGCGGGGGTGGGCGGGCCGGTGCGCAGGCGGACGTGGACGGTGCGGGAGCGGGCCGTGGGGCTGGTGCTCCCTTCCTGATTCTCGCCGTGCTGGCGACTCTAAAGGTATGGTTGACAAACATTTAACGCCCCGAGACCCTTGCTCGACTCATTCGGGCTGGAGAGTTCCGGTCCGGCACGCTGTGGACGGGCAAGGGAGAGGGGCCGGCCGATGGCAGTGGACGAGGGAGTCGCCCCGGCGGCGAAAACGGACGGCGACGGCACGGTCCACCGGCTGAAACCCAACGCGGTCGGCCTGCTCGGCGTGGTCTTCATGGCCGTGGCGACCGCCGCGCCGATCACCGCGATGACGGGCAACGTGCCCTTCATGGTCTCCGCGGGCAACGGCATCGGCGCCCCCGCGAGCTATCTCGTCGCAATGGTCGTCCTGGCAATCTTTTCCGTCGGCTTCACCTCGATGGCGAAGCACATCACCTCGACGGGAGCCTTCTACGGCTTCATCTCCTACGGCCTCGGCCGCACCGTGGGTCTCGCGTCGGGACTGCTCGCCACCTTCGCCTACGTGGTCTTCGAGCCGGCGCTCATCGGCATCTTCTCGACGTTCGCGACGGAGACGCTCAAGGACCAGACGGGGACGCACATCCCCTGGTGGGCTTTCGCGGCCCTGATGCTCGCGGTCAACGCGACGGGCACCTGGTTCGGTGTCTCGGTCGCCGAGAAGCTCCTGGTCGTCCTGCTCGCCACCGAGGTGACGGTCCTCGCCGCGATGGCGGTCTCGGTGGCCTTCCACGGCGGCGGCCCGGACGGCTTCAGCCTCGACCCGGTGAATCCGGTCAACGCCTTCCAGGGCACGTCCGCCGGTCTCGGCCTCTACTTCGCGTTCTGGTCGTGGGTCGGCTTCGAGTCGACGGCGATGTACGGCGAGGAGTCCCGCAACCCGAAGAAGATCATCCCCAAGGCGACGATGATCTCCGTCCTCGGCGTCGGCGTCTTCTACGTGTTCGTCTCCTGGATGGCCATCTCGGGCACCGGCGAGGCGAACGCGGTCAAGGTCGCCACCGACAACCCCCTCGCGCTGTTCTTCGGCCCCACCGAGCGGTACGTCGGCCACTGGGCGGTCGACGTCATGCAGTGGCTGATGATCACCGGGTCGCTGGCCTGCGGCATGGCCTTCCACAACTGCGCCGCCCGCTACATGTACGCGCTGGGCCGCGAGGGCGTCCTGCCCTCGCTGAAGAACACGGTCGGCCGCACCCACCCCCGGCACGGCTCGCCGCACCTCGCGGGCCTGGTGCAGACGGTCGTGACGGCCGTACTCCTGCTGGCGTTCTGGGCGGCCGGCAAGGACCCGTACACCGGCACCTACGTGCTGCTCGCGATCCTCGGCACCATGGCGATCCTGGTCGTGCAGGCGGTGTGCTCCTTCGCGGTGCTGGTGTACTTCCGCGGCCACCACCCCGAGAGCCGGCACTGGTTCCGGACCCTCACGGCCCCGCTGGTCGGCGGGGTGGCGATGCTCGCGGTGGTCGGCCTGCTGGTCTCCAACATGGGCGCGGCGGCGGGCACGGAGTCCGGTTCGCTGGTGCTGAAGGCCACGCCGTGGCTGGTGGCGGCGGTCGCGGCACTGGGCATCGGGTACGCGCAGTACCTGAAGCGGCGCGCGCCCGAGCGGTATCTGCTGCTGGGGCGGACGGTGCTGGAGGAGACCAAGGAGCGCTAGGGGCTCCCGAACAGCTTCTCGCGGTGCGCCCGCCACCGCTCCATCATGGCCGCGACCTCGCCCTCGACGAACTCGAAGAAGGCGAGCGTCTCGGCCATGCGGCGTCCCGCCGGGGTGTCGGCACCGAGACTGCTGACGCCCTCGCGCAGGGCGCCCTCCCACCGCTTGATGATCGCCTCGCGGTTGGTGAGGGCCTCGTACCACTGGTCGCCGTGCACCCGGTAGCGCTCCCGGCGTGAACCGGGCTCGCGCTCGCGCGAGACCATGTGCGTCTGGGCGAGATAGCGCACCGCCCCGGAGACCGCGGCCGGGCTGATCTGCAACTGCTCGCCCAGTTCGGCGGAGGTCATGGTGCCCTCGTCGGAGGACAGGAGCGCGGCGAACACCCGGGCCGGCATGCGCTGCATCCCGGCCTCGACGAGCTGGGCCGCGAAGCTCTCCACGAACTTCGAGACCGCGTCCGGGTCCCGCTCCACCGCATCCGTCATGGTCACCACCTTAACGGAGCTTCATACGCTTCCTTAACTTCACAAATTTCTGAAAGAAGCGTACGTTCTGAACCATGACGAAGGCAATCAGCGTCTCCGGGCTCCACAAGTCGTTCGGCGGGACCCACGCCCTCGACGGCCTCGACCTGGACGTCGAGACCGGCGAGGTGCACGGCTTCCTCGGCCCCAACGGCGCCGGCAAATCCACCGCCATCCGCGTCCTGCTCGGCCTGCTGCGCGCCGACTCCGGCGCCGCGCGGGTGCTGGGCCGCGACCCCTGGGCCGACGCGGTCGAGGTGCACCGCCGGATCGCCTACGTCCCGGGGGACGTGACGCTGTGGCGCAACCTCTCCGGCGGCGAGGTCATCGACCTCTACGGCCGTCTGCGCGGCGGTCTCTCCACCACGAGGCGCGCCGAACTGATCGAACGCTTCGAGCTGGACCCCACCAAGAAGGGCCGCACCTACTCCAAGGGCAACCGGCAGAAGGTCGCCCTGGTCGCCGCGTTCGCCTCGGACGTGGACCTGCTGATCCTGGACGAGCCCACCTCGGGCCTTGACCCCCTGATGGAGGAGGTCTTCCAGCGCTGCGTCGAGGAGGAGCGCGAACGCGGCCGTACGGTCCTGCTGTCGTCCCACATCCTCAGCGAGGTCGAGGAGTTGTGCGACAGGGTGAGCATCATCCGGCGCGGCCGCACGGTCGAGACGGGCTCGCTCGCCGACCTGCGCCACCTCACCCGCACCAGCGTCACGGCCGAACTCGCGGGCCCGCCCAGCGGGTTGGCGCACCTGCCGGGCGTGCACGACCTCGACGTCCAGGGCCACCGGGTCCGGCTCCAGGTGGACACGGACAAACTCGACGCGGTGCTGAGGCAGTTGAGCGAGTCGGGGGTGCGCTCGCTGACGTCGACACCGCCGACGCTGGAGGAACTGTTCCTGCGTCACTACCAGGAGGCGTCGTGACCTCCCTCGCGGGCACCGGCGTACTGCTCCGCTTCAACCTGCGCCGCGACCGGCTGATGATCCCGGTGTGGGTGGCGGTGAACGCCCTGATGGTCCTCTCCATGCCGAACACCCTCAAGGGCCTGTACGGCACCTCGGCCGAGCGCGCCGACCTGCTGCACCAGGTGGCCACCACCTCCTCCTTCCGCGCGCTGATCGGCCCGGTCTTCGACGACTCCCTCGGCGCCCTCACCGCCTGGCGCGTCGGCGTCTACGCGGGGGCGCTGGCCGCGGTCACCGGCCTCCTGGTCGTCGTACGCCACACCCGTGACGAGGAGGAGAGCGGACGGCAGGAGCTGATCGCCTCCGGGGTGGTGGGCCGACGGGCCTCCCTGACGGCGGCGCTGCTGGCGGCGGCGGTGGCGAGCGGGGTGCTGGCCCTGCTGGTGACGGCGGGGCTGGCGGGCCAGGGAGTGGCGGGCGCGCTGGCGTTCGGCCTCGGACTCGCCGCTGTGGGCATGCTCTTCGCGACCATGGCGGCGATCGTCGCGCAGCTGACGGAGAGCGCGCGGCTGGCGCGGGGCCTGACGGCGGGGGTGCTGGGTGCGGCCTTCGCGCTGCGGGCGGCGGGGGACTCGGTGTCGAGCGACGGCTCGTCGGTATGGACGTGGCTGTCACCGCTGGGCTGGCTGTCCCAACTGCGTCCCTTCGCCGGTGAACGCTGGTGGGTGCTGCTGCTGTTCGCGGCGGCGATCGCGGTACAGGCCGCGTCGGCCTACGTGCTGGCGGGCCGCAGGGACGTGGGCATGAGCTTCGTGCCGACCCGCCCCGGGCCCGCTGTCGGCCGCCTTGGCACGGCGGGCGCGCTGGCCTGGCGGCTCCAGCGGGGCGGTGTTTTCGGCTGGTCGCTCGGCTTCTTCCTGGCCGGGGTGGTCTACGGCGGTCTCACGGACGGCGTGGCCGACCTGGTCGGCGACAACGCCAAGGCCCGCGAGATCTTCGAGCGGATGGGCGGACAATCCGGGATCACGGACGCCTTCCTCGCCTCGATGACCGGGATGCTGGGGCTGGTGGCCGCGCTGTACGTGGTCGCGTCGGTGCTGCGGCTGCACGGCGAGGAGACGTCGATGCGGGCGGAGCCGGTGCTGGCGAACGCGGTGGGCCGACTGCGGTGGGCCTCGGGCCATCTGGTGATCGCCTTCGGCGGCTCGGCGCTCATCATGCTGATCGCGGGACTCGGCTTCGCCGCGGGCTACGGCAAGGAGGTCGGCCCGATCCTGGGCGCGTGCCTGGTGCAGGTGGCCGGGGTGTGGGTGATCGGCGGTCTCACGGTCCTGCTGTACGGCCTGGCCCCGCGCCTCGCTCCCCTGGCCTGGGGAGTCGCCGGGGCGGTGCTGCTGATCGGCTGGGTCGGCCCGGCCCTCGACGCCCCGCAGAGCGTCCTGGACCTCTCCCCCTTCGGCCACCTGCCGAAGCTGCCGGGCGGGGAGATGGAGTGGGCGCCGGTACTGCTCCTGCTCGCACTCGCGGGGGCGCTGGTGGCGGGGGGTCTGGCGGGACTGCGGCGCCGGGACCTGACGACCTGAACCGGGGGCCGGTCGCGCGCGTCCTCGTCTCCATGGAGCGGAGAGCGGACGGAGTGACCTGCGGCGGCTGTGCGCTCTCCGCGGTGGGTGCGATCGGGGCACCCTCGCTGTGGCTGTCCCTGCCCCGCACCCGGCGCCACCTCGGCGGAGGGTTCGAGAACGAGGGCATGGACTGGACGGTCCTGCTCACGGAGCTGCCGTTCGTGGTGCTGGGGGGAGCTTTGCTGCCCCTCCTGGCCCTCACTGTGGTGATGCGGGTGGTGGATCGGGGTCGGGGCCGGCCCCGGCAGGACTGACCGGGCCGGACTGACTTTGCCGGACTGACCGGGCCGGACTGACTTTGCCGGACTGACGGGCGGGGTCAGGCGACCGTGAAGTCGGCCGCCTTGGTGTCGAGGGTCGTGTCGCCGTCCTCGGCGGTGACCAGGACGGCCACGTGCCACAGGCCCCGCGGGGAACCTTCGGCGTCGGCGCGGGTGACGGCGACCTTGTAGGTGCACCGCTCGCTGTCCCCACCCGAGGGCTTGCAGACGGCCGACTCGACCGCGGCCATGTCCTTGGCCGTCAGCCCTTCCTTGGCGAAGGACGAGTTCGCCGGCCAGGCCAGCACCTTCACGCTCTTGACGTCGGAGGACGCGGTGACGTCGGTCGTGAAGGTCAGCGAGCCGTCGCGGTCGGCGGCGGGAGCGGTGTAGCGGGCCGTGCTGTGTGCCAGCGCCGGCGACTGGTCACCGGCGTAGGCGAGGGCGAAGCCGCCGGCAGCACCGAGGACGACGACACCGACGGCGACGGACACAGCGATACGACGCGACATGACAGGCTCTCCTGAAAGGCACAGTTGGATCCCACCGGCGCTCTCGTCGGCGCCGTGCGTCCATACTGGCCGCGCGGCGAGCGCCGGGTATGAGCACGCGTACTCAACTGGGGCCTGAGTAACGGCCGTTGCGTCCTCGCACCTACCTACGGGAGGACGTGGACGCGCAGCCCCTCCAACCCCCGGATCACGAAGTTCGGCTTGCGCTCCGGCTCCGCCGCCAGGGCGAGTGTCGGGGCCTTCTCCAGCAGGGCCTTCATGGAGGCGGCCAGTTCGATACGGGCCAGGGGCGCGCCGATGCAGTAGTGGATACCGGCGCTGAAGGAGATGTGCGGGTTGTCGACGCGGGCGAGGTCGAGGCGCTCGGGGTCGCGGAACACCTCGGGGTCGTGGTTGGCGGAGCCGAAGAGGAGGGCGATCTCGGCACCGCGCGGGATGGTCGTGCCGTCGATCTCGATGTCGTCCAGGACCCAGCGTTCGAAGAGCTGGAGGGGGGTGTCGTAGCGCATGAGCTCTTCGACGGCCCTCGGGACGAGGGAGTGGTCCGCGCGCAGTGCGGCGAGCTGCTCCGGGTTGCGAAAGAGGGCGTACCAGCCGTTGACCGTGGAGTTCACGGTGGCTTCGTGACCGGCGTTGAGCAGCAGTACGGCCGTGGAGATCATCTCCTGCTCGGTGAGCCGGTCGCCCTCGTCGTGCGCGGCGATGAGCCCCGAGATCAGGTCGTCACCGGGCTCTTTTCGCCGCTCGGCGATGAGCTCCCGCAGGTACTCCGAGAACTCGACGGACGCCCGCACGGCCCTTTCGGCCACGGCCTCCGACGGATTCAACTCGTACATCCCGCAGATGTCCGCCGACCAGGGCCGCAGGGGCGCCCGGTCCTTCTCGGGGATCCCCAGCATCTCGGCGATCACGGCGACGGGCAGCGGCTCGGCGACATCGGTCAGCAGATCACCGCCGCCCTCCGCGACGAGCCGGTCCACCAGCTCACCGGCCAGATCGGTCACGTACGGCCTGAGCTGCTCGACCGTGCGCGGGGTGAACGCCTTCGACACCAGGCGCCGGATCCGGGTGTGGTCCGGCGGCTCCAGGTCGAGCATCCCGTGGTCGTTGAGCGTGTGGAACGGCTCGTGCGCGGCGGGCGGCGCGGTCCGCCCGAAGTCCTCGTGCGTGAACCGGTGCTGGTAGGTCCGCCCGAGCCTGCGGTCCCTGAGCAGCGCGGAGACGTCCGCGTGGTGCGGGACGAGCCACTGATTGGTGGGCTCGTAGTACTGCACACGGCCCTTGGCGCGGAGCTCGGCGTAGGCGGGGTAGGGGTCGGCGAGGAAGGCCGGGTCCCAGGGATCGAAGGCGGTCATGCGGGGACGCTAGCCGCTGATACGGGCTTCTGACCAGGGGTGTTCCTTCAGGTGGTCGATGAGCGCGGTGAAGGCGGGGGCGGGGAAGGTGAGGGTGGCGTGGGTGGGGGCCTTGGAGTCGCGGACGGCTATTCGGGGGTGTACGTCCGCGATCTCGACGCAGGTGTCGCCGTCGCCGCCGCCGGAGTACGAGGACTTGCGCCAGTGCATCACAACTCCTTTTTCAGGCGGTGGATGAAGTCCCGCGACGCCACGGGCTCCAGTGACGCTGCCTGCATCTTAAGGAAGAGTGTTCGAAGCTGTTTCAGCTGAGCCTCCGCGTCGATGAACGCGACGCCGGTGGGAGCGTCCCGAAGGCCGGTGTCCAATCGGGGCACCGGGCCACCGGCGTACATCATCGAGATCCCGGCACCGCCGAAACCGTCTTGGTCGATCGGGATGACCCGCACCGTGGCATGCCCCTGCTCGATCTGTTCGAGGATCTGCTCCAGTTGCGCACGGCAGACGCTACGGTCCGCCACCCGGGTACGGAGCGCGAACTCGTGAATGAGCGTCTCGTACGGCGTCGGATCATCACCCTCGATGACAGCGCGCCGCCTGATCCGGTGCTCCACCCGAGGCGTCAACTCGCTTTCGGGGAGATCGGGTTGCACGTAGGTGTAGACCGCCCGGGCGTAGTCGGCGGTCTGCAGCAGTCCTGGAACGTGCCGACCTGTGGGGCTGGCAGCCGCTGTCCAGGAACGGCAACCGCGGCAAGTACGTGTGGTGCGAACTGGCCGCGGCATGAGGTGCCGTCCGGGTTGACCCTCGACCTTGTGCAGGGCCCAGAGTTCGGGGCGTGGAGAACGACATGCGCAGCATCGGCGAGATGGCTCGCGACAGCGGACTGGGCGTGAGCGCCCTGCGGTTCTACGACCGGGCCGGTGTGCTGGTGCCGGCCTGGGTGGATCCGGTGAGCGGTTATCGCTGGTACGAACCCGAGCAGCTCGAAGAGGCGCGGCTGCTGGCCCGCCTGCGCCGGGCCGGGATGCCGCTGGCGGACATCCGGCTGGTGCTGGCCAGTTGGTCCGGCGCGGACACCGATCTGCTCCGGAAACTGCTCGAAGCACATCTGCGCCGCCTGGAACAGGGGCTTTCCGAGGCCCGCGGCGAGTTCTCCGCACTCCGAGCACTACTCGACCAACGGGAGAACGTCATGACTTCGCTCCGTACCGCCACTCTCCGACTGACCGTCGCCGCACCCGAGCTCGCGGCCGCGCTGGACACGGTCCGTTTCGCGGCGAGCACCGACCCGGAGCTGCCGATGCTCGGCGGGGTGCTGTTCGACATCGAGGGCGAGAGCCTCCGTGTCGTGGCCACCGACCGGTACCGCATGGCCGTGGCGCGGGCCGGTGTCACCGGGCACGACGAGAGCCGCGTCCAGGTCATCGTGCCCACCCCGCTCGCCGACGCGATGCGGGCGCTGTGCCACGGTGAGGGATCCGTGCGGCTCGGCCTCGACGGGGACCACGTGACCCTGGAGGCCGGGGACGGACAGGCCGCCGGTCGGTGTCTCGACCACGACTTCCCCGACTACCGCCGTCTCCTCCCCCGGGCCGGCGACCGCCGCGCCCTCGTCGATGTCGCGGACTTCCGGCAGGCCCTGGAGACGGGCCCCGTCCGCCGCGACGAGACGGGAACGCATGACCTCAGCGTGCTCCGGGTGACGGACGACGGCACGGTGGCCCTCTGCGCC
This sequence comes from Streptomyces sp. NPDC006335, assembly GCF_040612795.1. Lineage (NCBI taxonomy): Bacteria > Bacillati > Actinomycetota > Actinomycetes > Kitasatosporales > Streptomycetaceae > Streptomyces > Streptomyces sp. NPDC006335. The sequence continues at coordinate 267,742 of NZ_JBEXQX010000010.1, forward strand.
GACGGCGACGACCACCCGGACCGCGTGGCGGTCAACCGCGGCTTCCTGCTGGACGCCCTGGCCGCGGGAGGCCGGGACCGGCTGGTTCTGGAGCTCACGGCCCCCACGGCCCCGATCGCGATCCGCCGCCCCGACGACGAGAACGGCTTCTCGCTCCTGATGCCGGTCCGCCTGGAGGACTGACGCCCCCACACCTGGCCGAGCGGACCGGACACCCCTATCCCGGCGTCACCAGCCGTGCCTCGTAGGCGAACACCGCCGCCTGGGTGCGGTCCCTGAGGCCCAGCTTCACCAGGACGCGGCTGACATGGGTCTTGATCGTCGACTCGGCCACCACCAGACGCTCGGCCATCTCCGAGTTGGACAGGCCCTGGGCGATGAGGATCAGCACCTCCGTCTCGCGGTCGGTGAGGTCGCCGTAGGCCGTGTGGGCCGAGGCCATGAGCCTCGGGGACTGCGACAGTTTGGAGAACTCCGTGATCAGACGCCTGGTGACCGAGGGGGCCAGGAGTGCCTCGCCGGAGGCCACCACCCTCACCCCCTCGGCGAGTTGACGGGCCGAGGCGTCCTTGAGGAGGAAGCCCGAGGCTCCCGCGCGCAGGGCCTGGTACACGTACTCGTCGAGGTCGAAGGTCGTCAGGACCAGCACCTTCGCCGTGCCGTCGGCCGCGACGATCTCCCTGGTCGCCTCGATGCCGTTCAGCTCCGGCATCCGGATGTCCATCAGGACCACGTCGGGGGCGAGTTCGCGGACCCGGTCCACCGCCTCGCGGCCGTTGACGGCCTCCCCGACCACTTCGATGTCCGGCATCGCGTTCAGCAGCACCGAGAAGCCCTCGCGGACCATCATCTGGTCGTCCGCGACCAGGACCCGGATCGTCATGCCTCGCCCTCGTCCCTCAGCGGCACCGGCAGGAACACCGTCACCTCGTACCCGCCCTCGTCCGTGGCGCCCGCCGTCATCTCGCCGTTCAGCATGGAGACCCGCTCCCGCATGCCGGTGATGCCGTGGCCCGCTCCGGGCGAGGGCTTCAGCAGCGACAGCTCGGGCCGCGGGCCGTTGACTATGCGCAGGCCGAGGCCGCCCAGGACGTATCCGATCTCGACCCGCGCGCTCGCCCCCGGGGCGTGGCGCAGGGTGTTGCTCAGCGCCTCCTGGACGATCCGGTACGCCGACAGCTCCACGCCCTGCGGGAGTTCACGCACCGCCCCGGTGACCGCCTTGTCGACGCTCAGGCCCGCTCCGCGCACGTTGTCGAGGAGCGAGTCGAGGTCGGCGAGGGTGGGCTGCGGGGCGTCCGGCGCCTCGTAGTCCTCGGCGCGGACCACGCCCAGGACCCGGCGCAGTTCGGTCAGGGCCGCCACCGCGTTCTCCCGGATGGTGGCGAACGCCTTCTCCAGCTCGGGGGGCGGGTTCTCCACCCGGTAGGGGGCCGCCTCCGCCTGGATGGCGACGACCGACATGTGGTGGGCGACCACGTCGTGCAGCTCGCGGGCGATGGTCGTGCGTTCCTCCAGCAGCGTGCGGCGGGAGCGTTCGTGCTCGGTCACCGTCTGCTGGGCGGTCACCGTCTGCTCGGCGCTCCGGCGTATGTGCCACAGGCTCACGACGAGCAGGGACAGCGCGGAGACGAACAGCAGCTCCACGGTGTTGGAGCGGTAGTAGTGCCCGCCGCCGAGGGCCGCCTGCCACATCAGGCCGTAGACCCCGGTCAGCAACCACATCCAGGCCGCCGTGCGCGGCCTGGTGCGCACGGCCACCGCGGTGAGCACGACCAGGTGGCAGGCGAAGCTGCCCGGCAGCCATGGCCAGTCCTGCTGCCAGGAGTTGACGAAGGCCATCGGATAGGCGATCGCGGTCGCGGCCAATGACAGCCAGAAGGCCATGATCGGCCGCACCATGGTCAGCAGGATCGGGACCAGGGCGAGCAGGCCGACGAAGAGATTGGTGGTCGCCCCGCGACCGCTGTTGTCCGAGCCGATGAGCATCGCGATCAGGCCGGCCGCGGTGATCAGCGCGTGGGGTGTCCAGACCGCGTACTCCCGCAGCCGCCCGGTCAGCAGGCGGGAGAGCCCCTTGCCGGCACTCCGGGGAGGCAGCGGGCGATAGGCGAAGGCAGCACTGATCAGGTCGTGCCGCAGGCCACGCAGGGCGTCCACGGCTGCCCTGAACTCCGGGCTGCGGGGCTTGTACGCGTCGTATCCGCCGCTGCCGCCCTGCGGAGGTGTCGTGTGCGTCTCGGTCGTATGGGTCACGTTCAAAACGTAGGCGGGGGCGGGGGTCACCGTCGTCACCAGTGAGACGGGTCCTTCCGGGTCCCCCTCAGGTACTACGGGTCCGGGAGGGGCCGTCACCGGTACCCCGAGGGCCGCACCAGCCCCGACTCGTACGCGAACACCGCCGCCTGGGTGCGGTCCCTCAGGCCCAGCTTCACCAGGATGCGGCCCACGTGCGTCTTCACGGTCTGCTCGGCCACGACCAGCCGCTCGGCGATCTCGGCGTTCGACAGGCCCTGTGCGATCAGCGCGAGGACCTCCGTCTCGCGCTCGGTCAGCTCGCCGATCCGGCTCTTGTGCGGGGCGCGGGGCCGCTTGTCGAGACGGGAGAACTCGGCGATCAGCCGCCGGGTGATGCCGGGCGCGAGCAGCGCGTCCCCGGCCGCCACCACGCGCACGGCCTCGGCGAGCTGCTCCGCGGAGGCGTCCTTCAGCAGGAACCCGGACGCGCCGGCCCGCAGCGCCTCGTAGACGTACTCGTCGAGGTCGAAGGTGGTCAGCACCAAGACCCTGATCTCCGGGTGCTCGCCGGTGATGCGGCGGGTGGCCTCGATGCCGCCCAGCTCGGGCATGCGGATGTCCATCAGGACGACGTCCGGGACGAGTTCGGCGACCTTGGCGACGGCGTCGAGGCCGTCGACCGCCTGCCCGATCACCTCGATGCCGGGCTGGGCGCCCAGCAGCACGCTGAAGCCCTGCCGGACCATCTGTTGGTCGTCGGCGATGAGTACGCGGATGGGGCTGCTCGTCATACGGTGCCGTCCTTGGATTCGCTGACCTGGTCGGGGCCGCCCGGGGGCGCCGTCGGAAGATACGCGGCCACCTCGTAGCCGCCGTCGGGGTGGGGGCCGGCACGCAGTGTCCCGCCCAGCATCGCGGCCCGCTCCCGCATGCCGAGCAGTCCGTGTCCCGCGCCCGGCGAGGCGGCCACGCGGTGGGTGGGACGGGAGTTGACGATCCGCACGTCCACCCCGTGCACGTAGTGGACGAGCGCCACGGAGGCGGTGGCGCCGGGCGCGTGGCGCAGGACGTTGCTCAGCGCCTCCTGCACGATCCGGTACGCCGACAGCTCCACGCCGGACGGCAGGGGCCGCCGGACGCCCCGCACGTCGACCTGGACGCTCAGTCCGGCCGCCCGGGTGTTCTCCACCAGCGCGTCGAGCCGGTCGAGGGTGGGCTGCGGCGCGTGCGGGGCGGTGCCGGTGACGGGCTCGGCGGACTCCTGCGCCGTGTCGGGGTGCTCGGCGCGCAGCACGCCCAGGACCCGGCGCAGCTCGGTCAGCGCCTCCAGCGCGTTCTGCCGGATGCCGTCGAGGTTCTCCCGGAGCTCGTCGGACGGGTTCTCGACGAGGTGCGGGGCGACCTGGGCCTGGATCGAGATGACGGACATGTGGTGGGCGACGACGTCGTGCAGTTCGCGCGCGATCCGGCTGCGCTCCTCCAGCAGGGTGCGGCGGGCCCGTTCCTCGGCGGTGAGCGTGGTCTGCCGGCCGAGCTCCGCGCGGGCCTCGCGGCGGCCGCGCAGGGCGGTGCCGAGCACCACCACCACAGTGAACAGGGTGACCGCGAGGACCCCGGTGGGCTGGAAGTCGGACGCGCCCAGCACACCTTCGGTGAGGTACGAGAGCGCCATGGTCACTGCTAGCGCCTCGACGGCCACGCGTGCGGGAACCCGCAGGGCGAGCAGCAGCAGTACGGTCATGTGTCCGATGAGCCCGGCGGAGGACCAGGGCCAGGTGAAGTCGTGCGCGCCCCCGGCCAGCAGCTGTCGACGCACCTCGATGGCGCCGACCAGCATGGCCCCGGTCGAGATCCACCACGCCGGGACGGGCCGCCACAGCGCGAACACGATGGCGGCACCCTGTGCGAGACCGATCGCGAAGGCGAGGCTGAGCCCCACCCCGCCGTTGTCCTGGAGCTGCCCCACGGCGCCGACCGTTACCCCGAACGCGACCAGGCACAGCAGACCGTGCGGCAGCCAGCGCAGCCACACCGACGGGGGCAGCGGATCCATCCGGAGCGTGCACAGATCGGCACGCAGCACCCGCAGCCACCGCAGCACACGGCCTCTGACCACCTGTTGGACCCCCGTCTCCCGCACGTCGACCACCCTAGGCACGACGCGCCTCCTTCGCTGCCACCGGTTCCGTTCGGCGGTGAGCCCGGATCACCCGTGACGGGCGGCTCCCGACCCTGCGCGGCCCTTGCTCGAAGGACCGGAAGGCGGACCGGCAAACGGCCAGGACGAGGACGAACACCGGCAGCCAGGCCAGCCGGGCCACCACCCAGCCCAGCCCCTCGGGCACGGTGTGCAGCCCGGGGAGCCTGCCCAGGGCGAGGCCGGTGGCCGTGGTGGCCATCAGCGCCGTCTGATGCCACAGGAAGATCGTCATCGCGGAGAGGTTGACCAGCGCGACGGCCGCCCAGACCGCGGGGCGGCGCATACCGCCGCGCAACCGGTCGCGCAGCAGCAGCGCCAGACCGCACTGGGCCAGGCCGAAGGTGACGGCGGCCAGCGTCGGCGGGTTCAGGTTGGAGACGGCGGCGCCCGGCACTCCGACCATCGACGCCGGATACCCGGCCCACCCGACGAGCACCGCGGTCGCCGCCGCACCGCCCCCGAGCAGGAGCCACCCCACACGCCGCCCTTCCAGCTCGCCCCGGGTCCAGGCCGCTCCCAGGGTGTACGGGACCAGCCAGCCCGCCGCCAGGTTGACCCAGCCGAGCCAGTCGGGGCCGCCGAGCCCGAAGCGGACGATGTCCACGTGCAGGACGACGGCCAGCGGCCACAGCGGGTGCAGCCGCCGCAGCAGCGGGGTCGCGGCCGTGAGGGCGCCGAAGACCAGGAGGAACCACATCGGGGACAGGGCGAGTCTGACCAGGGCGCGGACCGTCCCGAACGGGGCACCCGTCAGCAGCAGGGCCGTCGCGGTCACCGTCCACAGGGCGAGGACGGCGGCCACCGGCTTGAACAGCCGTGCCAGACGGCTCGTCAGCCACTGCCGGTACGTCGTCCCGCGGGCGCGTGCCGAGGTGTAACCGCGGGTCGCCACATGGCCGCCGACCAGGAAGAACACCGCCAGGGTCTGGAAGGCCCAGGAGATCGGGGCCAGCCACGGCATGTGCTGGAGCGGGCTCGCCGTGTGCAGGGCGCCGCCATCGGCGACCAGGGCGGTCACCAGCCAGTGGCCGAGGACGACGCCGAGTATCGCGAAGGCGCGCAGGGCGTCGACGGCACGGTCCCGACCGGGCGGTGTCGCCGCGTCGATCCGGTCGGCGGCCCGGCGTAGGCCGTCCGAACCCCGGCGTATGCCGTCGCGTACGCCACCCCGGGGGTGGTGGGTCTCAGGCACGGGTCACCTCCGCGGTGTCTCCGAGGACGATCCGGGCGAGATTGGTCAAGGAGACCGAGCCCGGTCTGAAGTAGTCGCTGTGGCCGCCCTCACCGGCGGCGAAGACATGGGCGCCGAAGGCCGGGGAGAGGGGGTCGGTGCCGAAGCCGACGGTGACGCCGAAGACATCACTCCTGACGTGGGGGACCTCGGCGATCCAGTCGTCCTTGCCCCTGGCCGCCCAGACCCGGGCGGAGGTGCGCAGGGCCGACACGGTGTCCGCGCCGGTGCCGGGGCTGCCGACGAGGGCCAGGTCGGCGATGTCCAGGTGGGCGGCGGCCCGGGCGCAGACCACCGTGCCGTAGGAATGGCAGACGAGGGAGACGGTGGTGTCGCGGCCTACGACGCCCCGGAGTCGGCGTATGAGCGTGCGCAGGTGGGGGGCCGCTTCGTCCGCTCTGCTCGTGGTCAGCACCGTGGTGCTGACCGTGTCCGGGGTGCGGTAGCCGAGCCAGGCGACCACCGCGGTCCGGGTGCCGTGGGGAGCGGTGGCGGTGAGCTGCCGCCGCAGGGCCACCGCCGTCGCCCGGAAGCGGTCGTAGGTGTCCAGGGATGTGTCGGAGCCGGGGACCAGGACGGCCACGTGGTCGGCGCGGGCCAGGTCGCCGAAAACCTCTGTCGCCCTGCCGGGGCCCCGGCCGTCGAAGGTGAGCAGGTGGCGGGCGGGGGCGGCCAACCCCCGGTCCGCCGCCGCGCGGTGGGTGTCGCCGTGGGCCGCGGCCGCGCGGGCGGCCTCGGCGGCGTTGGCGCTGTTCGCGGCGTAGATCTCGTCGACGGTGGCGGCGGTGGGCGTCGGGAGCGTGGCGGGAGGCGGGGACGGGATCTCGGGGCGGGCGGCCGCGGAGAGCGGGACCACCACCGCGGCGGTGATGAGGGTGGCGAGGAGGGCCCGACGCCAGGAGTGGACGCGGCGGGCAAGCTTCTCACGGCCGCCCTGGCCGCCCTGGCCGCCCTGGCCGTCCGCCATGTTCTGCCGCGTGTCATCGCGGCGCTCGCGCCGGCCCCTCCCGCTGCTCCCCACAGTCCTCGCCCCTCCCCGGTCCGCCCGGCCATCGGGCTTGTCTGGAAGGGAAGTTACGGAGTCACGACTGTCGTCCGCGTCACGCCAGGGAGCTCTTTGGCGCCGTAGCTCTCAGGTATTACGGGTATCACCGGGAGGGGACGGAACAGCCTCCCGAACCGGCCTCACCACGCCAACTGCGCGATCTCCTCCGCCGCCACCGCGCACGCGTCCGCCGCCGGGTCGATCAGGGGGAAGTGGCCGACGTCCTCCAGCAGCGTCAGGCCCACCACCTCGCCCGCCTTGGCCGCCGCGTCGGCGTAGGCCTCGGCGACCGCCTGCGGGACGACCGTGTCGGTGCGGCCCTGGACGAGGGTGGTCGCGATGCCGGTGGGCAGCAGCAGGGCGGGGTCGGCGTACGGCAGGCGCGCGGTGAACCCCTCGTTGCCGCCCAGGAGTTGACGGCAGGCTCCGCCGCACACGTCCAGCTTGTCGGCGACCGTGAAGTCGGCGATCGGGGCGAGGGCGACGACCCCGCGCAGGGGCGCAGGCCGGTCGATGCGCCACGCGGCGTCGGCCGGCAGGAGGTGCCGGGCCGCGGCCCACAGCGCGAGGTGGCCGCCCGCGGAGTGGCCGGTGACGACCATGCGGCGCGGGTCGGCCTGGGGGAGGGACTCCCGCACGAGCCCGGGAAGCGCGTCCATGGCGGCGGCCACGTCGTCGAAGGTCTCGGGCCAGCGCCCGGCCACGGGACCGACGCCACCGGCCCCGGAACCCGCGCCGGGACTGGCACCGGTACCCGCACCGCCCCCGGACGCGGCACCCTGCCCCGGAATGGCGATCCCGCCCCGCCGGTACTCCACATTGGCCACCGCGAACCCCCGCCGGGCCAGGAAGTCCGCGAACGGTGTCACATGCCGCCGGTCGTACGGCGTCCGCCACGCACCACCGTGCAGGACGACGACCAGCGGCGCGCGACCGCCCCCCGGAGACACCGACACGCGCGGGGCGTAGAAGTCGATCACCTGGTCGGGGTCGTCGCCGTACGCCGCGGTGGCGTCGGGGTCGACCGGCGGGTGCGAGAAGGCCGACTCCTCCTCGGCCGCGGCACGGGCTTCCGCGGCGGCACGGGCTGCGGCGTCGTCCGGCATGCTCCAACCTCTCAGCGACGAAACGGATCTGACGGACCGTGAAACATCCTGGAAGAGAATTCGGCCGTTGGCCGGGACGGTATCAGGCCCATGACGTGCGCGGACACGGGGATGTCACGCTGGGTGAGGGCTAAACGGTTCTGCTGTTTCGTTACGCTGACGGCGTGTCCGCCCCGCGCGTCCGGAGCACCCGAGGAGACCGTCATGCCCGCCGAACACGCCGAACCCGCCGAACACGCCGCGCACACCGAACCGGCCGAAAAGGCCGAGCACGCCGAACCCGGCACCGTCCGCCCCGGCGGCCGTACCGCACGTGTGCGTGCGGCCGTGCTGCGGGCGGCCGGAGACGTGCTCGCCGAGCAGGGCTTCGACCGCCTCGATCTCGCCGAGGTCGCCCGCCGCGCGGAGGTCGGCAAGACCACCGTGTACCGGCGCTGGGGCACGGTCACCGCGCTGGTCGCCGACCTGCTCGCCGACATGGCCGAGCAGTCGCTGCCCCGCACCCGCACCGGCTCGGTCCGCGACGATCTGCGGGCCAACGCCTCCCTGGTCCAGCGGACGCTCGCCGACCCCCGGCAGGGCGCGCTGTTCCGCGCGGTCATCGCCGCGGCGGCCTGCGACCCGCGTACGGCCGAGGCGCTGCGGCACTTCTACGACGTACGGATCGCCGAGTGGGCCCCCTGTGTGACGGAGGGCGTCGCGCGCGGACAGCTCCCCGTCGGCACGGACCCGGCGACCGTCGTACGGGCGGTCTCCGCGCCCCTCTACTACGGCCTCCTCACCACCGGCACCGCCCCCGACCCGGCCGCCGCCGAACGCGCGGCGGACGCGGCCCTCGCGGCAGCGGAAGCCGGGGTGTACGTCACGCGGGGCTGAGGCGACGGAACGCGTCAGGCGAGCGTCTCCCCCAGCACCCGCGCCGCCCGCTCCACGTCCGCGAACCCGACGTACAGCGGCGTGAAACCGAACCGCAGCACGTCCGGGTGCCGGAAGTCGCCCACCACACCCCGTTCGATGAGCCGCTTCATCACCTCACCCGCGTCCTCGCAGCGCAGCGCGACCTGGCTGCCCCGCTCGGCGTGGGCCAGGGGGGTCACGCACTCGACGCGGCCCTCGTCGACGTACGACGAGACGCACTCCAGGAAGAAGTCCGTCAGGGCGAGGGACTTGGCGCGCACCGCCTCGACCGTCACCCCGTCCCAGACCTCCAGGGCCGCCTCCAGGGCGAGCATGGACAGGATGTCGGGCGTGCCGACGCGGCCCCGCAGCGCGCCCGGCGCCGGTTCGTACGACGGCCGCATCCCGAAGGGCTCCGCATGGGAGGTCCACCCGGGCAGCGGGGAGTCGAAGCGGTCCTGGTGCTCACGGCGCACATAGAGGTACGCCGGTGAACCGGGGCCGCCGTTGAGGTACTTGTAGGTGCAGCCGACCGCGAGGTCGACGCCGTGCGCGTCGAGCCCGACCGGCAGGGCGCCCGCGCTGTGGCACAGGTCCCAGACGGCGATGGCGCCCGCCGATCGCACGGCGGCGGTGAGCCCGGGCAGGTCGTGCAGGCGCCCGGTGCGGTAGTCGACGTGGTTGAGCAGGACGGCCGCCGTACGGCCGCTCAGCACGCCCGGCACCTGCGCCGGGGTCACCGCCCGCAGGGTGCAGCCGGTCATGCGGGCCGCGGACTCGGCGATGTACCCGTCCGTGGGGAAGGTGGTCGCGTCGACGACCACCTCGTCCCGGCCGGCCGCCGGACCTCCCGCGAGCCGTACCGCACCCACAAGTGCCTTGAAGACGTTGACACTTGTCGAGTCGCCGACCACGATCTGCCCGGCCGCCGCCCCGACCAGCGGGGCGATCAGGTCACCGATCCGCTCCGGCGCGGTCCACCAGCCGCTCTCGTCCCAGGACCGGATCCTGAGCGACCCCCACTGGCGGCGTACGACGTCCTCGACGCGCTCCGGGACGGCGGCCGGGAGCGCGCCCAGCGAGTTGCCGTCCAGATACACCACGTCGTCGAGCACGAATCGCGAGCGCACGCCCGCGAGTTCGTCGGTAGAGTCCAACTTCTCCGCGCGCAAGGTCTGTTCAGACATGCGACCGCGCCGTCCACAGCTCCGGGAACACGTTCTTCTGCGCGCGCTTCTCCAGCCAGGCCACCCCGGCGGAGCCGCCCGTGCCGGCCTTGGAGCCCATCGCGCGGCGGGTGGCGACGAGGTGGTCGTTGCGCCAGCGCCACACCAGCTCGGCGACATCGGTCAACGCCTCGCCCAGGCGGGCGAGTTCGTCGTGCTCGGGGCCGGAGTAGAGCGCCGTCCAGGCGGCCTCGACCTCCTCCGACGGCTCGTAGCGGCGGGACACGTCCCGGTCCAGTACGGCGGACGGGATGGCGTGCCCGCGCCGCGCGAGCAGCCGCAGCACCTCGTCGTACAGGCTCGGCTCGTGCAGCGCCTTCTCCAGCTCGGCGTGGACGCGCGGCGCGCCCCGGTGCGGGACGAGCATGGAGGCGGACTTGTCGCCGAGCAGGAACTCCATGCGGCGGTACATCGCCGACTGGAACCCGGATCCCTCGCCGAGGGCCGAACGGTAGGAGTTGAACTGCGCGGGCGTGAGCTGGCCGAGGGGCTTCCAGGAGGCGTTCAGCGCCTCCAGCTCCCGTACGGAACGCTTCAGCGCGGCGACCGCCGTGGGCACGTCGTCGGAGCGCAGCGCGGCGGCCGCGGTCTCCCACTCGTGCACGATGACGGTGAACCACAGCTCCATGACCTGGGTCGTGACCAGGAAGACCATCTCTCCGGGATCGTCGGAGAGGGTGTGCTGGAGGTGGGTGAGCACGTCCGCCTTGACGTAGTCCTCGTACGGCGTCGTGCCTTGGAAGTCGAGATGCGGGGTCTCCGGCTCCTGCGTTTCCTGAGCCTCATGGGACGACATCGCTGTCTCCTGTTTGTACTCCGGGTAGCGGTCCGCCCTGCCGTTACCGACACGGGGCCCCGGTCCCCGCCGGGCATCCTCTTCCATGCTCCCCGGAAATGGCAAGGCCCGCCTGGTCACACAGGCGGGCCCGGAGAACGTACGGCGATCAGCCCAGCGTCTCGGCCGCCGTGAGGGAGGAGTCCTTCAGGAACTGCGAGCAGCGCTCGTACTCCTCCTGCTCGCCGATGGCGCCGGCGGCACGGGCGAGGGCGTGCAGGGCGCGCAGGAAGCCGCGGTTCGGCTCGTGCTCCCACGGGACCGGCCCGTGGCCCTTCCAGCCGTTGCGGCGCAGCGAGTCCAGGCCGCGGTGGTAGCCCGTACGGGCATAGGCGTACGACTCCACGACACTGCCCCGCTCGAACGCCTCGTCGGCCAGCTGGGCCCAGGCCAGCGAGGAGGTCGGGTACTTCGCGGCGACATCCGCGGGGGCGGTGCCGTTCGCCAGGAGCTCACGGGGCTCCGGGTCGTCGGGGAGGTGGGTCGGGGGCGGGCCCCCGAGAAGGTTCTCGTGAATGGACATGGGTCCAGTCTCCCTCGCCGACGGCAGGTTTTCGGCTGCGGGTCCGAGGGGGCTGGTCGCGCAGTTCCCCGCGCCCCCAGACAGGTGGGTACAGCTCGACCAGCCTGCACCGCACCCGCGGCCGGCCTACGACAGCCGCCCCCGAGCCCTCTCCCCCTCCAGCGGCGGCGACAGCACCGCCCCGTGCGTCCGGCACTCCGGCTTCCGACACCCCGCCGGCAGCGACCGCACCGTCACGAAAGCGACCACCGACCCCACCACCAGCACCACCGCACACACCACCATCGCCCGCCCGAAGGCGTCGTCGAAGGCCGAAGCCGACCGGTACGCCTCCTCCCCCATCCCCGCGATCAGCGGCAGCGCGGCCACCGCGATCAGGCCCGCCGCCCGGGCCGCCGCGTTGTTGATCCCGCTCGCCAGCCCCGCCCGCGAGGCGTCCACCGACCCCAGCACGGTCGCCGTCAGCGGCGCGACCAGCATGACCATGCCGGTGCCGAGGACGAGCAGCGCGGGAAGGACGTCCACCATGTACGACGCCCCCGGCCCGACCCGCAGCATCAGCAGCATGCCGACCGCGCACAGCAGCGGGCCCGCGGTGAGCGGGATGCGCGGCCCGATGCGGTCGGCGAGGGCGCCCGAGCGGGCCGAGAACAGCAGCATGAGGGCGGTCGTCGGCAGCAGGGCCGTACCGGCCTGGAGGGCCGACCAGCCGACCACCACCTGGAGCTGGAGCGCGGCCAGGAAGAAGAAGCCGCCGAAGGCCGCGTACACGCACAGGGTGACCAGGTTGACCGCGGTGAACTGCCGGGACGCGAAGATCCCGAGCGGCATCATGGGGTCGGGCCGCCGCTTCTCCACGGCGACGAAGGCCACCCCGGCGGCCACCCCCGCGAGCGCCACGGCGGCGACCAGCAGGGAGCCGGAACGCGCCTCGATCAGCGCGTACGTCACCAGCGCGAGCGCCAGCGCGCCGAGGACCGCGCCGAGGACGTCGAAACGCCCGTGATCACTACGCCCGTCCGCGGACTCCGGCACATGCCGTACGGCGATCGGCGCGCACACCAGCGCCAGCGGGACGTTGAGCAGGAACACCCAGCGCCAGCCGGGACCGTCCACCAGCCAGCCGCCCACGAAGGGGCCGACGGCCGCCCCGATGCCCCCGAACCCGGACCACAGCCCGACGGCCCGGCCCCGGTCGTCGGGGTGGAAGGAGGCCTGGATCAGGGCCAGCGACCCGGGCGTGAGCAGGGCGCCGCCCACCCCCTGGAGCGCCCGGGCGGCGACGAGGACACCAGCGTTCGGGGCGAGCCCGCACAGCAGGGAGGCGGCCGCGAACCACACCACCCCCACCACGAAGACCTTGCGGCGGCCGTACCGGTCCCCGAGGGAGCCGCCGAGCAGGATCAGCCCGGCCAGCGTCAGCATGTACGCGTTGACCGTCCACTGGAGGGCGGCGAGGTCGGCGTCCAGGTCGCGGCCGATGCGCGGCAGGGCGACGTTGACGACGGTCGAGTCCAGCAGCGCCATGCTGGAGCCGAGGACGGTGGTGAGCAGGATCCACTTGCCTTGCGGCGAGGCCAGCCGGACGTCGGACATGGCCCAGGTATACAGCGAGCCCGGTGCCGCAGCACCGGGCTCACCGCAATCAGCCGTAAGAAGGCTTACTTGATCTTCGTGCCCGCCGAGCGCAGGTTCTGCGTGGCCTCGACGACACGGGCGGCCATGGAGGCCTCCGCGAGCTTGCCCCAGGTGCGCGGGTCGTAGGTCTTCTTGGAGCCGACCTCGCCGTCGACCTTCAGGACGCCGTCGTAGTTGCGGAACATGTGGTCGGCGACCGGACGCGTGAAGGCGTACTGGGTGTCGGTGTCGATGTTCATCTTGACGACGCCGTTCTCCAGCGCGGTGCGGATCTCCTCCTCCGTGGAGCCGGAGCCGCCGTGGAAGACGAAGTCGAACGGCTGGGACCCGGCCGGCTTGCCGAACTTGGCGGCCACGCCGTCGTTCAGCTCCTTCAGCAGGTCGGGGCGGAGCACGACGTTGCCCGGCTTGTACACACCGTGGACGTTGCCGAAGGAGGCGGCCAGCAGGTAGCGGCCCTTCTCGCCCAGGCCGAGCGCCTCCGCCGTACGAATCGCGTCGTCGACGGTCGTGTACAGGGAGTCGTTGATCTCGTGCGAGACGCCGTCCTCCTCGCCGCCGGTCGGGGTGATCTCGACCTCAAGGATGATCTTGGCGGCGCGGGCGCGCTCCAGGAGCTCCTGGGCGATGGAGAGGTTGTCGGCGAGGGTCTCCGCCGAGCCGTCCCACATGTGCGACTGGAACAGCGGGTTGCCGCCGGCCTTCACGCGCTCCTCGGACACGGCGAGCAGCGGGCGTACGTACCCGTCGAGCTTGTCCTTGGGGCAGTGGTCGGTGTGCAGGGCGACGGTGACCGGGTACTTCTCGGCGACGATGTGCGCGAACTCGGCGAGGGCCACGGAACCCGTGACCATCTCCTTGCTGTACTGGCCGCCCAGGAACTCGGCGCCACCGGTCGAGATCTGGATGATGCCGTCGCTCTCGGCCTCAGCGAAGCCGCGCAGCGCAGCGTGCAGGGTCTGGGTCGAGGTCACGTTGATGGCCGGGTAGGCGAACTTGCCCGCCTTCGCCCGGTCCAGCATCTCGTTGTAGACCTCGGGGGTTGCGATCGGCATGTGTCCGCTCCTTGTATCTGCGGGTTGGCGTACTGCGTGCTTACGGCCCTGACCTAGACCTTGTGTGGGGGTTCGACGTCATCGTCGGCCTCATCTTTCCAGACTTGGCGAGATGGTCCATCCCGTGGTCACTCCCTGGTCACTCCCGGTCAGGCCAGTCCCAGCTCGTCCTTCGAGTACGCGAAGAGGTACGGCACTCCCGCGCCCTGTTCGATCTTCTCCGCGGCGCCCGTCGCGCGGTCCACGATCGTCGCGACGGCGACGACCTCGGCGCCCGCCTCGCGCACGGCGGCCACCGCTTCGAGCGGGGAGCCGCCGGTGGTGGAGGTGTCCTCGACGACCACGACCCGGCGGCCCGCGATGTCGGGGCCCTCCACCCGCTTCTGCAGGCCGTGCGCCTTCGCCGCCTTGCGCACGACGAAGGCGTCCAGGCGCTGCCCGCGCGCGGCGGCCGCGTGCAGCATGGCGCCGGCGACCGGGTCGGCGCCCATCGTCAGCCCGCCGACCGCGTCGAACTCCAGGTCCGCGGTCAGGTCCAGGAGCACCTGGCCGACCAGCGGGGCCGCCTCGCCGTCGAGGGTGATGCGGCGCAGGTCGACGTAGTAGTCGGCCTCCAGGCCGGACGACAGGGTCACCTTGCCGTGCACCACGGCCTTGTCGAGGATCTGCTGCTTCAGGGCGGCGCGAGCGTCAGTCATGCCTGTCAGCTTAGAGGCGCCGCCAGCTCCAGGTCGTCGAGGCCTCCAGCGGCTCCAGGGGCGTGACCAGGCGCGGCAGGGTGTTCAGGCCGTTGGGCGGCCCGGTCTGCGGCTCCACGCAGACGGCGGCCTCCTGCTCGTCGTACACCACGACCCATTCCTCGCGGCTGGTCACCTTCAGCTCCAGTTGCCCCGGCCAGGTGAGCGTGACGTCGACGCCGTCGGGCATGCCGAAGCAGTCGTCCCAGGGGCCGGGCTTCGGCTCGACGCGGTTGCCGGTGGGCAGGTGGTCGTCGCCGCGCTCCTCCTGCCAGGCGGCGGTGAAGTCGAGGCGCACGGGCTCGCCGCCGTCGAGGGTGCGGTTGAACCAGGGGTGCCAGCCGATCTGGGCCGGGAAGGAGGAGTCGTACGTCTCCACGGACATCGTGAGCGTCAGGGCGTCCGGGGTGAGCGCCGCGATCTGGGTGATCCGGCCGGAGTAGGGCCAGGGCTCGACGAGGTCGTAGGTGAGGACCGCCTCGTCGGTGGCCGTGCGGGCGATGTTCCAGGCGCCGTCGCGGGCCGTGCCGTGGATGGCGTGCGGCGGGGAGTTGAGCGGCATCTGGTGGACGTCGGCCCCGTCACGGAACCGTCCGTCCCGGATGCGGCCGCACCAGGGGACCATCGGGAAGCAGCCGAAGCGCTCGCCCTGGCGCAGCAGTTGGACGCCTCCGACTCGAAGTCCCCCGACCCGTCCGCCGTTTCCCGGCTGCAAGGTCACTTCCGCGTCGCCCGCGGTCAGTGTGATGTCTTCATGGCTCACGGGACGACACTACTGGGCTGCCGCTCAACGGCGTTTCCTCAGTGCCCTTCCCACCACGATCGCCGACGCCAGGACCACGGCCGCGGCCGGCGCCGCCCAGCGCAGGGGCACGCTCGACGCCACCGTCTGGGGAGCCGGGACGGGGGCGTAACGGCCCCTCGGGGGAGCGTGGTCGACCTCCTCCGCGCTGCGGCCGATCATCGTGCGGCGGGCGTGGGCCGCCTCGGCCGGGGGGCCGGTGGGTTCCGTGAAGTCCTCGACGAGGGGGGCGGGGGGCTCCGCCGTGGGCTCGACGCGTAGCTCCGCCGAGGGCTCGCCCGGGGGTTCCGCGGAGGTCTCCGCGTCCTCCGATGCCTCGTCGGCCCCCGGCTCCTCCTTCGCCTCGCCCAGCGCCTCCGCGAAACGGTTCAGCAGGCGTACGATCGCGGCGCCCACCGCGTCCTGGGGGAGTTCCGTGACCCGGCCGTCCGCCGTGGCCGTGCCGTCGAAGGCCAGGGTCGTGCCGCCGTCCGTGTCGCGCAGGCGGACGGTGAGGGCGAGCTTGACCGAGCCGGTGCCGCGGGTCTCGCCCGCCTCGCCCTCGACGGTGTAGGACCCGTCGTCCCCGGCGACGACCCGTGCCGCGCCCCGGTAGGTGATGGAGTGGCTGCCGACCCGCACCTTCAGGCGTCCGGCGACGGGCTCCGCGCCGGCGTCCTGCTGGAGCCCGGGAACCGCCCGGGCCACCCTGACGGGGTCCCCCAGGGTCTCCCGCAGCCGCTCGACCGGAACCGGAACGAACACCTCATGCTCCATGGTTGCCGAGCCTACCCAGGGGCGACGGCCATGCACCCCCGTTGGTGGAAAGTGACAGCGCCCTTACGCCCCGGTGGAGCGGATCAGTAGCGCGGATGCACCAACGTGGACGCCGCGAGGCCTTGGACCCGGGTCGCCTGTGCGGCTCTCCGCGCCGCCCGCAGGGACTCCTCCGTCAGGGTCGCCGGCCGGGGCCCCCGGGGGGCAAGGGCCAGTGCCGGGCGCGGTCCCCGCGAGGCCAGCAGGAAGCCCCAGTCGCGAGGGCCGGAGTGGGGATCGCAGTGGGAACCGGGCCGGAGGCCGCCGACGCGGTAGGGGGTGGTGCGCAGGCCCGCCGCGCGCAGGGTCGCGTCCACCGTCCAGAAGGCCCGGGGATGCGAGGAGACCGGCCCCGCGTGCACGACGAGCCGGCCGTCGGGGGCCAGGGCGCGGCGGACGAGGCCGTAGAACTCCTGCGAGTACAGCTTGGTGCTCGCGGTGATGCCGGGGTCGGGCAGGTCGGCGATCACCACGTCGTACGACGGCTCGGGCGCCGACGTCCGCAGTCGGCGGAACGCGTCCGCGGTGGTGACGTGGAGGCGCGCGTCGCCGTAGACGTGGCCGTTGAGCCGGGAGAGCGCCGGGTCGCGGCGGGCGAGGTCGACCACGGCGGGGTCGAGTGCCACGATGTCGACCCGCCGCACCCCGGGGTACCTGAGCACCTCGCGGGCGGCGAGGCCGTCGCCACCGCCGAGGACGAGCACGCGCGCGTGGGGGCCGTCCATCGCGGGGTGGACGAGGGCCTCGTGGTAACGGTCCTCGTCGCGGCCGCTGACCCTGAGGCGGCCGTCGACGTAGAGGTCGAGGGGGCGGCCGTCGGTGCCGCCGGTGAGGGCGACCTCCCGGACGCCGGTCTGCAGGGTGACCCGTACGTCCTTGCCGTAGACCGCCTCGCGCGCGGCCCGCTCGAAGTCGTCGACGAGGACGGTGGCGGTGGCGAGGACGCCGAGCACGGCGAGGTTGGCGACCAGCAGCAGCCAGCGGGCCCGGCGGGTCAGGTCGCGGCGGAACAGGCCGAGGACCAGCGCGCCGCCCACGACCGCGTTGACCGCGCCGGTGAGCATGGTGCCGGTCAACTGGCCCAGCAGGGGCAGCAGGAGGAACGGGAAGGCCAGGCCGCCGACCAGGGCGCCGACGTAGTCCGCCGCGAACAGGTCGGCCACCGCGCCGCCCGCGTCCTGGCGGCGGATGCGCTGGATCAGCTCCATCAGCAAGGGGACTTCGGCGCCGATGAGCAGGCCGATGGCGAGGGAGAAGGCGACCAGGAGCCAGCGCGGGCCGCTCGCCCACAGACCGCCCCAGTCACCGGTCCACGCGAACACGGCGTACAGCGTCATCGCGCTGCACCCGCCGACCAGCGCGAGCAGTGCCTCCAGGGCGCCGAAGGCCGCGGCCGCGAGCCGGCGGAGCCGCTTGGCGGCCAGCGAGCCGATGCCCATCGCGAAGACCATGACGGACAGCACCACGGAGGCCTGGGTGACCGAGTCGCCGGTCAAGTACGAGGCGAGGGCGACCAGTTCGAGCTCGTACACCAGTCCGCAGGCCGCGCAGACGAAAACGCAGGCCAGCACGAGGAACCGGCCCGTGGCGGGGCGGACCGGCAGCCGCGCGGGCCCGGCCCAGGGCGGCGGGGTGCCGGGCGGGGCGGGGGCGTGCGGCTCGATCACGGTGCGACGTTACGTCACGGCCACGGCACGCTTCGTCACCCACACGTGTGGAACTGGGAGTGAACCGTGGAAACAGGGGTTTGCCCGGCTCAACCCGACGTCCCCACCGGGACCCTGACCCCGACGCGCGTCCGCGTGGCCACCAACTGCCCGTCCTGCGGATACGCGTGCCAGGTGCGCCAGTGCACCTGCCCGTCGTACCGCTGGGCCAGCAGCGCCGTGAACGCGTGCGGGCTGCCGGGGAAGACCCCGGCGAGGCCGTGCGGATGGTCGGACACCAGCGCGAGCAACTCCTGTGCCCGGCCCGCGAACTGACCGGGTGACAGGGCCTCGACGCGCGCGGCGAACTCGTACTCCCAGTCCCCCACCCGCTTGGCCACGCCCAGCGGCAGCGGCGTACTGCTGCCGGCGATGCACGCCACCGTCTCCGAACAGGTACCCCGATCCTCCTCCAGGAGCACTTGGTGGGATGCGCCGAGGAGTCTCAACTGAAGCTTCGCCCCGGCGATGTCGAGGTCGAGCTCGGCGAGGGCGGGCAGCGGCTCACGCCCCAGGGCCCAGGCGAGGTCGGCCGCGCGCGTGTCGGTGTACGAGGTGTTCAGGGTCGTGAGCATGGATCGGCTCCGCTAGCACGCAAAGAAAGGGTGGTGTGGGGTTCCGGCGCACCCGGGCGACTGTGGGGGGATCGGCCCGGTCAGCCCAGTGGGAGGTCAGGACGTGTCCGGAGGACGTCCGAGGGGCTGCGTTGGTGAGGTAGAGGGAATCATGAACGGTGGCGCC
This sequence comes from Streptomyces sp. NPDC006335, assembly GCF_040612795.1. Taxonomy (NCBI): domain Bacteria; kingdom Bacillati; phylum Actinomycetota; class Actinomycetes; order Kitasatosporales; family Streptomycetaceae; genus Streptomyces; species Streptomyces sp. NPDC006335. The sequence continues at coordinate 286,517 of NZ_JBEXQX010000010.1, forward strand.
GCCACAGCGTTTTTACCCAACTTCGTGGGGTTTCCATCCCTGCGTGGGCTCCCCAGCTCATCTGTTCAACCACGGCGTGCGCCACGGCGGCCGGAGTGTACGCCGGAGCACCGGAGTGAAGAAGTGACAAGCGGGGGCGTGCGGCCCGACCCAGGTCCGGACCCCACGCCCCCGCGTTCCCCGCTCCCCCGTTGTGGATGCGGTTCCCCCTGCCGGAGCTCAGCTGCCCCGTGTCAGCTGCCTCCCCCGCATCCGCCCCCGCCGCCGCAGGACGACCCGCCACCACAGGACGACCCACCGCCACAGGAGTGCCCACCACCGCACGAGTGCCCACCGGAGTGACCGCCCGAGTAACCGCCCGACGCTCCGCACGACGAGCCGGCGCCCCCCGCCCCGCCGGCCCACCAGCTGTCCCCGCGCCCCCGGGACCGCCCGCCGCGGACCGGCTTGACCAGCGTGACGTTCCTCCTCCTGCTCGCGGCGGACGCGAGGGTCCCGATGAACAGGACCGCGAACACCACCAGGATGATGCCGATGACCATGGCGCCACCCTCCTTCCGTTACCCCCCGAAGCGACCCCCCGTGGGCGCCTCGCCGGTTGCGTGAGCTGGAGATGCCCTTCCGCGTGACGCGTCAAAGCAGAGTTGAGGAACTCCAGAGCTTGGGCGCAGGATGAGCCGCATGACCTCCAGCGCGCGCCCCCTGCTCAACCGCCGTCTCGCCGAGTTCGGGACGACGATCTTCGCCGAGATGTCCGCCCTGGCCCTGCGGACCGGCTCGATCAACCTGGGGCAGGGCTTCCCCGACACGGACGGGCCCGAGGAGATCAGGGAGGCGGCCGTGCGGGCGCTGCGCGACGGACGCGGCAACCAGTACCCGCCGGGCCCGGGCGTCCCGGAGCTGCGTACGGCGATCGCCGCGCACCAGGAGCGCCGCTACGGCCTGTCCTACGACCCCGACACCGAGGTCCTGGTCACGGCCGGCGCCACGGAGGCCATCGCCGCCGCCCTGCTCGCCCTGGTGGAGCCGGGTGACGAGGTCGTCGCGTTCGAGCCGTACTACGACTCCTACGCGGCCTGCATCGCGATGGCGGGCGGCACCAGGGTCCCGGTCACCCTGCGCCCGCACGAGACCTCGTTCCGCCTGGACCTCGACGAACTGCGCGCCGCGATCACCGACCGCACCCGCCTCCTGCTCATCAACACCCCTCACAACCCCACCGGCACGGTCCTCACCCGCGAGGAGCTGACGGCGATCGCCGAACTGGCCGTGGAGCGGGACCTGCTGGTGGTCACGGACGAGGTCTACGAGCACCTGGTCTTCGACGAGGCCGAGCACCTGCCCCTCGCGTCCTTCCCCGGGATGCGGGAGCGCACGGTCTCGATCGGCTCCGCCGGCAAGACCTTCTCCTTCACCGGCTGGAAGGTCGGCTGGATCACGGCCACGCCCGCCCTGGTCTCGGCGGTCCGCTCGGCGAAGCAGTACCTGACGTACGTGTCCTCCGGCCCCTTCCAGTACGCGGTCGCCGAGGCGCTCGCCCTCCCGGACAGCTACTTCACCGCCTTCCGCGACGACATGCTCACCAAGCGGGACCTGCTGGCGACCGGCCTGGCGGAGGCCGGTTTCGGGGTCTTCAAGCCCGCCGGCACCTACTTCATCACCACCGACATCCGCCCCCTCGGCGAGAGCGACGGCTTCGCCTTCTGCCGCGCCCTGCCGGAGCGCGCGGGCGTCGTCGCCATCCCGAACGCGGTCTTCTACGACCACCGGGAGGCGGGGGCGCCGTTCGTACGGTTCGCCTTCTGCAAGCGGACGGGGGTCCTGGAGGACGCCGTGCAGCGGTTGAAGACGCTGGCCGCGTAACAGCCGTACGGCCTGGGCTCCTCCGTGGACCGCAGGCCGGCGAGCGCTTCGGCGGCACGGAACACGATGTCAGGAGTGGTCAGGTGTCGTAGACGGTTGAGCGATGCCCGACGTGTACGGCCCACACCACCAGCTCGCCGTTGTCGATCGTGTAGATCACGCGGTAGTCGCCTACCCGTAGGCGGCGCCGGTCAGGCTGGGAGACGAGGGCCGTGGTGTTGAACCCCGTCGGGTCGCTCTCCAGCTCGGTCAGCTTGGCCAGAATGCGGAGGGCCATGTCTCGCGGCACCTTGCGGAGTTCGGCCTGAGCCTCGGCTCGGAAGACGGTGCGGTACTCACTCACTGCGCGCCAGCGTCTCCCTCATGATGTCCTCGATCGGGATGCCGGGTGCCGGGTTGGTCATGCGCTCGTCGATGATCCGGTTGATCTCGCGCTCTTCCCACTCCTGGTATTTGCGCAGAACCTCGATGGACACCACGGCGGCGACCTGCTTGCCGCGCCGGGTGATGACGGTAGGTACGTCGTCCCGGTCGGCCCGCTCCACGACCTCGGCCAAGTGTGCCCGGACATCGCGGATCGACTCTATGGGCATGGGCTGTGTCATGCGCCCAAGGGTACCGAGTGTCCCATGTGTACACAACAGCTCGCTGTCTCGGGGTGTAGCCATGTGGGCTCTCATGCGAGTGCGTGCGCGAACGAGGAGTTACCCACAGCCTGTGGACGGCGAGAGCCCGGCCCCGGCACGCGACCGTGGTGGTCGGTGCCGTGGCCGGGCTCTCGTTCGGCTACGGCGCGTTTCGGGTGGTTGCGGCCGATACGCGCTGGGAGCGCAGGACGCCTACTCGTCGTCCTCGGGCTTCTCCGCGTCGTTGACGTCCTCCTCCAGGCCGAGCTGCTCGATGAGCCACTTGTCGAACTCGATGGCGGCGCGCACCCAGCTCACGGTCGAGGAGACGAAGTGCTCCAGGCTGACGCCGGTACCGATGAGCATCTGCGCCTCACCGATCAGACGGACGGTGCCGTCGTCATGGGTGTGGGTGTAGACCTTGGGCCACAGCGTGCGCCGGTTCCAGTCGTCAATGGACTCCAGCAGCGTGGGCTTCTCGTCGATCTGGTGGGGCCGGTCGTAGAACGTCCGCACCGAGAAGACCTGCTGGTCGCCCTCGCCGCGGAACATGAAATACGTACGGAACTGCTCCCACGGCGCCGCGAGGTCACCCTCGTCGTCGACGACATACTTCAGCTCCATCTGGTCGAGGAGCTGCTTCACAAGATCCTGATCCGGGACGACGGGGCCCGCCGGTCCTTGCTGCGGCTCGGGCTGGCCCCCGAAGTTCGGAATCGAGGACGGGTCGATGGTCACCGTGAATTTCCCTTCGTACGGATCCTGCCATCCTCCCCCATGCGGGGAGGGGGGTGGCAAGCCCCGACAGACCCTGTCCTCCCAGGGCTGACATGATCCGGTCAGCCCGGGTAGAACTGGGTCCGACCATAGGGGGAACACATGACACGGACGGACACCGAAACGGTGACGGAACAGGACGGGCCGGGCAGGACCAGATGGGGGATCTTCCTGACGATCCTGGCCGTGCCGACGCTCGTGGTGGCGGCCCTGATCGCACTGCTGGTCGCCTGGCTGTTCACGGACGACTCGGTCGCCGCGGACGTGAAGAAGACCTCGTGCGCCGAGGCTCTGGCCTTCGGCGGGGCGAAGCTGCCGACCGGGGCGCGCGACGCCTGGTGCGGGATCGAGGCCGGGCCCGAACCCCGCTACGACGCCCGCTTCCGGATGCCGCGCGCCGAGATCGACGCCTGGGTGGCGGCCAGCTTCCCGCAGGGGCCGAAACTGCGGACCACGCAGTGCGGCGACGCCCAGGTCGACCTCTGCCTGAACGCGGGCCCGGTCGCGGGAGAGCGGGCCTCCGTGCAGATCGACATCACCCATGACAGCCGCAAGTGGTCCGAGGTGCGGTTCGTGGCCTTCACGCTGTGACGCGAGGAGGGCGCCCACTTTGCGCCCTCCCCCTCGTCACCGCGCCCCTCAGAGCGTCTTGCCGCTCGCCGGTCCCACGATCAGGCCGTCGCCGAAGGCGTCCACCCGGACCGTGTCGCCGTCCTTGACCTCGCCGGACAGGATCTCCTTGGCGAGCCGGTCGCCGATGGCGGTCTGGACGAGGCGGCGCAGCGGGCGGGCGCCGTAGGCCGGGTCCAGGCCCTCGACGGCGAGCCAGTCCAGGGCCGCGTCGGTGATCTCCAGGGTGAGACGACGCTCGGCGAGCCGCTTGGCCAGGCTGTCGATCTGGAGCCGCGCGATCCGGCCGAGCTCGTCCTTGGTGAGGGCGGAGAAGACCACCAGGTCGTCGAGCCGGTTGAGGAACTCCGGCTTGAAGGAGGCCCGGACCACCTCCAGGACCTGTTCCTTCTTCTCCGTCTCGCTGGTGATCGGGTCGACCAGGAACTGGCTGCCCAGGTTGGACGTCAGCACCAGGATCGTGTTGCGGAAGTCGACGGTACGGCCCTGACCGTCCGTCAGGCGCCCGTCGTCCAGCACCTGGAGCAGGATGTCGAAGACCTCCGGGTGGGCCTTCTCCACCTCGTCGAGGAGCACCACGCTGTACGGCCGCCTGCGCACCGCCTCGGTCAGCTGGCCGCCCTCCTCGTAGCCGATGTAGCCGGGGGGCGCGCCGACGAGCCGGGCGACGGTGTGCTTCTCGCCGTACTCCGACATGTCGATGCGGACCATCGCCCGCTCGTCGTCGAAGAGGAAGTCGGCGAGGGCCTTGGCGAGTTCGGTCTTGCCGACGCCGGTGGGGCCGAGGAAGAGGAAGGAGCCGGTGGGCCGGTCGGGGTCGGCGATGCCGGCCCGGGTGCGCCGTACGGCGTCGGAGACGGCCTGCACGGCCTCGCTCTGGCCGATGAGCCGCTTGCCCAACTCCTCCTCCATGCGCAGGAGTTTCTGCGTCTCGCCCTCCATGAGGCGCCCTGCCGGGATGCCGGTCCAGGCGGCGACGGTGTCGGCGATGTCGTCGGCGCCGACCTCCTCCTTGACCATGGTGTCCTTGGCGGCCTCCTCCTCGGCCTCGGAGGCGGCCTCCAGGTCCCTTTCCAGGGTGGGGATCTCGCCGTAGAGCAGCTTGCTGGCGGTGTCGAAGTCGCCGTCGCGCTGGGCGCGTTCGGCCTGGCCGCGCAGCTCGTCCAGCTTCTCCTTCAGCTCACCGACCCGGTTGAGGGACTGCTTCTCCTTCTCCCAGCGGGCGGTCAGGCCCCGCAGCTCCTCCTCCTTGTCGGCGAGGTCACGGCGCAGCCGCTCCAGGCGTTCGCGGGAGGCCGGGTCGGTCTCCTTGACGAGCGCGAGCTCCTCCATCTTCAACCGGTCGACCCCGCGCTGGAGTTCGTCGATCTCCACGGGCGAGGAGTCGATCTCCATGCGCAGGCGCGAGGCGGCCTCGTCGACGAGGTCGATGGCCTTGTCGGGCAGGAAGCGGGAGGTGATGTACCGGTCGGAGAGGGTCGCGGCGGCCACCAGCGCGCTGTCGGCGATCTGGACCTTGTGGTGGGCCTCGTAGCGCCCCTTGAGGCCGCGCAGGATGGCGATGGTGTCCTCGACGGTGGGCTCGGCGACCAGCACCTGCTGGAAGCGGCGTTCCAGGGCGGGGTCCTTCTCGATCCGCTCCCGGTACTCGTCGAGGGTGGTGGCACCGACCATCCGCAGCTCGCCGCGCGCCAGCATCGGCTTGAGCATGTTGCCGGCGTCCATGGAGGAGTCACCGCCGGCGCCCGCGCCCACGACGGTGTGCAGCTCGTCGATGAAGGTGATGATCTGCCCGTCGGAGTCCTTGATCTCCGCGAGGACGGTCTTGAGCCGCTCCTCGAACTCACCCCGGTACTTGGCACCGGCGACCATCGCCCCCAGGTCGAGCGCGACCAGCCGCTTGTCCTTGAGCGACTCGGGCACGTCCCCCTTGATGATCCGCTGGGCGAGCCCCTCGACGACGGCGGTCTTGCCGACGCCGGGCTCCCCGATGAGGACGGGGTTGTTCTTCGTACGGCGGGACAGCACCTGGACGACCCGGCGGATCTCCTGGTCGCGGCCGATGACGGGGTCGAGCTTGCCGTCCCGTGCGGCGGCGGTGAAGTCGGTCCCGAACTTCTCCAGGGCCTTGTACTGCCCCTCGGGGTCGGCGGTGGTCACCCTGCGCCCTCCTCTGGCCTTCTGGAAGGCGTAGATCAACTTGTCCGGGGTGGCGCCCTGCCGGGTCAGCACCTCGGCGGCCGGTCCGCCCTTGGCGGCGATGCCGATGAGCAGGTGCTCGGTGGAGAGGTACTCGTCGCCGAGGTCCTTGGCGCGGGCCTGCGCGTCGGCGATGACGGTGAGCAGGTCGCGGTTGGGCTGCGGCGGCGCCACGGTGGACCCGGCCACGCTGGGCAGCGAGCCGAGCACCTTCTCGGCACCGGCCCGCACGGCGGCCTGGTCGGCGTCGACGGCGGCGAGCAGATCGACGATGTTCTCGTTGTCCTGCCCCTGGAGCAGAGCGAGGAGCAGGTGGGCGGGGGTGAGGTCCGGGTGTCCCTCGGTCACGGCCCGGTTGCTGGCCGCGTTGATCGCGTCCCGGCTCCGGTTGGTCAGCTCGGCATCCACGTGTCCGCACTCCTCCTGGTGTCGCTCCTGTACCGACTGCTGCACTGACTCAGTCAGCGTACATAAAGTTGAGTCTATTCCACTCAAGGCGGTCCACGGGAGGGATGAGGGGACTAGCTTTCCCGGCATGACCTCCTACGCCCAGGATCCGGGTGCCCCGGACCCGTCGTTCCTCAGCTTCTGGCGCGAACGGCATCTGTGCACACTGACGACCCCGCGCCCGGACGGGAGCCCGCACGTGGTGCCCGTCGGGGTGACCTACGACCCCGGGGCCCGGCTCGCCCGGGTGATCACGAGCCGGACCAGCGCGAAGGCACGGCACGTGCTGGCGGCCGGCGAGGACGGGGCGGCGGTGGCCGTGTGCCAGGTGGCGGGGCGGCGGTGGGCGACGCTGGAAGGGCGGGCACACGTCCGCACGGAGCCGGAGCGGGTGGCGGAGGCGGTGCGGCGGTACGCCGAGCGCTACGAGCGCACTCCGGCGCCGAATCCGCTGCGGGTGGTCATCGAGATCTCCCTCACGGGAGCGATGGGGCATTTTTGAGCCATGGGCTGATCACCCGATACTCCGAAATGTCGCCCGAAAACTGCAGCGGCGTCACCGTGTTCAGGTCACGGTGACGCCGCTGCGGGGGGAAGCACCTGAGCGATCTGTTACGACGGGGGAATCGCGTCAGGCACTGCGGGGGGTGGCTGAGATGGTCCGCGGGGTGGGGGTTTCCGGTTCCACCAGCCGATGGTCTCGTTGGTCCAGGTTCACAAAGATCATTCCGTACCGGATGGCACACCGAACGGGCTGCGGCGCCCCCCGAGGCCGCCGCAGACACCGGTACGCCCGTACGTCCTCGTCCTCGTCCCGCGTGACGACCACCGGTTCGCCGAAGACGGTCACCATCAACGAGTCACCGGGGTGGGGGATCGCGGTGACGAGGTCGATGAAGTGCCAGCCGGAGCGGTAGGCGGTGGCCATTTCCCTGCGGAAGGAGCGGTCGTCGGGTGGAGTAGTCATGTCAGTCCCAGACCGTGTCCGCCGGGAATGCCTGCACCTCGTCACCGACAACCACGGTGTGCGCGGTCTCGTTGGCACCCACTCCATGAACGTCGCTCTTCGCGCCGGAGAGGCCGGCGTACGCGCCGAGCGCCACAACGGTGGAGAAGGCGGCGACAAGCACCGAGCGAAGCATTCTGTTACGCATAGTCGGCTTCGTCCTCACTTGAAGGTCCCCTTTTCCCCCGTCGAGTAAGACGATGGCTCATTCGGGCACGTCATGGCCACACGAACGGTGCATCATGTTCCTGCATGTTCAGGACCCTGGGGGGTGGAAATTTGGTATCGAATGGGACAAAGGTGATACATCCCCATGCGGTGACCGAGTTGTGTGAGGCAGGTGGCCGTCTTTACGCCAACGCACTGCGGACAGGACGCGTCTCCCGCGCGGACGCGGAATCGGTTCCCTGCCTGCTGGAGTTCGCCCTTCTGCACCCCGACCCGGACGACGCGAACTGGATGCTCCCGGTTCCGCCGTCGGTCGCGCTCGCCCAACGGCTCAACCCGCTGGAACACGAGATCACCGAGCGCAGACGGATGTCGATCGAGCTGGCCGACGCCTTCGAGCCGTTCATGGCGCTGAGCGCGCAGCAGGTGGCACCGGCGCACTCGATCACGGTCCTGGAGGGGCTCGACCGGATCAACACGGCACTCGACCTGGCGACGTCCCAGTGCCAGTCCGAGGTGCTCACCGTCCAGCCGAGTCGGGGCCAGCGTCCCGAGAACCGGCTGATCGAAGGGCTGGAGCGGGACCGGACCCTCATCGAACGGGGCGTCCGGATCCGGACCCTCTACCAGCACGTGGCCCGGTACAGCCCCGAGCGGCTGGCCTACATGGAGCAGTTCGCCGACGGGAAGGTGGAGTACCGCACCATCGACGAGCTGGTGGAGCGGCTCATCATCTGCGACGAGACCGTGGCCTTCATCCCGGTCCGGGACGACCGGCAGGTCGCCCTGGAACTCCGGCACCCGGGTCTCGTGGGCTACCTGGTCAAGGTCTTCGAGTTCATGTGGAGCCGGGCGGTTCCCCTGAGCGCCGGCGCTCCTTACGAGACCGCGCCGGACGGCATCACGGACATCCAGCACTCCATCGCCAAGCTCCTCGTCGAGGGACACGTCGACGAGGCGATCGCGCGGCGCCTGGGGATGAACGTACGCACCTGCCGGGCCCACATCGCCAAGCTCGCGACCGCCCTCGGCAGCGGCAGCCGCGCCCAACTCGGCTTCCTCATCGCGCAGTCGGGCATCCTCGACCAGGGCCAGTCGGCATCGGAGGGGGACGGCCGTCCGTGACCGGGGCTCACAGGCACGGCGCGGAAGGCCGGCGCGAAGCGGGCCCGCACCCGTGCACCCGTGCGCCGCGCGAGGACCGGGTCGGCGCCGCGAGACCGACGGCCGCCGCACCCGCCCGACTCGGCAACCCCGTCGCGGAATCAGGAACCCTCGAGCAGGAGGGAGTGACCGAGTGAGCCCGGTGTCCCACCCCGACCACGGCGTGGAGAACCTGTGCGCGGCCGGGACGGAGCTGTACGCCCGTGCCCTGCGCGAGGGACACGTGCTCGGCGTCGACGCCGGGGAAGCGCCCTGTCTGCTCGACTTCGGGCTCCTGCATCCCGCCGTCACCGACGCGGACAGGCTGGAGCCGGTCGCCCCCGCCGTCGCCCTGCACCGCATGCTGCGGATCGCCGAGGAGCGCGTCGCGGACGAACGGCGGCGGGAGGCCAGGCTGACCGAGATGTTCGAGCCCCTGATGCGGATCGACGGCGGCCGCACGGGGACCGACGACTCCTCGATGATCAGTGTGCTCAGCGGGGTCGACCTGATCAGCCGGGTCATCGGGCAGGCCGTGGCCGCCGGTTCAGAGCTGCTGGCCGTGCAGCCGAACACCAGCGACAGACACGCCCAGCCACCCCCGGCCGTGCATGTCGAGGCCTTCGACCGCGACCAGGCGCTGCTCGACCGCGGCGGCCGTATCCGCACCCTCTACCAGCACACCCTCCGCCACGCGCCGAGCGTCGTGGCCCGCTACGAGCGGCTGAACGGCGATGCGGAGGCCCGCAGCCTCGACGAGGTGACGGAGCGTCTGATCATCGTCGACCGGACCGTGGCCTTCATCCCCGCCAACAAGGACCGCACCCTCGCCCTGGAGATCCGCCACCCCGCCCTGATCTCCTTCTTCGTCACCGCCTTCGACCGGCTGTGGCGGCTGGCCACCCCCATGTATCCCGAAGCGGTGCAGCAGCCCACCCGCAACGGCATCACCCCCCGCCAACACGCCATCGCCGCCCTCCTCGTCGAGGGCCACACCGACGCCGTCATCGCCGACCGGCTCGGCATGAACATCCGCACCGCCCGCGTCCACATCGCCAAGCTCGCCGCCACCCTCGGCAGCGAGAGCCGGGCCCAACTCGGCTACCTCATCGGGCAGTCGGGCATCCTCGGCCAGGAGGACACGGGCGAGTGAGCACGCCGGCAGCCCATCCGGAGCACAGCCCGGAAGACCCGTGCCGGGAGGGCATCGAGCTCTACGCACGGGCCCTGCGCGAGGGCGGGATCGACAGCCGGGACGCCGCGCCCGTCCCCTGCCTCCTCGGCACCGGGCTGCTGCGGCCCGACGCCCGGGACGCCGCCCGGCTGGAACCCGTACCGCCCGCCCTCGCCCTGCACCGCATGCTCCGGGCCACCACGGACCGCGTGGCGCACGAGCGGTGGCGTGAGCAGCGGCTCGCCGAGGCGTTCGCGCCGCTCATGCGGACCGCCGGGGGCGCCACGGCGGTCCCGGAGAACCCGGCGATCAGGGTCGTCAGCGGTACCGGCCCCATCAACGAGGCCATCACCGAGGCCATGACCGGTGTCGTGCGCGAACTCCTGTGCGTGCAGCCCAACGTGCACTACAGCGACAGCCGGGGCGCCGCCGCCCAGGTGGTGGCGATGGACCGGGACCAGGCGCTGCTGGAGCGCGGCGCCCGTATCCGCACCCTGTACCAGCACACCCAGCGCCACATGCCGCTGGTCCTCGCCCGCTACGAACAACTGCGCGGCGACGTCGAGGCCCGTTCCCTGGACGAGGTCACCGACCGGCTCATCGTCGCCGACCGGGACGTGGCCTTCATCCCGGCCGGCGGGGACGGCACGGTCGCGCTGGAGGTCCGCCACCCGGCCCTGGTCGAGTTCCTGGCCTCCACCTTCTACCGGCTGTGGTGGCAGGCCACGCCCATGTATCCGCAGACCGTCCACCGACCCAGCCTGAACGGCGTCAGCCCCCGCCAACGGGCCATCGCCGGCCTGCTCGTGGAGGGGCACACCGACGCCGTGATCGCCGACCGGCTCGGCATGAACATCCGCACCGTCCGCGTCCACATCGCCAAGCTCGCCGCCACCCTCGGCAGCGAGAGCCGCGCCCAGCTCGGCTACCTCATCGGACGGTCCGGGATTCTTGACCGGGGAGCGTGATCGAGGAGACCGCCGTCGGACCGTCCAGGCCCACCTGCGCGATACGGACGCCCAGTTGCGTACGACTGGCCGCGCCGAGCGTCTCCGACAGCCGCGCGATATGGGCCCGGCAGGTGCGCACGCTGATCCCCAGCCGTTCCGCGATCACCGCGTCCTGGTGCCCCTCGGCCAGCAGCGCGGCGATGGACTGCTCGCGATGGGAGATGCCCTCGATGCCGGTGTCGGGCAGCGGGGCGGTGAGCGGGATCGCCAGGCGCCACAGCCGCTCGAAGACCGTCACCAGGTACTCCACCAGCGCGGGATGCCGTAGCTCCAGGGCGAGGGTGCGGTCGGCGTTGGCGGGGATGAAGGCCACCGTGCGGTCGAAGAGGATGAGCCGGTCGATGACCTCGTCCAGGGTCCGCGCCTGGACCGAACCGCCCATCAACTCCAGGTAGTTCAGGAGCCCTTGGCCGTGCCGGGCGACATGGGTGTACAGGTCCCGCATCCGCACGCCCCGGCCGCGCAGCGCCAGCGCCCGGTGCAGACCCTCCGTCAGCTCGTGCTCGGGGCGGATGCCGCCGGGCTGGACCGTGAGGACCTCCGTCGTGCACGCCTCGGTCGCCTCGTCCATCGCGGCCTGGATCCGGGAGAGACCGTCGAGGACCCGGATCGCGGTCCCCTCACCGGCGCCCGGCACGACACTGGGCCCGAGGCCCGCGTACCGTTCCACCGCCGCGACCGCCGCGCCCACCCGCCGCTGGCTCTCGCTGACCTCGTCGTGGACTCCGCGCAGCAGCCGGGTCATGACCTCCTGCGGTGCCGTGGGCACCAGCCAGTCCATGTCGTCGGGGTCCGGGTGCAGCAGGGCCAGTTCGAGCAGACAGGGCACCGGCTCGGCGTCGGCGCGCGGCACACGGCCGCGCCGTACGGCCCGGGAGTACACCCGGTCCCCTGCCTCGCACAGCCGGTCAGCGCCGTGTGGATGGTCGTTCGCCCCGAGCCCGGCCATTGCCCATCCCACCCCCGGTTCCCGCGTCCGCCGCCCTCTTGTCCTGTTTCCCCGTGGGAGCCTCGAAGCCTCCCAGGCTCCGCAACTATGCGCGGCCCGGACCGGCTCCGCAACACGGCTCCTCGGGCCACGGCCGTGGAAACAGGACGGTATGCGCCGGTATGCGCGGGCCTCCGCCCGTCCCCTTGCACCAAGCTGCGGTGCCGGTGCCCGGCGACGCGCCCCGGGCCGCCGTCAACCGCGGCGGACGCGTGTGACGCGCAAGCGTGACCGGGACAGCACGAAGGGCCGGAGGGAAGCCCCTCCGGCCCTGTGTGCGCGCCTACTTCAGGCCCGCCGCCTGGCAGGCGCTCTCGAACTGCGAGGTGCAGATGTCCTTGACGGTGTAGATGCCGTCCTTGACGACCGTGCTCTTGATGTTGTCCTTCGTCAGGGCGACGACCTGGACGAGCTGGGCCGGGATGTCCTTGGTGGTCGGGCTGTCGACGCTGTCCGTGGCGAGGGCGTCGAACTGGATGCCCTTGCCCTGGATCTTCGTCACGGCCATCTCGGCGGCGGCCTCGGCCTCGTCCGGGTACGGCTTGTAGACGCTCATGTACTGGTCGCCCGAGACGATCCGCTGCACCGCGGACAGCTCCGCGTCCTGGCCCGTGATCGGCGGGATCTTGCTCATGCCCGCGTCCTCCATCGCCTGGATGGCGGCGCCGGCCATGGCGTCGTTGGCGGAGTACACGGCCTTGATGTTGCCCTTGCCGATGGCGCTGATCGCCTCGGCCATGTCCTTCTGCGCGGTCTCCGGCTTCCAGCCGTCGACGTCGTAGGTCTTGGCGATCGTCACCTTGCCGTTGAGCTCGGACATGGCGCCCGCCTTGAACTGCCCGGCGTTCGGGTCGGACGGCGAGCCGTTGATCATCACGATCTTGTCGGAGGTGTCGATGCCCGAGCCGAGCGCCTCCAGGAGGGAGCGGCCCTGCACCTCGCCGACGAGCTCGTTGTCGAAGGAGACGTACGCGTCGATCGGGCCCTCGGCGAGCCGGTCGTAGGCGATGACCGGGATGCCCGCCTCCTTGGCCTTCTCCACCATGCCCGCGATGGCGTGCGAGTCCACGGCGTCCAGCAGGATGACGTCGACCTTCTCGTCGATCATCTGCTGCATCTGCGTGGCCTGCTTCTTGGCGTTGGCCTCGCCGTTGGCGTAGACGGTCTTGCCCTGCTTGTCGGTGAGCTCGGCGACCTTCTTCTTGATGATCGGGTAGTCGAACTCCTCGTAGCGGGTGTTCGTCTTCTCCGGCATCAGCACGCCCACGGTGATGTCGTTGCCCTTGGTCGGACTCGCCTCGCTCCCGCTCGCGGCGCCGAGCGCGCCACAGGCGGCCAGCGAGAGGGTCATCGTGGACGCGGCCACGGCTATGGCGATACGACGCATGGGGCTGCTCACTTCTGGTGCTTTCCGGACGCGGGCGCGGCATTGCGGCCCATGTGTCTGAAAAGCCAACGCGGGGCCGCCCATCGACGTCAAGCGGAATCACTTAACGAGTGCGCAACGCCACTCTCCGCCGACGGTGTGAAGACTTGGCGCGAACACTAGTACAACCAACTTCACACCTCGTGAGTCGTGATCACAGCAGCCCCACAACTGCTGTTCCGTATCCGACCAGAGGATCGAATGAAGTCAGCCAGACGGACGACCGCGACCGCCGTCGTTCTCGCCACCGCCGGCACCCTCTTCACCGTGGGCACGGCTCCCGCCTCGGCGGCCGTGTCGTGCGCCTCCCCCGTGTTCACGCGCCAGTTCTACGCGAACACGAGCCTGTCCGGCACCCCGAAGAAGACCGACTGCGACGACGCTATCGACCAGAGCTGGAGCGGCGCCCCGCTCTCCGGTCTCCCGAAGGACAACTTCGGCGTCCGCTGGACCGTGACCCGCGACTTCGGCTCCGGCGGGCCGTTCGCGCTCAACGCCACCGGCCTGGACGGCATCCGCGTCTACGTCGACGGCGTCCGCAGGATCGACCTCTGGAAGAACGTCTCCACGACGGTGACCAAGACCGCCAACGTCACCATCCCGTCCGGCAAGCACACCCTGCGCATCGACCACGCCAACTGGACCGGCCCCGCCAAGATCAAGGTCAGCTACGCGCCCCGCACCTCCGCCGACGTCGACAAGGTCAAGCCCCTCGTCCCGACCGGCACTTCGGTGAAGTACGACAAGACCACCGGCAAGGCCAAGGTCACCTGGGCGAAGAACAAAGAGATGGACCTCGCGGGCTACCAGGTCTATCGGCGGCTGAAGGGCACGTCGTACGGCACCAAGCCGCTCACGACGACCACCTCGACCTCGTACACGGACGGCCCGCCGCCCACCGGCGCCACGTACTACTACGAGGTCCGCGCCCGCGACAAGGCCGGCAACACCTCGGGCGGCACCGCGGACCAGCCCGTGACGACCGTGGACACCACTCCGCCCGCGGCGCCGTTCCTGGAGATGGACGCGTGCCCGGACGACCAGCCCTACGCGGCACCGGAGCTCGTCACCACCGCCGCGAACGCGGCCGACATCGCCCTGTACGAGATGCAGCGGCTCAACCCCGCGACCAACACCTGGGTCACCGTGTACAGCGGCGCCAAGGGCGCGATCTGCGACACCGGTCAGCCCGCCGACGGCAGCAAGGTCACCTACCGGGGCCGGGCGCGGGACGCCGTCGGGAACTGGTCCGTGTACTCGGCGGCCACCACGTTCACCACGTTCGACATGACCCCGCCGTCGACCGCCGCGGACGCCCGGGTCGAGTACCGCTCCGGCGTCCCGCACCTGGTGTGGTCGCCCGTCGACGGGGCCGCGCGGTACGAGCTCCTCCAGTACGACCCGGCGACCGGCGGCTGGCTCGACGCGCTGCCCGGCGCCGCCGGCACCACCACGCGGACCGACGTCGTACCGCGCCAACTGGTCGCCGTCGCCGACTCCTACCGGTACGCGGTGCGCACCCAGGACACCAAGGGCAACGCCTCCGCGCCCACCGAGATCACCCTCGCGATGGCGGACCGCCCGGAGGCCATCGCGCCGTACGAGACCACCGCGACCCGCTCCGGTGCGGGTGTGTACGTCTCCTGGGCGAGCGCCGACCCGTGGGCCCACGACAGCGCCCCGCTGCTCACGTACCGCATCCAGCGGACCGACCCGGCGACCGGCGAGACCGTCCTCGTGGACAAGTGCGGGCCGACCAGCACCTCCGGCGGGTCGCCGACGGATCCCTCGGTGGACTGGTGGTGGGCGGGCGACGACGCCCCGTCCTACGCCGGCCGCAAGGTGCTGCGCGGCACCTGCCAGGACGTCTCCGGTGCCTCCGAGACGACGTACGAGTACCGGGTCGTCACCGTCGACCCGTACGGGCACACCTCGCAGCCCGGCCCGGCGGTCACCGAGACCACCCCGGACACCAAGCGCCCGGACCCGGTCCGGGACCTGACGGCCGAGCAGGTCCCGCTCGGCGTGCGCCTGTCCTGGACGCCGCCCGCCGACGACGACGTCTTCACGTACTACGTCTGGCAGGGCGTCACCGACCCGGACACCGGCGAGACGGTGTGGGAGCGCAACTGCTGGAGGGGGGACTCGCTCGCCGAGACCGAGATCCTCTGCCCGACCGTCCCCGACGGCGCGACCCACGTCTACCGGGTGGCCGGCGTCGACGCCCTCTGGGACGAGGGGCCGGCCTTCTGGCACACGGCCGACATCTCCGTCGCCCTGCCCGACACCCGTCCGCCGGGCTGGACGGGGACCGACGTCCGTGAGGACAGCTACCCGGAGCTGTACGTCGGCTGCTCGGAGAGCTCCGGCCTCGGCGACTGCTCCCGGTTCACGGGCTACCGCGTGGAGCGCTGGGACCCGGCGGCGAACGCCTACGCCACCCTGACCGAGGGTGCGACGGGCGGCCCCACCTCCTACATGGACAAGACGGTCAACGGGGACCGGCTGAACCTCTACTACTACCGTGTCGTCCTCGTGGACTCCGCGGGCGCCGAGACCGTGGCCCGCTCGGCGGCGTACGGCATCTGGGAGTCCTGGTTCTGATCCCGTCCGCGCAGGGGAAAGGGCCCGGAGATCCCTCCGGGCCCTTTCTCGCACCTGCCTAGTCCTTCGCCTTCTTCGGCCGCCACACCACCAGCGCGCTGGTCTGCTGGACCTCCTGGTACGGGACCAGGTCACGGCGGTACGACGCGTGCACCGCCGCCTCGCGCTGCTGCATGGCCGCCGCGGCTCCCTCGACGGCCGCCTGGAGTTCGGCGACCCTCGACTGGAGTGCTGCGACCTGGTTCTCCAGCTCGATGATGCGCTTGATGCCGGCGAGGTTGATGCCCTCGTCCTGCGACAACTGCTGGACGGTGCGCAGCAGTTCGATGTCGCGGGCCGAGTAGCGCCGACCCCGGCCGGCCGTACGGTCCGGGGAGACCAGGCCGAGGCGGTCGTACTGCCTAAGGGTCTGCGGGTGCAGGCCGGAGAGCTGGGCCGCCACCGAGATGACGTAGACCGGGGTCTCCTCGGTCAGTTCATACGGGTTGCGTCGACGACCGTCCACTCGAATCATGCTCCCTTCGCGGCCTGGAACAGCTCCGCCCGTGGATCCTCACCCACGGTCGCCTCGCGATACGCCTCGAGCGCGTCACGAGCCTTCCCCGACAGCTCGGTCGGGACACTCACCTCGACGGTGACCAGCAGATCGCCCCGGGTGCCGTCCTTGCGGACCGCGCCCTTGCCCCGCGCCCGCATGGTGCGGCCGTTGGGCGTGCCCGGGGGCAGTTTCAGCGTCACGGCGGGCCCGTTCAGCGTCGGCACCCTGACCTCGCCGCCGAGCGCCGCCTCCGAGAAGGTCACCGGGACCGTCACCGTGAGGTTGTCGCCCTTGCGGCCGAAGACGGGGTGCGCGTCGACGTGCACGGTGACGTACAGGTCGCCCGCGGGGCCGCCGCGTTCACCGGGCGCCCCCTTCCCGCGCAGCCGGATCCGCTGCCCGTCGGAGACGCCCGCCGGGATGCGGACCTGCATGGTGCGGGAGGACTTGGCCCGCCCGGAGCCCTTGCAGATCTCGCAGGGGTTCTCCGCGATCAGGCCGCGGCCCTTGCAGTCCGGGCAGGGGTCCGTGAGCGAGAACCCGCCGCCGGAACCCCTGGCCACCTGTCCGGTGCCGACACAGGTCGGGCACACGCGCGGGTTGCCGTTGGCGTCCCCGGTGCCCGAACAGGCCTTGCAGGGGGCCTGGGAGGACATCCTGAGCGGGACGGTCGCCCCCTCGATCGCCTCGGTGAAGCTGAGGGTGACCTCGGTGTCGATGTCCTGCCCGCGCCGCGGCTGGACGCGCGTAGTTCCGGAGCTGCCCCGGTTGAACAGGCCTCCGAAGACGTCTCCGAGTCCACCGCCGAAGCCGCCGGCCCCCTGGCCCCCGCCCTGGGCGCCGCCTCCGAAGAGGTCGCCCAGGTCGAAGTTGAAGGAGCCGCCCGCGCCGGCCGGCCCCGGGCGGAAGCCGCCGTTGCCGAAGAGGGCGCGGGCCTCGTCGTACTCCTTGCGCTTCTTGGGGTCACCGAGGACGTCGTTCGCCTCGGAGATCTCCTTGAAGCGCTCCTCGGCCTTGGTGTTGCCCTTGTTGGCGTCCGGGTGGAACTCGCGGGCGAGCTTGCGGTACGCCTTCTTGATCTCGGCCTCGGTGGCGTCCTTGGGGACGCCGAGGACCTTGTAGTAGTCCTTCTCGATGAAGTCCTTGGTGCTCATCCTCAGCGTCCCTCCTTCCGCTCATGCCCTGCGATCTCAGCCCTCCTCAGGGCCGTTGTCCTTCTCCTCGCCGGCCTCGGACTCGTCCTTGACCGTCTGCGCGCCCGGCTGCGGCTCGGCCACGGCCACCCGCGCGGGGCGGATGGTGCGCTCGCCGATGCGATACCCCGGCTGCAGAATCGCCACGCACGTCGTCTCGGTGACGTCCGGCGCGTAACTGTGCATCAGGGCCTCGTGGATCGTCGGGTCGAAGGGCTCGCCCTCCTTGCCGAACTGCTGGAGGCCCATCTTCGCCGCGACGGTCTCCAGGGACTCCGCGACGGACTTGAACCCGCCCAGAAGCTCCCCGTGTTCGCGTGCGCGGCCGATGTCGTCGAGCGTGGGCAGGAGTTCGGTCAGGAGGTTCGCGATGGCGATCTCCTTGACCGTGATCCGGTCCCGCTCCACCCGGCGGCGGTAGTTCTGGAACTCGGCCTGGAGCCGCTGGAGGTCGGCGGTGCGCTCGTCGAGTGCCTTGCGCGACTGGTCCAGCTGGGCCGTCAGACCGGCGATCTGCGCTGTTGCGTCCCCGGCCGGGGCCGCCCCTTCCTGGGGGGCGGCCTTCGGCTCGGCGTCGTCGGGGGTGGCGCCGGAGGGGACGTCGGGCTTCTCGTCGAAACCCGGGGTCTCCTCCGTCACGCGGCACCGTCCTTGCGCTCGTCGTCCACGATCTCGGCGTCCACGACGTCGTCGTCCGCCTTGGCCTGGGAGGCACCGGCGTCCTCGCCGCCGGCGGCCTGCGCGGCCTGGGCGTCGGCGTACATGGCCTGGCCGACCTTCTGGGAGACCGCGGCGACCTTCTCGGTCGCGGTGCGGATCTCCGCGGTGTCCTCGCCCTTGAGCGCGGCCTTCAGCTCCTCGACGGCGGACTCGACCTCGGTCTTGACCTCGGCGGGGACCTTCTCCTCGTTGTCCTTGAGGAACTTCTCCGTCTGGTAGACGAGCTGCTCGCCCTGGTTGCGGGTCTCGGCGGCCTCGCGGCGGCGGTGGTCCTCCTCCGCGTACTGCTCGGCCTCCTGGCGCATCCGGTCGACCTCGTCCTTCGGCAGCGAGGAGCCGCCGGTGACGGTCATCTTCTGCTCCTTGCCCGTGCCCAGGTCCTTGGCGGTCACGTGCATGATGCCGTTGGCGTCGATGTCGAAGGCGACCTCGATCTGCGGGACACCGCGCGGGGCCGGCGGCAGACCGGTCAGCTCGAACATCCCGAGCTTCTTGTTGTACGCCGCGATCTCGCGCTCGCCCTGGTAGACCTGGATCTGCACGGACGGCTGGTTGTCCTCGGCCGTGGTGAAGATCTCGGACCGCTTGGTCGGGATCGTGGTGTTGCGCTCGATGAGCTTGGTCATGATGCCGCCCTTGGTCTCGATGCCGAGGGACAGCGGGGTCACGTCGAGGAGCAGGACGTCCTTGACCTCACCCTTGAGGACACCGGCCTGGAGGGCGGCGCCGATGGCGACGACCTCGTCCGGGTTGACGCCCTTGTTGGCGTCCTTGCCGCCGGTGAGCTCCTTGACGAGCTCGGCGACGGCGGGCATGCGGGTGGAGCCACCGACGAGGACGACGTGGTCGATCTCGTTGATGGAGACGCCGGCGTCCTTCATGACGTTGAAGAACGGGGTCTTGCAGCGCTCCAGGAGGTCCGCGGTCAGCTGCTGGAACTGAGCCCGGGTGAGCTTCTCGTCCAGGTGCAGCGGGCCCTCGGCGGAGGCGGTGATGTAGGGCAGGTTGATCGAGGTCTCGGTGGAGGAGGACAGCTCGATCTTGGCCTTCTCGGCGGCCTCGCGGAGGCGCTGGAGGGCCATCTTGTCCTTGGCGAGGTCCACGCCGTGGCCGGACTTGAACTGCTGCACCAGGTAGTCGACGACACGCTGGTCCCAGTCGTCACCACCGAGGTGGTTGTCACCGTTGGTGGCCTTCACCTCGACGACGCCGTCGCCGATCTCCAGGAGGGACACGTCGAAGGTGCCGCCACCGAGGTCGAAGACGAGGATCGTCTGGTCGTCCTTGTCGAGGCCGTACGCGAGCGCGGCCGCGGTGGGCTCGTTGACGATGCGCAGGACGTTCAGGCCCGCGATCTCGCCGGCCTCCTTCGTCGCCTGGCGCTCGGAGTCGTTGAAGTACGCCGGGACGGTGATGACCGCGTCGGTCACCTTCTCGCCCAGGTAGGACTCGGCGTCCCGCTTCAGCTTCTGGAGGATGAAGGCGGAGATCTGCTGCGGGTTGAAGGGCTTCCCGTCCAGCTCCATCTTCCAGTCGGTGCCCATGTGGCGCTTCACGGACCGGATGGTCCGGTCCACGTTGGTGACTGCCTGGCGCTTGGCCACCTCGCCGACCAGCACTTCGCCGTTCTTCGCGAAGGCGACGACGGACGGCGTGGTCCTGGCACCCTCGGCGTTGGTGATGACGGTGGGCTCGCCGCCTTCGAGAACGCTGACGACGGAGTTAGTCGTGCCCAGGTCGATGCCGACCGCACGTGCCATGGTTGATTCCTCCAGCTGACTTGAGTGGAACAGGCTCAAGTGTGCACGACGCCTCCGGCTCGGTCAACAGACCTGAGTCGTCCTGGCTCAACTCTTATCCGTTCCTTACACGCAACTGGGCTCTGACCTGCGTCGATACCGGACGCGGGGTGCTGGCGGGCTTCACACGAAGGAGTGCGAGCACGACGAACAGGGCGCCCCCGGCGACCCAGAGGGCCCCGGTCGCGGCGATGCACCCGAGGTGCACCAGGACCGCGACGAGTACCCCGCCGAACGCCGCGACACCGAGGACGACGGACACCCCCTGCGGAGTGAGACCGAGCCGCCGCAGCCGGTGCGCGAGATGGTCGGGGGCGGCACGCAGCAGCGGCCGCCCGGACAGCCCCCGGGCCAGGACGACGAGCAGGACGTCGGCACCCACCACCGCCGTCAGCGCGGACAACACCCCCGCACCGGAGCCGAGTTCCTGCCCCGCGCGGGTCGTCACGGCCGCGGCCGCGAGCACGAACCCGGTGAACAGCGCCCCGCACGCGCCGAGTCCCGCGCGCGCGGGATGCCAGTTGTGCATCAGGAAGCCGGTCAGCGCGGCGGCCAGCACGCTGAGCAGCACGGCGAGCCCGTCCATCACCTCGGCCGCAGCACAGGCCCCCGCCCCGAAGGCGGTGACGACCCCGACGGTCCCGGCGAGCCCGTCGGCGTGGTCCAGCGCCTTGAACCCGAGCGCGACGAAGACGATCCAGCCGACCGCGAGGATCCCGGCGAGCACCCCCGTCTGCTCGTACGGCACCACACACGCCGCCGCCACGGCCGTACCGCCCACCAGGAACCGCGCCTTGACCCGCCGCACGTCGGCGACGAGCCCGAGGAGGGCCACGCCGGCCCCCGCGACGAGCAGCCGTCCGACGTCGGGCCCGAGCGGGGTGACGCCCCGCCAGTCCCCGACGGCGGCCACACCACAGGTGGCGGCCACCATCGCCACCCCGCCGGACAAGGGCAGGGGCCGCCGCCATCGCCGGTCGACGATCCCGAGGCGCAGGGCGGGCACCCGCAGCACGGCGGTGAGCACGGCGGCGAGGAGCAGGGCGGAGGTGGCGGCGAGGATCCCGTAGAGCACGAGCCTAAATTAGCGCCGTATGTACCAATTCATCACGAATAACACGATCGGGTTTTAAGGTAACCCTCAGCGATTCAGATCACCCCGTGCCCGGCTACAGTGCGGCGGAGGATGGGGGTAGTCTCAGACGGACTGCATAAGTTACCGCTTAGTAATGGCGAGATCCCTTCTCACGGATCTCTCGTAGACCCCTCGCAGGCCCGAGGAGCCCCGAAATGCAACTCGCCGCGATCATCGTGTCGCTGGTACTGACCGTGGTCGGCGTGGCACTGCTCGCGCGTGCCATCGGCCAGTTCGTCCGGTACTTCAAGCTGGGCCAGCCGGTGCCCGCCGGAAGCAGGACCGACAACCCCTACGCGCGCAGCGTGACGCTGGTGAAGGAGTTCCTCGGCCACACGCGGATGAACCGGTGGGGCATCGTCGGCTTCGCCCACTGGTTCGTGGCCGTCGGCTTCCTGACCCTGCCGCCGACCCTCGCGCAGGCGTTCGGCCAGCTCTTCAAGGCCGACTGGGTGCTGCCGGTGGTCGGCGACTTCCTGCCGTTCGAGCTGTACATCGAGTTCATCGGTGTGATGACGATCCTCGGCATCCTCGCGCTGATCGTCATCCGCCTGCTGAGCCTGCCCTCCCGCCCCGGCCGCAAGTCCCGCTTCGCCGGCTCCAAGGCGGGCCAGGCGTACTTCGTCGAGTACGTCATCCTCACCATCGGCCTCGCCATCTACGTGCTGCGCGGTCTCGAGGGCGCGCTGCACCACGTGGACGGCTACGAGGCCGGGTACTTCGCCTCGTACCCGCTGGTCCTGGCCTTCAAGGGTCTGAGCGTCGCCACGCTCCAGAACCTCGTCTACCTGGTCGCGATGATCAAGATCGGCACGTCCTTCGTGTGGATGATCGTCGTCTCGCTCAACACCAACATGGGTGTGGCCTGGCACCGCTTCCTGGCCTTCCCCAACATCTGGTTCAAGCGCGAGGCGACCGGCGGCACGGCCCTCGGCGGTCTCCAGCCGATGACCTCCGGCGGCAAGCCGATCGACTTCACCGACCCCGGTGACGACGACGTCTTCGGCGTCTCCCAGGTCGAGCAGTTCTCCTGGAAGGGCCTGCTGGACTTCTCCACCTGCACCGAGTGCGGCCGCTGCCAGTCGCAGTGCCCCGCGTGGAACACCGGCAAGCCGCTCTCCCCCAAGCTCCTGATCATGTCCCTGCGCGACCACGCGCACGCCAAGGCGCCGTATTTGCTGGCCGGGGGCGGCAAGACGATGGAGGGCGAGGAGAAGGCATCTCCCGAGGCCCTCAAGGATGTCCCCGCCGCCGCTCTCGCCGAGGCCGAGCGCCCGCTGATCGGCACCGCCGAGGAGAACGGCGTCATCGACCCGGACGTCCTGTGGTCCTGCACCACCTGCGGCGCCTGTGTCGAGCAGTGCCCGGTGGACATCGAGCACGTCGACCACATCGTCGACATGCGCCGCTACCAGGTGATGATCGAGAGCGCGTTCCCGTCCGAGGCGGGCACGATGCTCAAGAACCTGGAGAAGAAGGGCAACCCCTGGGGCCTGGCGAAGAAGCAGCGCCTGGAGTGGCTCAAGGAGGTCGAGTTCGAGGTCCCGGTCGTCGGCCAGGACATCGAGGACCTCACCGAGGTCGAGTACCTGTACTGGGTCGGCTGCGCGGGCGCCCTGGAGGACCGGGCCAAGAAGACCACCAAGGCCTTCGCCGAGCTGCTGCACATCGCGGGCGTCAAGTTCGCGATCATGGGCGGCGACGAGAAGTGCACCGGTGACTCCGCCCGGCGTCTGGGCAACGAGCCCCTGTTCCAGGAGCTCGGCATGGAGAACGTCATGGCGCTGAACATGGCGTTCGGCGAGGAGCTGGACGACGACGGCAAGGTGGTCCCCGAGTCCGCCAAGCCCAAGTCCGCGAAGAAGATCGTCGCGACCTGCCCGCACTGCCTCAACACGATCGGCAACGAGTACCCGCAGCTCGGCGGCGACTACGAGGTCATCCACCACACCCAGCTGCTCCAGCACCTCGTCGACGAGGGCAAGCTGATCCCGGTGACCCCGGTCGAGGGCATCATCACGTACCACGACCCGTGCTACCTGGGCCGCCACAACAAGATCTACACGCCCCCGCGCGAGATCATCGCGGGCGTCCCGGGTCTGCGGAACGAGGAGATGCACCGCCACAAGGAGCGCGGCTTCTGCTGCGGTGCCGGTGGCGCGCGGATGTGGATGGAGGAGCGGATCGGCAAGCGCATCAACAACGAGCGCGTCGACGAGGCCCTTTCCCTCAACCCCGACATCGTCTCGACGGCCTGCCCGTTCTGCCTCGTCATGCTGACCGACTCGGTCAACGGCAAGAAGAACGACGGCAAGGCCAAGGAGTCCATCCAGGTCGTCGACGTCGCCCAGCTGCTGCTCCAGTCCGTGAAGACCCCGGTCGACCCGGAGGACGCGGCGGAGACGGAGAGCGAGCCGGAGCCGGAGCCGGTGAAGTGACGCCGGTGACGTAACGGTTGCGACGGTGCTGTTCGGCGCCCCCGGGTCTGATCGGACCCGGGGGCGCCGTCGTCCTTCCGGCCCCGCTCGCTCAGAAGTGGGTGGCGATCCCGAACACGCGCCGCAGCACCGCCATGTCGTGCCGGTCGCGCTGCGTCGGCTCGTACCCCTGGTGGAAGTAGACCTGCTGGGCAGCCGAGAGACACGGGACGGTGGTGCCGCCGATGGTCCCGGTCACGAAGCAGGAGGCCGGGTAGCGGAAGGGCCGCTCCGGCTCGCCGGACGCCTGCACGGCGGAACCGTCCCCGGTGAAGACCAGCGGGTGCAGATCGATCTCCCGTCCGCCGGGAGCGGTGACCACGAACCGTACCGGCCGCAGGTCGAGGCTCTCCACGAAGCCCGCGCCGGCCAGGGCAGCCAGCACGGCGGGCTCCTGCTCCCGCCGGTGCATCAGGTCCAGGTCACGATGGTCCCGGGTCTGCTCACCGGCCAGCGCGTCGATCCCCCACCCGCCCCCGACCCAGACCTCCGCCCCGGCCCGCCGCAACAACTCCAGGACGTCCAACACATCGCCCGCGTCCACCACTTGCCTCCCTGCTCGGCTGAACTCGACGGCCCGCGAGGGCTTTCGCGCCCGCCCACACCCACCACCTGATCCGCACCGCCACCCGCGAAACGCCGCTCGGCGCGAACGGATCGCACGGCGTGCCGGGTGCCTTCGGCGCCCACACGCGAACCGCGCCCCCGACGGGACGGCCCTCAGCCCGATGCCCCCGGCCACGCGAACGGCATCCCGCGACACACCTCCGGGGACCGGACCCGTGCCGACCGACGACAAGCGGCACACAGTCACCGGACGCCCAGCAGTCACCAGCACGCCACGGGCAAGGCACCGGCACCTCACCGCCGCCCACACACCCGGGCCGACGTACCCGGGGCTGTCACTCGGTGTCGAACAAGTGCATCATTGCCGGGGTCGTTATCGATGATGCTGACGAGGTGAGCGGTGCGTGTGCGGAGAGACGTGATGTGTACGACGCCCCCGGGCGGCACCTTGCTCACCGTCCTCGCCGCCGGCACCGCCGCTCTTCTCCTCGCCGCCTGCGGCCCCACCCAGCCCACCGGGTCCGCGGACCGCACCCCGGCACGGATCGCCGACGCCCCGGCCCGACTCCCGGTGCCCGAGGGCGAGGGCAGCAGGACCCCGGACGACTTCAACGGGGACGGCCACCGCGACCTCGTCCTGGGCGACCTGGTCAAGGAGCAGGCCCACGCCGACGACCCCGGCATCGGCATCGTGTACGGCAGTGAGCGCGGACTCGTCCCCGGCGCACGGCAGTTGATCACCCCGGGCCGGCAGGGCGCGGCCACCGACGGCCAACTCCCCGCCCTGTTCGACGCGGAGGCCACCTGCGACCTGGACAAGGACGGCTTCACCGACCTCGTCGTCTCCACCGACCCGCCCTACGACGGCCAGGGCCGGCCCCCGGTCCCCCTCCAGATCCTCTTCGGCTCGCCGGGCGGCCTGACCGGCAAGGCCGTTCAGCTCACCGTCCCGCCCGTCGCCCGCGTCGGCAACGACTGGCCGGACCAGCCGGTCTGCGGCGACTTCGACGGCGACGGCGCCGAGGACCTCGTCCTGCACGCCACCGGCGGTCATCTCACCTACCTGCGCGGCCCGTTCACCCGTGCGGGCGCCCCGAGCAGGGCGGGCGCCCCGGTCCGATCACCGGGCGAGGTGCCCACGGGCCCGGCCGCAGACGTCGACCGCGACGGCTACGACGACCTGATCGTCCGTACGACTCAGGGCACCGGCCCCTCCGCCGTGGTCCTCGGCGGTCCGGCGGGCCCGACCCGCACCGGAGCCGTCCTGCCGTCCGGCATCGACGTGGTCCTCGGCTCCTTCGGCCGCGGCAAGGCCCTGGACGGGGCGGTCGGCGGTGGGGGTCCCCCCGCGCGAGCGGATTCGAGCGTGGGGGAGGGCGGAACGTCTCTGCGCTACGACCTCCCCATCGCGGCGAAGGGCTCCCTGGCCTCCCCCGGCTCGGTCCTGGACGCCGCCGACTTCGACGGTGACGGCCTGAGCGAACTGGTCTCCAGCGGCTCGCGCCTGCGCGTCTTCCAGGGCCGTCCGACAGGTCCGTCCACCGAGGCGACGGTCACCGTCGAACCGCCCGCCACCGGCACAACCCGGGTCGTCGCGGCCGCCGACTTCGACGGCGACGGCCGGGCGGACCTCGCGGTGCGGACGTACCGGAGCGAGACGAAGGACACCGTCGCCGTCTACCTGGGCGCGAAGAAGGGCCTCGTGAGCCCCGAACCAGCGGTCACCTTCTCCACGTCCGCGTTCCTCGGTTCCTGACGCTCCCACGGGCGGGGCCCAATTCCCGTACAACCCAAGCCCCTTGCCGGAGGTCTCCTGATCGCGACACCGCGCGATCCCAGGATCACCGAACGCCCATGGAGCCCCCTTGACCACCCGCACCCGCCCCGCCCTCCTGGCCGCCGCCCTCCTCGCCGCGGGCCTGAGTCCGCTCGCCCTCACCGCCCCGGCGGGCGCGGCGGCCGCGAAGTACGCCGACGACTTCAACGGGGACGGCTACCGCGATCTCGCCGTCGGCGACCGCACCGCCACGGCCGGCGGGAAGAAGGAGGCCGGCGCGGTGGTGGTGGTGTGGGGCACGTCGAAGGGGCTGGACTTCACCAAGCGCACGGTCGTCACCCAGAACAGCCCGGGCGTCGAGGGCGCGGCGGAGGCCAAGGACTTCTTCGGCACCAAGGTCACCACCTCCGACGTGAACAAGGACGGCTACGCCGACGTCATCGCCACCGCCCCCAACGAGGCCGTGGGCTCCTCCCACCGCGGCACCTTCACGATCCTGTGGGGGTCGAGGACCGGACTGAGCGGCGGCAGCGACTACGCGATCCCGGGCGGCACGGACAGCTTCGCCAAGGACGTGGCCGTGGGCGACTTCAACGCGGACGGCAAGGTCGACGTGGTCTCGGTGGGCGACAACTACGTCTGGTTCCTGCGCGGCCCGTTCACCAAGGCCGGCTCCCGCGGCAAGGCCACCAACCTCGACCCGGTCGACGGCGAGGACATCAGGCCCGCACTGGTCGTCTCGGGCAAGGTCACCAAGGACGGCACCGCCGACTTCGCGGTGATCGGCGACGACCGGAGCGACCACCAGCGCGTCTGGTTCTACCGCGGCGGCACAAACGGCCCTGTCGCACCGCCCAAGAAGTACAACCTGCCGCTCCCGGGCCAGGCCGATCTGTCCTACGCCGCGTCCGCCACCATCGCCGACTTCGACAAGAACGGATACGGCGACCTGGCCGTCGGAGCGGCCCGCGCGGGCAATGGCGAGGCGGTCCACCTCCTCAACGGCACCGCCACCGGTTTCAGCGGCACGGTCAGGTCCATCACCCAGAACACCGCGGGTGTGCCGGGCGGGCGCGAGACCGGCGACGACTTCGGCTTCGACGTCTCGGCCGGGGACACCAACGGCGACGGCTACCCGGACCTCGCGGTGGGGGCCCCGAACGAGACGCTCGGCAGCGAGTTCTGGCGCGCGGGCGCGGTCACCGTCCTGCGCGGCGGGAGGTCCGGGATCACCGGCACGAACGCCCGCCAGATCGACTACACCACGCCCGGCTTCCGGCGCCCGGCCGACGAGAGCGACTCCTGGTTCGGCACCTCGGTCCTGCTGCGCGACCACAACCGCGACGGCCGCGCCGAACTGCTCGTCTCCGCACCGGACATCGGCCGCCTCCACCTCTTCCCCGGCACCGCCGCCGGCCCGACGGGCACGGGCTCGACCACGCTGACCGTGAGCGGCCTGGGCCTGGGCGACCGTGCGTACTTCGGCGCGACGCTGGCCGACTGACGGGCCCGGCCCAGGGGTGCGGAAGCCCCGTTGGGGACGGATGAGAAGCCCGTAGGGGACGGTAGCGAGCTCCCTTAGGGGATGTCACAGCTCGGCAGCAAAGCCGTCCCCGAAACCCCGGGCGCACACGTCGTTCCCCGGGACCAGGTACGTTCGAAGACGTGGCTGGATTCAGGATCGGACGCGGCCGGGACAACGGCGCTCCTCACACGCGACCGCAACAACCTCCGTACGGGCAGCAGGCGCCCCAGGGACAGCCGTACGGCTATCCCCCCGCGCCGCAGCCCCACCCGGGCCAGTGGACCCAGGGCGGCGGCGGGGGTTACGAGGAGCCGGAGTACTTCGGCGACGGCAGCGGCGCCCCGCACCCGCAGGGCGGCCATGACCCGTACGCGGCGAACAACCCGGGCCACACCCAGGCGTTCTCGGTCGGTGAGGACCCCTACAGCCAGGGCGGCACCTACCGCGCGGGCTCGGCCCCGGCGGGTCCCGTGGGCCCCCGCCTGCACTGGAAGGAACTCCTGAAGGGCATCCTGCTCTCGCCCAAGCAGACCTTCCTCCAGATGCGGGACTACACGATGTGGGGCCCGGCCCTCGTCGTGACCTTCCTCTACGGCCTGCTCGCGGTGTTCGGCTTCGAGGAGGCCCGCAAGGACGCGATCAACGCCACCCTGTCGAACGCGGTCCCCATCGTCCTGACCACGGCCGTCGCCATGGTCCTGTCGGCGTTCGTCCTGGGCGTCGTCACCCACGCCCTGGCCCGCCAGCTCGGCGGTGACGGCGCGTGGCAGCCCACGGTCGGCCTCTCCATGCTGATCATGTCCCTGACCGACGCCCCCCGCCTGATCGTGGCCATGTTCTTCGGCGGCGACGCGTCCTTCGTCCAGCTCCTGGGCTGGGCGACCTGGGTGGCGGCCGGCGCCCTGCTCACCCTGATGGTCTCCAGGTCCCACGACCTGCCCTGGCCGAAGGCCCTCGGCGCGTCGGCGATCCAGCTCATCGCGCTGCTGTCGATCGTGAAGCTGGGCACGTTCTAGGTTCCCGCGGCGCTACGACGACGAAGGGCTCCCGGTGATCACCGGGAGCCCTTCGCCTTCGCTCACGCGGGGAAGGCGCGGTCCAGAGCCGACCGCACGTCCCCGATCTCGCGTTTCCACCGATCGCTCTTCAGCGTCCCGTCGTCCCAGACGACCACGGGCTCACCGCCGACCACGCAGTAGCCGTAGACCTGATCGGCGATGTCGTCCGTGAAGAGGTGGTCGAAGTGGAACGCCCCCTCGAACGTCAGCCAGGCGATGCCCTCCGCGTGCGCGGCGGCCTTCCGCAGGCACTCCCGGAGATGGCCGGGCAGTCCCGGATCGTCCAGGCGCCCCTCCTCGAAGGTGAGGTCGTACGCCAGCACGACCGCGTCCCGGTCCCAGGCCTCGGTGGAGACCGGGAACACGGCGACCTCGTCCGGACGCGTACCGAGGACGTCGAACGCGTCCTCCTCCAGGGCGGATGCGGCCCGCCCCACGGTGAACAGGACGACCACCGCGGGGCCGCTCCAGGTCAGGGCCTCCTTGAGGGAACTCACCACAGGCCCCACTTCGTCATGTTCTTGGCGGGCGGCACCATCGCGCTCAGGATCTTGCCCTGATAGTTCCCCTCCTTCGCCACGAAAATCACCACCACCTTGCCGTTGACCTTCTTGGCGAAGCCCTTGGCCTGGGTGCCGCCGATCTTCCAGTCGAACGTCTTGTCCGGCGACGTCAGGACGTGCCCGAAGTTGTCCTGGAAGTACTTCACCTGCGAGGCGACACTGCCCTTGTTGGGAATCAGACCGTCCGAGATCAGGTGCCGGATGGCATGCCCGCCCCCCTTGTTCATCCCGGTGAACGCGTCCGCGACGGTGTCCGCGGTGAAACCGATCGGACAGCTCGCGTTGTGCACCAGGACCGGGGTGCGGCCCGCCAGGACGTAGTACGTGTTGAAGTCCGCGACCGTCAGGTTGTGGACCCGCTGCTCCGGCACGGCCCACGCCCGCGTCCCGCCCACCGTCGCGGCGCCACCGGTATCGGTGCGCAGCGCGGTGCCGGTCCGGAGGCCCCCGGCGTCGACCCAGGTGCGCTGGTCGCCGCCCGCCCAGAACGGGTGGTTGTAGGTGGCGACCACCGTGCCCGTGGACCGTCCGCGGGAGCCGGTGACCGAGACGCCGACGAGGTTCTTGGGCCCGGTGCTCTCGATGGTCGCCCGGACCCGCTTCGCCTCGGTGCGGCCCGTCTCCGGGTCGGTCGAGACGATCCGGTCGCCGACCCGGATGTCCTCGATCTCCTCGGTCCGGCCGCCGGCCAGCAGCACCCGGGTGCCCGGCACGAAGCTGCTCGTCCCGCAGTGCATCTTCTTCAGGAACTTGAGCTTGAGGGCGCTGAGGGCGAGACCCGACAGGCACGAGGGCTTCTTGTCCCGCAGGCACTCCTCGATCTCGTCGGCACCGATGTACCAGGCGATCAGACGGTCGAGCGTGGTGCTGGTGATGCAGCCCATGCCGCCGGCGCCGTCACCGCCGCAGACCAGCATCGTCTCGCCCGGCTTCAGATCGCCGTTCTGCAGGACGATGGACCGGTAGTCGACCAGCCGCCGTTCGAGGGCGGCGCGCAGCTCGTTGTCGCTGAGCGGCTTGCTGGTCTCCAGCGCCGCCTCTTCCTGGATCTGCTTCTTCAGCTCCGCGACGAGCAGGTCGGCCGCCGTCTTCATGGCCTCACCGGCCGCCTTGGCCGCGGCGGCGGAGTCCGCCTCGGCCGCCAGCTTGGACAGACCGGCCTGGTAGGCGGAGTTGTTGGCCTCCAGGGAGTAGCCGTAGGCGACGGCGGCGGAGTGCTGCGCGCGTTCCGCCGAGCGGGCCGCCGACCGTGCGTCCGCCTGCGCCGAAGCGGCCGCGTTGCGGGCCGTCCTCGCGGACTCGGCCGCCTGCGCGGCGGATGCCTCGGCCTGGTCGGCGGACTTGTCGGCCTGTTCGGCGTACGTGTTCGCCCGCTGGGCCGAGTCGTTGGCCGCGTTGGCCCACTCGGTGGCCTTGGCGGCGTCCTTACGGGCCTCCGCGGCGACCTTCTGCGCGTCGGCGGCGTCCTTCTGCGCGAGCGCCGCCGACTTGTAGGCGGCCTGGAGCAGGATGCTGACCTCGGCGAGGTGGGCGGCCGCGTTGGCGTCCCGCTGCCGCGCCTGGTGGAGGCCGACCTCCAGGAAGGGCCGCAGTCCGGACGCGGGGCCCGACAGCACGGCCTGCGCCGCGGCGCGCACCTCGGGGCCGCCGGTGGCGAGGGCCTCGCTGACCGCCACCCGGTCGTCGTCCTCCCGCGCCGTGTACTGCCCGGTCTCCAGGAACGCCGCCAGGTCGGCGGCCGTACCGTCCAGTGCCTTGCTCGCCGCGGCCTTCACGCCCGGACCGCCCTCGGCGGCGATCTTGGCCACCGCGACCCGGTCGTCGTCCTCCTTGCCCGGATAGGCGCGGGTGCGCAGCCAGGCCCGTACCTCGTCGATCGGCTTGTCCAGCACGGCCAGCGCGGCCTGCCGCTGCGCGGGGATCTCGCTGGTGGTGGCGATGTGGCCGACGCTCGCGCGGTCGTCCTGTTCCATCGCGACGGCCAGCCTGACGCGGACGAAGTCGGCCACGTCGTCGTCGCTGCCCGCGAGCGCGTCCGCGGCGGCGTCCTTCACCCAGGTGCCGCCGCTGCTCAGCAGGTTGACCGCGGCCTGGCGGCCCTTGGCGGCCGTGACCGTCAGATCGGTGGAGGCGGCCGCCTCCGTGACCAACTGCCTGGTCTGCGCGCCGAGTTCCTGGGCCCTGCCGATCTCCCACTGGGCGGCGGCGACCTTCTCGTCGTGCGCTTCGGCGGCCTCCTCGGCCGCCAGGACCGCCTCGTCCTGCTGCTGTGCCAGCCGCTCGGTGTCGGCCTTGCGGGCCAACTCCACCACGGTCGAGGCCTGTTCGGCCGCCGACATCGCCCGGTTCGCGGCCGCGCTGGCCGCTTTGGCCGCGTCGGTGGACGCCTTGGCCGCGTCCACCGCCTGCCCCGCGGCGTCGGCGGCCTTGTTCGCCGCGATCGCCGCGGCCTCGGCGTGCGCCGCGGTCTCGTTGGCCGCGTCGCGCGACTGCCGGGCGGCCGTGGCGGCCTGCCGGGCGTTGGACTGCGCGGAGTCGGCCGCGCGCGTGGCCTGGTCGGCGAGCCGCTTGGCCTTGGCCGCCGCGGCGGCGGCCTCCTCGCCCTTGGCGCCCGCCTCACCGGCCCACCGGCCCGCGTCCGCGGCGGCGGCAGCGGCGGCCGCCGCGTTCGCCCCCGCGCTGGCCGCGGCACCGGCCGCGGTGGCCGCCTGCTCGGCGGCGATACCGGCCTGGTCGGCGGCGTCGGCCGCCTTCCGCGCGCCCGCGGCGGCGGCGTTCGCCTTGTCCGCCGCCTTGCGGGCCGCCGCGGCCCGTCCCGCGTCACTGGCCGCGGCACCGGCTGCGGCCCTCGCCACGGCCGCCGCGCCACCGGCCTGGCCGGCCGCGTAGGCCGCCTGCGCGGCCGCCGAGGCCGCCATGCGTGCCGTGGCGTTCGCCGCCGCCGCCGCGGAGACCGCCGTTCGCGCCGCCTGTGCGGCCCGGTCGGCGGCGGCCGCCGCGCGGGACGCGGCCGCGGCCGCCCGGCCCGCCGACTCCTTGGACTCCTGCGCCTCCGCGGCCGCTTCCAGCGCCGCGGCCTTCGCGGCCTGGGTGGCCTTCGCCGCCTTGGCCGCCTCCTCCTTGGCGGTCTCGGTCAGCTCCTTGGCCCGCTTCTGCGCCGTGTCGGCGAGCTCGGCGAGCTGTGCGACGGTGATCGTCTCCTGGTCGCGCGCGGCGGCGACCGCCCAGCCGTCGTCCAGGAACTGCTGGACGTCCGCGTCCGTGCCGTCCAGGGCCTGGCCCGCCAGCAGCCGCACGTTCGGGCCGCCGGTGTACAGCAACCTGCCGACCTTGACCCGGTTGTCGTCGGCCCGCGCCTTGTACTGCCCGGTCTTCAGGAAGGCGCTCACGTCGTCGGCCGTGCCGTTCAGCGCCGTGTTGGCCGCCTTCTTCACGCCCGGACCGCCGAAGGCCATGATCTGCGCCGCCTGGACGCGCTG
Source organism: Streptomyces sp. NPDC006335 (assembly GCF_040612795.1). Taxonomy (NCBI): domain Bacteria; kingdom Bacillati; phylum Actinomycetota; class Actinomycetes; order Kitasatosporales; family Streptomycetaceae; genus Streptomyces; species Streptomyces sp. NPDC006335. The sequence continues at coordinate 319,409 of NZ_JBEXQX010000010.1, forward strand.
GTCCTCCTCGTAGGCCCCGACGTAGCCGTCGTCCAGGAACGCCTGGAGCTCCGCCTCACCGCCGCCCAGCGCGATGTTGGCCTTCTCGCGCACGGAGGGACCGCCGATGGCCATGATCTGCGCCACCTCGACCCGCAGGTCCTCCGTCTGGGCGGCCGGCAGGTCCTGGTCCATGAACGTCTGGACGTCGTCCGTCGAGCCCAGCAGGGCCGCCTCGGCCTCACGCCGGACGCCCTCGCCGCCGTACTCCCACTCCATGAGGACGTCGGCCCGGGTGAACTCCGGTGCCGCGTCCTCCGCCGCGGCGGGGCGCGGATCGATGCCCAGGATCATCCCCAGGGCCATCAGCGCCGCCACGGAGCCGCGCCATACCGGCGCGGTCCGCAATCTGACACTCAACGTGTTTCTCCCTCGCAGAGCACAGGGAGCGAGAACAGCGAGAACAGCGACAAATTTGCGTACGCCATCACATGACCCCCCGTGCGGACTCCTCAATCTTTAACCGCACCTTACATTTCCCCTACCGAATTCATGCCTCGCATACGCGCCTACGGACCCTTATGCCCGACTTATTGCGCATCCTCCGGACATTTTCGTTACCTTTTCTCAATAAGGGCCCGTACAACCGTTTGCGAACGTGTCGGAGGTCACCTCACCCCGTCAACGCTCGCCCCATTTGGGAGAGTTCACGAGGTGGACAGGTTCGCGGACGCGGGGTTGCATAGCCGCTCAAGCAGTTTTCCGGCAGGTGGCCGCGGGGGCTATTTCATCGCCGGGAGTGGGGGACTGCGTCTGTATTCCTCGTGCCTTCACACCCGTGCGCGCATTGCGTTCCCGCCATTCCTCGTCCGGATCGACGAATGTGATGAAGGGACGATTTCCCATGCCGTCGAGGCCGTATCGCAAAAGACTCCTGGGCACAGCCGTGGGCGCTCTGGCCGCCGGGGCCCTGGCCTGGACCGCCATGACAGCGGGCGGCACTCCCGCCGGGACGGTGCCGGTGGCCGGCGAGGCCCCCGGTTACGCCGTCGAGGACTTCGACTACCCGCAGGCCGACAAGATCCTGGCCGAGAAGAGCATCCTGCTCAAGCGCGGCGACGGCCACATCACGCTGGCGGACTGCGCGACCGGCACCGGTCAGCTCGAGGTCCAGGCGCGCGACAAGAGCAAGGTCTGCTTCGACGTCAAGGGCGCCTCCGGCTGGCTCACCCTGGAGCTGCCGTCGGTCTACCTGATCCGCGGCAACGACTACACCACCGAGGCGGACATGACGGTGGGCAGCGAGCAGCAGTCGTACGACATCGCCAAGAACACCTGGACCCCGGTGGGCGAGAGCGCTGACGAACAGGCCCGCGAGTGGACCCTCCTGGAGCTCCGCACCTCCAAGTAGCGCCCCGCCGAGCTCCTCCGCACCCGATCCGTCACCACCCACCAGGGGACCGACTTCATGACCCACGCCAGACCTGTGCGCCTCGCCGCACTGGCCGCCACCCTGACCCTCGGCTCCGCCGTGCTCGCGGCAGGCCCCGCCGCCGCCGTCACCGGCCCCGCCGTCAGCGCCGCCGACACCACCTACGCCTACACGGCCCAGATCACCGTCGGCGACCACGACCGCGGCTGCTCCGGCGTCCTCGTCGACCGCGAGTGGCTGCTGACCGCGGCCAGTTGCTTCGCCGCCGACCCGGCCACCAGCCTCACGGTGCCCGCCGGCAAGCCGGCCACCAAGACCACCGCGGTCATCGGCCGCTCCGACCTGACCGGCACCGCGGGCGCCGCCCGCCAGATCGTCCAACTGGTCCCGCGCACCGACCGCGACGCAGTCCTGGCCCGCCTCAACCGCCCGGTCACCAACGTCACCCCCCTCGCCCTGGCCACCGCCGCGCCCACCGCCGGCGAGACCCTCACCCTGGCCGGCTACGGCCGCACCGCCACCGAGTGGGCCCCGCTCAGCCTGCACACCGGCGCCTTCTCGGTGAACTCAGCCGCCGCCACGAGCGCCGCGGTCACCGGCACGGGCGGCACGGCCGCGTGCATGGGCGACACCGGCGGCCCCCTGGTCCGCGGGACGGGCGGCACCGCCCAACTCGCCGCCCTGGCCAGCCAGTCGTACCAGGGCGGCTGCTACGGCATCGACACCACCGAGACCCGGACCGGCGGCGTCGTCACGCGCGTGGACGACCTCGCCTCCTGGGTGAGCTCCACCACCGGCGCGGTCCGCGTCACCGACTTCAACTGCGACGGCGTCGAGGACATCGCGATCGCCGACCCGCGGGCCACCGTCGGCGGCGTCACCGCGGCCGGCCTGGTACGGATCGTCTACGGCGGCGGCAAGGGCACCGCCGAGATCAACCAGAACCTCGACTGGGTGCCCGGCGCCGCCGAGGCCAGCGACTGGTTCGGCGAGGCCCTGAGCACCGTCGACTGGGACGAGGACGGCTGCACCGACCTGGTCGTGGGCACCCCGGCCGAGGACATCGGCAACGTCGCCGACTCCGGCATGGTCGACGTCCTGCACGGCGCGCCCGGCGGCCTCGGCACCGGCTCGGTGAAGAACACCCACTTCGAGGAGGGCTCCGGCAACGGCTCCCTGGCCACCGCCGTCGCCCAGGCCGGCGACCGGTTCGGCGACTCCATCGCGGCCGGCGTGACCGCCTCCGGTGCGCCGTTCGTGGTCAGCGGCGCCCCGGGCGAGAGCGTCAGCGGCCTGGCGAAGGCCGGCGCGGCCTTCTACCTCTACCGCGGCAACAACATCATCTTCCACCAGGACAGCACCGACGTGCCCGGTGCGGCGGAGGCGAACGACGGCTTCGGCGGCTCGGTCGCGGCCGACTCCAACTTCTTCGCGGTCGGCGCGCCCGGCGAGGCCATCGGCGCCGACGAGGGCGCGGGCAACCTGGCGGTCTTCAGCCACACCCTGACCTCGGCGGGCCTGCCCACCCCGAAGTTCGGGCTCGACCAGGACCTCGACACCGTCGCCGGCGGCGCCGAGGCGGGCGACCAGTTCGGCTTCGCCCTGGCCCTCGCCCCGTACCGCCCCTCGGGCGCCGCGGCCGCCACCGACTCGATCCTCTCGGTCGGCGCCCCCGGTGAGGACCTCGACATCGACGGCGTCGCCAAGGCCGACGCGGGCAACGTGATGACCTTCCGCATCACCGCCGCGGGCGCCGTCAGCCCGATCAACTACTTCTCCCAGGGCACCGCCGACGACGACGTGACCGGTACCGCGGAGGCCGGCGACCGCATGGGCTCGACCCTGACCGCCATCAACACCGCACCGCGCGCGCTGAGCACCACGGCGACGATGAAGCTGGCCGTGGGCGTCCCCAACGAGGTCATCGGCACGGCTGACAACGCGGGCGCGGTGCACACGTTCTCGCTCCTGGGCGCCCCCGGCGCGAACGACCGCTGGCTGGAGGCGGGTGACGGCGACGGCATCCCCACGGCCCCCGGCGCCGGCCAGCTGCTCGGCTCGAGCATCCACTACACGGGCACCAAGCTGTACGTCGGCCTGCCCCTGGGCCCGTCGACCTACGGCACCCTGTACGCCCTGCCCCTGTCCAACGTCACCGCCGGCGGCGCGGTCGCCCCGGTGACCACGTACCAGCCCGGCACGGGCGGCCTCCCGGCAGCGGGCGACCGCTTCGGCTACGCGGCCCGCTGACCCCGCACCGCACACCACGCCAGAGGGCCCTCGACCACAGGTCGAGGGCCCTCCGCCGTACGCCTCCCACCGCTCAGGCGTCGAGAACCTGGCCCCGGCGCTTGACGACGGGGGGTTCGACCGACCACGGGAAGTTGATCCAGTCGTCCGTCCGCTTCCAGACGTACTCGCACTTCACCAGGGACTGCGACTTCTCGTAGATGACCGCGGAGCGGACCTCGGCGACGGCGTCGAGGCAGAAGTCACGCACCAGCTTGAGCGTCTTGCCGGTGTCGGCGACGTCGTCGGTGATGAGGACCTTCTTGTCGGAGAAGTCGATGGTGTTGGGCACCGGAGCCAGCATGACCGGCATCTCCAGCGTGGTCCCCACACCGGTGTAGAACTCGACGTTCACCAGGTGGATGTTCTTGCAGTCGAGGGCGTACGCGAGGCCACCGGCGACGAAGACGCCGCCGCGGGCGATCGAGAGCACGACGTCGGGCTCGTAGCCGTCGTCGGCGATGGTCTGCGCGAGCTCGCGGACCGCGGTGCCGAAGGCTTCGTAGGTGAGGTTCTCCCGCACACCTGCCCCGCTCATACCTGGGTCCGGTGGAAGTTCAGGAAGGAACGGGAGGCGGTGGGGCCGCGCTGGCCCTGGTAGCGGGAGCCGTAACGCTCGCTGCCGTAGGGGAAGTCGGCCGGCGAGGAGAGCCGGAACATGCAGAGCTGGCCGATCTTCATGCCGGGCCAGAGCTTGATGGGCAGCGTGGCCAGGTTCGACAGTTCGAGGGTCACGTGTCCGCTGAAGCCGGGGTCGATGAAGCCGGCGGTGGAATGGGTGACGAGTCCGAGCCGCCCCAGCGAGGACTTGCCCTCCAGGCGGGAGGCGAGGTCGTCGGGGAGCGTGATGACCTCGTAGGTGGAGGCGAGGACGAACTCCCCGGGGTGCAGGATGAACGGCTCGTCGCCCTCCGGCTCCACGAGCCGCGTCAGGTCGGCCTGCTCCACGGAGGGGTCGATGTGGGGGTAGCGGTGGTTCTCGAACACCCGGAAGAAGCGATCGAGGCGCACGTCGATGCTGGACGGCTGCACCATGGATTCGTCGTAGGGATCGATCCGTACCCGCCCGGCGTCGATCTCGGCCCGGATGTCCTTGTCTGAGAGAAGCACGCCCCGAGGATACGCAAGGCGCGCGGACCGGCCACCATCGGACGGACCCGCGCGCCTGGTACTGCTCTCCAGCGCTTCTCTATCGCTTGCCTTTAGTGCTTCTCCAAGGTCACCTGAACGACGCTGCGAAGCCGGGCACAGCGAGGGCACCGGACGAGCCGTCCGGGACCGAGGCGCTCGGCCTGCTGCATCGGGAACGAAGCGGTGCTGAACACGTGCCCATCGGCACAACGGACGACGGTGCGCTCCATCAAGTCCTAGAGTCCCTTCCCCAAGAGCCGCGTCGGGCTGCTGCTCACCTGACGACAAAAGCCACATTACGGGATGGGTGGGACGCCCCTCCAGGCGGCACTCCGATCCCGCCCGGACCCTCTCCCCCGCCTCCACCGTACGCCCCAACTCCCGCGCCCCGCAGCCCCGTCCCACCCCACGAACGCACTCAGGCCCCACGGCTTCAGCGCCGGGGGCCTGGCATGAGGTAAGGTAACGTTGCGTTCGACACCGGTTCCGTCCGGCGTCTCACGCGGGTGTAGTTTAATGGTAGAACATCAGCTTCCCAAGCTGAGAGCGCGAGTTCGATTCTCGTCACCCGCTCTTCTTGAAGCCCCAGGTCAGCGGCCTGGGGCTTGTTTCATAGGGGTGTCGTTGCTGCGGTTTGCGAGTGGGCGCCTCCATCACGTCGTGGCGGCCCGCTGTTCCCGGGCGATGGCGGACGCCCGTCCTGCACCTGCTTCGTCATGGGCGGCGCACAAGCCCCTTGCGAGAACAGGTACTTGACCGCCAAGGGTCCTGCGTCAGAGGGGAAGGTCGTCGGGGATCACCCGGAACGCCTTATGGCGGCCCAACGGGCGTACGGCCCGGAAGTCTCGTCGGTCGAGGGCCAGGATCGCGTCCGTGTCGTAGTCGGCGGCGAGGGCCACGTTCACCGCGTCGGCGAGGTCGAGGTCCAGCGCGCGGTAGCGGACACGGACGGACTGGGCGGCGCCCAGGTGGTCCTCCGTGATCTCCGGCATGACGACACGACCCCGGCTCATCCAGCGCCGCAGGTCGTCGACCGCGCTGAGGGCAGCCTCCCTGCCGAGCTCACGCGTCGCAACGTGGTCCAGTTCGGCCAGCAGGAGCGGGGACATGACCAGCAGGCCCGCCGCCATGATCGCCTCGTTCGCCGCCCGGTGTTCCGGATGAGCCGAGTCCAGGGCCGCCAGCAGGCCGGACGTATCGGCGATGACAATGATCACGCGGCGGATCCGGAACCCGAGCCGGTCTCACGCCGGACGGCCTCGGCAACCGTGTCGCGGACCTCCGACTTGGACAGCGTATGCCCCGGCCCCTCGAAGGTGCGTGAGAACAGCGGCTCGTCCCAGACCCGGTTCGCCATGGCCGCGAGGTGGATGCCCTGGCGGATGATCTCGGCCTCGCTTATACCCCGGCGCTTGGCGGCCTCCTTGATGATGGCCAGGTCCTCGGGGTCGGCGTAGACGTTGGTGCGCTTCATGGACATGTACCAAGAGTAGTCCATGTACCGGATTGATGTATCAGCGGCGGTTGCCAGGGTGTCCACCGGGCTCGGCCCCTTCAACGCGTCGGTTCTCGCGGCGCGATCGACGGCGCACCAGTACGCGGCGTACGACACGACCTCGTACGGTCGCCCCCTCAGCCGCGTAACCGGACCGGGGGCCGACACCTTGAGCGTCGTCCGGGACATGAATGTCCTCCGCAGGTCGCTGGGCGAGAAGAAGGTCACATGGTCGAAGACTGGACCAGTGCGCCGACGGCAGTCCTCTCGTAACGTGCGGTTGTACTCGGCGAGTTGAACCGAACTCCGCGACAGCGTGCAGACCGACCAAGGAGTACGGCCGGGACGGAAGGTGAGCCCTGGTCAGTGCCGCCGAGCGCCATCCGGTCCTGGCCCACGATGCTGCCCCTGGACGAGGGTGATCCACCCTCGACCAGGGGCACGGTCCGGCAACGGAGGCTCAGTGCGCGGCGCGGCGGGCCAGCGCCCCGCGCGAGCGGGTCACCAGCGCGGCCAGCAGGGCGGCGCCGAGGGGCACGGCCACCAGGAGGGCGGCGAGCGTCTCCCAGGGGACGACGATCGGCACGTACGGCGGGGCATCACCGCCGCCGCCCCAGCCATTGTCGAGAGCCTCCTGGTAGAAGCGCGTCTGCTCACGCTCCTCGGTGAGTCGCAGCCCGACCGCGGGCAGGACACCGGCCGCCGAGCCGAGGACCACACCCATCGCGGCGACCACACCGCACTGGAAGCCGCTGAGCGTGCGGCGCACCCGGGGCGGGGCGCCGACCGCGGCGAGCGTCTTGAGATCGGCCTCCGCGTCGGCCTGGGCGAGACCGGTGGCGATGCCGGCCGCACCGATGGTGACCAGGCCGGCGAAGACGGTCAGCGCGAGCAGGACGAGCCCGTTCTCGTCGACCCAGCCCTGCTCCACGGTCAGCTCGACGTTGCTGCCGAGCTTGGCGATCTCGGCGTCGAGCTTCTGCCGTTCCTCGGTGCTGGGCATCCGGTCGGTGCTGAAATAGGCGCCGAGGGGGACGGTGGTCAGCCCGGCGGCCTTGGCGGCGGCGGGGCTGAGCACGCTCTGCAGTCCGTAGGAGTCGGGCGAGCCGGCCACCTGGTAGGCGGGGAAGGACTTCAGCTCGCCCGGGATCGGCTTGTTCTGCTCGGCGGCGCGGTCGGCGGCCTTCGGGTCGGTGATCAGCTTGATGCCGACGGTGCCGTTCCTGTCCACCTGGGGCTTGTGGAAGCTGAGGAGCTTTCCGTCTGCGAGGGCCTTGGCCGCGCCCGGGTCGTCGATGCCGAGGACCTTCAGGAGCGGGGCGTCGGCGACGAGGAGCCCGCCCTCGACGTAGATGCCGTTGCCGTCGCGCGAGAGGCAGCGCCAGTCCTTGGCGAGCGCGCGCCGCTGCTCCTTGGTGTACTTCTCCGCCGGGTCGGAGCCGTCTGGGGTGCTGACCCACAGCGGGCACTCGTTGGCCGGCGGGGTGACGACCTCGAAGCGGCCACAGCCCTCGCCCTCGCCATACGGGGCGCAGCCGGGCTTGCCGACGGCGATACGGAACACGTCGGCGCGGACGTCGACGGGCAGCGTCCGCTGCACGGCGTCGCGGACCTCGGGGACGTCCCGGCCGCCCTCCTCGGTGACGAGCGCGGCGACGGCCCCGTGCGGCAGGCTGGCCCGGTACTCGGCCAGACTCTGGGCGTCGCTGCTCGCGGCGTACGTCGAGACGGCGACGGTGCCCGCGACGGCAGCCAGGACGGCGGCGACAGCGGGTGCCGTACGGCCCCGGTTGCGGACGGCGTCCCGCAGGGCGAGGCGCGGCGAGAGCGGCAGCCAGCGGCCGGCCCGGCCGAACAGGCCGACCAGGGCGGGCGTCATGGCGACCACGCCCAGCTCGGCGATGGCCGAGCCACCCGCGACCAGGACGAACTGGTCGGAGATGACCGAGCCGTACAGGGCGATGGCCGCGCCGAGCAGGACGGCGCCGAGGCCGATCAGCGGCAGGACGCGGTTGCTGCGGCGCACGCCGCGACGGCCGGTGAGGGAGGCCAGGACGGTCTGCCGGGAGGCGGTGACGGCCGGGACGATCGCGGAGAGCAGGCCGGTGAGGACGGCGAGCGCGGCGATGGCGAGCAGTTCCAGCGGCTTGACGGTGAAACCGCCGAACCGCTGCCCCATGTAGTCCTCGAGGAGCGGCCGGAGGGCGAAGGTCAGGATGAGGGCGAGAACTGTGCCGACCAGGGCCGCCGCGACGCCGATGACGAGGCCGCCGCTCAGCATGATGGCCCGGATGTGGCTGCGGGCACCGCCGTTGGCGCCGACCAGGCCCAGCTGGCGGCGGGAACGACGGGCACCGACGGCGAAGGCGGGGCCGGCGAGCAGGCAGATCTCCAGCATCGCGAGGCCGACGACCGTACCCACGGCGGCGAGCGCGGTGGCGTCGGCGGCCCCGCTGCTCTCGTAGTTGGCCCAGCCTTCCTTCTGGTAGAGCGGCACCTCGGAGTCGGCGGGCGGGTCGAGGGCCACGGCGCGCGAGGTGACCAGGACGCCCTTGGCGTTGAGCGCCTGGACCGTGTTCCACGTGAAACCACCGGACTTCTTCACCAGGTAGGTGGTGGAGACGTCGGGCTTGGGCAGTCCGGCCTTCTCGACCGCCTTGGCGTACGGCGCGAGGAAGGCCCCCGGCAGGGCGTTGACCTGCTGTGCTGTGAGGTCGTTGGGCAGCTCGTACGAGCCGCTGATCACATAGGTGCGGTCGAAGCCGCGGGCGGTGAGGGTGGATCCGACGGACAGCCCGCTGCTCTCCAGGAACCGGGTGGTCGCGGCGATCTCGTCGTTCTTCTCGGGGAAGCGGCCCTCCTGCAGCCGCATGATGCCCCGGGCGACGGGATCGGCGGCGGCCAGCTCACGTACCTCGGACCGGAGCAGACCGTGCCTGGTGGTCAGCTTGGCGCTGCCGCTGCTGTCGGTCAGCACCGTCGAACCGGCCGGGATGGTCTTGGTGACATCGGTCGGGCCGTCGGGCCAGGACTTGCCCGGCGCGTCGTAGTCCCCGGCCGGGGTGTTCTGCTCACCGCTGGGGTCCTGCAGGACGGCCACGCCGGCCGTCCCGGCGTCGGAGAAGCGAGCGTCGGCGGCACCCAGGGTGCGCTCCATCCGCTGCGCGGGGGTGAGTTCGGCGCTGCGCACGGTCAGGTCCAGGGCGCTCACGCCCAGGATCGGCAGCGCGATCATGGCGAGGACGAGGAAGCTGCGGCCCTTGGAGCGCCAGGCGTCACGGCGGGCGATGCGGACCGCGGCCCGCCAGGAGTGGAACCAGGTCGTCACCGCTGGGCCGCCCGGCCGGTCAGGAGCGACTCGGCGTCGCTGCGCAGGGTCTGGTCGACGACGGCGCCGTCCCGCAGGAAGACAACCCGGTCGGCCCAGGCGGCGAACCGCGGCTCGTGGGTGACCATGATGCCGGCGGCTCCGGCGTCGCAGCGGGAGCGCAGCAGGGCCAGCACGGACTCGCCGGTCTCGGAGTCGAGGGCGCCGGTGGGCTCGTCGGCGAGGACGAGCCGGCGGTCGCCGATGAGGGCGCGGGCGATGGCCACGCGCTGCTGCTGGCCGCCGGACATCTCGTCGGGGAACCGGTCGGCGAGATGGCCGAGGTCCATCTCGGCAAGGGCGGCGAGGGCCTCGGTGCGGGCCTTGCGGGCCGATATGCCGTCCAGTTCGCGGGGCAGGGCCACGTTCTCGGCGGCGGTGAGGGCCGGGATGAGGTTGTAGTCCTGGAAGACGTAGCCGATGCTGCGGCGGCGCAGGGCGGCGAGCCCCTTGATGCCGAGGGCGGTGACGTCGGTGCCCTCGACGAAGACCTGCCCGGAGGTGGGGGTGTCGAGGCCGCCGGCAATGGTGAGCAGGGTGGACTTGCCGGAGCCCGACGGGCCCATGACGGCGACGAGTTCACCGGGGTGGACGTCGAGGTCGATGCCGCGCAGGGCGTGCACCTCGGTGGCGCCGGAGCCATGGACGCGGGTCAGGTTCTGCAGACGCAGCACCGGCTGCTGCTGTATGGACATGGTTCCCCCTCGGGCGTACGCCGACGAACGGCCGGACGTCGGTGCGACGGACGGTCGTCGGCGGCGCCGTGCGTACGGTATGGGTCTGGTCGGGTGGTTCGGAGTTTTCAGGTGGTACCGGTGGATCCGGTGGGTCGGGTGGATCCGGTGGGTCTGGTGGATCCGGTGGGTCTGGTGGATCCGGTGGGTCGGGTGGACTCGGTCGGCCCTGTGGATCCGGTCGTTCGGGTGCTCAGGGCCGGTCGTGGGGGGCGGACATCACGGGCGGTGGCGTACGGCCTCCTCTGCCCCCGCCCGCGCCCCCATCCCCGCCGCTCCCGCTGCCGCCCCCGGCGAGGCCGGCTCCGGCCCCGCCGCCGGGGCGGTCGACGAGAGACGGATCAGCCGGGACTCGCAGTGGTCGAGCCAGCGCGCCTCGGCCTCGGTCTGGAAGATCAGCTGCTCCAGGACGAGGAGCCAGGCGATGTCGTCCCGCTCCCGGGCCCCGTTCTTCTCCACGGCGGTGAGGGCCTGCGCCTTCAGCCGGGTGTAGTCCTGCATGGCCTTCACGGTGTGCCGGCGCTGGGACTGGATGACGTCACGGATGTCGACCCCGGGCGCCCCGACGGCCATGGCCAGCTTGATGGCCAGCTCGTCACGGGCCGGGCTGGTGCGGTCAACGGGGTTCTCGAACCAACTGCGCAGTTCGACGCGACCGCTGTCGGTGATCGCGTAGAGCGGGTGGCCGGCCTCGTCCTCGCCGTCCTGCACGACCATGCCGTCGCGTTCAAGCCGGCTGAGCGTCGTGTAGACCTGCCCCACGTTGAGCGGCCAGGTGGAGCCGGTGCGGGACTCGAACTCCGTACGGAGCTGTGAGCCGTAGCGCGGGCCGCGTTCAAGGAGGGCGAGAAGCCCGTGGCGGATGGACATACCGAGTATGTATACCGAGTAAGTCCGCCTGGACAAGCGTCCTGAGACGGACGCCGGAGGTCCGACTCAAGGGGGACCCGGACCGTCGCGAGCCGCTCAGCGGCGGCGCATCGGCACCCCGAGGAAGCCGATGCCGAGGCCCACCAGAGCGAGCCCCACCCCCAGTGTGAGCACGGGAATCCGCCGGTCGGAGAGGTCGAGGGGGCCTCGGTGCCGGTCCGGTGAGCAGCCGCCGGCAGCTCCGCGGGCGAGCTCTCGGCGGCCGGGGCGTCCGTCTCGGGTACCGCCTCGACCCCCTCATCCGGCTCCTCGGCGGGCTCCTCCTCTGTTGCCGTTTTGGTACGAGCGGGCTTCACCGGGCTCGTGGAGGACAGCGAGCCGGAGGGGTCGGCCGGTCGGCCGGGCCGCTCCCGCTCCTCCCCCGTCGGCCGCTCCGCTAGGGAGGCGGAGTCGCCGGGCGCGGGCGCGTCGGGCGGCCCCGACGGCTCGGGGGCCGCCGGACGGGGGGTCCGGGGGAAGGCGACGCCGACGGGGCGGACGGGCGATCGGGCGGGGTGGGTGCGGCGGTCGTGGCCGCGGAACCGTTCGGAGCGGGGGCGTGAGCGGGCGGTGTGGGAGAGGCCGTCGCCGTGGCCGGGCGCGGGGGCCGGCGGACGCGGGACGGACGGGATGGTGGGCGGCCCGGAGGGGTGCCTCACGGCGGCGGCCTCCGGCCCGAAGGCGCCGGCGCTCCGCACGGCGCGGGCGCGCCCTCGCCCACGTGCGCATCGGCCTCGTGCGCATCGAGGCCCAGGAGTCCTCAACCCGCAACAGGATGCTTGGTCCGAAAGACGCCATGTGTGCAGTCGCGACGGCCTCACCCGGCTGCCGTTCGAGTCGGAGCCACTCCCCGTCTCTGGCAGCCAACCGGAGGCCCTGATCTCCCCCACTCCCTGCGTCGTGCCCATAGCGTGCCCTTCAGAGCGGACAACCACGGTCAACAGCGGTGCGACCAGTCCCTCACACGTGCCGCCTGACAACGAATCTGCCCTGGCCAGCTGCCCTATGGCCGCGCGAGCGCCGTCGCTTCCCAAGCTGTGAGCGCGAGTTCGATTCTCGTCACCCGCTCCATGTGAAACCCCCAGGCCAGAGGCCCGGGGGTTCTTTGTTGTCTAGATCGGTGGTTCCTTGTGGTGCACGGGGCGGTCGCTCTGCTGCCTGTGGTGCTTGGCACGCTCGGCACGGACCATCTCGTCGAGGCCGGAGGCAAGGTCTCGCTGCCGCTCCTCGTCGGAGTGCTGATAGATCAGCGCAGCCTTCTCGGAGGACTGGCCCGCGCGGAGCATCGTGTCCTTGAGCGTGGCTCCCGAGCGGGTCGAGAGCGTGTGTCCGGTGTGACGAAGGTCGTAGAAGCGGAACCCGTCCGGGAGACCGGCAGCGGCGCGGGCCCCACGCCACTTCCGGCCGAAGGAAGTGCGCCGGAACGGAGCCCCCTTCTCCCCGACGAACACCAACCCGTCGTCTCCCTTTCTCGGCGAACCAGGCGAGGTGCTGCTTCACCTCCTCGTGGAGGAAGGCCGGGAGGGCGACGGCACGGACACCCGCGTCGGACTTGGTCTCACCAGGAGCCCGCTTGCCGTTCGTGCGCTCGGGTTCGGCGACACGGACGCGGATCAAGAGGTTGTCGACGTCTACGTCCCTGCGGCGGAGGCCGGCCAGTTCCTCGGGTCGCATCGGGCCATACGCGCCGAGGTAGACCATTCTACGGACCATCAGCCCAGGTGAGGACCCCTCCAGCACAGGGCACCGCCCCCACCTAAGTTGCTTCGAGACGAAGAGGTCCTGGCTCACATCGTCCCCCGACGCTGGTCGGAGGCTCCTGTAGACGTCGTCGGCGGAATGTGCTGATACCCCGTTAGAGTCTGACCATCACCTGCGGCCTTGGAATCCTGGGGCGGTGAGAGAGGGCGGGCATGGGTGTACTCAGCGTAGAACTCTGCGAGGTAGCCAAGACGCTCACACGTGAGAACAGGAACGCTTGCGTCCGCGTGATGGCCCTGCGGCGAGGGTCGCGGTGGGTACTCCAAAACTGTTGGGCTTTGGTCGGCGCTGAACCACCAGACTGGGCCGAGATCGTATGGATGTATGAGGAATACGCCTTCGTTGCCGCCCGCATGACCGCCGCCGACCTGGCGGTGATGTTCTCAAGCGAGGCCTGTACGAGCAAGGCTGTTGGCCCGCTGACGATCTGGGGGCCGGGAGCCGCCAGTATGGTCAACGCGAGACGACAACCGGGGTACGCCCTTCATGACCGACCGCAGCTGAACTTCCCTGTCACCGAGTACGTGGTCGCCCCAATCGACCGAACGGACCGTCAGTTGCCCCATGGGTTGCTCGTAGGTGAGGGGGATGCTCCTTCGTTCCCAGAGCCGAACAGCGCCTGGCGGGCATTCTTCGAAGGCGACTTTGCGCTTGCCGGAGCGCGAAGTCCCTCAAGCGACCTGGCTACGGTGCGCGTAGCCGAGCAGGGCGCCTGGATCGGCAGCGTGCACATCACCGCGACCGAGCTCAAAGTCACCGTTGAGGGCGACGATGTGCACGGCGTCAACCTCGAGCTCTACGGGGTAACCGGACGCAGGGTCCAGCGCGCCGACACCCCCGGGCACATCGTCATTCCATTGCCCCATGGTCTCCCCGCACACGCATGGCTCTGGCTGAAGCGGGGGACGAACTGGCTCGACTACCGCTCCATCGATCCTGCCTCCGCTTGGACAGGCGACCTGCGGCGGGCCGGCGTGGAGATTGACCTACCAGTCGACCCCGTAGCGACGATGGAGGCACTTATTGCTTCGGGAGAAGGGCCGCGCCTGGAGTTCAAGCAGATGCTGCCTACCAGGGACGACCGCCGCACCCTCAAGACAGTGGCTGCGTTCGCCAATGGTGACGGCGGTGCGATCGTCTTCGGCATCCACCGTGACGAGGTCACAATCACGGGCATCGCCGAAGAAAAGCCCAGCACCAGAATGCGCGACGAGTTCGGAAACCTGGTACGGGCGACGGTCCAGCCGACCCCCGATTTCGAGATCAAGGAGTACCGGCTCGACGGCAAACTGATCTTCATCCTAGAGGTAGAGCCAGGGCAAAGCCCGCCCTACGGCCTGGTCACACCCAGCACCCGCGACAAACAGCCTGAGTATTTCGTCCGACGCGGTGCCAATACATATGGTGCACAACCAGACGAATTGCGCACAATTGTGCTTCTGAAGAATGGGCAACAGGGCAGTTCCGCGGGCTGGAAGTAGCCAGAGGCCGAGACAGAGGCGCCTACGAACCAGAATGGGCCCTGACGACCAGACAGGAACTGAAAACTCAGCCGATCGTCACTCCCCATTGATGGCCAGCTCATCAGCATTCAATGGCTTCCGAGCCAGGCCCGTGCCAGGTACTGCTGGGGATCACGGAGAACAGTGGTCACCCACCCAGAGACGTCCTTAGGCATAACGCTTCCCAAGCTAAGGGTCACGACACGCGTTGACGGGGTCGCTCGTGGGAACAGCCCTGCCCCCGTTACGAATAGGTCACGGCACTGCGGCTGAGGCCCACTGCCCACCACAATTTCTGATCATGGAATGGCTCTCGCTCACAATCGCACTCCTGACAGCATCGGTAGCTTCGGGCATCGCAATCTGGCAGGTGCGCACACAGCGAGTCCGACAGGTCGAGGACTTCTACGTTGCTCGTTACTGGTCGCTGCTCGACCGCCTGTCGAATCGCACTCTTCGCGGCATGGACGCCGACAGCCTGAGCGAGCCCGAAGAGGCCGCGGTTCGGCTGTACTTCCGCCTCAGCGAGGACGAGGCTGACCTGCGGGCTCAGGGCTGGGTCTCTGATGACACGTGGCGTGACTGGGGCGGCGCCATCCACTCGCAGATGCATCGCCCGCCGTTCGACCGTCTCTGGGCGGAGACCACCCAGGACTCGGACGCCGGGCGCGACTACGCGTTCAGGCACCTGCGCCAACTCTGGCGCGACGCTGCCTACGATCCCGCGCCGAGTCGAACCTTCCGTAGGTGGTTCCGCCGGACTCCATGGCGTAGATCTGCGACGACAGCACCACGCTCCCCCGCTCGATAACCGCACGAGGTGGGTGACTGCCATCGGCCGAGGCCCACGGAAGTGCGGTTCTCGACCAGGGCACGAGGGTAGGAACCACGAGGGTAGGGACGTCGACGTGAGCGATGACCACAGGGAAGCTACGCAATCTCGTCAGCCACTTGGGCGCCGGCATCCGCGACACGCACTACCAACCTGCGTACGACGCAGCCGCGAACATCTGCTCCGGCGTCTTCGCGATGATTCCCGTAGACCTGCACGATGTCATGCACGAGGCGGGCATGGCCGGATACGCAGCCGCGCTAAGCGACCTGGAGGAAGGCAAGTTCGACGACCAGGTTCGAGAACGGTCCGAGATCATCGACTGAGACTCCGTACTGCGGGCCGTCTCAGTTTCCGTCTCATTCAGCCCCGTTCACGGTCGTTCAGATGAGACTCGGAGTCGTCCCCACGCCTGGCCATCCCCCCATGAACCCCGGTGAACGGCCCCGAACGACGCTCAAGGCCCCACCACCACAGTTGGAAAGCGTGTGGGCGCGGGAGCGCGGCATGTCAGGTGGGCCGCTACCCCTGGACGGGAAGGTCCGGATGGTTGGCCAGAAAGATCATGTAGGTGATCGCCGCCATTGCCCCCAGGAGGGACAACGCGGCACCCACCACGGCTCGCGGCCTGCTCGCTCGCCCCGACTTCGATGCGCGGTACTCGACGCGGGCCCGCACGAGCCCGACGAGGCCCAGGGGCAGCGCGATGAAGCAGACAAGCGTCCAGAACGGGCAACAGAGCCAGCAAGCCAGGGACGCCCCGCCGAACCAGACGGCGAGCTCTGCCCTCTCTCGCGTTTCGTCCGATGCCCCGACAGAAGTCATGGACTGATCCAAGCAGAACACTTGTTGGAGTGACGCAGCAGGAGGAGTCATCACCCCGCTGGCGACACACCACAACCGCACCAGATCCAACGGGGAACAGCGGGGAACAGCGGGGAACCACGGTGAAAGCAACCGAGCCCAACGAGGCCGCACCCCATGGTGAGGACACGAGTGTCAGGTGTCCGTTGTCCTCCGCCACCGCCCCACCGCTGGACGGCCCCGAGCGATTGGGTCTCACGAGGGGGCCGGTCCGTGCGCCCCTGGCCGATGGCGTGTAGTGAGCGCGGATGCGGTAGTGGTCGTTGCGCCGTGGAGGTCGGTGACGCGAAATGCCGTCAGTCCAGGCCGGCTTCATCCCGACGGTCGGTCATGGACATGCTGTTAGGCTCCCGTCACGCGCATGGGGGAGCGGCCGGGGGGCCGGGGGAAGTGCCAAGGCGTTGCCGTACGTCCCGTCATGCCTTCTTCTTGCCTTTCAGGAGGAACGGTGGCTCGACTCGGCCAACGCCGATACAGACAGGCTCATGGTTCACGCTCAGCACGCCTCGGCACATCGGCGACACGTACCGCCGCCGTCCTGGCGACGGCACTGAGTCTCGGGCTTCCGCTCGCCGCCGTACCGTCCCCGGCGCAAGCCGCTCCGCTGTCGGCAGCCGCGGCCGACGAGGTCGTGCTGCCTGCCGCCCCGCGCGCCGTCCCCAGGGCCACGCAAATCCTCAACGCGGGGACCAGCGGATTCCTTTGGGCCCAGGAGGGCGACGACCGGCTCCTGTGGACGGACTACGCCACCGGCACCACCACCGCACTGGAGAAGCGGCTGGACGCACCGGTGCGGTACGACATCGACAGCGGCTACTTCCAGCAGGCCGCGTCCTTCCAGCCCGGCTACTACGGGGACGGGTCGGACACCGTCGCCCTCTACTCGGAGGAGGACTCCCACGTCACCCTCCTCCAGGGCGCGGGCACCTCGGGCAGCACGGCCGTGGTACCCGTGCCCGACTACCACACCTACCGGGGCACCTTCGGCAGCACCGTCCTCACCAGCACCAGCGGCATAAGCGGAAACCCGGACGCCTACCACCTGTGGCGTCTCAAGGACGGGGGCGGGATCGCCGAGACGCCCGTGACCGGGCTGCCGGAGGGCGCGTCCAACGTGGTGGTCGAGGACGGCGACGCCCGGTCCGTCATCCTCCGCTACACCACCGGCGACAGCGCGGAAGGCTGGGGCCACTGGGGCATGATCAACCTCGCCACCGGCGCGCTCAGCGCGCTGCCCGACCGGGTCAACCCGGAGGAGGGCTGGGAGGTGACCGGCTTCCGGCTGGGTGCCGACTCGGTGGTACGCCTGCGCAGTGGGCGCGGCAAGGCGGACGTGTACGACCGCGACGACCTGTCCGCCGCGCCCCGCACCTTCGACACAGGCGCCCTGACCTACCAGGCCGCCTACGGGATCGTCGGCGACAAGCTGCTCGGTGTCGAACCGGTGTCGCCCGGCGACAACAAGTACCGGGGCCAGCCGCTGGTGGCCCTCACCTCCGACGGCACGAACACCGACCTGACCAAGGTCATGGACCCGGCCGCCCATCGGATCGTCCAGGCGCCGGACGGCTCCGTCCTCGTGGCGGGCGCCGCGCAGTACGTCGAACAGGGCGACCTCGACTGGGGCGTGTACCGGATCGCCCCCACCGCCGACGGCTCGGTCACCCGCAGCCGCCTGACCGCCGTGCAGCCGATGCCCGCGCAGATCAACGGCCTCTCGCTCGGCAGTGGCATCCTCACCACGGCCGACAACAGCACGTTGTACGAGCCCAACACGATTCTCGGCGCCTATCGCAGCACCTGGCTCACCACGAGCGGCACCCCGAGCGTCACCAGAACTACCCTGGACGGGCTGGTCAGCGGATGGGACGGCGACTGCTCCGGCGGCGCCACCCGCTGCATCCCGATGTTCGCCGACGGGACCGGCCACCACGGCCGCCGCGACGCCACCGAGTCCGGCCTGACCATGCTGCGCACCAACGGTGCCACCACCTGGGGCCCCACCCTCGACACGGGGGACGACAGCCCGCGGCTCAAGGACCTCTCCGGACGGTACGCGGTCGTCAACGGCGCCTCCTCCGGCACCCAGTACATCGGCGAGTTCGCCGACGGCTCGGCGGGCAAGGTCGTGCAGAAGCGCGACCGGGTCGCCGCGGCCGTCTGGGGCAACACCCTGTGGAGCGGCGCGGCCGCGGGAGGCAAGGTCACGGCCACCCGGCTCCCGTCCGGCAGCGCCGTGGAGTCCTTCACCACCCGCAACGGCTGCACCCCGTCGGTCCTCCAGGCCGTGGGCCGCTGGGTGTACTGGACCTGCGAGGACGCCTGGGGCGACGACCAGGGCTCGGGTGTCTACGACCGTACGACCAAGCTCACCGCCACCGCCCCGGCCGGCAGGGTCCTCCTCGGTGACGGCTATCTCGTCGAGCGCGTCGGCGGCATCCAGTCGGGCAGCGGGCTGAAGCTCATCGATCTGCACAACGGGCTTCCGGCCAGCGGCAATTACACGGATCTGGCGAGCCGCAAGCTCGCCGACTGGACCGACCTCGGCAAGGACAACGACGGGGTGGGCACGACCTGGACCGTCGACCGCTTCGGCGGGGCTGTCGCCTATGCCGACGACGAGCAGCGCGTCCACCTCGTGCAGACCGGCGTCCCGGCGTCCGCACTGTCCGCCATCGACTCCACGGTCACCCCCGGGGCCGCGAGCTGGTCCGGCACCTGGTGGCTGTCGAAGCCCGCCGCCTCCTGGAAGGTGACCGTCCGCCACAAGGCGTCCGGCGCCGTCGTGCGTACCGTGTCCGGCTCCGCCGCCCGTGGTCTGCTGACGGCCGCCTGGGACGGCAAGGACTCCGCGGGCCGCCTCGTCCTCAACGGCACCTACACCTGGACGCTCACCGCCCAACCCGCCGACGGCCAGGGCGCCGCCCTCAGCCTCTCCGGGAACCTCGCGGTGACGGCCGGAGCGGCGGCACCGCGCGACTACGCGGGCAGCGACGGCGTCGGCGACGTCCTCACCCTCAACTCCTCCGGCACCCTCACGATCCAGCGCGGCACCGGCACGGGCACGCTGGGCAGCCAGGTCTCCGGTGCCGGCTGGCCGACCACCGCGAAGTTCGTGCCGTTCGGCGACCTCGGCGGCGACCGGTGCAACGACGTCCTGGTCCGGCTGAGCAGCGGCGCCCTCCGCGCCTACCGCCCCTCGTGCGGCAAGGCGGCGACGCCCTCGACGCCGTACACCTCACTCGGCACCTCCGGCTGGAACCAGTACGACGTGCTGGCCGCGCCCGGTGACGTGACCAAGGACGGCCGACCGGACCTGATCGCCCGGAACGCCTCGACCGGCACGGTCTACCTGTACAAGGGCACCAGTACGGGCACGCTGTCGGCGCGCGTGAAGCTGTACGACAACTGGAAGACGTACAAGAAGGTCGTCGGGGCCGGTGACCTGAACGGCGACGGCATCGGCGACCTCCTCGCCCAGGACACGTCGAACAACCTGTACCGGTACGACGGCACCGGCAGCGGCACTTTCAAGGCCCGCGTGAAGGTGTTCTCGAACTGGGGCGCTTCGTACAGTGCGGTCGTCGGAGTCGGGGACATCACCGGCGACGGCAGGACGGACCTCGTCTCACGCGACACCAGCGGCAACCTGTACCGCAACAGTGGTGACGGCAAGGGGTCGTTCGGCGGCCGTACGAAGATCGCGACGGGCTGGCAGGGGTACAAGGCCGTCGTATGAGCACCAGCGAAGTGGTGTCGCCCGCCTGTCGCACCTCCGGTCAGCAGCGGTGTGGACCGCCCACACGACTGTCTAGTCCAACGCGGGACCCGTGGGGGCCCGTAGTTCCGTCTTGTAGCCGCCCTGGGGGGTGGGTTCGGCGGTGAGGGTGCCGCCCAGCAGTTCGGCGCGTTCTCTCAGGCCGATCAGGCCGTGCCGGGCGCTGGGCAGGGCGACGGAGGGGCGGGAGGGGGCGGTGTTGGTGACGGTGACGCCGAAGTGGTGTGTGTCGTGCCACAGGTGGACGTCGGCGCGGGCTCCGGGGGCGTGTTTGCGCACGTTGGTGAGGGCTTCCTGGACCGTGCGGTAGACGGTGCGTTGGGCGGTTGTGCTGATGCCGGGCGGGAGCTCGCCGGTCAGGGTGGTCTCGATGCCGCTGCCCGCGATCAGCTGCTGGAGGTCGGCGAGGGTGGGCTGGGGGGTGAGTTCGGTTTCCTTGCCGCCGGAGGCGCGCAGCAGGGTGACCATGTGGCGGAGTTCGTCGAGGGTGTTCACGCTCAGGGTGCGGATGGTGCGGGCGGCGTCCCGGGCGGCGGGGTCCTTGGCGGCGACCTGCAGGGCTCCGGCCTGTACGGCGATGAGGCTGACCTGGTGGGAGACGACGTCGTGCATCTCGCGGGCCAGTTGGGCGCGTTCGCGGGCGAGGACGGTCTGGGCGTACAGGGCGCGTTCGTGCTCGCGGGCCACTTCGACCTCGACGAGCTGGCGGGCCACGTCGTGTCCGGCCTGTACGAGCTGGCCGAACAGGATGGGGGCGAAGGCCGTGGCCAGCGTGTAGACGAAATCGATGAGCGTCCAGGTCCGGTCGCCGGGAAACGTGTCGCCGGAGAACGTGTCGGACAGGGGCCAGGCGAGGGTGCCCGCAGCCGCGTTCAGCAGGGCGCAGCCGGCCAGCAGCGGGCGGTTTCGGGTGCGCGTGGCCAGTGTGTACAGGGCGGCGATCGGCGCGACCGCCACGTCCATGAACAGGGTCATGGGCAGGGTCAGCAGGAACACGGCCAGGGGAAAGCGCCGGCGCAGGAACAGTGCGGCGCAGCCGAGGGCGGCGCAGGCCCACATGAACGGTGTCGCCTCGCCGTAGAGGTTGATCCAGGCGTCGAGCGCGGCGAGCGCGACGAGGCCCGCGTCGACTCCCCAGGGCGGCACCCGCCGCCACAGTGCCTGGCCCGTGCTCATCGCCCGTTGTCCCGTGCCGTGTCGGCGCCGTCGCTGAGCAGTCCGGCCCGCTCCGCGAGGAGCGCCGCCTGGACGCGGCCGGCGACCCGGAGCTTGGTCAGGATCGAGCTGACGTGGTCCTTGACGGTGCCCGCGCTCAGATGGATGCGGGCGCCGATGTCGGCGTTGGACAGTCCCTCCGCGATCAGGACGAGGACGTCGCGTTCGCGGTCGGTGAGCAGGTTCACGCGTGCCACGTCCTCCGCGACCTGGGGCGCGTACGCCCCGGGATGGCTGCGCAGCAGGGCCCGCGAGGCCTTCGGGGACATCACCACCCCGCCCGCGGCCAGGGTGCGTACGAGCTGCGCGAGCTGTTCGGGCTCGGTGTCCTTGAGCAGGAAGCCCGCGGCTCCCGAGCGCAGCGCGGTCAGGATGTACTCGTCGGTGTCGAAGGTGGTCAGCATGGCCACCGTCGGCGGCTCGGGCAGCGTCTGGATCTCCCTCAGGACGGTCAGGCCGTCCACGTGCGGCATACGGATGTCGAGGAGCACGACGTCCGGCCGCTCGCGCCGGATCACGTCGGCGGCCTGCGCTCCGTCCGCGGTCGCCACGACCTGGATGCCGTCGGAGGCGTTCAGGATCAGCTCGAACCCGGACCGCACCAGCGCCTCGTCGTCCACCACCACTACCCGGATCACCGGCGTTCCGCCTCACACTCGTCACACTCGTCCGCTCTGTCCAGCTTCTCGGCGACCCGTACACCCCGCCGTCGGGGCGTCCACGTTCTCGTACGGTGATCGCCTGGTGTCGACAGTACGTGCGGCGGGGCGCGCGGCGGTGCGGCCGCCGGGGACACCCGCCACCGGCAGGCCCGTTCCAGCCGCTCGGGGGGAGCGCTCCGGCCCGTCGGCGGGCGGGCGGGCGAGGCCCGGCGGATGGTGTCGGCGGTACTCGTCCGGTGGGATCGGTCCGGGCCCGCCCGAGTGCGGGCCGCAGTCGGTCTCCCTACCGTTCGAGGATCAGCCGGCCACGCCCCGCCTGTACCCGCGTCAGCCTGTCCGTGCTCTGCGCCGCTGTACGGCGCGGCCCCATGTGCTGTGCGGGGGCGTGGGCCCCCTGGAGCATTGCTCAACACCGCCACCAAGCCCGCCGAGCACACCCGGTGAGGTCCGGTCGGGGCGGCTCGGCTTCCTGCCCCGTCCCGGCCTGGACGGCCTGCCCGGCCCGCAAGGAGATCGCCCTTGCGGGCTGCGGCGGGCCGTTCGCAGCAGGGCGTCTCGGCACAGACGTAGGTAATCCAGTGGGCCGGTATCCGGCGGATGCCCGGCACCACCCGGCCACCTGGCCCGGCTGCCCCCGCCGTACGACGGGGGCAGCCGGTGGAAGACGCCGACGCACCGGCGAGCCCGCTGGTCGGGCCCGGCTCACCCGCGAGGGCGTCCCGTCGAGGTCAGCAGCTGCGTCGCCGCGAGCCGTGCGTACAGCTCGTCCTCGGCCACCAGCTCCTCATGGGTGCCGACCGCGCGGACCCTGCCCGCGTCCATGACGACGATGCGGTCGGCGTCCGTCACGGTCGACAGGCGGTGGGCCACCACCAGCACCGTGGTCTCGCGTGCGGTCTCGGCGATGGCGTCCCGCAGTGCCAGTTCGTTGACGGCGTCGAGCTGCGAGGTCGCCTCGTCCAGGAGCAGCAGCCGGGGCCTGCGCAGCAGCGCGCGGGCGATCGCGACGCGCTGGCGCTCGCCGCCGGACAGTTTCGTGCCGCGGTGCCCGACCGGGGTGTCCAGGCCGTGCGGGAGACGTTCGACGAGGGCGTCGAGCCTGGTCCGGGCGAGGACCTCGCGCAGGTCGTCGTCGGTGGCGCCGGGCGCGGCGAAGACCAGGTTCTCCCGCAGCGTGCCCGCCAGCACCGGCGCGTCCTGCTCGACGTATCCGATGACGGACCGCAGCTCGGACAGCGGCCACTCGGCCACGTCCTTGCCGTCGACCAGGACGCGGCCGCCGGTTGCTTCGTAGAACCGCTCGACGAGCGCGAAGACCGTCGACTTGCCCGCGCCGGAGGGGCCGACGAACGCCGTCATTCCGCCGCCCGGCACCTCGAAGTCCACCCGCTGGTGGATGTCCGGCAGCCCGGTCCCGTACCGGAAGGACACCTCCTCGAAGCGGACCGACACCGGACGCGGCCGCACCGCCTCCGTCGCCGCGGGCCGCACCGGCCGGTGCCGGTCCCGGGGCTCCGTCGCCAGGCCGTCCACCTGCGCGATCCGGGCGATCGCGGCCGCGCCCTCCTGGTAGTGGGACGCCGCCTCGACCAGCTTGTACACCGGCTCCATCAGGTAGAAGAGGTACAGCAGGAACGCGATGAGCGTGGACACGGGCATGTCCCCGGACGCCACCCGCGCCCCGCCGACGGCGAGGACCGCGAGGAACGCCAGCTCCACGGCGAGGTCGTCCGCCGAGCCCAGCACGGCCTCCCACTTCGCGCTGCGCACGCCGTGGCGCCACGCCCTGCGTGCCGCCGCCTCGACGCGAGCGGTCTCCCGCTCCTCGGCGCCGGACGCCTTCACCGTGCGGAACGCGCCGAAGACCCGCTCCAGGCCCGTGGACATCTCCCCGACTGCCGCCTGCGCACGCTCGGCGGCCTGCCCGATCTTCGGCATCACCAGCGCGGCAGCCACACCGACGACCGCGACCACGCCGAGCGTGACACCGAGCAGGACGGCGTCGAGGAACGCCATCACCACGACCGCCGCGACCAGCGTCACCGCTCCCGTCGCCGCGGAGACCACCGCCTGGGTGCTGACGGCCCGCAAGAGTGTGGTGTCGGAGGTCACCCGGGACATCAGATCGCCCGGCTGCATCCGGTCCACCTCCGCCAGGCGCAGCCGCAGCAACCGTCCGACGAGGCTGCGGCGGGCGGCGAGCACCACCGACTCCGCCGTGCGTTCCAGCACATAGGCGCCGAACGCCTCGGCCACCATGCTCAGCAGGACCACAGCGGTCATGGCCAGCAGGACAGTTCCGATCGTGCCACCGGACGAGAGACGGTCGACGAGCGTCTTCGTCGCCAGCGGTTGGAGCAGCCCGCCGGCGGCCCCGGCCAGCGCGCACAGCAGTCCGAGCGCGACGGCCCACCGGTGCGGACGGACGTACCCGTACAGCGCCCTGAGCGTCTCGCGGGCGCGCGGGGACTCGGCACCCGTCGCCTCCGGGGCGGATGCGGTGTTCACAGGATTCCTTTCCCACGTGGTCGGCCACGCACCGCGTCAGCGGCTCAACGGGCCAGGTCGACGGCCCTCGTGGCGAGCGTGTGCACCACGGCATCGCCGAGTTCTGGGCGGGCGACGGCCAGGCAGAGGCCGCCCGCGACCAACGCCATGCCGAGGAACTCCCAAAGCTCGCTCCTGCGTCGCCCGGCGTCATCACGCCCCGCGGGCTCCCTCTCCTGCGCACGCTGTGTCATGCCACCAGCCTGGAAGCCCCGGCCTGCCGTCGGCCATCCGGCGACCGTCGGGTGCACCCCCGCCAAGTGGCTGGAGCCGCCTGCATGACGGGGCGGCGGGTCGGAGGCCTCGGGCCGCACGCAGCCCCTGGGCGTGGCAGTTCAAGTCATGCCGATGCACTGGTCTGCCTGGTCCCCGCTCCGGCCCAACGGCGCGCAAACTTTCGAGGGGCAGGGAAAACACCAGCCCATCAACGGCATTCGCCGTCCCCGGTCCGCCCTACGATCCCGCCAGTTGCAGCGAGGGTCCGGATCCGGAGGGGGACGTCACCATGGGCTCGTTCAAGGGCTGGAGACACCCAGCGAGACACCCAGGGTTCGCGTCCGCCGCTCTCACCGCCCTGTTCGTCGCCTGCCTCGGTGTCGGCACCGCACACGCGGACACCGCCACCGGTACGACGTTCTACGTCAACGACGAAGCCACCGACTGTGACGACAGCGGTCCCGGTTCGGCGGCTGAGCCCTTCTGCCAGATCCAGCCGGCCGCGGACGCCGCGGTGCCGGGGGACACCGTACGCATCGCGGGCAACAGCACGTTCTACGCGCCCGTGACCATCAGGTCCGCGGGCACCGCGGACGCACCCGTCACCTTCTCCGCCGCCGCGACCGGCGACGGATCGCCGGTCACCGTCGCGGGCCCGCGCCCGGCCACGGGGATCACCTTCTCCGGCGCCCGGTACGTCGACATGGCCGGGATCCAGGCCAGGGCCGCCGGGGCGAGCGCACTGGCCGTCGAGGACTCGCAGCACATCAGCTACCGCGCCGCCTCCGCACAGACCAACATCGCCGACACCACCACCGCCGTGATCGCGATCGACGGAGCCTCCTCCGACATCTCCCTCACCCGCCTCAAGGTGGTCCGGAGCTCCGGACCGACGGCTGTCAGCAGCGCCACCGGAGCGCGGAACATCACCCTCGCCGGCGACACCTTCCAGGGCGGCGGAGTCTCGGCCGAGGGCACCGCGGGCATCGACTTCGCGGGCGACACGTTCTGGACGGACTGCGGCGCGATCAGCCTGACCGACGGCAGTTCCGGGTCGGTGGAGAACACCGTGGCCCTGCCCTACGGCACGACGGCCTGCTCCCCCGCCACGGCCGAACTCACGGTGGACGCCACCTCCGCCCCCCAGGTCAGCGCGGACTACAACGCGCTCAACCCGCCGTCGGCCGGGACGGACTACGACTGGGCCGGCACCGCCTACGCCACCGCGCAGGCCTTCCGGGCAGGCACCGGCCAGGGCGCCCACGACCTTGACCAGACGAATCTGACGATCCCGGCGGGCGGACTGCCCACGGAGCACTCACCGCTCATCGACTCGGCCGACTCCGACGCACCCGGCGAGCTGTCCACGGACGTCGACGGACACCCCCGGGTCGACGACCCCCTCGTCGCCGACACGGGCACCGGCCACGACGACCGGGGCGCCACGGAGTTCCAGGACCCGTTCGCGCTGAGCGGGCTCACCGTCACCACCGGGTTCGTCGGCGTCCCGGGCACCGCCACCGCGCAGTTCCGCAACCCGTGGTCGGACTCGCTCGACGGGTTCACGTACACCTTCGACTTCGGGGACGGTACGACCGTCACCTCCGCCACCGGCTCGGCCGGCCACACCTACACGCAGGTCACGTCCAGCACCGGCGTCCAGGCCTCGGTGGTGGTGAACAGGGCCGACGGAACGCGGGTCGGTACCGCCTACGACCAGGTACGGATCAATCCGCTGCCGGACCTCGCCCCGACGATCGGCTGCGTGGCCGTCCCCACGGTGCCGGACTCGGCACAGTGCACGTACGACACCTGGTTCGACCCCTACCCGGTCACCAGTGACCGGATCACCTTCGGCGACGGTTCGGCGGCGCTGTCCGTCACCGCCTCCCACGACGTGCTCCAGCACACCTACAAGGCGCCCGGCACCTACACCGTCACGCAGACGGTCACCGACTCCGACGGGCGGACCGCCACCGTGACCTCCAGCACCACGGTCGGCGCCTCCTTCATCGTCGCCGGTCCCGTGCGGGTACTGGACACCCGGTACGGGACGGGCGCGCCCGAGCGGGCCGTCGGCGCCGGCGGTGTGGTCCGGCTGAAGCTCCTCGGCGTGGGCTACCTCCCGGCGTCCGGGGTGACGGCGGTGACCCTGAACGTCACCGACGCGGGCGCCACGGCGTCCAGTTACGTGTCGGTCTACCCGGACGGCACCGCCCGCCCGAGCGCCTCCAACCTCAACTTCCGTGCCGGACAGGACAATCCGAACCTGGTCACCGTCCGCGTGGGGTCCGACGGCTACGTCGACCTCTACAACGCGCACGGCAGCGTGAACCTCATCGCGGACCTGGAGGGCTACTACACCACCACCAAGCCCGGCGACGGCGACCTGAACGCGACCGGCCTGGCCACGGTCCCCCCGACCCGCGTGCTGGACACCCGCGACGGCACCGGCGCGGCCAAGGGCGCGGTCGGCCCGGGCAGCACCACGACCCTCACCCTGCCGACGTACGCCCGCGGTTGGGCGACCGTCGGCGCCGTCCTCAACGTCACCGTGACCGGGGGCACCAGCAGCGGCTACGTCACCGTGTCCTGCGGCAGCCCCTCGCCGGCCACGTCCACCCTCAACTACCGGGCGGGCCAGACCGCCTCCAACCTCGCTGTCTCCTGTGTGAACGACGGCAAGGTGCACATCTACAACAGCGCCGGGCACGTCCAGCTGATCGCCGACCTCCAGGGGGTGTACACGAACGCGCAGGTGGGCACGGACGCCGACCCGGTCGCCCCCGCCGGCGCGCCGTTCCTGGCGACCGCGCCCACGCGTTTCCTCGACACCCGCACGGGCCTGGGCGCGTCCGCGAAGCCGCTGGGCGCGGGCGGCACACTCACCGTGAAGCTCACCAAGGTCCCGGCGGGAGCCACCGCCGTGCTGGTCAACCTGACGGGCGTCGCCCCGGCCGCCAACACCCACCTGACCGCCTACGGCGACGGCACCCTGCCGACCGTGTCCAACGACAACCTCACCGCGGGACAGACCCGCCCGGTCCTCGCCGTGCTCCCGGTCGGGGCCGACGGCTCCATCCGCATCCACAACGCGCTCGGCTCGGTCGACGTCGTGGCCGACCTGGAGGGTTACTACGGCTGATACGGGAGCCCGCGCACCCGGCCCTAGAGGCGGAAGGGGCCCTTGATGCCCGCCCGCTTCGCCCTGTCGATCCGCTCCGGTCCGGCGGTGTTCCGGTCCTCTTCCCTCGCCCTCCAGTCCCTGGGCTGGAGGAGGAGCAACTCACCGCCGCCCGGCACGATCATCGCGCCGCCGAAGGGCTCGTCACCGGCGAACCAGACGCCGTCGGTGATGCCGACGGGCCACCGACCACGCCCCACGGCATCCTTCGCGCGCAGGGTGAAGGGGGTGCCCTTCTGGTCGCCGAAGCGCAGGTAGAGCGTGTGGGTCGACTCCATGCCGATCTTCTCGACGGGGGTGCGGAATTCGAGCGGGTAAGTCCTCAACACTCGGGAGCATTTACGGATCGAACGCAGGCGGTCGAAAAGAAGCAGCGATACCCACACGACACCGATCATCCCGATGATGCCCACCGGCAGCAGATAGTCGAGCTGGAACACGTACAGCTGGACCCACATCAGCAGGAACACCGGGAAGAACTTGAGGAACCTCTTCAGCGCGTCACCGTAGTAGTGGCGCACCGCGCCCTGGTATTCCGATCCATCGGTCGGATACGGCGCGGGCGGGGTGTTCGACTCCAGACCGTGCTTCCACTCTTCTGGCACCGTCATCCGAACGGGCTCCTTTCGTCTGCCGCTGAGCCGGAATCCGAGAACGGGACCTCGGCAGGGCCCGGCGCCGCCGGGTCGTCGAACGTCACCGTACGCGCGACGCCGAGCAGCACGCCGCGGTAGTCGTCGGCGAGCTCCACCGCCGGCGTGACGAGCTGCACGGTGATGATCGACGAGGTGCGAGGAACCGGGATCGCCACCGTGCCCTGCCAGACGGTCTCCTGCGCGGGCTCGTCCTGACCCTCGGGGGGAGCGGTCGGCGCGGGCGTGGTCCGCTCCGTCTCCAGCACGTACGCGGTGCCCACGGGCAGTTCCACGGGCACGATGCCGTCGCCAGGGCCGGTCCCGTCCCCCAGCATCTGGAGAAGCACGGCTTCAGGGTGCGCTCCCGACGTGGGGACGGTGGAGACCGTGAGGACGGACAGGTTGGCCCCGCCGTGCTCGTCCGGGTGCATGCCGAGCGCGCACCCCATGACCTCCTGGCTCCGCAGCATCGTCAGGACGCCGGCGTACAGCCGGAACACCTGGTCGGCGCGGTCACGGAGGTCATCGGGGAGGGCGTCGATCTGCCGGGCCACCTCCTGGATGCCCTCAGGTGAGGGATGGAGGTCCAGCTGGAGGTAGCCATGGGGCAGTCCGTACCAGAATTCCGGCTTCGGCTGGGCCTCCACCGTGTCAAGGAACGCGTTCACAGCCGGATGGCCCCCATCAGTTCGCCGATGCCCGTGGCGATGTCGACCCTTGCGCCCTTCAGACCGGTCGCGGCAGCCGCGCCCTTCGTGATCTCGGACGCGTCATGTCCGGGGCCGTTCTTCGGAAACACGCCCAGGCTTTCCAGGGACGACGCCATGTTCGCCGCCACGTTGACGCCGTTGATGCCGTACTGGAGCGCTCCGGTGCCGGGCGAGGTCGCCACGTCGAGAGCCTTGTAGCTGAAGGCGGGCACGATTTCCTTGCCGAACGTGCCCAGCTTCGAGCCCAGCGACAGGGCCTCGCCTCCTTCGCGGGCAACGGCCGCCGCGAGACCCACCTCGCTGCCGGCCTTGGCGAGGGCACCGACGCCGGGCACCATGCCGAGAGTGTCACCGACCAACGCGGCGGCGGCGAACGCGCCCTCTTTGAAGCCGTACTTGCCCGTGAGCGCGTCTCTGAAGTCCTCGCTGGCGAGGTTCTTCGCCATGGACACCCCGCTCGCCACGACCGCGATCCCCGCGAACACCGGCGCCAGCGGCGTAGGGAGCAGGGCCAGGAGCCCCGCGATGGCTCCGATGGTGCCGGCGTGCTCCACCAGGAACTCGCCGACCGCCTTGAGGCCCTCGCCGATGGCGCTGAGGGCCTTGTCGAACCAGCCCGGCTCCTTGGGGGCGAGCTGGTCGTCGGCCTCGTCGAGGCTGCGGGCGACGATCTCGGCGGCGTCGGTGTGGGTGCCCTCCAGCTCCTTCGCCTTCGCGATGACGTCGTTGTAGGCGGTGTTGGCGTTGTTGAGGTGGGTGGTGGCCTCGTTCAGTTCGCGCTCGGCGGCGCGCAGACGCTCCGTCGCGGCGTCGGCCTCCGCCTGGCTGGGGTATTCCTTGCCGCCGAGCTTGAGGTCCGGGTTCCCCTTGGCCTGGTCGTAGCGGCTGCGGGCCTTGTCGGCGTCCGCCTTGTTCTCGCGCGCGGCGTCGTCGTACTTCTTCGCCAGGTCGCGGTGGGAGGTCAGTTCGCCTTCCCATTTGCCCAGCGCCGCGGCGGCTTTGCCGAGCGAGTTCCCGGCGTTCATCATGGCGGTCTTCAGATCGCCGTCCAGGGTGTCCCGGAACGCGCTCGCCGCGTCTCCCTGCCAGCTGGAGCTCGCCCCGAGCAGGTACTCGATCTGCCGGTGGCAGTTGTCGAGCGTGTCCGCCGCGGACTTCACCTTGCGGTAGAGGGAGCTGACCTGCTCGGGAATTCCCGGGACCGGGTTCCAGCCGAGGCTCGGGTACGGGTTGGCTGCCACCGGCTACTTCCCCCCGGTATTCGCGGCGTTGGTCTCTTCCATCTTCTTGAGGGCCTTCGAGAGGTTCTCCTCGAACTGCTTATAGCTCAGCGCGGTCTTTTCGACGCCCTCGTCCACCGCTTTGATCATGTCTTTCAGCTGTCCCGTCCCGTACTTCCATCTGTTCTGGAAGGTCTCGCACGCCTCGTCCAGCCGCGGGGTTCCGATCTGTTCCGCACTGACAGCGGAGAGCGCTGTGCGTGCTTCCTCCAGATCGGTGACGGACTGCTTCAACACCCGGCCAAAAGAGTTCAATTGGCTCAGGTCGACCTTGAATTCATCCGCCATGAGGCGGCCCCCTTCTTCGATACGTGCGAGGCGACACGGGACGCATGGAGAGCGGAACAGAAGTCCCCGCCATGGTGCCGGCGCGCCACCAGACTAAAGGACGGGCAAAGGCCCGGTGTCGCCGTTCCCCGCGGGAAAGCACAACTCCCCTACAGCCACAGCGAGTCGAGCGCGACCGCGCCCCACTGGCCGCCCATCATTCTTGGAATCTCCACAGATTCCTCAACTTCTGGCACGGACCGCGGTTCCGCGGGGGCAGCGCCGCGCGATCTCTCCGAGGGCCACGCATCGCTCCGGTGTCGTACGGCGGCCCCCTGAAGCCCTCTCCGCGTACGTCCGCAAGCGGCTGCTGGACTCTTCCGCGCCGAGGTCGAGTGGTCGGAGCGCTCGCGCACGACCCGGCGCCCACCGAGGACGCCCCCCTCGACCGTCGCTGGGTGGAGGCCTCGCTCGGCGGACCGGCTTGGCTCGTCGGCGGTGCCGGCGCATCGCATGGAGCTTGCGCTGACGCCCCGTACTCCCAGACCGCCGAAGTCAGGCCTCACCGCACCGCGCCGGTCAGGCGGTCGCGGGCCCCCGCCTCCCGCGCTGTGATGCCGCCAGGTACGCGACGAACCCCAGGATGGCGAGGGTCCAGGCCAGGGTGACCGGCTCCAGGCCGAGGGCGAGGCCGCCGCGGGAGTGGTTCACCGCCATCCAGTCGGCGAGCGAGGCGCCGAGGGGGCGGGTGATGACGTACGCGGCCCAGAAGGCGGTCACCGCGTTCAGGCCGCTGAAGCGGTGGGCCAGTGCGGGCACGCAGATCGCGGCCGCGAAGAGCAGGACCGAGCCCACGTAGCCGAGTCCGGCGGTCGCCGTGAGGTCGCCCGCCGCGGTGCCGAGGGCGAACGTGGCGAGCACGGCCGCCCAGTAGAACACCTCGCGCCGGCGG
Organism: Streptomyces sp. NPDC006335; assembly: GCF_040612795.1. Classification (NCBI taxonomy): domain Bacteria; kingdom Bacillati; phylum Actinomycetota; class Actinomycetes; order Kitasatosporales; family Streptomycetaceae; genus Streptomyces; species Streptomyces sp. NPDC006335. The sequence continues at coordinate 351,150 of NZ_JBEXQX010000010.1, forward strand.
GTGCGGATGCTGTGGATGGACAGCGTGCGCTCGCTCGCGTACCAGAGGACGAAGACGGCGGCCAGGACGGCGAGGAAGGCGGGGGCGGAGACCGCGTAGGGGACGCCGAGGCCGACGTGGAGGACGTCGGCCGCCATCGTGCCGAAGACGCTGACCATGACGACGGCGGTCCAGTAGACCCAGGCGATGTGCCGACGGACGGTCAACTGGACGGCCAGGGAGGCCACCAGGGCGACACCGCCGGCGGCGACCGCCGGTACCGGGCCGAGCACCCGGGCCAGGAGGTCGGACGCCGTCTCCCCCATGCCGGTGGTCAGCACCTTGATGATCCAGAAGCAGACCGTCACTTCGGGCACCTTGTTGGCCATCGGGCTCAGGTCCAGGCGGGAACGGTCGTCCAGGTCACCGAGGTGGTGCTGTGTCGTCATGGTCCGCACGATGACACGGTCAACCGCCCTTGCCCCAGACCGCTTTGCCATAGTTTTTGTGCTTCTGGCGAGTAAGTTTCCTTTCAGAGGCTGACGGACCGGCGGCGGCCGCCCTCACCTGCGTGTCCGGGCCGTCGGCGTCGGCTCCGGGCCGTCGGCGCGCAGGGGGTCGCGACCGGGCTTGGGCGGGTCGGCGACCACCGTCCCCTTCTTGTGGTGGCGCGGCACGACGTCCTGGGGGAACGTGAGCTGCTGGTTCATCCACTTCAGGGCGGGAGGCATCTCCTGCACCCAGGTCGGGAAGTTGTGGCTGCCGTGCTCGGGCAGGATCGACACGACCCGCATGGGCGGCTTGACGGCCTTGATGAAGGCCTGCGTCTGCGGGTAGCCGCGCTCACCGTGCTTGCTCTCGGCCACCAGGACGGAGACCTGCGGGGCGGGCAGGTGCTTGAGCCGCCACATCAGGTCGTGGCCGTTCATCCGCTCGACGCGGTCCGGGCCGTTGCCGAAGAGATTGCCGGTCGTCGGGTCGTCCTTGACCCGGTAGTCCGGCGACAGGGCGGCGGCCGTCGTGTACACGTGCGGATCACGCATCGTCAGTTGCAGGGCACAGCTGCCGCCGGAGGAGTAGCCCATGACCCCCCACGCGCTGGCGTCGTGGCCGACCCGGTAGGCGGACTTGAGGGCGTCGGGGAGGTCCTTGGCCAGGAAGGTCTCGGTCTGCGGGCCGCCCGGTACGTCCACGCACTCGGTGTCGCGCGGCGGGGCGATCGTCGGCCGGATCATCACCATGATGGTCGGCTGCATCTGGCCGCTCTTCTGCAGGGCCCCGGCCGTCTGTGACACCCGCAGGTGCTGCGCGAGGTTGAAGATGCTGCCCGGGTAGCCGCTGAGCGCCACGATCACCGGGAAGCGCTGACGCTGGTACGCCTTCTGGAAGTACTGCGGCGGCAGGTAGACGAACGCCGGGTCGACGACTCCCGTGCGGCGGCCGATGACCTTCACGGACTCCACGCGCCCGTCGACCGCGGCGGGGCCGGTGGGCAGTCCGCTGACCCGCTTGAGCTGCTCGTCGGTGGCGGGCTGGACCAACGCGCCCTTCACGGCGACGCCGTTGACCGTGCCGGTGCCGCCGAGGTCACCCGCCTGTGTCACCCCGACGGGGGCCGTCTCCACGCGGCCGAAGAGTTCGCCCCACGAACCGAAGAACTGGTACGACGAGTTCAGCCAGCACGCGAACGCGGCGATGATCACCACCTGGGTCGTCCCGAGGGCCACCAGGCGGCCGAGCACCTGAAGCAGTCCCTGCCGGGCGAACCGTGGCCACCACCAGACCAGGAGTGCCACACACACGGCGGCGAGGGCCGCCATCACATATACGGTCGTCTCGCTGGTCAGACCCATACCGGTTGATCCCCGATTTCCTACCTGTGCGGTTTCCTTCACACAGAAGGAGGGCTCCGGAACCCTTCGCGTTCCCCAATTAGTGCAAAAGGGGTACGTGTCCTAGGGCACAGGAGGGACGCGACGGCCAGGAGCGGCGGCCCGGACGCTCACTTGTCACCGGGTGCGTCCGGCGCCTGCCGCCCCATGGTGCTGGCCCGTGTGATGAGCCGGTGCGGGGCCCGGATCTCCATCCCGGGGACCGGCGTCGAGCTGCCGATCCGCTTGAGGAGTCGCGCCACCGCCGTCTCGGCGATCATCTTCTTGTCCGGCGAGATCGTCGTGACGGGCGGGTTCGAGTAGCGGGCGTCCTCGATGTCGTCGTAGCCGACGACGGCGACGTCCTCGGGGACGCGCAGTCCGCGGGCGGCCAGTGTGTGCAGGGCGCCCAGGGCCACCAGGTCGCTGTAGCAGAAGACCGCGTCGGGCGGCTCCTCCAGGTCGAGCAGGTGGGCCATGGCGCTCGCGCCGTCGGAGCGGTTGAAGCGCGGGGTGGAGATGACGAGTTCCTCGTGCACCGGTACGCCGGCCCGCTCGTGCGCCAACCGGTAGCCCTGGGTGCGCAGTTGGGCCGCCTCGCCGGTGCGGTAGGGCTGGTCGCCGATCGCGGCGACGCGGCGCCTGCCGAGGCCGAGCAGATGCTCCGTGGCCTCCCGGGAGGCGGTGACGTCGTCGATGCCGATGTGGTCGAAGCCGCCGTCGCTCACCCGCTCGCCGAGCACGACCAGCGGGAGGTTCGCGTCGCGCTCGCCGAGGTCGGACTGGGCCAGCCCCAGCGGGCTGAAGATGACGCCGTCGAACAGCAGTTGCTGGGAGCCGCGGCTGAGGAACAGCTTCTCGTGCTCCGCGTCGCCGTCGGTCTGGTCGATCAGGACGTTGTAACCCCGCACCCGGGCCGCGCGGATGATGCCCTGGGACAGTTCGGCGAAGTAGGGCGTGTCCAGGTACGGCACCACGACCGCGATCTGGCCCGAGCGGCCTGAGGCGAGGTTGCGGGCCAGGACGTTGGGCTGGTAGCCGAGCTCGTCGACGGCCTTCTGCACCCGGGCTCGCATGGCCTCGGAGACCGGTGCGTAGCCGTTGACGACGTTGGAGACGGTCCGGCTGGAGACGCCGGCGAGCGCCGCGACGTCGCGGAGTGTGACGCCATTTGCCATATGCACACCTTCGTCCCGGATGTCGTTTTCAGCGCTGAAAGTTTCCTACGGGTTACCTCTTGCAGCGCGGCAAGTTCTCGGTTAACACTTTTGCAGCGCTGCAAAGCGTAGCAGAAGGGGGCCTGATCCAGCCGGGTCGGGAACCCAGGGACCGTGACGTCACCGCGTCGCGGACCGAACCGTAGGAGCCGCAGTGGGAACAGCCACCACTCAGGGACCGGGAGCCGCACCGGCCCTGACAGGGCTTCACTCTTTACTCATGGTGGTCTGACGGCGCCCGTGCGCTGATCACCGAGCTGCCGCTCACCTTCACCGACGTCACAAGCGCCCACCCTCCCGCGCCGGTTGACGTCCTCTCCGCACCCGAGCCGCGGTGCCGCATGCCTCGGCCCCACTCCCGCCGGACCCCCGCGTGTCCGGCGTACCTCCGCCTTGCCTCCCTCGCCCCTGCCCTCGGGCACCACATCCAGGAGATTGCTCATGTCCTCCACCAGAAGGCCCACGCCCCGTTCCCTCCGGCGCACCGCCGTCGCGGCGACCTCCGCCGCGCTCGCCGGCGTGCTCCTCGCGGCCTGCGGGTCGGGCGGCGGCAGCGGCAGCGGCACCACGGGCAGCGGCCCGGTGCACATCAAGGTGTGGGCCTGGTACCCGCAGTTCAAGCAGGTCGTGGCCGAGTTCAACAAGACCCACAAGGACGTCCAGGTCGACTGGGTGCAGGCGGGCGTCGGCCAGGACGAGTACACCAAGCTGAAGACCGCGCTCAAGGCGGGCCAGGGCGCCCCCGACGTCGTCATGCTGGAGTTCCAGGAGCTGCCCACCATCCAGCTCACCAAGGGCCTGCTCGACATGGGCAAGTACGGCGCCAACGACGACAAGGGCAACTACGTCGACTGGGCCTGGAAGCAGGCCTCCGACGGCGAGCACGTCTACGCGATCCCGGTCGACGGCGGCCCGATGGCGATGATGTACCGCGCCGACCTCTTCAAGAAGTACAACCTCAAGGTCCCGACGACCTGGGCGGAGTACAAGGAGGAGGCCGCCAAGCTGCACAAGGCGGACCCCAACGCGTACATGACCGACTTCGGCAGCGACGAGACCGCGGCCGGCTGGCGCCAGGGCCTGACGTGGCAGGCCGGCTCGCGCCCCTACACCTACTCGGCGAGCAAGCTGCCCGACATCGGGGTCAAGCTCAACGACGACAACGCCAAGAAGGTGTACGAGTACTGGGGCGACCTGGTCAAGAACAAGCTGGTCGACACCCAGTCGTACGCCACCACGGACTTCTACAACGGCCTCAGCAGCGGCAAGTACGCCACCTACATCGCGGCCGGCTGGGGCCCGGGCTACCTCTCCAGCGTCGCCAAGAAGACCGCGGGCAAGTGGCGGGTCGCCCCGCTGCCGCAGTGGACGGCGGGCGACAACGCCCAGGGCGACTGGGGCGGTTCCAGCTTCTCGGTGACCTCGCAGACCAAGCACCCCAAGGAGGCCACCGAGGTCGCCCGGGAGCTCTTCGGCACCTCCCAGGCGGCCTGGAAGATCGGCATCGACCAGGCCTACCTGTTCCCGCTGGTCAACCCGATCCTCAACGGGGCGTACTTCCAGGACAAGAAGTACGACTTCTTCGGCGGCCAGCAGATCAACAAGGTGTTCGTGCCCGCCGCGAACGGCATCGGGACCTTCGACTGGAGCCCGTTCCAGGACTTCGCCTACAACACCGACACCGGTGAGGTGGGCAAGGCCCTCCAGGGCCAGAGCGACTGGTCGTCCGTCAACGACAAGATCCAGGACCAGGTGACCTCCTACGCGAGCAAGCAGGGATTCAAGGTCAGCGAGTAACCGACCCGAGTCCCCGACTCCCCCACTGCCCCCGCCGGCGGCCGCGCGTCGCACCGCCCGCCGGCGGGGGCTCCGCAAGACGCGCAAGGAGATGTGATGAGCCTGCTCCGACAGCAGGGACCCGCGCCGGCCGTGAGCCCGGGCACCGTTCCCGCGAAGGGACTCGGCGCCCCGGCCACCGGTACGGGCCGCCGCCGGACCGGACGGCAGTCCGCCCACACCCGCCACCAGGCCATGGGCCTGCTGCTGATCACCCCGTTCGGCCTGCTCTTCGCGGCCTTCCTGGTGGCTCCGCTGGCGTACGCCTTCTGGCTGAGCCTGAGGACCTCCACCCTGGTCGGCGGTGACCACTTCAGCTGGTTCGCGAACTACCAGCAGACCTTCACCGACCCGCACTTCCTGTCCGGTGTGCGCCGTGTGGTGGTCTTCGGCCTGGTGCAGGTCCCGGTCATGCTGGGGCTCGCGCTGCTCGGCGCCCTCATCATCGACGAGGTCACCGGCAAACTCGCCAAGGTCTTCCGGATGACCCTGTTCATGCCGTACGCCGTCCCCGCGGTGATCGGCGCCCTGATGTGGGGCTTCCTGTACAGCCCCACCTTCGGCCCGGTGAACTCCCTCAGCCACGCCCTGGGCGCCGGGAAGGTGGACCTGCTCGGCCACAGCCTGATGCTGACCTCGCTCGGCAACATCGTGACCTGGCAGTGGACCGGCTACAACATGATCGTCCTGTACGCCGCCCTCCAGGGCCTGCCCCGCGAGGTCTACGAGGCGGCCAAGCTCGACGGCGCGGGCCAGATCCAGACGGCCCTGCGCATCAAGATCCCGATGATCTCCTCGGCCATGGTGCTCACGCTGATGTTCACCATCATCGGCACCCTGCAGTTCTTCACCGAGCCGCGGGTGCTGGAGCCGACGGCGTCCTCCGTGATCACCCCGGACTACACGCCCAACCTCTACGCCTACAACCTGGCCTTCCAGTACTCGGAGTTCAACTACTCCGCCGCCATCTCCTTCTCCCTGGGAGCGGTGGTCTTCATCGGCTCCTACCTCTTCCTGTTCGCCACGCGCAAAAGGAGCGGACTGAAGTGACCACCGCCGCCGCCCCCGCCCCCGTCGTCGCCGTCCCGGCGCCCCGCCGTACGTCCTCCGCCAAAGGACGCGTCACCGTCAACGCGGTGATGGTGGCGATGATCCTGTACTTCCTGCTGCCGTTCTGGTGGCTGGTGGTCGCCGCCACCAAGGACAACGACGCCCTGTTCTCCACCGCGGCCCTGTGGTTCCACTCGCCGGGCGCCTTCTTCACCAACCTCCAGCAGCTGTTCACCTACAACGACGGCGAGTACCTGCGCTGGATGGGCAACACCGCCGTCTACGCCGGCGTCAGCGGGGTCGGCGCGACGGCCGTGGCGACCCTCGCCGGGTACGCCTTCGCCAAGTACCGCTTCCCCGGCCGCAACCTGCTCTTCTCCAGCCTGCTCGGCGCCATCATGGTCCCGGCGACCGCGCTGGCCATCCCCACCTACCTGCTGCTGAGCAAGGTGGCGCTGACCAACACCATGTGGGCGGTCATCCTGCCCTCGCTGCTCAACCCGTTCGGCGTCTACCTGGTCCGGGTGTACGTGCAGGAGTCGCTGCCGGACGAACTGCTGGAGGCGGCCCGCGTCGACGGCGCCGGTGAGCTGCGGGTGCTGTGGTCCGTCGCCCTGCCGACGCTGAAGCCCGCGCTGGTGACGGTGTTGCTGTTCTCGATGGTCGGCACCTGGAACAACTTCTTCCTGCCGCTGGTGATGCTGAACAACGACAAGCTGTTCCCGCTGACCGTCGGCCTTCAGTCCTGGTACCAGGGAGCGCTGGTCCAGTCCGGCGCGAACACGCTGTTCACCCTCGTCATCGCGGGTTCCCTCGTGGCGATCATCCCGCTGATCGTCGCCTTCCTCCTCCTCCAGCGGTACTGGCGCGGCGGGTTGACCGTCGGAAGCCTCAAGTAGGCCCAGCCCCCTCGCCCAGCCTCCTCCCCCTTCGCGCACCTTCCGGAGCGACCTCCATGCTGCACGCCTCCCTGACCGTCGACCCCGCCTTCCGCGTCGCCGACGTGAGCCCCCGGACCTTCGGCTCGTTCGTCGAGCACATGGGCCGCTGCGTCTACACCGGCATCTACGAGCCCGGCCACCAGTACGCCGACGAGGACGGCCTGCGCCGTGACGTCCTGGACCTGGTGCGCGAGCTGGGGGTGACCGCCGTGCGCTATCCCGGCGGCAACTTCGTCTCCGGCTTCCGCTGGGAGGACAGCGTCGGCCCGGTCGCCGACCGGCCCGCCCGCCTGGACCTGGCCTGGCACAGCACCGAGACCAACGCGTTTGGCCTGCACGAGTTCCAGCGCTGGGCCGAGAAGGCCGGCGTCGAGTCGATGATGGCCGTCAACCTCGGCACCCGGGGCGTGGCGGAGGCCCTCGACCTGCTGGAGTACTGCAACCACCCGGGTGGGACCGCCTGGTCGGACCAGCGCATCAAGAACGGCGCGCACGACCCGTTCGGCATCCGCATGTGGTGCCTGGGCAACGAGATGGACGGCCCCTGGCAGACCGGCCACAAGACGGCCCAGGAGTACGGCCGTATCGCCGCCGAGACCGCCCGGGCCATGCGCATGATCGACCCCGGCCTCGAACTGGTCGCGTGCGGCAGCTCCAGCTCCTCGATGCCGACCTTCGGCGCCTGGGAGGCCACCGTCCTGGAGGAGGCGTACGACCAGGTCGACTACATCTCCTGCCACGCCTACTACGAGGAGCTCGACGGCGACCTGGGCAGCTTCCTTGCCTCCGGCGTCGACATGGACCACTTCGTCGAGTCGGTGGTCGCCACCGCCGACCACATCCGGGCGAAGCTGGGCCGGAAGAAGCGGATCAACCTCTCCTTCGACGAGTGGAACGTCTGGTACAACACCCGTTTCGAGGCGCGGGACAAGCCGACCGACTGGGCCGTGGCGCCCCGGGTGATCGAGGACGAGTACAACGTCGCCGACGCCGTGGTGGTCGGCGGGCTGCTGATCAGCCTGCTGCGCAACAGCGACCGGGTCACCGCCGCCTGTCTCGCCCAGCTCGTCAACGTCATCGCCCCCATCCGCAGCGAGCCCGGCGGCCCGAGCTGGCGGCAGACCACCTTCCACCCCTTCGCCCAGGCCGCCCGGCACGCCCGCGGCACGGTCCTGCGGGTGGAGCCGGTCGCGCCGACGTATGAGACGAAACGTTTCGGCGAGGTCTCCGTCGTGGACGCCGTGGCCACCCACGACGGCGACGAGCTCACCGTCTTCGCCGTCAACCGGCACCAGAGCGACAACGTCGCACTCGCCCTGGACCTGCGGGCGTTCCCCGGCTACGTCCCGGTCGAGCACGCGGTGCTGAGCGACCCCGACATCCGCGCCGTCAACACCCAGGACGACCCCGACCGGGTCCGCCCGTACACCGCGGACACCGGCAGCGTCACCGACGGACGGCTCACCGCGAGCCTGCCGCCCGTCTCCTGGAACGTCGTCCGGCTGCGCCGCGCCGGCTGACCACTCCCCCTCCGACACCCGCCGTCCCCGTCTCCCCCCGATCTCCCGGGAGCGGCGGGCCCCGCACCATCCCCTCTTCCCGGACATCCCTTGGGAGCCGCCCATGTCCACCATCAGGGAAAGCGCCAGACTGCGCGCCGTACCCCGCCCCCAGGCGATCACCGTGCTGCTGGCCCTGCTCGCAGCCGTCGTCGCCCTCGTCCTGCCCGCCTCGGGCCAGGCGCACGCGATCTCCCGTGCCTCGCAGACGATGTACACCCCGCCGTCGGGCGCTCCGTCGCCGGGCTCGCTCTACCCGCGCGCCATCCGCCTGCAGAACAGCGGATCGTCCAACGGCACCCTGCTCGCCACCTTCGAGCAGTACAGCTCGGGCACCCCCGTCTTCCCGATCTACCGCAGCACCGACAACGGCAGCAGCTGGACGCAGATCTCCAGCATCAGCGACACCCACAACGGCTTCGGCAACCGCTACCAGCCGTTCCTGTACGAACTGCCCACGCAGATCGGCAACTTCCCGGCGGGCACGATCCTCGCCGCCGGCAACTCCATCCCGAACGACCTCTCCACGACCGAGCTGGACCTGTACGCGAGCACCGACCACGGCGTCACGTGGTCGTTCGTCAGCACCATCGCGCAGGGTGGCGAGGCCGACCCCACCAACGGCAAGACCCCGGTGTGGGAGCCGTTCCTGATGGTGTCCGGCTCGAAGCTGATCGTGTACTACTCCGACCAGCGTGACCCGAACTACGGCCAGAAGATCGTCCACCAGGTCTCCACGGACGGTCTGACCTGGGGCTCCGTGGTGAACGACGTCGCCACCTCGACGTACGGCGACCGTCCGGGCATGCCCGTGATCGCCAAGCTGCCCAACGGCAACTACGTGATGACGTACGAGTTCTGGGGCGCCCCGGAGGGCGGCTTCGCCGTCTACTACAAGATCTCCTCCAACCCGGAGGCGTTCGGCTCCGCCACCGCCATCCCGCTCAAGGCGACCGACGGCACCCAGCCCAAGAGCTCCCCGTACATCACCTGGCTGCCCACCGGCGGCGCCAACGGCACCCTGGTGGTGAGCGCCAACAGCAGCGACGACCTGTTCCTCAACACGCAGAACGGCGCCGCGAACACCTGGACGCGCATCGCCTCCACCGTGCCGGGCGGCTACAGCCGCGGCCTGCTCCCGCTGGCCGACGGCCACAGCCTGATGGTCCTCAGCGGCGGCCACCTCACCAGCACCGGCCTCAACCCGATCACCTACGGCACGATCGACCTGGGCGGCGGCATCTCGGACGGCGCCACCTACACGATGTCCAACGCCAACAGCCACCTGATGCTGACCATCGCGGGCGGCTCCACCACCAACGGCGTGGGCGCCACCCAGCAGAACGCCGACAACGCCACCGACCAGCAGTGGAAGTTCGTCCAGCAGACCTCCGGCTACTTCAAGATCTTCAACGTGGCCAGCAACAAGGTCCTCGGCGTGACGAACCAGTCCACCGCCAACGGCGCCAAGGTCGTCCAGTGGGACGACAACGGCACCCTCGACCACGAGTGGGCGATCGCCCCGAACCCGGCGGGCGGCTTCACCGCCACCAACCGGATCAGCGGCAAGTACCTGGAGATCCCCAGCGCCTCCACCACCGTCGGCACCGCCGCCGGGCAGTGGGCCGACACCGGCTGCGCCTGCCAGCGCTGGAACCTCACCCAGACCGCTCTGCCGACGCTGTCCACCGGCCAGTACCGCCTGGTCAACAAGAACAGCGGCAAGTTCCTGGAGATCCCCGGAGCCTCCACCGCGACGGGCAAGCAGGCGGGCCAGTGGGTGAACACCGCCAACAACTGCCAGCTGTGGACCTTCCAGTCGCAGAGCGGCGGGGCGTGGACCGTGAAGAACGTCAACAGCGGTCTGTTCCTCGACAGCAACGGCTCGACCTCGGCCGGCGCGGCCGTCGTCCAGAACGCGTCCTCCACCGCGAGCTCCCAGAAGTGGACGCTCACGGACGCGGGCGGCGGCTACTACAAGCTCGTCAACTCCGGCAGCGGCCTGGTGGCGGACGTCGCCTCGGCCTCCACCGCCAACGGCGCGCTGATCGTGCAGTCGGCCGACAACGGCGCCGATGACGAACTGTGGCAGGTCGTCCGGGTCAACTGACCCACCCGGGGGCCCGGCCAAGGCCGGGCCCCGATCTTCTGCTCAAGATCCCGAACAGTGATCGCAGTACCGAACAAGAGAGGTGGTGGGCCGCCATGCCCGAGGAGCCCTGTGTCGTGGGCGTCGACTTCGGAACCCTGTCCGGACGAGCCGTCGTCGTCCGCGTCCGTGACGGCGAGGAGCTCGCGTCGGCGGAGCACGTCTACCCGCACGCGGTCCTGGACCGCGAACTCCCGGACGGCACCCGCCTCCCCCCGGACTGGGCCCTCCAGGTGCCCTCCGACTACATCGACGTCCTGCGCACCGCCGTACCCGAAGCGCTCGCCCGCGCCGGGGTGGCGCCCGAGCAGGTCATCGGCATCGGCACCGACTTCACCGCCTGCACGATGGTCCCGACGCTGGCCGACGGCACGCCCCTGTGCGAGCTGCCCGCTCTGGCCGGTCGCCCGCACGCCTACGTCAAGCTGTGGCGCCACCACGCCGCCCAGGCGCAGGCCGACCGGATCAACGCGTTGGCGGAGGAACGGAAGGAGCCGTGGCTGCCGCGCTACGGCGGGAAGATCTCCTCGGAGTGGGAGTTCGCCAAGGCACTTCAGGTCCTGGAAGAGGACCCGGAGGTGTACGGCCGCATGGAGCGGTGGGTGGAGGCGGCCGACTGGATCGTGTGGCGGCTGAGCGGGACGTACGTCCGCAACGCCTGCACCGCCGGCTACAAGGGTCAGTACCAGGACGGCGGCTACCCGTCATCCGCCTATCTGGGCGCCCTGCACCCCGACTTCGCCGGATTCGTCACCGACAAGCTGGACCAGCCCATCGGGCAACTCGGCGACGCGGCCGGGACGTTGACCGCCGAAGCCGCCGCCTGGACAGGCCTGCCCGAGGGCATCACGGTCTGCGTCGGCAACGTCGACGCGCATGTCACCGCCCCCGCGGCGGCGGCCGTCGAGCCCGGTCAGATGGTCGCCATCATGGGCACCTCGACCTGCCATGTGATGAGCTCCGACCGGCTCGGCACCGTGCCCGGCATGTGCGGGGTCGTCGACGGCGGCATCCTGCCGGGCCTGTGGGGCTACGAGGCCGGACAGAGCGGCGTCGGCGACATCTTCGGCTGGTTCGTACGGACCGGGATGCCCGCCGACTACGCCGAGAAGGCCGCGGCGGCCGGGCAGACCGCGCACGAGTACCTGACCGAACTGGCCGCCCGGCAGCAGGTCGGCGAGCACGGACTGGTGGCCCTGGACTGGCACAGCGGCAACCGCTCGGTACTGGTCGACCACGACCTCAGCGGCCTGGTGATCGGCCAGACGCTGTCCACCCGCCCCGAGGACGTCTACCGCGCCCTGCTGGAGGCCACCGCCTTCGGCACCCGCACCATCATCGACGCCTTCGAGTCCGCCGCCGTACCGGTGCGTGAGCTCATCGTCGCGGGCGGCCTGACGAAGAACGCCCTGCTCATGCAGATCTACGCCGACGTCACCCGCCGCCCGCTGGGCGTCATCGGCTCCACCCAGGGCCCGGCACTGGGCGCCGCCATGCACGCGGCGGTCGCCGCCGGGGCGTACTCCGACATCCGGGCCGCCGCCCACGCCATGGGCCGGGTCCAGCGCGGCCTCTACCAGCCGGACCCCCAGCGGGCCGCGGCCTACGAGCGCCTGTACGCGGAGTACCGGGTGCTGCACGACTACTTCGGCCGCGGCACCAACGACGTCATGCGCCGCCTGCGCCGCCTGCGCGCCGAAGCCTCCGCCTGACCTCCTGAAAGGAACCCTCATGGAAACCGACACGACCACCCACCCCGACCGGGAGATCTGGTTCCTCACCGGCAGCCAGGGCCTGTACGGCGACGACGTCCTGCGCCAGGTCGCCCAGCAGTCCAGGAACATCGCCGAGATCCTCGGCGGCCCCGGCAAGATCCCCGCCCGGATCGTGTGGAAGCCGGTCCTCACCGACGCCGAGTCGATCCGCCGGATGTGCCTGGAGGCCGGCGCCTCCGACACGTGTGTCGGTGTGATCGTGTGGATGCACACCTTCTCGCCGGCCAAGATGTGGATCGCCGGACTCAGCGCCCTCGATGTGCCCCTGCTGCACCTGCACACCCAGTACAACCTGTCGCTGCCCTGGCCGAGCATCGACATGGACTTCATGAACCTCAACCAGGCCGCGCACGGCGACCGCGAGTTCGGGCACATCGAGTCCCGGGTGGGCGTCGACCGCAAGATCGTCGCCGGGCACGCCACCGACCCGAGAGTCGTCCGGCGCATCGCCGCCTGGGCCCGCGCCGCCCTGGGCAGGCACGCCTCGCGCACGCTGCGGCTGGCCCGCTTCGGCGACAACATGCGCGACGTCGCCGTCACCGAGGGCGACAAGGTCGAGGCGCAGTTGCGGTTCGGGTTCTCGGTGAACACCTACGGGGTCAACGACCTGGTCGCCGTCGTCGACGCGGTCGAGGACAAGGCGGCCGCCGAACTCGCCGAGGAGTACGTCGAGTCCTACGACGTCGTCCCCGCGCTGCGCCCCGGCGGCATCCGCCACGACTCCCTGCTCTACGCCGCCCGCCAGGAACTGGGCCTGCGCACCTTCCTCACCGAGGGCGGCTTCACCGCCTTCACCACCAACTTCGAGGACCTCGGCGGCCTGCGCCAGCTCCCCGGCCTGGCCGTCCAGCGCCTGATGGCCGACGGCTACGGCTTCGGCGGCGAGGGCGACTGGAAGACCTCCGCCCTCCTGCGCACCATGAAGGTCATGGGCGCCGGACTGCCCGGCGGGACCAGCTTCATGGAGGACTACACCTACCACCTGGGCCCCGGCACCCCGCGCGTGCTCGGGGCGCACATGCTGGAGGTCTGCCCCTC